>JBASTM010000001.1:0-18372 GCA_049274895.1 Minisyncoccia bacterium
GGAACGGAACGCATCAGACGGCTCAAAGCCGCCAACCACATCCGCCTGGATGCCCAAATATTCCAGACCCTCTGGGAGAACAAGCATCGAATCCCCGAGGGTTGGAAGGAGAAGATTAACGGCAACATCACCTACATCTGCTTTGACGGCACCTCCCTTCGCAGTCCGGACGGCTTCCGCTATGCGCTTTGCCTCGACTGGGACGAGGGCGGGTGGTACTGGTGCCGCTTCTGGCTTGGGGACGGCTGGAGTGCCAACGATCCTTCGGCTGTGCTCGCGAGTTAGTTCTTAGAATCTATAGAGCTTATAGATTCTTTGAACTTTGTCCTTTGACCCCCCTGTGCGAATTCGCACAGGGGGTTTTCTTTTCAAAAATGCTATTATTCAAACGGTATTAGGTGAATATGCGGGTGATCACGGTTGCCCGCTACCGAGACCAACAACTCTAAACTGGGGGTATCTCACGATTGATTCTTATTTGGGATTGTTGGGGTGGGGGAATACATATAAGATCAAGATGCTGCAACCTTACGGACATGGAGTTTCACTGGTTATACAACATCGGCAGCAGGCTTTTGCCGTCCATATCGCCGGGCGGGGGAATGCCCATTAAATCCAGAACCGTAGCGGCCACATCCTGCAAAATACCTTGGACCTCGGCCGATTTGTCGTGGGGCCGCTCCCCAGTAGCAGAATCTCCTGCGGTCGGTTCACTACGGGGTTCCGTTTTTTTTAGATTATTCATAACCAAATATAAAGGCACGGGGTTGGAGGTGTGTTCGGTGTTCACTTCTCCGGTTAAGGGGTTAAGTTTTTCTTCGGCGTTGCCGTGGTCGGCCGTGATTACCAGCGCGCCGTTTGCTTCCAAAACGGCACTTACGATTTTGCCCACGGCGCTGTCCAAGGCCTCCACAGCTTTAACCGTGGCAGCTTGGTCGCCGGTATGGCCGACCATATCGGCGTTGGCGAGATTAGCTAATAGAAAATCATAGTTACCGCTTTTTATGGCCGCCGCCAAACTTTCGGCTACCTCGGCTGATTTCATCGCTGGGGTTTCGTTAAAATGAACCGCCGCGCTTGATTTTACCAATTGCCTTTCTTCGCCGGGGAAAGCCGACTCCCGGCCGCCGTTAAAAAAATAAGTCACGTGGGCGTATTTTTCGGTCTCGGCTATTTTAAACTGTTTTTTGCCACTAACCGAAATTATTTGCGACAGAGTGTATTTTAGTTCCGGGGCGGGGAAAATAACCTCGGCCGGCAAGTCGGTCTCGTAAAGCGTCAGCGTGGCATAGAACATATTTTTTAACCCGCGTCGCGGAAATTCCTTAAAATCGGGTTGGATTACCGCCCGGGCCAGCTGGCGCACCCGATCCGCCCTAAAATCAAAAAATATAACCACATCGTTATCTTTTATCAAACCGAGCGTTTGGCCGGATTCGTCTACCCCGATGGTAGGTTCAATATATTCATCGCTCTGGCCTTGGCTGTATTGTTTTTTAAGCGCGGTTGTAAAGTCAGTTGTTTTTTCGCCCTGGCCCTCGCTCATCAGCCGCCAGGCTTTTTCCACGCGGTCCCAATGGCCGTCGCGATCCATACTGTAAAAACGGCCGATGATACTCGCAATTTTTCCGCCGCCGATCCAATGCAAGCGTTCGGCCAAGTTTTGAATCAGCGTGGCCGCTTCTTTGGGCGGGCTGTCTTGGCCGTCGCTGGAAAGATGCAGCCAGATTTTTTTTATGTGCTCGCTGGCCGCCATTTCTACCAGAGCGTAAAGATGGTCCAGATAGGAATGCACCGAGCCGGAACCGATAAGTCCAATCAAATGCCAAGCCGAGTTGTTTTCTTTGGCGTGCAGTGCGGCTTTTTTTAAGACGGGATTTTTGAAAAAGGTTCCGTTCTGGATGGTTTGGGTTATGCGGGTCAGCGGTTGATGCCAGAGCTGGCCGGTGCCCAAGGCGGTGTGGCCGACTTCGGAATTGCCCGGTTCGCCCCAGGGCAGGCCCACCGCCGCGCCCGAGGCCTGCAGCAAAACGGCGGGGAAGTTTTTTTCCACAAAATCCAAATTAGGTTTTTGGGCTTGGGCGATGGCGTTGCCTCGGCCAGCCGGCCCAATGCCATAGCCGTCTAAAATTAAAAGCACCACGGGTTTCATCTCCTTAATTATACTTGAGACCTGATTTTACCGCACATTTGTATTTTTTAGATTAACTATGGTATAGTATTTTTTCATCCTAAAACAGGGATGAACTCGGGCCTCGGGCAGAGGCAAAGTTGTTCTTTGGGCTTTCAGCCTAAAGTCAGAAGAAAGGGGACAGAGATGTCCAAGTATCCGCAGTGGACAGGCCAGTTGGAGTACGCTTCCGTAGAGATTGCCTATGCAGCCGGCCGTGTGGAGGCATTGGTCAACACGCTTGGCGAGCTCGATGGCGAGTTGGTCGCTGACAGCTTGATCAGCGGCGACCTAAGAGCCGAGGTGGTTGATGGTCAGGTGGTTATACGGCCGGTGGAGCCGTTACTCTTCGGCCGCCACGGCCGCCGCATTCCGCCCCGCGGTCTGGTCGCGAATGTCTGCGACCCGAACCGCAATTTCCATCTGGTTCAGCCCACCATCGACTACGCCAAGCGGCTGTATCGTTTGGCGGAATCTTTCTCGCCCGGAACCAACCTGCTCTCGTATGTTGCTTTTGAGACCAAATGCCGGGCGCTGCTGGAACAGATTAAGGCCGACAGACAGTTGGCCAACCTGCTCAAGGGTGTGCACTTGCCGGTGTGTCTGCCGCACCTGGAGGTTGTCGACTACGGTCAGGCGCTGGAGGAAATTTTCATTCCCTCGGTCGGCCGGGCCTATACACTGCACCTCGCCAAGCCGTTCACCAACTATCGGCAGGGGGAGTTGCAGGGTCAGGTCGAGATCGTGGACAGTAGCCGCCACGACCGTCTGCTCGCACGGATGGCGGAGGAGGCGGTGGCTGGTATTTATTTCCCCAACCCACTGCAGGGTTATTCTGTTCACGCCCAGCGTGAACAGATGGCTACTCTGCCGGAGTCATTCCTACTCGCGGGCGGTCTGGACACGGCCGCGGCCTGGGTGATGTATCCGGATGTCTTGGCTCGGGATGGCAAAACCCCGGGCTATAACTGTTCGGCCGTTCAGTGGCTGTCCCCCGGGCTCTCGTTGTACTTCAAGGCCCGCGGCGGCGACGCGCACTTCGGTCTCGAGGGCAACCTCGCTGGTGCCTGCGATTTCTACTCGGGCGGTCTGCTGTTCCTCGGGTAGTCCGTCAAACATTCAATGTTGGACAATAACCCGCTCCGGTAAAAACACCGTGGCGGTTTTTATTTGAATAAAATATAACATTTAGTTCACGATCGTAAACCAAATGTTATAATTTTTGTTTTTCTGAATTCTTTCTTAAACTTGGGAGGATAAAATAATCTCATTTTTTAAGAGATTTTTTTAATTCCTTAACCCAAACGGCCCAATGAGTTTACCCTGTTTTATTTCTTTAAGTGCTTCCGAGAGTTCTTTATCAAGGTTATTATTTTCTTTCTTGTAAAATTTCAACTCTTCATACTCTCGGCGAGGTATGATTACCAGTTCTTCTCCTTTGGTTATTGATTTTTTGATGGTGGCTATTGGCGTATTTTGATTCTAGTATCTTTGCTTATTAAGATTGCCCCGCCATTTATAATACCTACTTTAGCCAAAAGACTTATATTTGTAAATATGGGTTTTGACACTTATAGCGTTAGGGTGCTACAACTTATTAAGTCAAGGAAGTACATTCCCAATCGAATAGGAGAGTTAACCCATGGACGAGGACAGAGTTCTTTTCAAGAATGAATTATTTTTGGCTCGGGTTACTGGCAAGGGAGATGGCCTGATTCAATGTGTTCCCGTTGTGTATAATGATGTGTTTCACTGTGGTGTCGGTGTGTTCTACGAAGATGGTAAGGGGCAGATCTGGGGCTTGGTATCGCCCCGCAACCTTATCGCCGCGTGGCGCGGCACGGAAGTGCTCCGTCGCCTCAAGGTAATCGAGCACGGAACACTCTGTGCTGCCTACTACACCGGCGTTCGCCACCCGCACAAATCCCACATGGAGTCGCACGTTGAGCCGACCATCGCGAAGATCGGACGGGCGGTATACGACAAGATCATGGCGATGCCGGTTCCCGAAGAGATTGTGAGGGCGATTTTAGACAACCAGAAAGGCGATTTAGCTCCGGATCTCTACCCGATTACCGACGAGGTGCGGGCAGGGACGATCCAATGGCGGCAAGAGTTTGCCGATGCAGGGATCAAGCATCCCGACGAGATTGACACCAAAAAGCGGGCTCAAGAGGAGACGGTTGCCAGGTTCGAACGATTACTTGCTTCTTACGCAAGTTCACGGAGCTTGTCGCGACAGTGTATGGGCATGGACTATGTCGAGGGCACTCTGCTGACACTCATCGACAAAGGCGCGGGTCAAATACACTCCGACTGTATGCTCGTCGCGTTGGCCGGTGTCGTGAGCGAACTCGCCGTTCGTGGTTTCGCGTCGTCATTCATCGATCCTCGCAGTCGCGAGGAATATAGTTCGTGGATGGACAAGACTAAGGAAGAGGCGATCGATCACTCGGCCGCGTGGCTCGTTTTCAACTCGGGGCTGTTACAATTCTTTTTTGGGAAACGCCGTTGGAAGAATCTTCTTTACCACCTGCTCGAGGAGTACTTTCCCTCGAAGTCGGAGGTTGTTCCCGCATAGCCGTCTCCGTCAAACATTCAATGTTGGACATCAGCCCGCTCCGGTAAAAACATCGGGGCGGTTTTTATTTGTAATGATTGTTGATATCAACGATTTCAATTGTGTCTTGGCCGATGTAGACAAAAACAGCTCGCCAGTTGCGAGTTATTCTAAAACTGTAGACTCTTAAATTTTTTGGTTCTAAAATTTCCGTGTTTAAGCTGGCGTGGAAAGGATTGGATTCAAATAGTTTCTTTTGTTTATCAAAACGTTTGAGTAACGCCCGTTTGATCAGATAGTCAGCTAAGTCCTTTCGCAAAGGGCGGATTTTCATTTAGAAAAGTAAGCTGATTTTTTTAATCCGGAAGTTAAACTCTTCAAGAAAGCTTTTGAGTATTTTTCGGTCTGTTCCATGCCTTTAACTATCACGGCTATGTTTTTGCTGGCTGGTTCCTGGAAGAAATCCTGCCCGCCAAAAGCCAGCTTTTGAATAACTTCAAACCGTCCCGCTTTTTCCACGAGTTCTTGGTATTTTTCTTTGGTTATAGTTACCTTGCCGTTCACAGTACCTACTTTAACTAAAAGATTTATATTTGTAAATATGGGTTTTGACACTTACAGCGTCAAGGTGCTAATTTACACTAAGGAAGTTTAGACGGTTACTCCATGGGTCAAGCGACTGTTTCGGTTTAAGACACATGGGCTGCGAGTATAACATTTATGTTTCCACAACTTGGTAACGGTCCAACAACTTTTATAAAACATGTTCGCGCCAGAATTTTTGCCTCAAGCGCTCTTGGCGCTGGGGCTGGGTTTGTTAGTGGGGTATTTCATTCGCCAGCAGATCGCCCAAAGGCGAGCCGGTAGCTTAGAGGCCCGGCTGGCCAAGATGGTGGACAAGGCCCGGGCCGAGGTTAAGGAAAAAGAAGACGAAGCCAAACAAAAAGCCCGCGAGATAATCAGCGAGGCCAAAGAAGAAACCGAACGCCGGCAAGGCCAGCTGGCTAAAATAGAAGAGCTGTTGTTAAAGCGGGAGGAGGGTTTGGAAAAGAAGATGGGGGAAGCGGAACGGAAGCTGGAAGTTTTGGAGCGTGACCGTCTGGCTGTGGCCCAAACCAAAGAAGATTTGGAAGCCGTTCGGTTAAAGGAAATAGCCGAACTGGAGCGGGTGGCCGGGCTCAGCCGCGAAAAAGCCAAGGAGGAACTCTTTGATCAAATAGAAAAATCGCACCAAGAAGATCTCTTAAACCACATCCGCCGCTTGGAAAGCGAAAACAGGGAAAGACTTGAGAAAAAAACTCAAGATATTTTAATTTCTACTTTGCAGAGATATTCCGGCTCGGTGGTTTCCGAAGTCACCACCACCTATGTGAATCTGCCTTCCGAAGAGTTAAAAGGCAAGATCATCGGCAAAGAGGGGCGCAACATTAAGGCCTTGGAGCGCTTGACCGGCGTGGAAGTGGTGGTGGATGAAACGCCCGATTCGGTGATGATTTCGGGGTTTGATCCCATCCGCCGCCAGATCGCCAAAACGGCTTTAGAGGATTTAATTAAAGACGGCCGCATCCAGCCGGCTAAAATTGAAGAGGCCGTGGCCAAGGCCCGCGATAAAATAAACGAAAAAACCAAGGAGGCCGGCGAGGGCGCGGTGTTTGATGTGGGGTTAACCGGCCTTGATCCTCGCTTGGTTCAGTTGCTGGGCCGTTTGAGATTCCGCACCTCTTTCGGCCAGAATGTGTTGATGCATTCCGTGGAATCGGCCCACATTGCCGGGATGCTGGCGGCCGAACTGGGCGCCAATGTGCGGGTGGCCAAAATGGGCACGCTGTTTCACGACATCGGCAAGGCCATAGACCACGAGGTTCAGGGCTCGCACGTGGAGATCGGCCGGAGAATTCTGCAAAAATTCGGTGTGGACGAAAACGTGATCAAAGCCATGCAGCCGCATCACGGCGAATATCCTTATGAAACTCCGGAAAGCGTTATCGTGCAGGTGGCCGAATCAATTTCGGCGGCCCGCCCGGGCGCGCGCAAAGACAGCGTGGAGGTTTATCTTAAACGCTTGGAAGACATTGAACGGATCACCAACGGTTTTGAAGGCATAGAAAAATCTTATGCCATTCAAGCCGGGCGCGAGGTCAGGGTTTTTGTTATACCCGACAAAATTGACGACCTCGGCATGCACCAGCTGGCCAAAGACATGGCCGCCAAAATCCAGGAGGAACTGCAATATCCGGGCGAGATAAAAATAACCGTGATCAGGGAAAACCGGGCGGTGGAATACGCCCGGTGAGACGCGCTTGATTCTTTTATGGTCTTCGTATACAATAAAACAAATGCAATCCAACCCCGTTAAATTAAGCAATCTCCATCGTTATTGGATGAATATGAACCTCTCTCAAGGAAGGGGCTGGCTTTTTGCGTATATCTTCTAATATCCTAAAGAATCTCTCGCAAATACAAAAGAACCTCTTCCTCGGAAGAGGTTCTTTTGTCTCTTCCGATGTTCTTTAGAAACTGAAGTTCCCAGAAGTTTAATCCGCAGTAAAACCCAAAGGAGGTTGTGATGGAGACGTTGCTTTCCGGCGATCAAGCCTTGTGGTGGGACGCGCCGCTCAAGTTAAAAGTTCTCCGGTCCAGGGGAATTAGGGTTGTTCACGAGATTCACAGCGTGGACCAGTTTAGCCGGTCAGCTGTTCCGGTAAGCAGCCCCAGAGTCGTCAAAGAATACGCTCTACCCAACAGCCAAAGATCTTTTTGGAGCAGCGCCATGAAAACCTCGCTCTTTCTGGGCCGGGTTTTAGTAGGCCAGGAGGAAGTTGCGCCTTACGTCGGCCTGAAAGGATTGGCGCGGGATTTAGGCGTAGACGGCGGAAGGTTTTCGGAGGACTTTTTCTCTGCCGATACTTTCGGCGTCGTTGTTCCCGACGGCGAAAGAATTATTGAGGGGATCGGTTTTGACGAGCTGCAAGATCGTTTCAAACATTTGAGGGGTATCGTCCACCAAAACCTTAAGGAGACTATGGTTGATTCCAAAGTGGATGTGGATAAATGGAATCATCTTTTTGGCTTGACTAGACACATCCCCCCGGGATCCGGGTTGGACGTTTCGGTAAGCCGGTTATGGGCAAGCGCCTTGAAAATGTTTGTGGAAGCGGGAGCAGATTCGGGAATTGAGATAACCACGAGTTTTGATAATTTCCCGCGGTTTATCAATTCCGCTCGCGGCCTCTTGGCCATTTTCCACAAGGATTACGCGCGGGTGGCGGGGTTATACAATCAGGCCGCGGCGACTATAGGTATGGCACAATTGGACACGGATAAACTGGAGTTACCTTACTTTTCCGTCGGAAAAGACGCTTGGGGGCGGTACGAATGGACCCGCCAGACGATTTTTCTCGCGGATTTGGCGAAATTGGATGGAGGAGCGGTTGTAATACCTAAAGCCATACCAGTCCTCATTGAGATACTTATGAGAGGTCCTACCGTCATGCCGGACCACGGTTCGGTTTACAGCAGCGCCTCGGCTCGGTTCCTGGAGGATCTTAAAGGAATTGGCCATAACCTTGTTTGCCATCCGGTTTGGCGGGTGCGTTTTTCGGCCTTGGATAGGTTGGCGGATACGGCCATAGTTTTCCGCCTGCCGGAATACCTCAGGCGGTATTTCGGGACCGAAGTTATTTCCGGATTGGAGTTTTCCCGCGAATGGAGAAAGGTCGCGGACGATTCCCGGGAAAAACTTGAGACCATCAAGGCGGCGCGGGGCAATACCCTCTGTGATCTTTTAGTTAAGGACGGTTATCTTGATAAGGAAACTGTTGATCGCTTGCTGTTTCTTAAAGGCAAAATAGTTTCTAATTCAACAAGAAGCGGAGCGGCGGATCTGGATATAATTACCGCCGAAGTTAAATGCCTGGAGACTAGGATTTTGGCGCGTAAGCTCCGCCGGGCGGTTGAATTGATTCAGGTGGCTAAAAGTTTACATTACTGGAATCTTCGTCCTTACTATTGGTGGATTGTCCTTTTGGATCCGACCGGCGATTGGGAAAGGAGTATTATTAAAGGGGCGGAGATTTACCAGGAGGAACTTCAGTGATTCGCAGGCGCTCCGATCCAAGATCGGAGCGCCTGCTCAATTCTTAATTTTATAATATGGAAATAGCTAAAAACTTGAATGATTTTGCAAAAACACCCACTAAGAAAAGACGGGGTATTTATGTTCCGTTGCTTTTGCGCCGGGAAATACCGACCAAAGACTGCGGCGAGGAATTGGTTTCCATAGAAAATTTTTTTGCTTCAAGCGGACAGAAGATATTTTTGTCGCCGGTCTGGAGTAAGAAAGACGTGCCGGTTATGGTCTTAAGAAAAAACGCGCTAGAAAAATTACTCAAAGCCAGCCGTGGTTTTAAGGGAAAATATTTTTTTAAGGTCACAGATGCTTACCGGCCTGTTTTTCTGCAAAGGAAATTATTTGCCCAGGTATGCCAAGAAGTTAAGGCGGAAGACAATTCTCTCTCGGAAGAGGAAATAAAAACGAGAGCTCGCCGGTTTGTGGCCGATCCGGATTTTGGCGTTCCGCCGCATTCTACCGGGGGAGCGATCGATCTGACTTTAGCGGATGAGTTGGGCGGCGAACTTGATATGGGTACCAAAATA
Organism: Minisyncoccia bacterium; assembly: GCA_049274895.1. Taxonomy (GTDB): domain Bacteria; phylum Patescibacteriota; class Minisyncoccia; order JACQLN01; family JACQLN01; genus JACQLN01. The sequence continues at coordinate 9,387 of JBASTM010000001.1, forward strand.
GATGCTTTGGATGACAGGGTTGAAACGCTCAGCTCTAAAATTACACCGGAACAAACGTCTAACCGGATGTTTCTTTTGGAGATGATGGAAAAAGAGGGTTTTGTTAATTTAGCTTCGGAATGGTGGCACTATTCTTATGGGGATCAATACTGGGCCGCGTTCTATGGTAAGCCGGCGGCCATCTATAATAGTTTGTAGTTTTCCACACTAAAAGTTGAGGTTTATTGCGGAAAACTTGATAGTCGGGTATCATTAAGCCAGTTATCCAAGAGCGAAGCGATTGGCCATAACTGCTTAACCCGCCAAAATTTTTGCAGGGCAAAAACTTAGGCGGGTGCTCAATTTTGTGATTATTCGCAGAGCTCATAGACAAAATTGGCAAAGGTCGAGTTAAAGTCCAGTAATTATACAGGTAAAATAATGACAAAAAATCAATTTGTGGCAGCAGTAGCCGCCAAGACGGGCAAAGCAAAATCAGAAACATCAGAAACGGTAGACGCTGTTTTTGATACTATTACCCAAACTATGATCAAAGGCGACAGCGTCAACATCTCGGGTTTCGGCGTATTCAGGGTTTCTGACAGAAAAGCCCGTGAAGGCATAAATCCAAGAACCGGCCAGAAAATTCAGATTGCGGCCAAAAAAGCCCCTAAGTTTAGGGCGGGCAAGACCTTGAAGGAAGCGGTGAAGTAATTTGTTGGTTTTCAATATTTTAGGACCTGACCTTGATACCAAGGTCAGGTCTTGGTATTTTAGGGATGTTCTTTTATAACCAATTAAGTCAAAAAAAAGGAGGTCGTGATGAAAACGCTCAAGTTTTTGTTTCTGGATATTCTCACGGATGATCCCAAAATTAAGGCAGAAGACAACCAGATGCTGGCTAAATATGGTGGTTATTCCGGGCTGATGCATAGCTGCCTCGGACTGGAAAATGAATTGGAGGTGATTGAGGCCGGTTTTTACCCGTTGGCGGACTTGGATGTTGTGGTTGATGGTATGTCGCCCGATCGCTGGGACGGAGTGGTGATTGGCGGCTCGGTTAAAGACATCGGGCCTAACCACTTTATAGAGCACTGGCAAGCCCAAGTGTTCAGATTCATTGACCAAGCCCACGAATGGAATATGCCAATGTTGGGCATCTGCGGCGGACATCAGTATGGCGCGCGGGCTTTGAGCCGCAACCCGGATACAGTCATCCAAAATTCGATGGGGCCGAACCGAGGCAGTTCCAGCATCATTCTCACCAACCACGGTGAGCGCCACCCTTTGTTCAAAGATTGTTCCAACAGTTCTTTATTCCAATGGAGCCACGCTTTTGTGGTAATGAGACTGCCGGTGGGAGCTGTCCGCCTGGCGGTCCATGCCCAATGCCTCAACGCCGCTTTTCAAGCGGGCAGTTTTATAGGCGTGCAGTGGCATCCGGAGTTTGGGGCCCTGGAGGCCTCGGATTACGGCGTCAAGTTGATGCGAGAAATTTTGGCTTTGCATCTAAACGAAGCCAAAGTTGATGAGGCCAAGCATCAACTGGAATTGGCTTTAGATTCCGGTCTCCGTCCCGCCCCCGATTCGGCTAAGATCTTTGCCAATTGGGTGGGCATGATTAGAAGCGGGTTTTTCAAAGGCAAATAAGTCAAACACAATCCGCCCCTCGCTGACGCTCGGGGCGGTTTTTTTACCGAAAGCGTCTTCCGAATTTACGACCCATTCGACAAAACTCAGGGTCGTCCTGAGCCGGGTCGAAGGACGAATCGCGCTTTCGGATACGAATTTTTGGATGATGTTGAACATCCGATGTTCAACACTTTTTAACCGATCTTGCCAATAAGGTCGGGGTTTGGTATTTTATAAATGTTCTTTCCCAATAAAATCGTAATAATCAGAAAGGAGATTGCTATGTCTGGTAAAGATGATGGGATTGGTGGATTGATCTTGTTAGGGGCGGGATTGCTGGTGGCGGGAGCGTTACTAGGAGGTTCTAAGAAAAAGAAGGAAGATGTTCCAGAAGTTGAGGAACCTCCGGAAGTAGAACCATCGGAACAATCAGTTCAGTGTTGTGTGTGGGGTTGTAATGATTCGAATCTAAGAAAGTGTGCATATTGTGATAATTTTGTCTGTAGACAGCATGACTCTCCATGTTCATGTGGTAGTTGTAGTGGTTGCCCAGACCATCCTTTCGGAGGTGCATATTGCCAGTCGTGCGATTGAGGAGCAAATAAGAGAAGTATTACTAAAACAAAACCAGCGAGCAAAAACACTCGCTGGTTTTTCTTTGGTGGAGAGGGTAAGGGGAATCGGCCACAACTCTCGCCTCGCCGCCGCTCGGCTCGGTTGCGGCCCCGCCTCGCGGTTCCTCGATTCTTCTCGGGACATCGCTCCGGCTTTCGATTCCCCCGCGAGTAAATAAATTTACTCGCTTTATCCGGACAACAAAATAAAACCCCAACGAGGTGCTATTTTGTTGTGGAGCGGGTAAGGGGAATCGAACCCCTGTCATTAGCTTGGAAAGCTAAGGTAATGCCATTATACGATACCCGCCTACGTCACTCGGAAACCTCGCGACTTCGGCGGGCAAGCCCGCTTAAGTCTTGGTTTTTTTGATTATTTATCCCTTCTCGCCGCCAGGGCAAATTCATCAAAATACTTCATCAACCTCTCGCCGGTTTCATTATACTGATTTTGGCCGAAAAATAAATCGCATAGCAGTTCTCTGGCTCGGGTGATTTCTTTTAAGCGGCCATTTATTTTAACCCAACGTGGATCGGATAAAGTTAAATCAAGAAGCTCCAAAGTCCGTTCCAATGCTTGCTGGCTATATTCCGCGCGATTTTTTTTCTGCCAGGCCCAGGTTCTGTTCACTTCGCTGCCGATATTGCCCATCTGCTCCATCAGTGTTAATTCAAACCATCGGCCAGCAGCTAAATCTTTGTGTTCCATATTACTTAATTAACAGAGAAACTATTTTTTTAATTTTTTCTTGGATTTCCGCGCTTTCAATCGATCGGCTCCGATTACCCAAAGCCGGTTTTAGATTTATCATAGAATCAAATTCAACCCATTCGTCTTCAGGTTGGTCAAAGTATATATTTATACCCCACAAGTTGTTGTTCCTTGATCCATTTTCAATTAAAACCGCTTCTTCATCGGCATGCAGTTCACCTCCAATAGCCATAATTTCTTGCTCAATATCCACCACAGCTTTAACCAAGCTCGCAAATGTTCCGTGAGCTGATATTTTTAATTCAACTTTAGATATTGGTGAAGTAATAATTTTTATCATTTTATTTAGTACATTCGCGTTGCTACGCTCAGTATCTCCTCACCTGCGTTCGTCGGTCGGGCTGCTGGGAACGGTTCGAAAAACTCACCACAAGTCGAACCCAGTCTATCCCGTCCTTCATCTAGTCGGGAAGCCGAGAATCGAACTCGGACTACCTGCTCCTTCACCCGCCAAAACTTTTTATGTCGGAGTGCCGGGAATCGGACCCGGTCTACCTGCTCCCAAAGCAGGCGTACTGCCGGTATACTACACTCCGGTGTTAAAAAGTTGGGCGGGCAAGAAGCAGGCGTACTTCCAGGGCGATGTAATTCTATCTTATTTTACATCAAGGTAATCGCCCGCCAAAAACAAAGACATTTGCTTTTGGCCCACTATACGACTCCCCGCTAGACCTTACTTTATCAAATAGCTCTGATTTAAGAAAGATGTTGTGATATAATAAAATATCATGACCATTGACCTGGAAAAACTCAAAAAGTTTTTGATTGACTCCAAGCTGGTGGATGCTAAAAATTTAGAACTGGCCGAGGTAGCGAGCCAGGAAACCGGCCGCCAGCTGGATGAGGTTTTGCTGCGCCGCCAATTGGTGAGCGAGGAAATGCTGGCTAAAGCCAAGGCCTATGTTTTAGGCATCCCTTTTGTGGATCTGACCAATCAAAACATCAACCCCGACATTTTAAAAATTATTCCCGAAGCCATCGCGCGGCACAACAACATTGTGGCTTTCCGCCAAAGCGGCAACGCTTTGGAAGTGGCTATGTTGGATCCGGCCGATCTCCAAACCGTTGATTTTGTAAAGAAAAAATCCAACTTGGAAATACTGCCGCGCCTAACCTCGCGCCCTTCGCTGGAAGCGGCCATCAGGCAATACCGCAGGAGTTTAGCCGACGAGTTTAACAAAATAATTAAAACCGAAACTTCCGAGGTGGTTAAAATAGTCGGCCCGGCCGACAAGGGCGGTGGCATAAAAACGGATGCCCAACTTAATCAGGTGGCCCAGGAACTGCCGGTTATCCGCGTGGTGGATGCGCTGATCCGCCATGCTATTTTGGAAGGCGCTTCCGATATTCATATTGAGCCCGAAGAAAAAGAGGTGGTGGTAAGATACCGCGTAGACGGCGTTTTGAAAGACGTGATGATGTTGCCCAAAGAGGTTCATCAGGGCATCGTGGCCCGGGTCAAAGTTTTGTCCAATCTTAAATTGGACGAACACCGCTTGCCCCAGGACGGCCGTTTCAAAATGGAAACGGAGGGGGCCAAAGTTTCTTTCCGTGTTTCCATTTTTCCCGTTTACGAGGGCGAAAAAGCGGTGATGCGCTTGTTGCGCGAAGACGTTCAGGGTTTCACTTTGGAAAGTTTGGGGTTGCGCGGCCGGGCTTTGGAAAGCATCCACCGCGCCATCAAGCGGCCTACCGGCTTGGTGCTGGTGACCGGGCCCACCGGCTCCGGCAAAACCACCACTCTTTACACCGCCTTGGATATTTTGAACACGCCCGAGGTCAATATCGCCACCATAGAGGATCCCATAGAATACCGGATGCCGCGCATCAACCAAACTCAAGTCCGGCCCGACATCGGTTTCACTTTCGCCAACGGCCTAAGGAACCTGGTGCGCCAAGACCCCGACATCGTTATGGTGGGCGAGATCCGCGACAACGAAACGGCGGGCTTGGCTATCAACGCTTCGCTGACGGGCCATATGGTTGTGTCCACTCTGCACACCAATTCGGCGGCCGGAGCCATACCGCGCCTGATAGATATGAAAGTGGAGCCGTTTTTGATCGCCTCCACCGTGAAAGTGGTGGCGGCCCAGCGCTTGGTGCGTTCTTTATGCCCCGACAGCCGCGACAAATACCGCCTCACCAAAACGGAAGTTGATTCTTTGGGCCGCGAGGTTGATTTGGAAAAAATAATGAAGGTGCTTAAAGACGAAAAAGTGGTCGGCCCCAAAGAAACCTGGGAGACCATGGATTTTTACCGGCCCCGCGAAACGGAAAGCTGCCCCAAGGGCTACAAAGGCAGAGTCGGCATTTTTGAAGTTTTTGAAGTATCCGAAAAAATACAGGAGCTGATAGTCAAATCGGCCACATCCGACGAAGTCCAAAAAGCGGCGGAAGCCGAAGGCATGATAACTATGCTGGCGGACGGTTTTATAAAAGCCGTTCAAGGCATTACCAGTATAGAAGAGGTTTTGCGCGCCTCGCGCGAATAAGTCTAATACGGCCTATTGGTCTTATAGGACATATAAACTATGGAATTTGAATACAAGGCCGTATCCAAAGACGGCCAGAAAGTTTCCGGCACCAGGGAATCGGCCAGCCAGACAGCTCTGGCCCGCGAGTTAAGAGACGAGGGCTTGTTTTTGGTGGGCGCGCGCGACCGCTCTATGGCGGTCAAAGCCGAGATCAGCCTTAGCGGCGCAAATTTTTTTGAAAAGCTGTCAACTTCTTTCGATTTTTTAATCAAACACGTCAGTTTGCAGGAAAAAGTGGTTTTTTCGCGCCATTTGGGTTTGATGATCAAGGCCGGTTTTTCTTTGAACAAGGCCTTGGAGACTTTGACCCGCCAGACCGCCAACAAATATTTCGCCGGCGTCATTAAAGATCTAAACGACAAAGTGGCCGCGGGCAAATCTTTTTACGACGCGGCGTCGGATCATAAAAACGTTTTTCCGCCGGTGTTTATAAGCATGATCCAGGTGGGCGAGGCCTCGGGCAAACTGGAGGAGACGCTGAAATTGGCCACGCGCCATCTTAAGCGGGAATACACCCTAAAAAGAAAAATAAGGGGGGCGCTGGCTTACCCGGCCGTGGTGGTGGGCGCCATGGCGGCGGTGGGCACACTGATGATTATTTTCGTTTTGCCGCAACTGGCTGCGACTTTTTCCGAACTTAACATTGAACTGCCCTTAAGCACCAAAATTATTTTTGGCCTCTCCGATTTTATAATCAAATTTTGGTATCTGGTTTTGGTTATATTGGCTGTGGTCGTTTACGGCTTTTATTTTTTTACCAAAAAAACCGAGCTGGGGCGAAAAGCGGTGGATATAACTTTTCTTAAGTTTCCGATTTTCGCGGATCTTACCAAAAAACTGAATTCGGCCCGCCTGGCCCGGACTTTAAGCTCCCTTCTTTCTGGCGGAGTTCCGCTAATAGAGGCCTTAAAAATTACCGCTGCCACGCTTAATAACTTCTTTTACCGCCGAGCGGTGCTCGCGGCCATTCCCGAAGTGGAAAAAGGCCGGACGCTTTCCTCGGTGCTGGCCAGATACCCCAATCTTTTCCCGCCGGTGGTTACCGAAATGGCGGCGGTGGGGGAGGAAACCGGCTCGCTCACCGTTATCTTAAAGGAACTAGCCCGATTTTTTGAAAGCGAGGTTTCCATTTCCACCAAAAGTTTATCGGCTATTGTGGAGCCAATAATCATGATCGCTATCGGCATAGCCGTGGGTATTTTCGCCTTGTCCATCATCCAGCCGATTTATTCCATAGGTACAGGCCTATAGGACTTATAAGTCCTATAAGTCCTATAGGTTTTATGAAAAGAGACGGTTTTTCTTTAGTGGAACTTATTGTGGTTATGGCCGTCGGCGGCTTGCTTACCGCCGGAGCCACGGTGTCTTTTGGCGCGCTTAGAAATTCCACCAATTTGGAGGCCGCGGCCGATTTGGTAAAAACCACTCTGGAAAAATCGCGCCTATCCGCCTTGGCCCGAGAAGACGGCTCCGGCTGGAGCGTTAAAATAAACTCCAATAATCTGGTCTGGTTTAAGGGCACGGCCTACGATTCCGGAGATGCCAACAATAAACCGATTGGTTTGCCCGACGGCGTCCAAATAGCCAGCGTCAATTTGGAAAACTCGGCGAGCTCGGTTTTTTTTAACACGCTTACCGGCACCACCAGCCCCGGCAATGTGGTTATATCTTTAATTTCCGATCCTGCCAAAACCAGAACTGTATATATCAACCGTTCCGGCACCGTGGCCCGATCGTCAGCCACCGATATCGCCAAACCCATCACCGATCACCGTCACTTGCATTTTGATTTGGGCTGGAGTATTCAAGGCGCTTTGGAACTAAAATTTATTTTCTCTGGACCTAGCCAGACGCAAACGGTGGTGATGGCGCCTTATTTTAACGCCGATAGCAGTAGTTTTGATTATACCGGCGCATTTACCGTGGGCGGCGCTACCCAAAAAATCAGAGTGCACACCCATTCTCTAACAGCGTCCAATACTCTGCTTTCCATCGGGCACAGTATGATGGAAAACAGTAAAGCCGTGGAGATTTTGATAGATAATAAGTCCATCACCGCTTATACCGCCGCGGGCGTGGCTACCGCGGGCGCGTTCGGCGGCACAATGACACCGCAATGAAAAAGACTACCCGCTACCCACTACTCACTACCAACTATTCCGGTTTCTCATTACTGGAAATTGTTATCGTTCTCGGCTTTTTAGGTATCGTGGCCGCTTCCTTGGTCCAGTTGAACCTAGTGTTTACGCGCGGCGTGGCGGCCAGTTCCCTTAATGTGCGGGCTAACGCCCTCGCCGCCGAAACTGCCGAGGCGCTGCGTTTTATTAAAGAAGATCAATGGAACAATTTAGGCAATTTAACCCCCAACACCGTTTACTATCTTTCTTTTTCCAGCTCACCTAATAAATGGAACGTCGTTAGTTCCGATCCGGGTAAAATAGATAACATTTTTACCAGAACTTTTAAGGTCAATCAGGTTTACCGCGACGCCGTTACCGGAAAAATTGTTTCTTCCGGCGGCAGTTTGGACACTAAAACTCTATTGGCGGAAGTAAATATAGATTGGAACGAGAAAGGCAAGGATAAAAATATCAAACTGACCACTTATTTGGCAGATTACTAGTATGAAGAAACTAATCACTAAACAAGGTTTTACTCTGATAGAAATGATTTTATATGTGGCCGCTCTGGGTATTTTAGTTACTGCCCTCTCCAGTTTGACTCTAAGTACCATCAAGAGTTACCGCTTGGCCAAGGTCAGGGAAAACTTGACCACTTCGGCCGACGCCGTATTCAGCACTTTTTTGCAGGAAGCCCGCAATGCCAGCCAGATCTACGCTCCAACTTCTGTTTTAGACAGCGATAACGGCGAGTTGAGTTTGGTTACCGGTTTCGCGCCCACCAATAAAACCGAGCCCGCCACTTACGTGGATATTTACTTGGCCGGCGGGCGGGTGTGGCTCAAAAGGGAAAATGAAACAGCCACTGCCTTAACCGATCAGAACGCGGAAGTAACCCAGTTTAAGGTGGTGGAGGTGAAACCTAACAATTTAACAGGCCTAAGACTTTATTTAAGCCTTCGGGATCGGATCAATCCCAGTGAAAAAGTTTCTCTGACAACTTTCGCCATGCCTAAAGGCAACTACATCCAATGATCTCAAATCTCAAATCTCAAATCTCAAATCTCAAAACCGCCGACGGCTATGCCGCTTTGTTTTCTTTCGCGGTGATGCTGATGATTTTTACCGTGGTTATTGGTGTTTTTTCCGGTTTGGCCATAAAAAACGCGTCCCGCGTCCGTCTGAACACCTCCGACCTAAAAAACATTTACGCCGCCGACGGCGCCGCCGACGATGTTTTGCGCCGAATCTACGATGCGGCCGTGGTTGACGCCGCGGACGGCGAGACTTTGGCGGTGGGCGACTCAACGGTAACTCTAGCGTTGACTTTGGAGA
>JBASTM010000002.1:0-2223 GCA_049274895.1 Minisyncoccia bacterium
GGTTATCGTTCTTACCAATTTGGGCCAGCAATCAGACGTGGATGCGGCGATGGGATTGGGCGCGGTAGACTATATTGTTAAGACCAACGTGCGTACGTCTGACGTATTGGAAAAAATTAAACAGCACTTGCCTAAAAGGCGAGATTTGTAATTTTTTTTATGGCTTTTGGAGTTTCTTCACAAGAGCTGGTTGATTTTGCTAAAAATCTTTCCGTAATGCTTAAAAGCGGCATCTCGATTAACGAGGCGCTGGCTTTGGATTTTACTTCCTCGGCGCTGAAAAAACGGCCCCCGGCTTCAGGATACACGTCAAAAATTCTACCCATAATGTCATTAGTGTCCATACTCCCTCCGCCTAGCATAGTGGTTTGATAAGTATCGTTGTTATAAAGCAGACGCACCGGACCAAATACTAAAGGCATAATATCTTCCAGATAAGGCGCGTTTTCTTTTTTTTGCAGGCTGACCAAATCTTTTTCTTTTAGAGAATCAAGAAAAAGGGCGGCGATATCGGCCGGACCGCTTGGCTGACGCCCGGGGATGACGGCAATGGTTTTTGTGCCCAAACCCTGTATTTGCGCAAGAATAAGATTTTGCGCTCCCTGGCCGATCGCCACCACCATGATAACGGCGGTTACCCCGATGACAATACCAAGGACCGTCAGGGCTGATCGCGAAGTATGGGTTCTTACCCCCCGGATAGCTGTTTTAAAACTATGTTGGAACTTCATAAATTCCGTTAAAAACTATTTTTTAAAACTCTCTTCCGGCCTGCGGCGATTTTTGTTGATGGCATCAGAATCTATTTTCCCGTCCTTGAAATAAATAATTCTTTGGGCATATTCCGAAGTGTAAGTTTCGTGGGTAATTAAAATAATAGTTTTTTTATCGTTTGCGTTCAGCCGCCGCAATATATTCATTACGGTTTCTCCGGATTTGGAATCCAGATTGCCGGTCGGCTCATCCGCGAATATAATTTGCGGATTATTTACCAGCGCCCGCGCGATAGCCACTCTTTGTTTTTCTCCTCCGGAAAGCTGGCTGGAAAAATACCCCAGACGATGCCCCAAACCAACCGCTTCAATCGCCTTTTTCGCGGTTTTTTCCCACAATTTTTCATCTTGCCGAGAATAAAATAAAGGCAACTTCACATTATCCAGCACGGTGGTACGGGACAAAAGATTAAAAGCTTGAAACACAAATCCCATTTTTTCGTTGCGCGCCTCCGCGATTTCGTCTTCGGAATAATCAGCCAAAGCCTTGCCGTCAAAAAGATAAGTACCTCCCGTAGGACGGTCTAAAAACCCCAAAATATGTAGCAGGGTGGACTTACCCGAACCCGACGGCCCCATAACCGCCACAAATTCTCCTGTCTGTATTGTACCAAACTCGCACCTATTTCCAAAACAAATGATGTCGCACGCTCCGCGTGCGTTGTGAAGCGAAAATGAAGCGTACGCTCGAATGTCGCGCACCTCGTCCGCTCCCTTCGGTCGCGGGAGCAAAAACCAAAAATTTTCCTTCCTTAATTTCTGATTTTCGGCGGGGGGTGTGGGGGGAGCCGACAAAAAATGGAAAGGAAATTTTTGGTTTTGCTTCGCCGTTTCAGTCTCCGAAAAGAGCACTATTATTTTTTTAACACTTTTGTTTGCTCTTTTCTCCGCCCTCACGGCGACCGAGGCGCTTCCTCTCCGCGTTTGGTGGTAACTTAAAACTCTGTGGCTTCGTTCACTGGTGATGGCAACTCAAGAAAGCGGAGCCTCGCCATTCAAAATTCTTTAAGGAATGGCGAGGCACAAAATCTATATGTGCTTGCCCCAAACCCACACGTGCACGCACAACAACCCCCGCCGTTTTTAGGAGATATTATAAAACGGCGGGGATTGCTTCTTTGAACCACGGACAATTTCAATTTTTCTTTGACGGCAAAAACTAAGATGGACCTAGCTTTCGGAAATAATGCATAGGAGCCCAACCGCAGCTATATTTTCCCCAATCAGGATCGCTGGAATTTTCCAAATACATCCATAAAACATATTGCCCATTACACGTTGGGTCTGGCGACCATGTCATTGGTTGCGCTCCGTAAAAACGCCCGCCACTATTTGCAAGTGGATCCAATGGGGGCCTAGAAATATAAGGGGCGAGCTTATCTTTGAATGTTTGTGGCCAATCCCCGCTTTTAGTAGTATTATTGTCAATACTACCATCGGTGTTAGGCCA
>JBASTM010000003.1:0-43372 GCA_049274895.1 Minisyncoccia bacterium
CACCGTATACCGAGCTTGCTGCAGCAAGCTCGGTATACGGTGGTGGGGAATTAGTTTGATCATCACGGAATCTACTTGGGGCTGGGGCCAAAAGTTTTCTTTTTTTACTGGGAATAAAACCTCCGCCGAAGCCAAAAATTGAACCAAGGATGAAAGATAATTGGCTCGGGGCGGCCGGGCCGTAATCCGCTCGCCCACTTCTTTTTGCGTCATCAGTATCAGTTCGGTCGGTTTGTTGGGCGAGAGTAGAAATTTTTGTATCAGCGCTCCGGTCAAATAGTATGGGATGTTGGCAATCACTCGGTAGGGGGGTTTGATTTGGGTCTCGTCAAACTTAAGAATATCCCCTTCAATTATTTTGAGATTTGCTTGCCCCGCGAAGCCCTGTGGGCGAAGTGGGGAGTTTTGCCTGCCCCTCGGAGCCTTGGCGAAGTGGGGAGATTTGAGCTTTAGAAGTTGAAATAGGTTTTCATCTTTCTCCACCGCCGTTACTTCGGCTCCCGATTCCAGCAAGGCCTTGGTAAGATTTCCCGTGCCCGGCCCGACTTCCAAAATAACCTCGCCGGCTTTTATTCGGGCCGAATCGATTATTTTTTTAATGATCTCTTGGGAAACTAAAAAATTTTGCCCCCTATGTTTGATAGGTTTTATATTTCTATCCTTTAGTTCTTTTTTTGTGTTCATAAACCCAGCGACGCTAATTACGAATGGCACACGAATTTACAAATAGATTTCGATTCGCGTCATTCGGGTGCATTCGTGTATTGGTGTCGCTACTATATTTCCAATACCGTTTCGTCGTTTAGCGGATCGTACTCTTGATATTCCACTAAGTGGATGGGGATGTCGTTCAAAAATCGCGAAGGCAGGCTGGCTTCACTGCGGCCGTAGAGACTGCGGCGGCGGGTAAAAATCAAATAGGCCTTTTCCTTGGCGCGGGTGATGCCCACGTAGGCCAGGCGCCGTTCTTCCTCCATTTGGGCGCTGTCCCAAGCGCTTTTGGAATGAGGCAAAAGCCCTTCCTCGGCGCCGGCCACAAAGACCACCGGAAACTCCAAACCCTTGGCCGAATGCAGGGTCATTAAATTTATAGTGCCGTTTTCTTCGGAAATATCATCGGTTGAACTGGTTAAAGTTATTTCTTCCAAAAAATCGGTAATACCTTGGGGCGGTGCCAGTTGGTTGAATTTGGCGGCTACCGTTAGCAGTTCCAAAACGTTTTCCCATCGAGCTTGGCCCGCTTCGGTACCATCCAGACAGTAATTCTTATATTGGATTTTATCCAAAACGGTTTTAATAAAATCAGCGAGCTGGCTGTGGCGCGCTACTATTCTTAGTTGGGCCATAGTATCCAGAAAGTCTTTTATCTTAGGATGAGCTATGTTTTCGATCGATCCGGCTAGGGTTATTTTATCCCAGGCGCTTTTACCCAAGCCGCGGGGCGGCGTGTTGATTATTCTTTTTAAGCTGATTAAGTCTTTTTCGTTTTGCACAAACCTCAAATAGCATAAGATATCTTTTATTTCCCGGCGTTCGTAAAATTTTACGGCGCCGACCATGCGATATGGCCAGCCCTCTTGGAGCATGGCTTCTTCTATGGCTCGGGATTGGGCGTTGGTGCGGTACAAAACCACAAAATCGTTAAGGTCAACGGCGGTATTCGGCTCTAGAGCCAGTATTTTTTTTATTTCCCCAGCGATGAAAGTTCCCTCTTCTATTTCATCGGCGACCTCCACGATTTTTATTTTTCCACCGCGATCGCGGCGAGTCCACAGTTTCTTTTCTGTTTTATAAACGTTTTTTTGGATGACCGCGTGGGCCGCGTCCAGAATGTTTTGGGTGCTGCGGTAATTTTCTTCCAAAAAAACAATTTTGGCCTCGGGGTAGTCTTTTTCAAAAGTGAGAATATTCCTAAAATTGGCCCCGCGAAAAGCATATATTGAGTTGTGGACAACAAAACCTTCGGCAATGTAGTTATGCGTATTCTCAATATTAAGATCGTAAACCAGGCCGCTGTAAGGTTCTTTTTCCACCTTAATGATTTCTTCTTCGTTTATAATGCCTTTATCGACTACTGGCAATAGCATAGTGGGTCTTAAGTGACTGGCTGGTTGAAAATTATATTTTTTTATGCCTCGTTTTAAATAAATAGATCTTTTTAGTTCCACTGGCACGCCGTTTTTTTGGGCGATGTGGCAAATTTGACCAGCCAGATTTTCCGCTTCAGAATATTTCAAACGAGAGCACTCTATTCTCCATGTCCCCAACTTACCTTTGCGGATCGGCCAGTTTTGTTGTTTTAAAGCATTTTTTAAACCCTTGTGGGAAGTGTTTATGGCTAAACGTGACAGTCCCCAAGGCGACGAGGCGGTAATTCTGGGATCGCCAAACAGCGTCAGGTTAACCCTTATCTTCTGAATATTACTCCCCTTCCTTGTTGTGCCTTGGGGTAAAAAATGAGGGTAATTTGGATTTATACTAAGATCCGACATTAGTTTTTGGGCATTGCTCCGGGTTGGAATCTCCTGGTAGAGGCGGTTTATCAATTCTTGATTTATTTTCATCGGCCTATTTTTGTAGGTGGAGAACACCATAGTTGGAATGCCATATTTTATTGAGAACAATTGCTCTTGGAGCGTGGCTTCTTCTTTGGAAGTGGTGACCTCTAGTACCCACATTTTATCGGCTCGTTCTTGGTTGGCTCGTGCATGTAGTCCGATAACTGTGTGTCGACCATCGTAGCGGGCACCCTTGGCGATTCCAATGCGATATCCCAGGCGGGTCGCGTACATCAAATACACAAAGTAGATATTGGGGTTTAATTTGAATTTAGCAAAGAAAATATGATTAGGTGTTGTCTTTATTATTCTGCCGCTGGTTGTGGTTATCTTTATTAGATCGTTTTTATAATTGAATTTTTTTATCTGTTTGATCTTTTGCTCCGACGTACTTACACCATTAGCGCTGATGATTTTCTGGTTGATAACCAGGGACTCTATTGGTTTAGAACCCGCGGTGGTAGTTATTTTTGTCGTCGGAGGGAAACATTGCCAGTCATCGCCCACCACGCAAAGGTTCTTATGCTTCTTCGCGAGCAGTTTTAACAGAATATATTGAGCGCGATTGGTGTCTTGGTATTCGTCCACCAGAATATAGCGGAACTGGTCTTGATATTTTTCCAGAACATCAGGCAACTTCTTGAATAGTTCCACCGCGAGCATCAAGAGGTCGTCAAAATCCAAAGCGTTGGCTTCTTTTAAGTAAGTTTCATAGCGTTCAAAAACCTGCAAAACAATTTTGGCGTAAAAATCACCGGCTTCTCCGCTGTAAGCAGCTGCGTTTACAAGCTCATTTTTTTGTTTGGAGATGGCGGCGCAAACTCCGCCGGGCTTAAACTGATCGGGGTCTATGGCCAGTTCGGCCATGATCTCTTTAACGGCGGCCAAAGAATCGGAATCGTCGTAGATGGTGAAATTGGAACTGTAGCCCAGATGATGAATTTCCTGGCGCAGGATTTTAGCCGCAAAAGAATGAAAAGTTCCTAGGAAAGTCGGTAGTGAGTAGTGAGTAGTGAGTAGTTTAGGGTTAAGGAGTTTATAAACTCGGTTTTTCATTTCCTCGGCGGCCTTATTGGTGAACGTTAGCGCCAGGATATTTTTAGGATTCACCCCCTGCTCAATCAGATAGGCGATTCTGTGGGTTAGCGCCCGGGTTTTGCCGGAACCGGCCCCGGCAATAATTAAAACCGGGCCCTCCGCAGTGGTAACGGCCTCCTGTTGTTCTTTGTTTAAGTTTTTTAGGATATCGGACATTGGGATATTATATCAGAAATTAAAAACTCGAAACTCAAAAGTCAAAAATAAAAGTAAAAAATCAAAACTTTTGACTTTGTTTATCGGATTATGTCTTATATAGCTCTGTGGACTACTTAGTTGACCTTAGGGCTCAAATCGATTAGGATTTTACTACAACCCTGTGTTCCAGGGTTTTGCGCGTCTAATGGCATATTTGGCGGTTTAATGCCCATCCAGGCACTATTTTAAGGCCAACCGGCCTTAACCCAAGTGTTTTTGGATCAGGTTTAGTAAACGATTAGTAAAATTAAATATCAACTCGCAGTTCTATTCGGCAGATGGCTTGATTTTTTACGCAGCCGGTGGATTTTGTTTTTAAGCTGGCCCATCGCTAAAAGATTGCTGGTGGGCGGAGCAGTTGTTTTTGTTTTTTTGGTCGGATTGATGGTCTGGCTAGGCGGGTCTGGGAGTTCGGTGGCGTTGGATTCCGGAAGTAAAGAGATAGTTGAGGAGGTCAGTGACGGAGAAGATGATTTTTTATCTAGAGTATTATCCAAAGAGTCGCCCGTGGCCTCGGCCCTGATTTTTGCCGGCGGTTTAGAAGAACGTCTGCAGGGTGTTTTTCGCGGCCCGGACGGCGGCCGTGTGGACATGGCTTTGGGCGGTCCTGATGAGGCCGGAGATTTGGATCGTTTAGAAACGGTGGGCGGCAATTCGGTGGTGGCCTATTCGCCTGTTTTGGCCATTATTCCCGCGAGCAGCAATGTAACTTTTGAAGAGGGCGATGTCTTAACTTACGAGATTGAAGAGGGTGATAGTTTGGAATCCATCGCCGAAGATTTTGGAATTTCGGTGGATACTCTCACGAGCGTTAATAATATACCGGCCAGAACCAAGTTAAAACCCGGCGACAAGCTGGCTATTTTGCCGGTTGATGGCGTAAAACATACGGTTAAATACGGAGATACTATAGAAAATATCGCCTTAAAATACAAAGCTGATGCCGAACGCATTATGGCTTTTAACAATTTGCCGGATAATGCCCGCATCCAACCCGGTGACGTTTTAGTGATACCGGGCGGCCAGCATGTGCCGCTAAGTCCAAAAGTGGCGCCCATAAAATCGCCGGCGCCGCAGACCTTACCCAATCTGGTGGGCTACTTTGGTTTACCTTCCGGCGGCCGTGTTACTTTCGGCCTGCATCGTTACAATGCTGTGGATATTGGCGGCAAAGATTGGTGCAACACTCCCATTTACGCTTCGGCCGCCGGCACGATTATTACCGCCGATGGGCAGGGTTGGAACGGCGGTTACGGCAAGTACGTCAAAATCGCGCACGACAATGGTACCCTAACTTTATATGCTCACGCCTCGCAACTTTTGGTTAATCTCGGCCAGTTTGTGGCCAAAGGCCAAACCATTGCTCTCGTAGGTTCTACCGGCCGCTCCACCGGCTGCCATGTTCACTTTGAAGTTAGAGGCGCCAGGAATCCTCTGGCACGTTAGTTTTTTGGTTCTGTCTGTATAAAGTCCTATAGGTCTTATAAGACTTATTAGTCTTATTTAATTCTGCGGACGGTACTGCAGGGCTTCGTTGATATGGCCGGGAGCAATCTCATCTACACCTTCAAGATCAGCGATAGTGCGGGCGAGTTTCAAAACGCGGTGGTAGCCCCGGGCCGAAAGGTTGTAGGTAGCCACCGCGTTTTTGATGGTTTCCTGGCCCGGTTCGTCCAGACGGCAGAAAAGTTTAACGTCTCTTAACTTCATTTCGCCGTTGGTGGCAAAACCGAAATTTTTGAATCTTTCTTTTTGAATTTGGCGGGCCTGTTCCACGCGGGCGCGTATTTTTGACGAGGCCTCGGCCACCGCCTCGGAAGCCAGTCTTTCATATTTTACCCTGGGCACTTCCGCGTGCAAATCAATTCTATCCAACAGCGGCCCCGAAATTTTTCTTTTGTATTTTTGAACTTGAAAAGGCGTGCAGACGCAATCTTGGGCGGGATCGTTCAAAAAACCGCAGGGGCAGGGATTCATGGTGGCCGTGAGAATAAACTTGGCCGGAAAAGTTAAACTGCCTTTGACGCGCGAAACCGTTACCACGCCGTCTTCCAGGGGCTGGCGCAAACTTTCCAAAACGTCGCGGTTAAATTCCGGAAATTCGTCTAAAAACAAAACACCCCGGTGGGACAAGGTGATTTCACCGGGTTTGGGAATACTGCCGCCGCCCACCAAAGCCGCCGCCGAAGAAGTGTGATGGGGCGATCTAAATGGCCGGGTTCTTACGAGCGGAGCGTGGTGCTGGATCAGCCCGGCCACCGAAAATATTTTAGTGGTTTCCAAAATTTCTTCTTTATCCATAGCCGGCAGTATGGAAACCATAGCCCGGGCCAGCAATGTTTTGCCCGAACCGGGCGGGCCCGACATTAAAACATTGTGCCCTCCGGCCGCGGCGATCTCCAAGGCCCTTTTGGCAAACTCCTGGCCTTTGATGTAGGCAAAATCATGTTCACTCTCGGGTTTATAGGGCGGCAAAACCGAAATCGGCATCGGGCTTATCAGTT
Source organism: Minisyncoccia bacterium (assembly GCA_049274895.1). Taxonomy (GTDB): domain Bacteria; phylum Patescibacteriota; class Minisyncoccia; order JACQLN01; family JACQLN01; genus JACQLN01. The sequence goes on from JBASTM010000003.1 coordinate 6,359, forward strand.
TTATTTTGGCCAAGTGCTGGCAAACATCTTTTAAGCTTTCGGCCGGGAAAATGTTTATGCCTTCAACCAAAGCCGCTTCCTCGGCGTTGTCTTTGGGCACGTATATTTCTTTTAGGCCGTAGACTTTAGCCATTATGGTTATGGGCATCACGCCAAAAATCGGGCGGATGGATCCGTCCAAAGCCAACTCGCCTATAAACAGTTTGCCTTCGGGGTCAAAATTTATCTGGCGCGAGGCCATAAGGTACGCGAGGGCGATGGGCAGATCGTACTTAGGGCCTTCTTTTTTTAAGTCGGCCGGGGCCAGGTTGACAATGACCCTGCGGTTGGACTGGTTGGGCGGCACCAATTTGGAATTTTTTATGGCCGAAGAAACCCGGTCTTTGGCCTCTTCGATGGCCTTATCGGGCAAACCCACAATATTAAAAACATGGAGGCCTCGGCCCAGGTCCACCTCCACTTCTATCGGTTGAGCGTCCAGGCCGACGAGGGCGGCGGAATAGATTTTACTGGGCATAATTTTGTCTGCGAGCGTAGCGAGTAGCTACAAAATTACAGCCCTGTTAGTGAATTTCCGATTTGTTTTTATGACTTTCCGAAGGAAAGTCTTTCGGAAATTCTACTACGGGGCATAAATTTTAATTATGTTGGGTGCAATTTCTTGCCGATGGCTCGGCTCTTAACCGATCTATATCCATAGCTTCTCCGCATTTTTCGCAAATGCCGTAACTGTTTTTGGTTATTTTTTCTAAAGCGGCGTCAACCTCTTGAAGATGAATTTCCAACTCATGTTCCAAAGGCAAGCGGGTGGCGTATTCGGTCACCTCTTGCGAATTGTCGTCCCAATCGTTTCCCAAGTCTTTATAATCCGCGTCCCAATCGCCCTTAACTTTTTTGTCGGGGTGAGCCACCGAACTCAACTCTTCGGTTAGAGTTTTCTTTTCTTTTTCCAAAGCCGATTTTAGTTCGTTTAGGATTTCTTGGTTCATTATGTACTTATTATATTGGAGACGCAGCAATAAGAAAAGTCAGTTTGACATGTTTTACTTCTGTATGCTTACATATAGCCGGTACCTAAGGTGGTATAGATCTTTAATAAATCACCTTTAATTAAGGAGATGGCGAGGTGAAGCAGTTTCGAGTTTTGGTTCTGGTGGTTGCGGTGGTGTCTTTCGGGGCGGTTCCGGCGTTTAGCTGGGAACACACGGAAGATTGGGAGGTTTTCGGTTCTTTTGTGTACACTTTCACCGAGGATGATCCCAACAACGACAATCGGATCACCTTCAACAAGTCTTGGCTGATCAGCCGGACGGAACTGGATGAGAATACGGAGGCAGTTGTTTTTCTGGCGCTTCAAGGCCAAGAGATGCTAGTCCACGACTTTCGGGTTGAGCGCTGTCTGTCTTGGATTGGTTTCGACCGAGTTGTGATCGGCCGGTTTATTCCCCCGTTTGGCCGGGAATGGGCGGATGTGAGGTACGATCGTCTGCCCACCGTATTCTATTCGTCCCTCACTGATTCTTTGGTGGCCCGGGACATCGGCGCGCGGGTGGATATGAGCTACGGCTGGGTTCGGCTTAACTTGGGTTTATTCGCCAGCGATCAAAGGCATGGCAGTTTTTACAAGGAGAGGCACGATAGTAAATTGCACACCTACCAGCGCTGGCGTCTGGAACTGCCCTACGGTTTTACTCTGGGTACCTCTTACCGCTATGCGCGCACCAGAAACGATCTCTGGGCCGCCGAAGTGAGTTGGTCCAAACCCGATATGCCCACTTCGGAGTTTGCTGTAGAGGCAGTGCGCTTCGACCGCAAGACCCAGTGGTATTTTCTGTTCTCGCAGGAGATGTCCGAATACGTTTGGGCGGTGGTGCGTTACGAGGATTTGGTTTCGGGCAACAGAATCACCCCCGGGATCAAAGTGGTGTTGGATCACTTCGATCTAAAGGTCAACGCCGTTTTGCCCGGCGACAGCGCCGAACCCAATGTCTTTTTGAGCCAGCTTGTTGTTCGTTACTAAAATAGAGATCAGTGCTAGGATCGTGTTCCGCAAGGAACACGATTTTTTATTAAAAAAAGCTCGTCCAGGAAAGGACGAGCTGTGCGCTTGGCGTTTTTGGCAAGCGCGAGAGTTTGGCACCCTGTGTTTCCCATTTATTTATTGAAAGAACTATCCATGACTGCGTAAAAAACTAAAGAACTACTGCGAGACGACTGATGTTCCGTCTAGGCCGGAACTTGCCCATCGGGTTCATCGACCCTTCAGGGTCGAACGACCTATTCCCTCCGATAAAATCCGGAGAGAGAATTTGTTGGATCGGTTCTAGTCGACCGATCTGGTAATGTTTGGGTCGGAACCGACCCAACAACTCTTCGCGGTTTTTTTGCCGCGAGATGCCCAGCACCTTATCAAGGCGCCGGAATGTTCTAAGGCATTCCAATTTTAATCCCGTAAAGGGACGTGGTCCCAACGGGACTTTACGTCCGGATGCCTCAGAGCTCTAGCCGATTCATCCCTTATGGGGAGATAAAAAGAACAAGTTATGCCAACAATAACCAGTTGGCACCTGCGCGAACAATTGAACCAGTTAGAACTGATTCAATTTTCGCACTTTGATCTTGAAAAGTAAATGCTTACGATGTTTAATATATCGCTAAAATCGCATGCGACTTAATCGTCGCATGGTTGCTTGGCTTTAGGGGCGTCGTCCGACGGTTATTTTTCCGGAGCGGAGTTGTTTTCCACAGTCGCTCGGCCGTGTTTTTTGGCCCGGGCGTGATTGGAGACCGGAAAGTGATAAGCGATCAGATTAGGCGTGACGTTAAAATCAAAGTCCGGAGAGTTTTTGTCCGTCACCGCGCGGTTAAATTTTTTTCTTAAATAACGCGCCTGCAGAGCGTAGGATATTTTTTCCAACAACAAACCCGCGCCGGAATAGTCCAAAATTTTTTCCGTAATTATTTTCACCACCGCGCGGTTCTTGTTTGAAATTAGATTCTCCGAAGAATCGGCCGGCAGTTCTTCGAAATTTTTTATCCACGAATTTTTTTCCCAAAATTTTTTGATTTCCATCCGGTCGCCCCAGACCGGTTTCATGTTTTTATAAAAACGGGCCCCGACGGCGTCTTGATGCGGCAGGACGGGTTCGCGGCTAGAGAGAGAAATATTAAAACAAATTTTGTTTTTAAAATTATTTTTTGTTCTTCTTATTTTAAATATTCTGGTTAACGCTTCCAAAAAAAATCTGTTTAGCCACAGCCGGTTGTTTTGAGAAACAATTATAAGATCAAGGTCGCTTTCGGGTCGGGGATCGCCCGTCGTTGTTGAACCGGCCAGAAACAAAGCGCGAGTGTAAGGCGCCATCAACAAAACCGGCAGAAACTTTTTAAGCTCTGCCAGTTTAACTTTAACTTCCGGATTAGAGTTTTTATTCACTGAGTTCATCGGAATCGCTACTGTTGTTTATCGCATCAATCGCTTTTAACATAGAACTCTTGGAGGTGGTGATTAAGAGAATATCATCAACTAAAACATACTCCACTGTTATGGTGTTTAGAGGCAGGTTTTTATAACGGATGGTCTCGCCTTGGTAAGTACCGGTTTGAAAAGCGGTGGTGGCGGCAGCGCCAGATTTGGCCAGGATCATCGGTTTTAAGTCGGCGGCTATAGTTTTTTCCCAAGCTCTAAGCGCGCCGGAAATCATGGTAGCGTCCCCTACTTTTATGGCGAGGCCCAAACGCGGCCCCCAGCACTGGGGTAAATTATTCTTGGCGCGGGCGCACTCGCTTTGATCAAAAGTGTTGCCGCCAAAACCGAAGATATCAAACTCTGCGGCGAGTTCTTTACTTACCGCGGCCGGAATTTTTATTTTTAACGCGCTGGTAACATCGGCTAGTGTGGTTGGCAGGGTTGTGGCGGGGTCCGAGGCCGCTATGGCTATTTTGACTAACTCGTCTGGGCTAATAATATCGCCGGATAAACTAGTCAAACTGCTCGGATCCAAGGTTTGAATGCGGTCGTAATTCAATAAACCTGATGGTTTCTCCGGTTCGGTGGCTAGAGGTGTTTCCACCGCCGGGGGCAGTAAAGGTTGAAGCTCTGGGGGCGGCGGCAATAATTCTTGAGCCGTGGGCGCGCTGGGTTCTTGGCGCAAAAAGAACCACCAGATTTCACCGATCACGAAAGTGAGAATCAAGGCTCCCAAAACAGCCATCAAAATTAATTTTTTCTTGGAGCCGCTTGCCGCTTGTCTCAAGGCCGGAGCGGATTTGGGTAATTGAGGCAGAGGCGGCAAAGCTGCCGGCGGTGCCGGTCTGGGCAGGGGCGGGAGTAAAGGTCGGGTTTGGCTGGGCGGTAGGTTGCGTGGCGGGGTCGGCCTCTCGACTACGCTCGGGGCCAGCGGGCTAATTGGCAGAGGTGGTGGAGTCAATGGCCTTGGAATTGGTGGCGCGGGCCTAAGCGGTGGTCTATCTGTGGGCAGATCCAGGGGAGGCCCGGCTTGAGAAAAAGATTGTGTTTGTCTTGGAAGCGGCATAATTGGCTGGCTTATCGGCGTATTAAAAGGAGGCCGTGGTTTTGATACTGGCGGCCAGTTGGGTTGGGGTAGGGTTGCCGGAGAAGTTGGGGTTGATTTTGGGGATGAGCCCGGCGGCGGCAGAGTTATTTTAGGGAAAGATGGTTTTATCTTTTCCTGTGTCGGAGGAGCTGAATTTGTCTCGGTTGGTTTTGATACTGGCGGCGCTGCAGGCGGCTCAACGGTTATGGGGCTAGAGACGGGGGCTTCGCCTTTTTTTAAGGCCTCAAGATCGCCGGCCATGGTGCGGATGCGGTAGGTCGGCAAAGTTTGGGGGTTGGAAGTTGTGGGAGCAGCAGACATTTTATTAAATTACAAATCCCAAAATCCAAATCACAAACAAAAAGTTTAGCGTTAATGGGTAACGAAACCCGCCTACGGCGGACAAGCCCGTATCGTTTAAGGTTTTACGTTAAACGTAACCGGCTGATGATACGGGCCTCGCAACCCTTGGACTTATTTGCTGTTTGTTATCTGGTGCTTGTATTTTTATTGGCTTGAGCATCTTTCAACGAGAGGTTGATTCTGCCTTCGCTGTCTATATTTTTAACCACCACCGGCACAATGTCGCCGATTTTAACAATATCTTCAACTTTATTGACGCGGTGAGGCGCCAGCTCGGAAATGTGGATCAAGCCCTGCTGGCCCGGCAGAATCTCGGCGAAAGCCCCAAAATTGAGTATTCTTACTATTTTGCCCTGAAAAATTTCACCGGGCACCACCTCGTGCGTGATGTTCTTAATCCATTCCAGTGCCTTTTGGGCCGAGTCGTCGTTTTCGGAGGTGATGAATATCAAACCGCTGTCTTCAATATCTATTGTAACACCAGTGGCGTCGGTTATCTGGTGGATGGTTTTTCCGCCCGAGCCGATAACATCCCTAATTTTATCAGGATTTATTTTCAAAGTTAAGATCTTAGGTGCATAAGGTGAGAGTTTCTCCCGTGGGGCCGGGATAATTTTGGCCATGGCCGAGAGTATTTCCAACCTGGCCGAGCGAGCTTGGGTTAGCACCGCTTCTAAAATTTTAGTAGTCAACCCCGACACCTTAACATCCATCTGCAGAGCATTGATGCCGTCGGCCGTGCCGGCCACCTTAAAATCCATATCGCCGTAATGGTCCTCCGGTCCGGCCAAATCGGTGATCACCGTAAATTTTTGGTCGGGATTTTTGGTGTCGGCCACAAACAAGCCCATAGCGATGCCGGCCACCGGTTTTTTAATTTTAACGCCTGCGTCCATCAAGGCCAAAGTGGAGCCGCAGACCGAGGCCATAGAGGTAGAACCGTTGGAGGACAAAATTTCAGTAACCACGCGGATGGTGTAAGGAAATTCTTCTTTGGAGGGAATGATGGGTTCCACAGCCCTTTCCGATAAAGCGCCGTGGCCGATTTCTCTGCGGCCGGGAAACCCCACTCGCCCCGTTTCACCCGAGGAAAACGGCGGGAAATTATAATGATGAAAGTAACGTTTGGTGCCCACAAACTCCATGGTTTCAATAGATTGTTCCAAACCCGGCGCGGCCAAAGTGGCGGCGCACAAAGCTTGGGTTTGGCCTCTTTGGAAAATGGCCGAGCCGTGAGTCCGCGGCAGTACGCCGACTTCTATATAAAGCGGCCTGATTTCGTCCATAGCCCGGCCATCCACTCTTTTTTGAGTGGTCAGCGTGTTTTTATGCATTATTTCATTCAGTTCTTCTTCTAGAAGCGTTTCTGCCTCGGCTAGCGTTTTTTGATTTTTACCCGACTCGGCCAGCCAGCCCAGCAAATCTTTTTTTATTTCTTCAACACCGTCGTAATTTTCCCCCGATAATATTTCCGCCAACTTTACTCCCAGCTGGCTTTTAATTTCTTTTCTTAAAGCTTCATCGGGTTTAGGTACCGGGACGGCAATTTTGCCGCGTCCGACTTCGTCGGCGAATTTATTTTGAAACTCAATAAGCTTTTGGATTTCTTGTTGGGCTTTCTCGAAAGCCATCACCAAATCACTTTCACTGACTTCGTTGGAACCGCATTCAATCATATTAACCAAATGCTCCGGCCCGGAAACCACCAAATCCAAATCGCCTTTTTCTCTTTCGGCGTAGCTGGGGTTGGTTATCAGTTGTTTGTTGGAATCGCGTCCGACCCGGACAGCGGCCACGGGGCCGTTCCAAGGGATGCCGGAAATAAGAAGCGCCGCGGAAGCCGCGGTTATGGCTGGTATGTCGGGGTCATTTTGGCCGTCAAAAGATAAGGTGGTGAGTATGACTTGAACCTCGTTTCTTAGTCGGGAATTAAAAAGCGGGCGCAGGGTTCTATCTACCAGCCGGCTGGTTAAAATGGCTTCGTCGGTCGGCCGCCCTTCCCTTTTTACCCAGCGCGAGCCCTTGATGCGGCCGGCCGCATAGAGCTTTTCGTCAAAGTCCACAGTCAAAGGGAAATAGTTTATGCCTATGCGCTCCGTTTTGGCTATGACCGCCGTGGCTAAAACCATTGTCTCGCCGTAACTAGCCACTACCGCGCCGTTGGCCTGCCCGGCCAGGCGCCCGGTCTCTAAAACCAGTTTTTTGCCGCCGATTTCAATCTCGGCTTTTTTTATTTCCATTTCAGATCGTGTTAGCCGGTCCTTTTGTTAATATTTTTGCCCAACAAATACTGCGGGCCGGAAGCCAAGTCGGTAAACATATCGGCTTCTTCTATCAGTTTGCCGGAAGCGCTTCTTTCAAAAGCCATAACCTCCACCTGCAGGCCGCTGTTGAATTTTAAGTATTCCACTAAGGGCACAAAGTCGCCATCGCCCGTTACTAGAACAATGGCATCCAGTGTGTGGGACAACCGCACCGCGTCCACTGCCATGCCCACATCCCAATCGCCCTTTTTCATCCCACCTGGGAAAATCTGCAGGTCTTTGACCCTCATTTCTATGCCCAATTTAGTCAGGACTTCGAAAAAAGATTTTTCTTCGCCGCTTTCGGTTTTAATCACATAAGCAATGGCCCGCACCAACTTGCGGCCGCTGATGGCTGATTTCAAAACTTCTTTAAAATTTACTCGGCTGGAATAAATGTTGCGGGCGGAATGGTAAAGATTTTGTACATCTATCAACACCCCCACCCTTTGTTCTTTATGTTTGATAACGCTCATTTCTTTAGCCCTAATTTGCGAATCAGGGAATTATATTTTTTCTCGTCGTTTTTGGATAAATAGTCTAATAAACTTTTTCTTTTAGCCACCATTTTGAGCAGTCCTCGGCGGGAGTGGTTATCTTTGGGGTGTTTTTTTAGATGCAAAGCCAGCCGATTTATTTCCTCGGTGACTACGGCCACTTGGACACTGGCCGATCCCGTATCTTTTTCGTGATCTTGAAAGGATTTGATTAATTTCTCCTTTTGTTTTGTAGTAAGCATAAACCAACACACCGAATATATGGATATTCGTTTTCGGTTGCTTTAATTCATTTTTTTAATGTTAACACCCCTTTATATTTTTAGCAAATCTATTGATTATATACTTATACATTTGGTTATACACAGCGTCACACACGACTGTACCCTTATACCCTCCCCCATCCTATAACCTATAATATATCATCAAAATGCTGGAGCATGATAGTGAATAATTACAAGTGATTATATTATTATAATATTTAGTAGATATTAATAGATAGCGGATTTCAAATGTTTGACTTTTGCTTTTCTTTTATTGGTATCTAACTCCACCAATATAGCATCTATTTGCCACTCTATGTCTGGATTTATGCCCTTTTCTGAAATGTATAATTGACATGTTCTGATAAGTTTTCTTTGTTTATTTGAGGTTAAGTTGTCTTCTGGTGTCAGAAAATTGGTATTTTTTAATGTTTTTACTTCCACAAACACTAATTTGTTATCATTTGTTCCACGTGGAACATTTCTTATGCCTCTGTTCCACGTGGAACATAACAAGTTGAGTATAGATTCCTTTTTTGAGCAAATAATATCTATCTCGCCCCATTTTCTTTTAAAATTCCTTTCTAATATCTCGTAACCTTTCTGTTTTAGAAAACGACAAGCGACATTTTCTCCAATTTTACCTATTTTTATATGATTTGAGAGTTTTTGTTCCACGTAGAACATTATTATTGTAGTAAGCAGGCAGTATCACAAGTAACATTAGTCTAATTAAGTCTAGTATGAAAGTATTACAAGATAATGCTGGAGCTTGAAGATGGATGAGGGATAGTGAAAATGGTGGTATAATTTACTTAAACTTAAAATGGAGTCAAGGTATTTTAACAAACTCGGGCCGACCCAGAAGAAAGTGTTGTTGCTTCTCTTAGGAGGAGTGGGTTTGTCTTTGGCCGGATCCCCTCAAAGATATTTTGGTGTTATCAAAAGCGTGGCCGACGAGTGGCGTAAGATTAACGAGAACTCTTTGAAACGAGCCATAAAAACTCTTTATCAATCGCGGCTTATAGAAACCAAAGAACATCCCAATGGTTCTATGACGGTGGTTCTTTCCGAAAACGGCAAAAGAAAAGCGTTAAGCTATAACATGGATACCATGACAGTCAAAAAACCATCAACATGGGACGGCCGGTGGCGTATGGTTATGTTTGATATTCCCGACAAAAGGAAAAAAGAGCGAGAAGTTCTAAGATCGCTGCTTAAACAATTGGGCTTTGTTCAATACCAAGAAAGCGCTTTTATTATACCTTATAAGTGTAAAAATGAGATAGATTACGTGGTGGAGTTCTATAATCTTAGACCTCATGTAAGGTTATTGGAAGTTAATTCTTTTGATGATGATCTGGCTTTTAAGAAACATTTTGGCCTGATTGCCTAGATTTTCTGCTGATTTCGTTGGTTGTTTCGTCGGTTGTTAAAACTTTTTTCATTTCAAAGCTGCAGCATGAGAATGGAGAGAGAGGAGAGAGAGGGGGGAGGAGAATGTAGCTAATTAAGTGGGCGTGCCTGGACTCGAACCAGGAACCGCAGAGGTATAAGCTCTGTGCTCTAACCAATTGAGCTACACGCCCCCACCTATGTTTAACACTGTAGCTAAAAAAAGATTATTCTTCAAGGATTGATAAAAAAATCCCCGAGCATGCGATCGCATGCTCGGGGAATGTGGTTTTTATCGAAGTTCACCTCCTTCTTCGGTCAGGTCTCGGGAGTTTCGGGAGGCTCTCGAAAATGATGGGCGGATGTAGAGAAGGTACATGATGAAAGTTTCTGTTGTCAGAAACGTTACCGACTGGGAAGCATCGGCAAAGGCCCAGCGCTTAATGCCGAGGACGGCGCAGATGCAGGAGGCCCAGAACAGCGTCCAGGCCAGTTTGTTTTCCCGGCTCGGATCTTTCCAGATCGAGGCGAATGTTGGTATGGAACCAATAACCACGATTACCTGGCTGGTTACGATTCCGAGCACTGGGTTTTCGAATGTGAACCAGAGTGCAAGTCCCAGCGTCGCGCCGGCAAAGCAGAACTTGTCGAGTCTGGTCCAACCCGGTATTCCGTACTTTATAGTCAGGCCCAAAACCGAAAGATCGCCAATAGTGACTGCCACACTCAATCCATTGACCGCTTTTTCTAAGAACATCCCTGTAAGCGTGATGATGCTCAAGATTGTCCAGATGATCCATGATGCTTTGACTGGTTGAGCTTCTTTTTTCAGGATGGCGCGGATATATGGTACGTATCCGGCCAGCCAGATGATACCGGATAGGATGGAGAGTGTCTCTTTCACCTTTTCCTCCTCTTGGAAGATACGATTTTGGATAGAAGGATCTATTATTAATTGTAGCAAATATATATATATTTGTCAATATGAGGAAAATCAGCTGTTTAAGCCAACCAAAAACTCCCCCTAAGGGGAGTTTTTGGTATCAAATAAGTCAGAATCGTTTAAGCCGCGGCGCCGGAGATCTGCATGCTTTTCATTAATTCCTCAAACTCGCGCTGTTCGATGGTTTCTTTTTCTATCAGCACTTGGGCGATTTTATTGAGTGCGCTCCTTTTTTCTTTTACGATTTTAAGCGCGGTTTTGTAGGCCTTGTCTATGAACTTGGCTACCTCCGCGTCTATTTTAGCGGCCACATTTTCGGAATAGTTGCGTTGTTCGGAAAGTTCCTTGCCTAAAAACACCAACCGCTCTTTGTCGCCGAAAGTAACTGGACCCATTTTTTCCGACATCCCGTATTCGGTCACAATGCGCCGCGCCAAATCGGAAGCGATTTTAAGATCGGAACACGGCCCGGTGGTGACATCATTAAAGACCGTTCTTTCGGCCGCGTAGCCACCCAAGAGGGTGGCCAGTTCGTCTATAAATTTTGTTTTGGAATAAAAATTTATTTCTTCACTAGGCAATTTTAAGGTATAGCCGCCCGCGCGCCCGCGCGAGATTATGGAGATTTTATGCACCGGATCGGCTTGAGGCAAAGAAGATGCCACTAAAGCGTGGCCGGCTTCGTGAAAAGCCACGATCTCTTTTTCTTTAGGTGAATAAACCTTGCTTCTTCGTTCCGGGCCCAGCATCACTTTTTCTATGGATTCGGCCAAGTCGGTTTGAGTGACTTCTTTTTGGTTGCGGCGCGCGGCTAAAATAGCGGCTTCGTTTGTTAAGTTGGCCAGATCGGCGCCGCTAAAACCGGGCGTGCGTTCGGCTATTTTTCTCAGGTTCACATCTTGGCTCAAAGGTTTGCCGAGAACATGTATTTTCAAAATTTCTTCGCGATTTTTAATGTCGGGCTCGTCAATAATGACCCGGCGATCAAAGCGGCCCGGGCGCAGCAGGGCCGGATCCAGAATGTCGGGCCGGTTGGTGGCGGCCACGACGATGACATTGGTATCGCGCTCAAAGCCGTCCATCTCCACCAAAATCTGGTTTAGGGTTTGCTCGCGCTCGTCGTGCCCGCCGCCCAAACCGGCGCCGCGGTGGCGGCCCACCGCGTCGATTTCGTCTATAAACACAATGGCCGGGGCGTGCTTTTTGGCGTTTCTAAAAAGATCTCTCACCCTAGAGGCGCCCACGCCCACGAACATTTCCACAAACTCCGAACCGGAAATATGAAAAAAAGGCACACTGGCTTCGCCGGCTACGGCCCGGGCCATAAGGGTTTTGCCGGTGCCGGGCGCTCCGATTAAAATAACGCCGCGGGGAATTTTGGCGCCCATGCTTAAAAACTTGCCGGGGCTTTTCAAAAACTCCACCACTTCTTTTAATTCTTCTTTGGCCTCCTGGGCGCCGGCCACGTCTTTGAAGGTTATTTTCTCTTTAGTGGGATCAAATATCTTGGCTTGCGAAGCGCCGAAGCTGAAAGCCTGGGTTTGGCCGGCTTTGGCTTGGCGGAACATAAACCAAAAGAAAAGCAATATCAACAAAAAAGGCAGAATAACCGGCAGAATGTTAATTAAAAAGTAACCCAGTCCGCTTTCGGTTTTTACCTGAATATCCAAAGCGCTTATGTTTTTTTCTGGTACGCCCAAATTCTTTAAGCTATCTAAAAACGAACCGGCTGGCTCTTTGTAAACCACGGCGGCGGAATTGTCGGCCAAGGTCAGTGTCACTTTATCGCCGCTGATGAGCGCTTTTTTAACCTGATTTTCTTTGACTTGGAGCGCCAGTTCCGACAGGGAAATTACTTTCTCTTTTTTGAAAACGTCGGCCGCGCCCGAGAAAAGTGAAACCAGCACGATAAAGATCACCAAGGCGAAAAGTATGTTTTTTAATACATCCTTCATAATCTACTACTTAATCACCTTATTTATTTTAAGTCAAGGGAGGGATAGAGTTGTCCTCCGAAAGGTTTGGTTTTAATTCAAAAGCCGGCTGTAAAGCCAATTTGTATTCTTTGGGCTCTAGGGTAGTTACCTTAAAAGGATAACTCTGGCCCAGTTTTATGGCCGCAGTCATATCTTGATAGGTTTTGAATTCGGAAACGTGGGCTAGCCCCTGGATTTCGGCATCCAATTTAACGAAGGCGCCGAAGGGATTAAATTTGACCACCGTGCCCGTAACCTCATCGCCTTTTTTGTATTTATTCTCCACACTGTCCCAGGGGTTGGGCTTTAAGGCCTTGAGTGAAAGTGAAATTTTGTCGTGGCCGATATCAATAATCTGGGCTTGTATTTTTTCGCCGATTTTCAAAACATCGCTTGGTTTTTCCACCAATTGCCAGCCAATTTCCGAGATATGGATCAAGCCCTCAATGCCGTTAAAAGTTATAAAGGCGCCGAAATTAACCAAACCCGAAACCTCTCCGGCAACTGTGTCGCCGACCTGGTAACTAGCCAGTTTGGTTTCCAATTCTTTAGAAGCTTTGGCTTTTTCGGACAGGATGACCTTGGCATTTTTTTGGTCGTAATCCAAAACTTTAACTATCAGCGTCTGACCGATAAATTTTTTTAGCAGTTTCAAGATTTCCTCTTTGTCGCCGCCCTCCACATGGGGGTAGTGGACGCTAGAGAGTTGAGAAACCGGCAAAAAAGCATCCAAACCGCCTAGTTGAGTAACCAAACCGCCGCGGTTGGCGCCGCTGATTTTAACTTCTACGGTTTGGCCGCTTAGTTTTAGAGTTTTGATTTCTTCCCAAGATTGGTCCAGCGAAGCCTGGGTCAGCGAAACCTCCACGTAGCCGTCTTTGTTTTCCAACTCTATTATTTTTACCGTCAAAACATCGCTTTTTTTGATGTCTTGAAAGTTGTTGTTGGAGGCCTCAATTTCGGTTTTATACAAAACAGCCGTTCTAAAATTGTTAAGATCCAAGTAGATTCTGTTGCGGGCTTTTTCTATAACCGTGCCCGGCATAACATCACCCTCTTTAGGCAGGGCCAAAGGGACGTTTTTTTCCTGAAGCAATTCTTTCATGGTGATCGTTGGGGGGCTGGCCACCGCAGCATTGTTCAATTCATTTTCCATGGTTAGAAACTATATCAAAATGTTGCGGTAAAGGCAAATAAAGACCCCCGACCTGGCGTCGGGGGCGGAATGAGTCAAAGACTCGTCAGGCCCGCATTCTCCACCGGCTCTCGTCTTTCTGGCTAGATAATATTAAGGTGGCGGCGGCAATTGGAGATGGGCCTCGCATCCCGGGCAGATGAAAGAAGATCCATCTCCATCAGTTGGACTTCTCACACAGTCCAGGCAAAACTCCAGGCGGCACAAAGAACATCGGAAGTTTATTATAACCACCGTCTTACCCAAAACGGCGGCAATATCCCTACCTTTCAAAGAGCCACAATTCTTACACTCGCGGTTGGGTAAAACCACAGCGTAAGCCATAACGGTTACCTCCGGCGATTGATTGTCTAACTTTATATAATTTACTATGTTAATATATCTATTGTCAATAGTGAGAAAAAAAGAGGGGTGTGGTAATATATCTACTTATGAATGGGGCTACAACTAAAAATAAAACAGAAATAACTCCATTAAGCGTCAATAAGATACGCCGATTGTTTAGTGTTGGTTCTGAAATCACTGAATTGGCAGAGGAGGTTTTAGAAGAATTAGGAGAGTATAAACAGGAATTTTTGTTAGGGCTTGAGAAATCTGTTAAAGAAGCTAAGGGCGGGAAGCTTAAAAAGATTAAATCGTTAAAGGACCTTAAATAGGGTCCTTTTTAAGTCGTATGCGGAATGTTTTCGCAACGTCACAATTTAGAAAAGATCTGGCTGAAGTTTCTAGAGATATTTTTACCAAAACCGATGCGGTTTTATCTGTGTTGAAGTCAAATCCAGTGGATGTTTCGCTTAAGTCTAAAAAATTAAAAATTGGCACAGATTTATGGCGGGTTAGAATTGGAACGCATCGTTTAGTTTACTCATTTAATAAATATTCCTTGATATTATTGCGAATCCGTCACCGCAAAGATGTTTACAGGGGCCTAGAATAAAAAAAGACCCCGACGTGATGTCGGGGGTGGTGGGGTTGATTTCGTCTGGACCGGTATTCCTTTTGGCCAGAAGAGGGTCTTTCTGGGTTTTAAGGAGCGACAATTCACTCTGCTGCCACGATAAGCAGATGCGGTGGAATCGCCTCGCAGGGGACTGTAGCCAGAGCTGGTCCTGGTCCACCCAGAGCTGGTCCATCATGACCGCTGTCGCCCCAGTAATAGGCAAAACAGATGTCGGTTCGCGGATCTTTGATGTACAGGATTTCTTTGACAACCAAATTCGCAGTACTCTGATGGTGAAATTGTTGTGCGCTCTGGGTTTCTGCTGGCGTTTGGTACAAGTATACGGCGAGTGCCAGCACGACCACAGCCGTAGTAGCAAGTGCGTATGCCTTATTCACAATTACAACTCCTTTTGAAAGGTGTTTGGAAAGGAACTTAACCTATCTTTAATTGTAGCAAATATATACTGTCTTGTCAATAGTGAGAAAAAAGAAGGGGTGTGATAGAGTTTTATTGTTATGGAAACTACTTACACTTATCGAATTATTATAGAACCCGACGAAAACGGCACTTTCCATGGCTATGTGCCGGCTCTGCCGGGTTGTCATACTTGGGGCAAAACTCTAACGTCTACTAGGGAAAATATCCGAGACGCTATAGATGTTTATTTGCGCAGTCTGCAAGCTGATGGCGAGATTATTCCGGAAGATAAAGGCGTTGAGATTGTAGAAACTATTAAAATTTATTCGGGAAAGAAATCTCCGGTTCATGTCTAAATTGCCGGTTATCAGGCATCGGCAACTCATTAAAGTTTTGAAGGGACTCGGTTTTTTGGAGCACCCCGAACGGGGAAGCTCTCATTTGATTTTTAAGCATTCCGACGGAAGAATGACTACAGTGGCGCGCCACACCGGAGATTTCCCTCGAGGCACTCTGCGGGGTATTCTTCATGATATTGGAATTTCTCCAGAGGAATTTGTGAGGTTACTCAAAAAATAAAATCCAATCATAGACATTTATGTCAATAGTGAGAAAAAAGAAGGGGTGTGGTAAAATTTTGATGCAATTAAAATAGGTCCTATAGGACCCATAAGACCAATAGGACTTATAGGTATGAATTTGTTTTGGTACGGGCAAAATTCAGTAGGCATAGACAGCGGGGGGCACTCGTTGGTAGTGGATCCTTTGGATTTGGAAAAAGAATTAAAGTCGGCCAAGGCGGCTTCGGTGGTGCTGTTATCGCCAGCCCGCGAAGTCAAAGCGCCCGCTAAAACCAACTCGTTTATTGTAAATAACCCCGGTGAATACGATGTTAAGGGCTTTTTTGTATTGGGCTTAGGCGATTTCGGCGGCGGCACTGTTTATATAATAGAAACCGAGAGTATTAGAATTTGTTATCTAGCGGGTTTGGACCAAGAGCTTTCCGACGCCCAACTGGAAAGCTTGTCGGATGTTGATGTTTTGGTTATAGACGTGGGCGAAACCGGCGAGCAAAACGAGACCGCTTCTAAAATAGTGGGTCAAATAGAGCCGAGAATTATCGTGCCCATGGGCTATGACGCCGCCAAAAAACCATCAACCTTTTTAAAAGAAATGGGCGCTTCCGAGGCGGAGCCAAAGAACAAGTTAAACATCAAGAAGAAAGACCTGCCGCAGGAGGAAACGGAGGTAGTGGTGTTGAATGCGGTCTAGCGCGACACCAATATACAAATGCGCACGAATTAGTGGATTAGCATC
This sequence comes from Minisyncoccia bacterium, assembly GCA_049274895.1. GTDB lineage: Bacteria > Patescibacteriota > Minisyncoccia > JACQLN01 > JACQLN01 > JACQLN01. The sequence goes on from JBASTM010000003.1 coordinate 22,527, forward strand.
GCGCCAATGTCGTTTTATAATTTTATTTACAATCTGCAAAAAAAATCTGAAAGAACCAAACAGCGGATCTTGATCGCGCTATTGGTGGTCTCTTTTTTTGTGCTGGCCGGTTTTTGGGTTTGGCTGTTTAAGAATCAAGTGGCCCAAATAAGTTCATCGCCTATGTCGGGTGCCGAGAGAGTTTTAGGCGGCGAGGGCAAACTGCTAAGCCCGCTAGCTAGTTTGGCGGAGGGGTTTAAGGGTTTTAAGCAAGATCTAACCGATAAAATAACGGAATACAAAACTGGTTGGGAGGCGAGTCAAAACGATAAAAAAGAAAGACCGGTGTATGAACTGCCAATAGAATAAGACCAATAGGTCCTATAAGACATATATGAGAATCGAGCCGCGAGAAATTACACAGGAAATGCAGGAGGCGTATTTAGACTACGCCATGAGTGTTATTGTGGCGCGCGCTTTGCCCGACGTTCGGGACGGCTTAAAGCCGGTCCACCGCCGGATTCTTTATTCCATGCACGAAAACGGTCTTCGCCACAGCGCCAAATACAGAAAGTGCGCCACGGTGGTGGGCGACGTCATCGGCAAATACCATCCGCACGGCGACGCCGCCATTTATGACGCTCTCGCCCGCATGGCCCAGGATTTTTCGCTCCGCTATCCGCTGGTGGACGGCCAGGGCAACTTCGGCTCCATAGACGGCGACGCGCCGGCGGCCTACCGCTACACCGAATGCCGTATGGAAACCATGGCCGAAGAAATGCTTACCGATATAGATAAGGAAACCGTGGATTGGAACGCCACTTATGACGGCACTCGCGAGGAGCCGTCGGTTTTGCCTTCCAGAGTACCCAACCTGCTTTTGAACGGTTCGGTGGGCATTGCGGTGGGTATGGCTACCAACATTCCGCCTCATAATTTAGTGGAAGTGATGGATGCCTTGATTTATTTTGTTGAGAATCCCAAAGCCACCAGCGAAGACCTAATGCAGTTTGTAAAAGGCCCGGATTTTCCCACCGGCGGCGCCATTTACGGCAAAAAAGATATTACGCAGGCCTATGCTTCGGGCCGGGGGCCGATGGTGGTTCGGGGCGTGGCCGATATCGTGGAAGCGAAGCCCCACTCCGCCAAGGCTTCGCGGGGCGAGGGTTCAAAAAGTTTTAACATCATCATTAAAGAAATTCCTTATCAGGTTAATAAGGCCACTATGTTGGAACATTTGGCCGAACTGGTTAAGGAAAAAAAGATAGAGGGTATTAAAGATATCCGCGACGAATCGGATAAAGACGGCATCAGGGTGGTGATTGAATTAAGAAACGACGCTTACCCCCAGAAAGTCCTAAATAAACTCTACAAACTGACCGATCTGCAAAAAACGTTTCATTTGAATATGCTGGCTTTGGTGGACGGCCTCCAACCGCAGGTGTTGTCGTTAAAATCCGTTTTGGAACAGTGTTTAGCCCACCGCCGGGTGGTGGTGGAGCGCCGAACCAAATTTGAATTAAAAAAAGCCGAAGAGAGAAAACATATTTTGGAGGGTTTGTCCCAGGCCTTGGATCATATTGATGCGGTTATAGAGACCATCAAAAAATCGGAAACGCGCGAAGAAGCCCACGCCAACTTGATGAGTAAGTTCAAACTCTCGGAACTTCAAACCACCGCGATTTTGGAGATGCGCCTGGCCACTTTGGCCGGTTTGGAAAGGAAAAAAATAGAAGACGAACTGGCCGAAAAGAAAAAACTTATTAACTACTACACCGAGCTTTTGGACGATCCCAAAAAACTTTTGGGCGTGATTAAAGCCGAGTTTAAGGAAATAAAAGAAAAATATCCAAGCGAACGCCGCACCAAGATTTATGCGAGCGGGGTGGGCGAGTTCAGCGAAGAGGATCTTATACCCGACGAAGAGGTTATTATCACCTTAAGCCGCGACGGTTTTATCAAGCGCCTGCCGCCGGTCACTTATCGCACCCAAAAGCGGGGCGGTTCGGGCAAGATTGGGGCCAGTGTGGCCGAGGAAGATTTTATCCAGCATCTGGTGGTGGCGAACACCCACGACAGCATTTTGTTTTTTACTTCTACGGGTAAGGTGTTTTTGGCCAAAGTCCACGAGATTCCCCAAGCTGTGCGGACTTCCAAAGGCCGGGCCCTGGTGAACTTTTTGGAAATCGCCCAGGAAGAAATCATTACCGCCATCGTGCCGGTGAAGTTTGATATCAAAAAATCCAAAACGCAGGAAACTCTCGGCAAGTTTCTGGTGATGATCACGCGAGGTGGTATAATTAAAAAAACCCAGGTGTCCGATTTTGCGGGTGTTCGGCGTTCCGGTCTGATTGCGATAAAACTAAAAGGAGGCAAAGGGGGTGATGAATTGGATTGGGTCAAATTGACTTCGGGCAAAGACGAAATAATTCTGGTTACCAGAAATGGGCAGGCCATCAGATTTTCGGAATCGGATGTGCGCGATATGGGCCGCACTGCTTCGGGGGTCAACGCCATCCGGCTAAAAGCCGGGGATAGCGTCTCCGGAGCCGATGTTATCAGTTCGCACAATAAAGACGCCGAAATGCTGGTGGTTATGTCTAAGGGTTACGCCAAAAGAACGCCGGTTAAACTGTACAAGCGGCAGAAGCGGGCCGGTTCGGGCATAAAAACGGCCAAAGTCACTTCTAAAACTGGAGAGATTGTTTCGGCCAAAATTCTGGGCCCGGAAGAAGATTTAATCGTTATTTCCAAAAAGGGGCAGTTAATCAGAACGCCCATCAAAGATATTTCGGTGCTGGGGCGGGCCACCCAGGGCGTTAGAGTGATGCGGATGAAAGACGGGGATCAGATTTCGTCAATAACAACCTTATAGGACCCATAGGTCCAATAGGACCAATATGATTTCCGGAGGATTTCTAAATCCAGATTCCATAATTACCGATCTTAACATCAAAGCCGGATCCAACATCGGCGACTTTGGTTCGGGTTCGGGTTATTTCACTTTGATTATGGCGCGTTTGGTTGGAGAGAACGGAGTTGTGACAGCCGTGGATGTTTTGCAAAACAAACTGGACACCATAAAAACAGCCGCCCAAGCCCAAGGGCTTTTTAATGTAAATTATGTCAGGGGCGATTTGGAAATTGAAGGTGGATCACAATTAGCTGATGCCAGCCAAGATATGGTTATGCTGGCCAACATTTTGTTTCAATCCCGGCGCAAAGCGGAAATAGTTAAAGAAGCTAGGCGGGTGTTAAAGCCGGGCGGAGAATTGGTGGTGATAGATTGGGAGCCGGCCGCGCCTTTTGGGCCCCAAGACGGCGGCTGGAAATTATCCAAAGACGAAGCTAAAAATTTGGCGGGCGTGGGCTTCAGCTTGGTGAAAGAAATCACCGTTTCCAACAATCATTGGGGACTGTTGTTTACTAAGAAATAAAATAAGACCTACCCCACTTCGCTGAAGTCTTCGATCCTGAGGTCTCAGACCGAAGGGCTACGCGGGGCAAGTAGGACTTATATTTAATGAAATACCGGATAATAATTTTTGTTTTAGTGGGCCTGGCGGTGCTGGTTGGCGTTTTAGCTTTCGTTTTTGGCCGCAGAGACAGCGGCGGCGGGGCGGCCACGCTGGAGTTTTGGGGCACTCAAGACGCGGCTAATTGGTCGCAAGCAATCTCGGCCTACCAAACGGCCAATCCCCAAGTAAAAATAAAATACACCCAAAAAAATTCTCTCAAATACGAAAAGGAATTGGTGGATGCTTTGGCCGCGGGGGCCGGGCCGGATATAGCGACCATAAACAACACCTGGCTCCATACGCATTTAAATAAACTGGCTCCTGCCCCCAGCCAGGTCATCAGCCCGCAGGTTTTTAAGGATTCTTTTGTTGAAGCGACCCATCAGAATTTGGTTCTGGCCAATAAAATTTACGCTCTGCCTTTTTACGTGGATACGCTGGCGCTTTATTACAATAAATCGCTCTATAACAACGCCGGCTTGGTGAGCCCGCCCAAAACTTGGGACGAATTTAACCGGGCGGCGGAACAGTTGACCCAAAAAAACGAGCGCGGCGACATTGTCCGCTCGGGCGCGGCTTTGGGTACGGCGGCCAACGTCAATTATGCCAGCGATATTTTAAACTTATTGATGTTGCAGACGGGCGCCACAATGTTAAGCCCCAACGGCCGTGAGGCCGTGTTTGACCGCGCGGTTAATTTGAACGGCAAAACTTATTCGCCGGGTCTGGCCGCTCTGGATTTTTACATCAGTTTCGCCAATGCTTCCAAGCCCGTTTATTCATGGAATTCCAGAATGCCCAATTCCTTAAAAGCGTTTACGGACGGTAAAACGGCTATGTATTTGGGCTATGCCAAAGATTTAAAAGAGATCAGAAGTAAAGTTTCCAATTTCGGCCTCGCTCCGGCACCGCAAATAAAAGATTCGCGCCGCGATGCTTCTTATCTTGATATCAATTTCGCTTCTTACCAAGCCGGCGCAGTAACGCAAGCCAGCCAGCAAAAAGAAGCCGCTTGGAATTTTTTGGTTTTTGCTGTGGGGCGCACTGCCGCGGCTGGTTATCTGCAGTCTAGTTACCTGCCTCCGGCCCGGCGCGATCTGATTGAATTTACCGCGTCGGACGCGGTTTTGAATGTTTTTGCCAAGCAGGCCCTCAACGCGGCCAGTTGGGCCCAACCAGACGAAGTTGAAGTTAAAAAAATTTTTGAGCGGATGATTACCGCCGCGGCTTTAGGCCAAGCTAGCGCGGCCGAGGCCATCAAGGAAGCGGCAGTGGAAGTTACTAATTTATTAAAATAAGTACTATATGTCTTATAAGTCTTATTGGTCCTATCTCGCAGCACTGGTTCCCTGCACCGGCATAAACTGCACGCTCTGCGATTTATTTACTTTAACCCAGAATATTTTTAATTTTGTGGCCATCCAGTTGGTGCCGATCGTGGCCATACTTTTGATTTTTTGGGGCGGTTATACTTTTCTTATTTCCTCCGGCAGCCCGGCTGGTATAACCAAAGGTAAAAGCATCTTAAAAAACACTGTGATTGGCCTGGTGATTGTCTATAGCGCCTATTTGGCCGCCTCGTATATTGTAAGTTTTTTTGCCGGAGCAGGCAGTGTGGCCAGCTCCAGCTTTACCAGCCGCGGCTTTGTGGTTCAGTGCGAGCGCGTTGAGCTTGAAAACAAAACCGGCATTGAGATCGGTAATTTAACGGAGGAGTTGTTGATTGCCCCGGAGCCGCCGGTTGTGTTTGCCGACGGAGATCTGTCTGTTTCTACCGACATTGCCAATGTTAAAATTAATGATGGCGTGGATGTAAACGGGCTTCAGGATAATGTTAAAAGTAGCTTGAGGGCGGCCGCGGCTGCGGCTTCGGAACCTGGAATCGGAATCACTTTGGTGGTTACATCCGGCTTTAGGCATGTAGACCGTCAAATTGAACTTGTGAATCAGAACTGCGTGAATCCTGATGCCGATAGATGTGAGGTCAAAAAAGGCGGGGTGGAAACATGCATACCTAAAGACGACGGATTTAATTGCCGCCACACCACCGGCAAAGCCGTGGATGTGTGGTGCCAGCAAAGTGAAGGTGGAGCCAAATGCTACCAAGCCACGTTATTCAATCAGGTTATGAAGCCGAACGGCTGGTGCGTTCTTAAGCGGGAAAATTGGCATTTTGAACTTAAAACCGATTTGGATCAAGACCCGGACCGGCGGTCGGCTTTCAATTGCTGATGGCAGTTGAGCAATGATATGATAATAAATATGCGCGGATTGCTTTATAAATTATTTTTATTATTAACGCCTGTTTTTGTTTCTGCAGAAAGTGGAGGTCCTGTAGATGGTGGTTCAGACGGTTCTTTTGGTGGAGATGTCACAATTACCAATCCCTTGCAAGGCATCAATAGTATCCCGGATGTTATAGACAGGATCATAAACTTTCTGGCGGTGCTGGCCGCACCCATCGCTGTGTTGATGCTGGTTTACGCCGCCTACCTTTTTGTTTTGGCCGGCACCAGCCCGGATAACGTCAAAAAGGCCAAAAGTATCATACTTTACGTGGTGGTGGGTTTGGTGGTGCTGGGGCTTTCCAAAGCCATAGTCTATGTAACCTGCAGTGTTATCGGCGTTGATTACTCGCCGGGAGGATGTTAGAAGTCCGCCCTGCCTGGAAGGCACGGCGTCAGCCGCCTAAGGGCGGCTTACTTCTAACGGGATAACTGGATTTGCATAATTGGGCGGGGATGCTATAAAATAGTATCAACAGGTCGATTCTTAAAATTAACCTAAGTATCTCAAATATAAATGAACACAATTAAAAATTTGGCTTTACGGGCGGCCGCGGCGGCGGGGATGCTGGGCGCTTTTGGCTCAAACGCTTTAGCTCAAATTACCGGTCTACAACCCAGACAAGATATAGATAATGTTGACCAATTTAAGGGTACGATTACAACCATTATCAATTCTTTTGTGGGTCTGGTTGCGGTCATAGCGGCCATTATGCTGGTTTACGGAGCTTATCTTTATGTTACGGCTGGTGCCAACGAGGATAATGCCAAAAAAGGCAAAACGGTTGTTGTCTATGCCATCATAGGCATAATCGTGGGCGCATTGGTTTATGCCATCGTCAACGTGGCCACTGGTTTGATAGGTGGTGGTGTTGGTGGGTCTTAGATCTTGTTTGGTTTTATCGCGTTAAAATATCCCCTCCGACTTTGCGTCGGAGGGGATTTGTGTTTCGCTGTGTTTTTATTGGCGGTTTTTTTCTTTTTTTCTTTTTTCAAGCATAGCGGCCAACCGGCGCATATCTTCATCGGACATCCCGAGCTGTGCCCGTAAAGTCTTGATCGCCACGGCATGGACGGCGTTGATGGAGTCCCGGGCGGCTTTTGTCCGCGCTCGGCCGCGCATTTCATCAAAGAGCAGTTCATCGGCCTCTAATTGACGTAAAGTAGCGTTTTGTTGAGCGAAAGTTAAACCTCCACTTGGAGGATGTATTACAGGATCAGGTTCGCGATAGCCCATCAACTCCGCCATATTCGTGTCCAATCGGCGAAATTTTTGGGCCAGGGTTTCAAAAACCTTAGGCAGAAAGAACGACAAAGTGGTCAGGGACATAATGACTATGGCCACGAAAGTGTAAAACCGGCCCGAGAGCCAGCCGCCCCAAATATAACTTCCCAACACCACAGCCGCGGCGGCGATGATGAGAACCGGCAACGCTTCGGCATTTCTTTCCCAAGGCACCCTGGCCAGATACAACGAGGCCATCAGAACCGCGAAAATCACGGGGCCTATAAACTTTAGGTAGCGCTCGCCGGCTTCCGCCGGGTTTATCGTTTTCCCGGATAACATACCTATCACCAAGCCCAAGGGCGCGTATAGTAGGCCGAGGATAGCAGTGAATATGATCGCCAAGAAAGCCGCCAGGTATCCAAAAATGGACAGTCCGGTAACCGCTTTCAGAATTACCAGTATAGGTATCAGTAGTAATCCAGTCAGCGTGGTGATTATGAGCGACTTTAAGTAAATTCTCGCGGTTGGTTTGGCTTTCTCAAACGCGGCCTCGGCTCCCGAGATGGCGATTTCCGTTAGCAAGCTTACAGTTTTAGCTAGAGCGTCAATCAGGGCCGCCATGATCCGCCTCCTTTGGTTTTTTGAGCCAGTCGCGTGTTTTTTCCAGCGATTGGTTTAATCTTCCCAAGGATTCAGTTAAAGCTAGCGCTGTTGGGCTGTCTTTTATTTCTGGTTTTTGAGCGGCCGTGCGAGCGATGTCTTTTATAAAACCCAGTTCCAAATTGATTCTTTCAAATTCCACTTTGGGATCCGCGGCTTTTTTTAGGCGCTCGGCCGCATCGGCCAGGAAGTTTTTCAGCAGACCTTGCGTTTTTACTAAACCGCCGTCTTCGGCCAAAAATACCGCCAAAAAATCGGCAAAGTCGGTGGCTTTTTCCACGGCCACGGCCGACAACGCCGGAAACCTTTCGGCGTAGACTTCGGCGAAACCCTTGACCGCCCCAATAAGCGATTCAACGCCTTCGGTTCGCAACGGACTGTCCGGAGAAACGGACTGCGCCAGCCGTTGGGCCAGTTGGCGCAGGATCGGGTCAAATAACCCCGCCGCGCCAGCCAAAACTTTTTTATCGGCCATAGCAATATCCTTTCTGTTTTCAAAGAACTCCAAAGAACATTTTGATTACATTATACACCATACACCTTGGCTAAAATAAAATCCCCGCCCGCGACGTGAAGTCGGGGCGGGGTTGAAGGAACTTGTTAGTTTAGCGTGAAGACCGCTTCTCCCGGGTCTCCACGGAGCCGGAACTTGTGTACCCCACCGAGCCTGTAATTGGTGTTTCCGTCAGCAACCTTTATTGTTTTGCCGTTGGGGAGTAAAAACTCAATATTGCCAGGAGCCCGCCAGTTACCCACACTCCCCGGTGGGAGCATTACCCATTCGGACAGCTGATTATTTTCTGGTATTTGCACCCTGATCACTTTTTGCCGTGTTTGCTGTTGAGTAGAAACCGAAGCGGGGTTCCCTTGAGCGGAGGTTGAACCGCCGCTTTTCCAGAATTGGTTCACCACAAGGAAAGCGATGAGGATTATGGCCATGGTCCAAGCCATCCTCCTAATCTCGGCTTTACCCAGTATTGCTCCTACTAACAATACCACCACAAGGACGATGACTATCACAAACAGGAACTTCCTGGGATTGGCGTCCAGAATCCCGTCCAGCCAGTCTTTGGTGTTCTTCGGCGACGGATTTTCTATTTCTTTGGAGACCTCGCTCATTTCCACTCGGAAGTTGCCTTGAGTCAACATACCCAATGCCGAGTTCCTAGTTGACGAGCGTGCGTCATCCAAAGATATACGCTCCGTTTCCAGCTGCGCCATTGTTCGTACGAGGTCCCGGGCCGTTCTTTGGGCGGCCAGCCTGTCCATCCTGGAAAGATGCGCAGCGAAGGCGTCGCCATATCTTTTGGCCGCGTCGGGGTCTATTCTGTCCTGTCGGGGACGGCTGGCTTTTTCAGTTGTTCCCGCCCTTTTTTGTTCAACTTTGGTCCCCCGACCGGTTCCATAGAATACCGCGATTGCGATTCCCGCAAGACACACCAATGGGACAATGGCGTACCGGGCCTTGTTCCATACAGTTTGCCAGTTCATGTTATTCCTCCCTCTTTGCTTTTCCTAGTATGTCTGCCACCAGATCGCGGGCCGCGCCCATAACCACCACGGCTTTGCCGCCTTTAGCCAGATCCTCGGCGATTTTCATGGCCACGCCGTTATCGCCCAGATCCGCGGCGGCAGCCATTACGCTTTTTATACGTTCGGCTTCGCCCCCGCCCCTAAGCTTCGCGGCTTTAGCTTCGTGTTCCGCGGCCGTGGCGTCGGCTTGGGCCATGCGGATTTTCTCGGCGGCACCCCGGAACTCCTCTGGCGGTATCAGCTCAATCACCTCAACGCCGATTGTCTTTACGCCGTAGAGCCGTTCCAGTTCGTCGGCGATAGGTTGGAGCATTACGTTTATGTTTTCTTGGGATTGGAAAACTTTCCAGGTATTGGCGGCGAAGTTTCGCCGGATGTGAGTCAGAAGTCTGTCGGCAGACGTTTCCAGCCAGTTGCGAACCCGGAACAGGGCCTTGAATGGATTAACCACCTGCGTGGTCCAGACCAGTTTGATTTTTATTGAGAGCTGATCCTGATCTTCTATGCCAGTAAGATCAAGAAGGTAGGTGGCTTGCTGAACCAGAATGTAGTCTATGTTCTGAACGCGGGTCTGTTCGTAGTTGGTGGCGCCCGCGGTGTAGCCCGTGGGCAGCTGTCCACGGAGAGACGTCCAACGAAAATCGTAGCGGTGAATTTTATAGAAAGGCCAGATGCCTATCCATCTCAACCCGCCTAGATCAATACCCAGCGTGTGGTGTATGAATCTAAACCAGAGTCGTTTTTCCTCGGGACGATCATCGTCTTTCCCTAACCTGGTGATTTCCCAGAACTCATCACTGCGGCGGTGCGTTTCCCAATCAATCTCTCCATTGAATCGGTGGGAAGTGTAAGACAGCAAACACCGGTTTGCCCTGCCAAAGATGGTGATCCCTTTGGCTTGGCCCTCTTCTACGATAGTGAATAGGATATTTTTTTTGGCCAGTACCATCAACAGTACCACGAAACCATAGACGGCCATTACCCCAAGAAACAGGATCAGTAAAGTACCGATCCAGCTCCAAAGCATGCCGCTGATAGCGGTGGTGGTTGCCACCACCGACCAGAAGTTTATCCTCACCAGCAATCCGTCGTTTGCCATCGCAGTCCTCCTTTTTTGGTTAGTTTTTCAAACAACTTGCCGTGGTCTGTGATTATGTTATGATATATCAAAAGCTAATGTATGTCAATAGTGCGTGGTCTGACTTATTTTTATAGTATTTAACTATTGCCCCAGTGGCGGAATTGGAATACGCGCAGCGCTTAGGACGCTGTCCTGCAAAGGTTAGAGGTTCGAGTCCTCTCTGGGGCACCAAACAAACCACCCCTCCGATCGGAGGGGTGGTTCTTAAATCGGTTATATCGCTTCCTCTATAACCTGCACCTGAAGTTTTCTCTTGCCGAAAGATTTGGCCAGTTCCTTGGACGAAAACCAAACGTCCACTTTCTCGCTGTGTTTTCTGGCCATGCGGTCTTTGACCGTGAAGATTTTGCCGCCAAAGTACTCGGGGATTTTTAGTTTAGTGCCTAGCGGCAGGAAGTTGGCCGCCACAATGCCGTCTCTCACATATTCGCCCGAAGCAGTGATAAACGGTGTGCTGTCGGTTTCATCCACACTGGAAGAGTAACCAGTGACAAAGATTTCATAGACCTCAAGAACACCCACCAAGGGCTGAACGCTGGGCATCAGGGCGGTGCCGTTTATGGTTTTAAGACCAAGCTCGGCCGGTTCGGACAGGTTTTCCGCCCAAGCGATGGCGGTTACTTTGTCCTTGAACCAAGAGCCAATGCCGTCAAAATCTATGAAAGCGGCTTGGGTTTGAGCTGGCCAAGAAGCCACCACTATTAGGGCGAGTATTAAGCGTAAAACAGTGTTTTTTTTGTATATTTTTATCATAGTTTGCGGCCCGGCCGCGAGCAGCCAACACCCCACACCAAGTCTAGCCGAGAGCTTTCTACTTCCAACATTTTCAATCAATACGCCTGCGGCTCTCGATATTCCACCAAGCTGGTATTTGCCAGACTTGGAGCGGGGTTGTTGCTTATAGCTGTTCGCTATGCTCACAGATAAGCAACAAAAAACCGCGTCTTTGCGCGATATACTCATTGTAGCATATTGTTACTATCTTGTCAATACAAAGGTAGCTATGCTATATTGACTCTTAAGGAAGCTAGCAATAATCAAGTAATTAGTAAATAGTAGTTAGTAATTAGGTAATTAGCAGGCCTCTGTAGTGAAACGGATATCACGCGACGCTTCGGACGTCGTATTCCGGGTTCAAATCCTGGCGGAGGCACTATGAAAAAAAGAATTTTAACCGGCGACAGGCCCACCGGGAAACTGCATCTGGGGCATTACGTGGGTACGCTGAAAAATCGGGTCGCGCTCCAAAACGACTACGAAACTTTTATAATTCTGGCCGACTTGCACACCTTAACCACCAAACCGGAAAAGGAACATATCCAGAAGCTCAATGAAAATATCCGCGAGTTGATGTTGGATTATTTGGCGGTGGGATTGGATCCACAAAAAGTTATTTTTTATCGCCAGTCCGAGGTGCCAGAAGTTGCTTACCTCGCGCTTTTGTTTTCCATGCTGGTTTCCACCTCGCGTTTAGAAAGACTACCTACCTTAAAAGAAGTGATGCGCGATCTAAAAATAGAAAATGCTTCGCTAGGTTTACTGTCTTACCCGGTGTTGCAGTCGGCCGACATTTTAATGGTGCGGGCCGATTTGGTGCCGGTGGGCAAAGATCAAGAATCTCACATAGAACTGACGCGCGAAATCGCCAACCGATTCAACCAGATGTACCCCTCGACCAAGCTCGGGGCAGGCGGTCGGGTGTTTCCGGAACCTAAAGCTTTGGTTGGCAATGAGGCCGTGACTTTGGTGGGCACTGACGGCAAAGCCAAAATGTCCAAATCGCTGGGCAATTGCATTTATCTTTCTGATTCTTCGGACGAGGTCAAAAAGAAAGTAATGAGTATGTACACCGATCCCAATCGTATCCATGGCGATGAACCCGGCCAAGTAGACGGCAACCCGGTGTTTATTTACCACGCTATTTTTAATCCAGATAAATCGGAGGTGGAAGACCTAAAAAACCGCTACCGCTCGGGCAACGTCAAAGACGTGGAAGTCAAAGAGAAACTAGTCATGGCCATCAATGCCTTTCTGGATCCCATCAGAACCAAGCGGGCCGAGTTGGAAAAAGATCCCGAACTCATCAGCCGTATTTTAGAAACAGGCACCGCCCGCGCCCGCGCCGAAGCGCAAAAAACTCTAGAACTGGCCAAGCAAGCGATGGGATTGCCCTTTCTTGTTAGGTTAGCTAACATTGAACCATGAAGTACTCTATCATTATCAGAAAAACAAAATACGGTTATGATGTGCATGCGCCGGCTTTACCGGGGTGTCATAGTCAGGGAACTACAAAAAAAGAAGCTCTAGAAGGTATAAAGGACGCCATTTTAACTTATTTGGATATGGAGGAGAAGGAACTTAGGGATGCCAAAATAGAGGAAGTAGAAGTCGCTTTCGCCTAAATGCTTTTTACCGACGTTTCGTCTGGCCGGGCCGTTAGGGTTTTTGAAAAAGTCGGATTTTGGATTTCCTCAACTCGCGGCAAGAAGCACATTGGTATGACCAACGGAACAAGAAAACTAACCATACCTAGACATATTCGTTTAAATCCTTATACCCTGAAGGGAATTATCAAAGATGCGGGTTTGACTGACGAACAATTTAAGAAACTTTCGTAACAACTTTTTAGTCAGTACGCGCCGAAGCGCAGGAAACTCTCAAGTTGGTTAAAGAGGCGATGGGGCTCGATTAGTTTTCTAGTTGATCAGTTAACTAGTCAACTAAAGCGGAGCGTAACTAGAAACTAGCTTTTGCGTCGGCGGGCATGGAAGGCCTGATGGACTTCTTTTAGGCCGGTGTTGGTGACGTGAGTGTAGATTTGGGTGGTGGTGACGTTGGCGTGGCCCAGCAGTTCCTGCACCGATCTTAAATCGGCGCCGTTGCGTAATAGATCAGTCGCAAAAGAATGTCTGAGCGTATGGGGGTGGATGTTTTTTACGATGCCGGCTTGGGCGGCGTAATGTTTTACCAAGCGCTGAATACTCCTCGGCGTCAATCTTAAGTCAGATTTTTTGAGATTTGATTTTTGAGATTTGAGATTTCTAACGAATAGCGCTTCATCCACATCTTTTCTTTGTGTTAGATAATTTTCCAACGCCCGCCGCGCCGTATCCGAAAGAAAAACCACGCGGAGCTTGTCGCCCTTGCCGCGGACGGCGAATTCGCCGCGCTTTAAGTTCACGACTTCGCGATTTAAGGAACATAACTCCGAAACGCGCAGTCCGGTGGAAAACAAAAGCTCCAGGACGGCTTTATCCCGAAGCGTTTTGAGCGAATCGCCGCTCGCCGAATCCAAAAGCCGCTCCACTTCTTCGTTTTCCAAAAAATCTATGGCGCGGTCGCCGGTTTTGGCGAGCTCAATTTTGTCGGCGGTTAAGGTTTTAACGTCGCGCTTGGCCAGATATTTTAAGAAATTGCGCAGGGCTATCAAGTGGTAGGCTTGGGTTATTTTTTTAAGCGGCGGATCTATTCTATTTAGATGCAGCCGGTAGTTTCTCACGAGGTCAGCCGTGATCGCGCCCGGGGCGGGCGCTTTGGACCAGGCCAAAAACCGCCCCAGATAGCGCGTATAGTTTTCTATGGTTTTGGGCGAGCGGTTTTTTTCTATTTCCAAATAGTCCAAATAATCCCCAAAAAACTTTTTGATTTCCATTCTTTATATTATACACTATTATTATACGACGGTTCTTTGATGCTCTTTGAAAAAAAGGAGATGGCTATGGGCTACGTGACCGATTTGGATTTTGCCCGAGTCAAGCATAAACCCACCGGTTTGGTCGGCATGGTGGTGCCGGAATACTTTGGCTGGCGCTGGGCTTCGTGGAGAAGCGTTCAGGTTTTGATTGAAAACGGCAATGGCAAACCGGCGTCGTCCAGGGTACTTTTGATTGAAGATCTGGAAGTGTTGGAGCGGTTGGATCCGGCCAGCGTGGACCATAGTTTGTTCTCTTTGAACGGGCCAAGCCCGCCCTGAGCGTAGTCGAAGGGTCGGCCTAACCCCGCCCCGATTTGGATCGGGGCGGGGGATTGATCCCGTTAGAAACCGCGAGTTGAGTAGTGCTACGGACAGCACTACGAAACAGCGACCCTCTGTTTCTAACGGGATTGACCCGTTTTTTTATTCGTGTATAATAGGCATATATTGTTGTAACGCTGTTAAGGACCGCCGGAAGCGGTCCTTGTGTGTTAATAAGACCTGTATTATTTCGATAAGTTTCTGTTTTCTGGCTAAAGAACTCGCCCTCGCTTAAAAAGCTCGGGACTCAAACAGCTTTAGCTGCGAAAACGGAAACTTATCTCCATTAGGAGATATAAAAATGGTAGACCTAAAACAATTCATTTCGGCTATAGATCAAATCGCCGAGGAAAAAGGCATTTCCAAAGAGAAGGTGATAGAGACCATAGAAATGGCCTTGGCCGCGGCTTACAAAAAAGACTACGGCGAGAAAGGCCAGAACATCAGGGTTAAACTTGAAGAAAAAACCGGCGAGGCCCAGTTTTTCCAAGTGCTGACGGCGGTGGACGAGAGCATGATTTTTTCGGAAGAAGAAATCGCCCAGATGGAACGGGAGAGGGCCGAAAGAGAGGCCAAACTTAAGGGTGAGTTCGCGGAAGAATCCCCGGAATCTTCCGAACCCCGACCCGCCGAAGTTACCGAAAGCGAGGAAGAAGAATCAACCGCGCCGGGCGCGGTCGCGGATAAAAAATTCCGTTTCAATCCCAAGCGCCACATTATGCTTGCTGAGGCCCAAAAAATTAAACCCGACCTGGAACTGGGCGGCGAGCTTTTGATACCCTTGGAAACCAAAGAAGACTATGGCCGCATCGCGGCCCAAACCGCTAAACAGGTTATTATTCAGCGCATCCGCGAGGCCGAACGAGAAGTGGTCTACGAAACCTTCAAAGAAAAAGAAGGCGATATTCTTTCGGCTTCGGTCCAAAGAATAGAGCGCGGCACGGTTTATTTGGACATCGGCCGCACCACCGGAGTTTTGTTTCCCGAAGAACAGATTCCGCAGGAGCGTTACCGCATCGGCCAGCGCTTAAGAGTTTTTGTGGTCAGAGTGGAGAAAGACAGCCGCGGCCCGGCCATCATACTTTCGCGCAAGCATCCTAAAATAATCGCCAAACTGTTTGAGTTGGAAGTGCCGGAGATTGCCAACGGGGTGGTGGAGATTAAGGCCATTGCGCGCGAGGCCGGGTCCCGCAGCAAAGTGGCCGTGGTTTCCCACGAGCCAGGCATTGATCCGGTAGGTTCCTGCGTGGGCCAGCGCGGTATCAGGGTGACGTCGGTCATCAACGAATTGGGCGGGGAAAACATTGACATTGTGGCCTGGTCCGAAGATCAAACCAAACTGATCGCCAATGCCTTATCGCCGGCTAAAGTTTTGAATGTTGATTTGGACGAGGCGCATCATCTGGCCATGGTGGAAGTGAGCGAGGACCAGCTTTCTTTGGCTATCGGCAAAAGAGGCCAGAACGTCCGCTTGGCCGCGGAGCTTAGCGGTTGGAAGATAGATATTAAAAGCAGCACGCCCGTTACGCCGATGGTCGAGCCTGTTGCTGGAGAGAAAGATGCCAAGGTTTCTGAATCAACGGTGGATTTAGCAGAGCCGGGCGGAGTTGAAAATCAAAAATAAAAAGTTATGTTTTCATCACAGCTATTTATCATCGCTTCCGGTTTGGTCGGAATAATTTACGGAGTATTTTTGATAATTTCCGTGTTAAAAAAGCCCGAAGGCGCCGAAACCCAACGCCAGATTTCCCAAGCGGTGCGCGAGGGCGCTCAGGCTTATTTAAAAAGACAGTACCAGACCATCTTCGTTATTGCTGTAATTTTGGCCGCAGGCATTTATTTGGTCTTAAGCCCAGTGACGGCCGCCGGTTTTTTGGTGGGCGGTTTTTTGTCGGCTCTGGCCGGTTACATTGGCATGAATGTAGCCGTCAGGGCCAATGTCAGAGTGGCCGAGGCCGCCCAGGACGGGCTTAAGCCGGCTTTCCAGTTGGCCTTTAAGGGCGGAGCCGTGACCGGTTTTTTTGTGGCCTCGCTCGCTCTTTTGGCTGTGGCCGGATTTTATTTTGTGACCCGCGATCTAACAGCTCTTATCGGCCTTGGTTTTGGCGGCAGTTTGATCTCCATATTCGCCCGTTTGGGCGGCGGCATTTTTACCAAGGGCGCCGATGTGGGCGCTGACTTGGTGGGTAAAATAGAAGCCGGCATTCCCGAAGACGATCCCCGCAATCCGGCCGTCATCGCCGACAACGTGGGCGACAACGTGGGCGACTGCGCCGGCATGGCCGCGGATCTTTTTGAAACTTATGTGGCCACTATGGTGGCGACCATGCTGTTGGGCGCTTCTATGGCGCCTTCATTTGTTGTTCTGCCTTTGATTATAGGGGCGCTGGCGGTGTGGGGCAGTATTGTCGGCACCTGGTTTGTGCGCCTATCGGGCAATCACATTATGCGAGCGCTCTATAAAGGTTTAGCTGTGTCGGCGGCGCTGACTCTGGCGGCCTTATGGCTGGTGGTGCCCAAGATAATAGTCATTCCAGAGCATAGCCGGTTGTTTTGGTCGGCTGTTACGGGTATGGCGGTTACGCTATTAATAGTTTTGGCTACCGATTACTACACTGCTAAAAAATATCGGCCGGTGCAATCCATCGCCCGCTCTTCCCAGTCTGGCCACGGCACCAACATCATCACAGGGCTCGCCGTTTCTTTGGAAAGTACGGCGGTACCGGTTATTGTCATTGTCGCCGGGGTGCTCGCCAGTTTTCGGCTCTTTGACATTTACGGCGTGGCCATCGCGGCTTCCAGCATGCTTTCTTTGGCGGCCATTATTGTGGCCATTGATTCTTTCGGTCCCATTACCGATAACGCCGGCGGCATTGCCGAGATGGCCGGTTTGGACGAAAAAGTTCGCCAGTCCACCGATGCTTTGGATGCGGTGGGCAATACCACCAAAGCGGTAACCAAGGGCTATGCCATCGCTTCGGCGGGCCTGGCCGCTCTGACTTTATTCGTGGCTTACATAATTGAGATAGAAAAGTTTGGTTTGCAGTTTAGTTTCCAATTAGCCGACCCCAAAATACTTATCGGTCTTTTGTTAGGGGCGATGCTGCCGTACTTGTTTGCCTCTTTTTCCATCCGGGCGGTGGGCGAGGCGGCTGCTAAAGTGGTTATGGAAGTGCGCCGGCAGTTTAGAGAAATGCCGGGCATTATGGAGCGTACTGTTAAACCGGATTACGCCCGAGCGGTGGATATTGTGACCAAAGCCGCCCAAAAAGAAATGATTATACCCGCTTTGATACCGGTGGTGGCGCCGGTGTTGGTGGGTTGGTTTTTGGGTTTGGAGGTTTTGGGCGGTTTGATTGTGGGCACGTTGGTCTCGGGCCTGTTTATGGCGATTTCCATGACGGCGGGCGGCGCGGCTTGGGACAATGCCAAAAAATATATTGAGGACGGCCATTTTGGCGGCAAAAAATCGCCGGCTCACCAAGCCGCGGTTACCGGCGATACGGTGGGCGACCCTTACAAAGATACGGCCGGCCCGGCTATTAACCCGATGATCAAGATAGTGAACATCGTGTCGTTGTTGATTGTGGGATTACTGGTCTAGCGCGACACCAATACCCCAGTAGTAGAGCAAAGCTCACTACGGGGCACAGCGCGAATGCGCGCGAATGACACTAATAAAATTCATTCGCGTCATTCGCATGAATTCGTAGATTAGCATCGCACTTTATGAAAGTAGAATCAAAAACTCTTCCTAAATCCCAAATAGAGCTATCGGTAGAACTCTCGGCCGATGAGCTCGCGCCCTATCAAGTTGCGGCCGCCCGGGAACTTTCGCAGCTAAATCCCCTAGACGGTTTTAGACCCGGTCTGGCTCCTCAAGATATGGTGGTTAAAAAATTAGGGACAGAAAAATTTGAACGCGCAGTTTTTGATTTGGCGGTTAAAGACAAGCTGACCGGGATTATCTTAGAAAAGAAACTGGATTTGATTGGAGAACCCCGAGTTTCAAAGGTTTTACCGAACCTGGGCGGCGGTCTGGGGTTTACAGCCACACTCTCGGTGGTGCCGCAGCTTGACCCCGGAGATTACAAGAAAATAAAAGTTCCGGCCGAAGAAGTTAAACTGGAAAATAAAGAAATTGATGATGTTATGGAGGATATCAGAAAATCGCGGGCCCAAAACACCAATGTCTCCCGGCCGGCCCAACAGGGCGATCGAGTGGAGATTGATTTTTTGGTTAAGAAAGACGGCCAGGCGCTGGACGGCGGCGAATCAAAACAGCATCCTTTTATTTTAGGTGAAGGCCATTTTTTGGCGGGCTTTGAGGATCAACTGGTAGGCATGAAAGAGGGCGAGGCCAAAAATTTTTCGCTGGCCGCTCCGGCCGATTATCACCAAAAAGATTTAGCCGGCCAAAAATTGAATTTTGAAGTAAAGATGAATCTGGTGCAGGAACGGAAATTACCCGAACTTAACGATGATTTGGCCAAATCGCTCGGCCAGTTTAGCAGTTTGGCCGAACTAAGAAACAATGTGGCCTCGGGGCTTAAAGCCGAGCAGGCCCTTAAAGCCAAAGAAAAAAGGCGGGCTAAAATTGTGGAGGAATTGATTAAGGCTGTTAAGGCCGATTTGCCGAGTGAGCTCACTCAAATGGAATTAGGCAAAATGACGATGGAGCTTTCGGAATCTTTGGCCAGAATGAATCTGACTTTGGAAAACTATTTAAGCCATCTCGGCAAAACTCCCGAAGAACTTAAAGTTAGTTGGGTGCCGCAGGCCGAAAAAAGAGTTAAAGCCGCCTTGGTATTAAAGGCAATCGCCAAAAAAGAAAACATCCAAATCAGCGACGCCGAAATAGAAGAGCGGCTGAACCAGATTATGCGTTCGGCCCCGCCCCTGGCCCCCGGCCAGAACCTAGACTTGACGGCACTACGGGGGTATGTTAGAAATGTAATACGCAACGAAAAGGTGTTTGAATTGTTAGAAAACAACTAATTAAAATGAATTTAATTCCCACTGTTATAGAAAAAACTTCCTACGGCGAGCGGGCTTACGACATTTACTCGCGCTTGTTAAAAGAAAGAATCGTCTTTTTGGGCGGCCCGATTTCGGATATGGTGGCCAATACCGTCATTGCCCAGCTTTTGTTTTTGGAAAGCCAGGACCCTAAAAAAGAAATCAAGCTCTACATCAACAGCCCGGGCGGTTCGGTCACGGCCGGGCTCGCCGTCTACGACACCATGCAGTTCGTGAAAAGCGACGTTTCCACTATCTGCGTGGGTATGGCGGCCTCTATGGGTGCTACTTTGCTGGCCGCCGGCAAAAAAGGCCGACGCTTTGTTTTGCCCAACAGCGAAATTATGCTCCACCAGGTTATGGGCGGCGCCGAGGGCCAAGCCGTGGAAATTGAAATCTCGGCCCGGCACATCATTAAAGTCAAAGACCGCCTAAATAAGATTCTGGCCAAACACACCGGCAAGAGTTTGAAAGATATTGAAAGAGACACCGACCGCGATTTTTTCATGTCGGCTGAGGAAGCTAAACAATACGGTCTCGTTGATGAGATCATTCAAGGAAAGAGGTAAAAAGTGTTTTTGAAAAAATCAATAAAGGTGATCTCGTTAACTTGAAATCCCGAAGGGCGGTCCTTCGGGATTTTATATCTCTCAAAAGATAATCGCCGTTGACGCCAAGTTTATCTTAAGATAAACTTGTTTTATGAGAAATTCAATTGTGGGCTTAAAGAATCTTCGTAATAACATGGACGCCTATATTACCCAAGTGGATAAGGGTAAGTCTTTTATAGTAGTTAGAAAATCCAAGCCGGTTTTTAAGATTTCTCCGCCCGACGAAGCCGATGGCCTGTGGGAAAGCGTAGTTGATTTTACTAAAATTAAAAAAGGCGGAATCAAACTGGACGATCTCTTGTCTCGTCTGTAGTGTATGGATAAAATTTCCAAAGCTCTTCAAAAGTTGTCGGCCGGGGAAAGGGAAAAAGTAAGATTAGTTTTGACTGTCTTAAAGTCGGGAGAAACAGCTAGCTTGGACATTAAAAAACTTAAGGGACGTTCCGATATCTTCCGTGTTCGAAAGGGCAAAGTAAGAATTATCTACAAAATTGCCGAAAATAGAGTAGTCTTTATTCTAGCTATAGAAAGGCGCAACGATAATACTTACTAGTTTATTGTTTATACAAAATCGGCAGCAAACTTTTACCGTCCATGTCGCCGGGCGGGGGAATGCCCATTAAATCCAAAACGGTGGCGGCCACATCTTGTAGGATGCCCCTCGGTACGTTCTTATTGGCTTAAACACTGCCTAAAATCCACTCGCTATTGACACTATATCTATTATCTACTACACTTAACACAGCACCTAAAACCGGTCAGCTTTGGGTTCTGCAGAGTGCAGACGCCTAAAGTCAGCCAAAATCATAAAGAAAGGACGGTCAGCCGTGAAAACGGTCAGCCGCGAGCAGTCGCAT
>JBASTM010000004.1:0-30090 GCA_049274895.1 Minisyncoccia bacterium
GAATATAACTGCGGGTGGACTTTATGTGGATGTGGGGGATGTAACCTTTGACCAGAAACTGGTGGTGAACGGCAACGTCGGCATCGGGACGACGAGTCCGGGGAATCTTTTGGATGTTAATGGTTCTGGTAATTTTGATAGCTTGTATGTGCAAGCCACATCCACCATGTCGTCTTTGATAGCCACCTCCACGCTAGAGGTCAGGGGAGCTTCGGGCAGCACTTTGTGGGTAGAAGATGGAAGCGTCGGCATCGGGACGACGGGACCGAGTGCACCTTTACATATAAGTGCCGCAGCAGTAGCAAACAGAGGACAACTAAGCATCGCTGCCGCTACAACGAATGTATATCAAACATGGTATGAGGGTTCAACCTATCAAGCATATATTCAGTACAACTCTGGTGACTTTAATATCCAAAACTACTCTAATGGAAGTTACGGTGATTTAACATTGAATGCATCTGGAGGCAACGTCGGCATCGGGACGACGAGTCCGGCAGCCCTTTTAGCTGTTGGCGGCAACGCATATATTACAGGTAATGTAGGCATCGGGACGGCTGGGCCGGTATCTCTTATCACAAGTTCAACCAAATTTATAGATATTGAAGCTGCTACGGGTGGCGCTGGAATTACTATGCGTGTATCGGGAGAATCGCCCCAGGAATTTAGCATTCAGGAAAACGGAGGACAAGTTGCTTTTGATATAGCTGGAGCTACTACTGCGGCAAATAATTTTATGATATTCAGAACTGAAGACACAGCAAGCCAATATACTCCCACGGAACGCTTGCGTATTGCTTCTGATGGAACTTTCACTGGTTCCGCTACTAACGATATTTCAGACGAGCGATTAAAGGAAAATGTAGCTATAGTAGGAAGTGCTTTAGATAAAATAGTTCAATTAAGAGGTGTTAGCTTTAACTGGAAACCAGAAGCGGAGATGCATAACAGGACACAATTTGGTGTTCTGGCTCAAGAAGTAGAAACAGTATTCCCAGAGCTAGTTCTTGATAACAGTATCAGAGAAGGTTATAAGTCCGTTCAATATTCTGGGTTTGTAGCTCCGTTTATAGAATCGATAAAAGAATTAAATTTAAGAACCGGCTTTATACAAAGCTCACTAGGAACAACTACCGCTATGTTTGTAACCTCTGACGGCAACGTCGGCATCGGTTCCACCACACCTTCGTATAAGCTGGCCGTGATGGGAGATGTGGCGGCCACCAGCTTCATTAACATTTCCACCCGAACGGCCAAGAAGGATATTGAGTATCTAGATGATGGTGATGAGTCGGATGTGCTTAGCAAGATTCGCGATACTAGAGTGGCTACTTACAATTACCTTAGCGATAATAACCAAGATACAAGATACAATAACCAAACAAATACCAATGACCAAAACTCAATCACCAAAGGAAAAGCCCGCCTCGGGCTGATTGCGGAGGAGGCGCCGGTAGAAGTGCTATCCATAGACGGCAAAGGCGTGGATATTTACAAACTGTCTTCCTTTATACTGGCCGGTGTTAAAGCCCAGCAGATGCAGATAGATGAGTTGAAGTCGGATGTGGCTTCCATTAAATCCTCCCTTTCCTCCCTTGCCATCCCATTGGCGCCAGCACCCAGTGTCCAAGATACAAGTATCCAAACAAATTCCAATGCATCAATTTTCAAACAAATCATAACCATAGCTAAATCCACGCTGGCGGCTATAACAAGCACAATGGGCGATTGGGCCAATGCCGTGCTGGCAGACAGCACGCAATTAAAAGTAACTTCGGAAGACGAAACTGATACGTCCTACGAAACCTATGGTGTTACGGGCAGCCGCGATGAAATTATCGCGTCCGGATCCGCTACTCTTCAAGGTCTGACCTTAGGAGCAGATCAAGGTCAGACCTTTACGGGAGCCCGAATAAAATTTGACGCTTCGTTTACTTCACTCATTTCCGAATCCGAGCCCATCAAAGTTATTGTCACGCCGACCACTCGGCTGAACGGCAGTTTGTATGTGCACGAAAAAACCCGCTTCGGTTTCGAGATACGCGAAATCAACGCCTACGACGAAGGCGGAATGTTTGACTGGATGGTAGTGGCGCGCAAAAAAGGCGCGGAAGATGCTGTTGCTCCCATTACCCCCATTGAACCCATTGTCACCCCTCCGGCAGATTCGGAAACCTTACTGCCTCCGGCCGAGCCAGTTGTCACCGAACCGCCGCCGGCGGAAGAGCCGATTGCGCCTCCAGCGGAGGAAGTTATACCTCCCGCGGAAGAGATAGTCCCGCCGGCTGAAGAACCGGTTGTTCCGCCCGCGGAGGAACCCACCCCATAAACAAAGGGGAGAAAAGGGAGAAATGGCACCTGCGGCGCAAGAAAAATATTATGATCAAACCACCCAGAAATTCCTACGGCTACAGAAATCTGCTAGTCTATAAAAAGGCGGAAGAGTTGCAGTTGGCTTTAGCCGATTTTATTAAAACTTTTCCGCGGCATAAAACACTAGCTGACCTTGCTGACCAAATGGAACGTTCCGCCCGTTCCAGCAAACAGAATATAATAGAAGGATGGAAAAGAAACTCCACCAGCGAGTATTACCAGTTTTTGGGTTATGCAATTGCGTCTAATGCCGAACTGGAAGCTGATTTTACAGATATACTGCGCGGCGTATACGCCGCCAAGGGGGTGAAAGGGGTGAATAAAGGGGAGAAAGGGGAAGAAAAGGGGGAAATGGGACAGATTGAATCTATCCCGTTTTACCCCATTAATACCCATTTACCCCCTTGTCTGCAATTGAAATTGCGGGCCAAGGAGTTGAATTATCTGCTGGATCGCCTGCAAAAATCGTTGGAGGCCAAGATGCGCCAAGAAAAAACGTTATCGGTGGCAGATAGGATGCGATCTAATCAAAGACAAGAGGTCTTGGCCAGGAAAAGTCGCGATGAGTATTTGAAAGAAAAGGGTTGGAATTAAAAACTTAAAAATATGCTAAACTCAACCTATCCGATATGTATCGGATAATTATCGGATATATTAAGATAATAAAAAACAATGGAAATACCACCCAATATATTAAAGGAATTAGAAGAAAAGAAGGCCAAAGCGGTGCTCTCCGGCGCCGTGGCGGTTGAAGAAAGGGGAAAAATGGGAGAAAAGGGAGAAATGGGGCCCTTTATACCCCCATTTCCACCCCTTTTAACCCCTTTATTGGAGGCCGAGCCGCACAAACAAAGCGGCGGCGAGATATTTTTTGATTATTTAGCCAAAATCGCCGTTTTTTTGGCGGTTTTCCTAACACCGCTTTTCTTTTTTAACTCGTCGGACACGCTCAATTTGCCCAAACAGATGCTGCTTTCTTTTCTCGCGACGGTGGCTTTGGGCGCCTGGGTGGCCAAAACCGTGGCCGCGGGGCGTGTAATCTGGCGAAAAACAATTCTGGAATGGCCGATTTTGGCGGTTTTTGCGGCCGCGGTTTTAAGTTCGCTCTTTTCCAGCAGTTTTTGGGTCAGTTTCTTGGGCGACACCGGCCGCTATTCTTCGGCGGGACTTTCGGTCTTGGCTTACATTATATTGGCGGTGGTGGGCCTGCAGACGATAAGACCTATAGGCCCCATAGGACGAATAGGAGATGTGAAAATTGCAATAGGGTTATGGCTTACCTCGGTGTTTTTGGTTTCGCTTCACGCCTTGGCGCAGTTTTTTGGTGTTTATGTTATTCCCGGCGAGGCCTATCAGTCCCGGACATTTAACACCATCGGCAGCCCTTTTAATCTGGCGCTTTTTATTTTGTCGTCGGTGCCATTTATCTTATACCTGTTGCAAAGTGCTGTTTCTAGAAAGATAAAAATTATTCTCGCGGTGTCTGCGGCGGTTCAACTGGCCGCGGCGGCCATAATTGATTTTAGAATTGGTTGGCTCGCGCTCGCCGCAAGCGCGATGGTGTTGATTTTGATGGGGTTTAAGAAGGCCACCAACTACTCACTGCCAACTACTCACTATCAGCAAAATATTTTATTGCCGCTCGCGGCGATTGTAGTTTCGGTTTTACTGTGGCTGGTGAGAGCGCCGCAAATTGAAGATCTGGTTTTTCCGGCCGAGATTAGTCCATCGTATGGCGCCAGCTTAGATGTTTTGACTGAAACTTGGAAAAAAACTCCGGTCTTTGGTTCGGGTTTGGAAACATACCCCTACGTTTACGCCAAGTTCAAAAATACCTCGCTTAACCAAACTAATTACTGGGGCGTTAATTTTAACGGCTCCAACGCCAGTGTTATTACCTGGGCTACCACCAGCGGAATTTTGGGCACGCTCGCCTGGCTCGCTTTTGTGGTTTTGTTTTTGAAAATGAGTGTCAGGGGAAGCCGGGGCTGGCAGACTGGTTTTGCGGCCAGCTGGATTTTTATTTTAGTCTCCAAGTTTTTTTATGCCACCTCTTTGCCGTTAGAGTTTATGTTTTGGTTTTTGCCGGCGCTGTTCATTTTGCAAGGGGGTGAAAAGGGGGAAATGGGAGAAAAGGGGTGGTCTTACAAATTTCAAACCGGGTCGGTAAAAACTTTGGCGGCTTTCTTTGTGTTGTTGGTGGTGCTGTTGGGCGCTTTGGCCGGCGGCTATTTTTCGGTGCGGCGAGTCGGCGCCGAACTTACTTTTGTTAAATCGGTTTTAACGCCGGTGACTTTATCCGAATCGGGGCAGCCAGAATCGGAAAAAAGAGATGAACTGATCAACGGCCTTTACGCGGCCGTCGGCGCCAACCCTTACGAGCCCAGGTATTTTAGAGTTTTAGCCCAAGCTCTTTTTGGCAAAATGAACGATGTAGTGGCCGGCATCAATATTCGCCCCGAAGCGGAGCGAAGGGCCAAACCCGAGGAATCAGCTCTGCTTCAAGATTTAACTGTGCGAACCATTAACTCTGTTCAACGCGCCCGCGCGCTGGATCCAGATAATGTGAGTGTGGCCGTGGATGCGGCCGAATCTTACCGCAGTCTGGTGCCGCTGGTTCAAGGCGCGGATGATTTGGCCATTCAAAATTATGAACGTGCGAGAGATCTCGAACCAATTAATCCGTTTATAAAAACCCAGCTGGGACAACTCTACTTAATAAAATCCAATATGTTTAATCAAGGCCTGGAGATGGACGCTGAATACGCCGACAAGGCCCGCGCTGTTTTGGACGCGGCCTTAAAACTGAATCCCAATTACGCCAACGCCCGCTACTTTTACGCTTTGATACAGGATTACGACGGCTTAAAACAAGAAGCCCTGCAAAACTTTTTGATTCTGCGCCAAACCAATCCCGATAATCAGCTGATCGCCCAGATTATAGCCAATTTGGAACGGGGTTTTCCGGCTCTAGGCACGCCGCCGCGGCCGGCTACGCCGCCGCAATCGCCGCAAGCGGTGGAGACGAAGGGCGTTCCGAAAGAATAGTATAGAGGCGAAACCTCGATACAAAACCCCTCCTTTTTCTAAAGAGGGTTTTTGTTTGCATTATAGAGGTTTCGCCTCTATACTAGGTAGTATGGAAAGAAAAGTCCCTTTTGCGGAAGGGTGTTACTACCATATATACAACAGAGGCACCGATAAGAGGAGTGTTTTTTTGGATAACAGGGATTACGAAAGGTTTTTATATTTATTGTTTGCTTGTAACGATGTGAATCCCATTTCCAATTCCCAGTATCACTATCGAGGTTTCGCCTCTATACAGGAAAAAGAAAGGGAACGAGATAAGTTAGTCGATATCGTTTGCTTTTGTTTGATGCCCAATCATTTCCATATTATGTTAAGGCAAGCGAAAGAAAAAGGGATACCGCTGTTTATGCAGAAGTTGGGAACAGGATATACAATGTATTTTAATGCGAAAGAAGAAAGAAATGGAGCGTTATTCCAAGGTGTTTTCAAAGCCGTTCATATTGATAAACAAAATTATTTAGATCGTCTGGCAACATATATTCATCTAAACCCAGTAGAGCTAATAGAGCCAAAATGGAAAGAAAAAGGAATAAAAAATTGGCAGAAGGCTCAAAAATTTTCCCGAGAGTATTTTTGGTCCAGTTACCAAGACTATATTGGTAAGGGGCGATTCAAAAATATTTTAAGTATGGATGTGGTTGGTGAATTATTCGGATTTCCGACCAGCTATAAAAAATTTGTGAAAGAGTTTTTAAATACTGATATGGATTATCTAAAAAACTATTCCATAGATTTTCTATAGAGGCGAAACCTCAATATTAAGGGCCTGTAGCTTAGTGGCAGAGCCGCCGGTTTGCATCCGGCAGACGGGAGTTCGATTCTCCCCGGGTCCACCAACTATCGAGGTTTCGCCTCGGTGGAAATCCCCTCCGGCGGTATCGCCGGAGGGGATTTCCACAATGTGGATAAATGGCCGCTTGTTGCTTTTGTGGTTCCAAAAGTTTAAGATGTGGAGCATAAGGTTACCGAAGTGGAGCGTTGTGGATAAAAGTGTGCACAAGTAACCCAAACTGTGGATAACAGCGTGACACCAATATACGAATTCGCGCGAATGACACGAATGAATTTATTCGTAGATTCGCATGTCATTTGTGGATTCGCATCGCACTATGTTCATCGGAGAATACCATCACACCATAGACGCCAAAAGGCGACTCGCCATACCGGCTAAGTTTAGAAAAAGAATTGGCGAGCAAGCGGTGCTCACCAAAAGTTTGGATAGTTCTTTGGTGCTTTATCCGATGAAAGAATGGGAGGAACTGGCCGGAAAATTATCGCGCTTGCCGGTGGGGCAATCGGGCACCCGCAGTTTTGTGCGCACGATGCTGGCCGGCGCCACGGATGTGGAAATAGATTCGCTGGGGCGAGTGCTGGTGCCGGATTACCTGAAAGATTACGCCGGTCTTAAAAAGAACGCGGTTATCGCCGGCTTATACAATCGTTTGGAAATTTGGGACGAGGCAACCTGGAACGAATACAAGAAAAATTCCGAAAAAAACACGGGCGATGTGGCCGAGAAGCTGGGGGAGTTGGGAGTGTATTAGTTTGTTATCCTTCACCTTTGTAAAAGCAAAGGTTCAGGACGCTCAATTTTATGATTGCTCACAACGGTTCGCAAATAAAATTGGCGCATACGCCGGTTCTTTTACAAGAAGTCATCCATTATCTAAATCCCCGGCCGGGTGAGAATTTTATTGACGCCACTTTCGGCGGCGGCGGGCACGCGCGGGAGATATTAAAACGTATTGCGCCCGATGGGAAATTGCTGGGGATTGATTGGGATCCCGAAATAGGACATATAGGTCAAGAAGGACTTGGACTCGAGACCGGATCGGAAAACTTAACAGCGTCCGAACCGCTTGCTCCGATGTTTCATTCGGGGCTTCGATCCGGGATCGAGCCCGCGCCTTTCCCAAAGACTAAGTCGGCGTTCAGTCCGCATGTTTCGTTAGTGCATGGCAATTTCGCCGATATAGAGAAAATATCAAGCTGGTATTTTCCCGGCGGCGTTGACGGCGCAATGTTTGATTTCGGATTCAGTTCTTTTCATATAGACGAGTCTGGCCGAGGCTTTTCATATTCAAAAAACGAGCCGCTGGATATGCGCTACAACCCCGGGGCCGGCCCCGCGGCCGCGGAAATAGTGAACACTTGGCCGGAACGCGAACTGGAAAGGATATTGCATGAATTCGGAGAAGAACGGCGCGCCCGGAGAATAGCCAGAAACATAGTGGCGGCTCGGAGAGGCGAAAGAATAATCACCACCGGCCAACTGGCCGCGGCCGTAGGCGATAAGAATGTAAAGACGTTAGCCAGAGTTTTTCAGGCCTTGAGAATAGCGGTCAACGACGAACTGGCCAATATTGAACGGGGCCTTGAGGGCGCGTGGCGGATTATAAAACCGGGCGGGCGCCTCGCGGCCATTTCGTTCCATTCGTTGGAAGACAGGATCGTTAAAAATTTTTTTAACGATAAAAAACGGGAAACGCTCGCGTCTGTTCTGACTAAAAAGCCGGTCACAGCTTCGGCCGAAGAAATAGCCAGTAATAGCAGGGCGCGAAGCGCCAAACTAAGAGTGATAAAAAAGATATAGGACTATAAGACCTATAGGCAAGACAAAATGGCTAGACTTTTAACAACTAAATTAAACTTAATACTGGGCTTATCCACGGCTGTATTTTTAATCAGTTACATTTTGTTTTCCAGTTTAAGCACCTCTTTAGATTTTAATATTGAAAAATTGTCTCAACAACAACTGGCCGTTCGGGAGAGCTACGAACAATTGCTGGCGGTTTTAGCCCAAGCCAATAGTCAGGCAGCTTTAACGGCGGCTGGAGCCGAGCTAAAGTTGGTGGAAATCACTCTGGCCGACGGTTATCTGGATTTAAGGCCGCCCGCCGTGAGCGCGGCTGATAATTTGGCCAGACAACCGTAGGTCTCATAGGTCCAATAGATGAAAAGTGATAATAGGGGCAGAATTTTGTTTATAAGCTTTGTGTTTGTGCTATTTTTTGCGACGGCGGTAAGCCGGCTTTTTTATTTGCAGATTTTTAAGGGCGGAGCTTACCAAGCGGCGGCTAGCCGCCAGCAGCAAGTAAACACGGTGGTTTTGGCGGAAAGAGGCGGGATCTATCTTAAATCCCAAGACAAAGACGTGCCGGTGGCTTTGACCCGGACCTGGTACAATATTTGGATCTCGCCCCGGGAAATAAATCCATTAGAAACTGAAAAAGTTGCCAGCGTACTCGCCGAGGTTTTGAAATTGGATCAAGCGGACGTTCTGGCTAAAATATTAAAGCCGGGCGACCCTTACGAACCGATAAAAGAAAAAGTCGATAAAAAAACTCTGTCCCAGCTGGAGGAACTTGGTCTTAAGGGCATCCATTGGGGGGCTTTCCAGGATCGCTATTATCCGTTAGGGGAACTAGCCTCGCAAGTGGTCGGCTTTGTCGGCCGAAGCGGCGAGGCCGATGAAAAAATAAAATCGGGGCGCTATGGTTTGGAAAGCTACTTTAATAATTATCTTAAGGGTGAGGCGGGTTACGTGGCCGGAGTCAAAAAGGCCCTGGGCTCTTTGGTTTTGCCTTTGAGCCGCGTGGTCAAGCCCAAAAAAGGCGAGGATGTTTATCTTACGATTGATTACAACATCCAACTGGCGTTGGAGACGGAGCTTAAAGCGGCGGCGGAAAAATTTTCGGCGGCCGGCGCGGCGGGTGTTATTATGGATCCCCGCACCGGCGCGATTTTGGCTATGGCGGCCTGGCCCGGTTTTGATCCCAATGAATACGGCGCGGTTGAGGACGCCTCTTTGTTTTTAAACCCCAGCATCCAGTTGGTTTTTGAGCCCGGTTCTATTTTTAAGCCCATCACCATGGCGGCGGCTTTGGATATCAATGTGGTCTCGCCCGACTTAAAATATACCGATTACGGCGAGATCAACGTGGGGAGTTTAACTATTCGCAACTCCACCCGCGAGGCCTGGGGTTCGCAGACCATGACCCAGGTTCTGGAAAAATCTTTGAACACCGGCGCCATTTTTGCCCTGCGCCGAATGCCCCAAGGCGTCTGGCGGGGGTATGTGGCTGGCTTTGGTTTTGGAGAAAAAACCGGTATCACCTTGCCGGGCGAGGCCAAGGGGGATATCCGTAATTTGAAGAGCGGATCGGAAGTCGATTGGCTGACCTCCTCTTTTGGGCAGGGTATTTCGGCCACGCCCCTCGCCGTCACCTCGGCGATAGCGGCTATCGCCAACGGCGGCCAGTTGTTAAAACCCTATGTGGTTGATAGGGTCGGGGCTGATTCTGATGATGGCGCTGGCGAGGTTGTATTTTCCGGCGAAAGGATGGTAAAACGGAGAGTGATCAAAGAATCCACCAGTGAAGCTCTGACAAAAATGCTTGTAAGCGTGGTGGAAAACGGCAGCGGCCGGCGGGCCAAAATTCCCGGCTACACCGTGGCTGGCAAGACAGGCACAGCCCAAGTATCCGGCCCGACCGGTGGCTATACCGAAGAAACCATCCATACTTTTGTGGGCTACAGTCCCGCTTTTAATCCGGCTTTTGTGATGCTGATCAAATTGGATAATCCCCAAGGCGTTCAGTTTTCGGAAGCCACGGCCGCGCCGGTGTTTAGAAAGGTGGGCGAGTTTATTTTGCATTATTTGAACGTTGCCCCCGACAAACCCATAGTCAAATAGGCCCCTATAGATCTTATGAGAAAAATTTTGCAGTTGGCCTTAAAACTTCTAAGCATCGCCGTTCTTGCCAAATACCGCCCCAAAATCGTGGCCATTACCGGCTCGGTGGGAAAATCTTCGGCCAAGGAGGCGATTTTTTTGGTTTTGGAAAGCAGCCGGCCCGGGCGGGTGCGCCGGAACGAAGCCAACTTAAACACCGAAATTGGCGTGCCTTTAACCATTATCGGCGGCCGGGCTGCTCAAAGAAAAATCGGATTATGGTTCGTTAACTTTCTCAAAGCTGTGCGCCTCATTTTTGTTAAGGATAAAAGTTATCCCGAAATTTTGATTTTGGAATTGGCGGCCGACCGGCCCGGCGACATCGCTTATTTAACTTCGTTCATCCAGCCGGACGCGGCGGTGGTCACGGCCATAGGCGAGATGCCGGTGCATTTGGAATTTTTTCCCGAGCGCGATAGCTACATCAGCGAAAAAGCCAATGTGGTAAAAAGTTTGAAACCGCGCGGCGCGGCCATTTTGAATTATGACGATTTATCGGTGCGGGAACTGCGCGACCGCGTGCCCACCGACCGCACTAGAATTTATTACGGTTTCCAGGCAGGCGCCGAAATTAGAATCAGCGATTTTTCTTACCGGGTGCCCTCCAGCGCCGCGGAGATTGAAGAGGCCGGGATGGAGTTTAGGGTTGAGGATCGTTTGGCGTCGGAGTCGGCCGATTTCAAAGTAAGCCGAACGCTCGGTTTGGCGCCTCTTTATGCGGTTTTGGCAGGTATAGCCGTGGGGCGCGTTTTCGGCGTTTTGTTAAAAGATATGGCCTCTGCGCTGGCCAAATTCAAAACCCTACCGCAGCGTTTGGAACTTTTGGCCGGAGTTAAAAATTCAATAATCATAGACGATTCGTATAATTCCTCGCCGCTCGCCTGCGAGGCGGCTTTGGAAGTTCTGGCTAAATTCAAAAAAAATCGCCGACTGGCGGTTTTGGGCAGTATGCTGGAGTTAGGAGTTAATACCGAATCGGCCCATCGCTTGATTGGGCGCCAGGCCGCGAAGATCGCCGACATTCTGTTTTTGGTGGGGGATGAGATGGTTTTTGCCAAGGCAGAAGCCGAGAAGTCTAGAAAGAAATCAGGTCAAGATTTGTTTTGGTTTGATGATTCGGCCGCGGCGGCCAAAAAAGTGGAGCAAATTTTACAGCCGGGTGACGTTGTGTTGATAAAAGGATCGCGGGGGGTTAAGATGGAGGTCGTGGTAGAAGAGATTAAAGTGTAATAGGACCAATAAGACCTGTAGATCCGATAGGTCCTATATAAGATCGGCCGCTATCGTCTAGTCTGGTCTAGGACACATGGTTCTCAACCATGGAACTCGGGTTCGAATCCCGATGGCGGCGCAGTGTGATCTCTTATTCCCAAGCCAGGCTTGGGAGAGTTATGAATGATTGTGATATAATATGCAAGTATGCGTTCCCATTCTTTTGTAGTTGGTAATTTTTACCATATCTATACGCATGGGGTGGCTGACTTTCCTATATTCAGACAGACCGATGATTATGTCCGGTTTATGAGTTTGCTTTTTTGTGCGAATGGAAACAAATCTATACCTCGTCTTGATTGGGAAATTGATTACCTAAGCCAGGCTTGGGAAATTAGAGATCAAAAAGTTGATATAGGCAAACCGATTGTCGGGTTGGTTGCCTTCTCTTTAATGACAACTCATGTTCATTTATTACTTAGAGAAAGATCGGAGGGCGGGATTTCTGGTTATTTGCATAAAATTTTAACTAGCCACGCCAAGTATTTTAATTTGAAATATGATCGGCGGGGCCATGTTTTTGAGGGTAAATTCAATTCTAGATATATAGATAGTAATCGCTATCTCTTGTATGTTTCGCGGTATATTCATAGAAATCACAAGAAATTGAGTGACGGATCTCGCAGATTAGAATCTTATCCCTGGTCTAGTTATCAGGATTTTGTTAGTAACAACAGATGGA
The DNA here is from genome assembly GCA_049274895.1 of Minisyncoccia bacterium. GTDB lineage: Bacteria > Patescibacteriota > Minisyncoccia > JACQLN01 > JACQLN01 > JACQLN01. The sequence continues at coordinate 12,153 of JBASTM010000004.1, forward strand.
AAAAATTATTAAATATGGAACCTATTGTTTCTCAATTTAATAGTCCTAAAGAATATCAGCATTATGTAATTTCGGACTCGGAGGAGAGTTATAAAGTTGATTTTTAATGTAAATATTGTCTGGTAATCCCAAGCCAGGCTTGGGAGGGGTGTTTGACCGAATCCCGATGGCGGCACCTCGACTCCGCTCAGTGCAGGCCGCACTTTTTATTCCACAGCCGGATTGTTTAGTCGTTATGCTAACATTTGATTATGAGTCCGGCTCCAGCTAGGGTTAAAAACCAACCTCCTGATCAAATCGCCTGGCACAGTTTGCCTTTGGGCGATGTTTTTGTGCGCCTTAATTCCAAAAGAGAAGGGCTCACGGCCGAGGCAGCCGAGCGACGGCTCAAACACTTTGGTCTCAATGAACTGATGCCGCCTCAAGCGCGGCCGCGCTGGAAAATTTTTTTGCGCCAGTTTTTTAACCCGTTGGTTTTAATACTGCTCGCTGCCGGAGCGCTCACGGTTTTTGTTAAATCGTATCTGGATGCGGCGGTGATTGGAGCCGCGGTGGTTTTGAATAGCTTGATTGGTTTTTTTCAGGAATCCAGCGCCGAAAAATCGTTAAGCCGCCTTAAAAAATTGGACGTCCAAAACGCCTTGGTGCGTCGGGGCGCAAGCTGGCGCACTGTGCCCGCGGCCCAAGTCGTACCCGGCGACATTGTGGCCTTAAGAGCCGGCGATAAAATTCCGGCCGAGGCCAGATTGATTCACAGCTTCGACCTTAAAACCAATGAGAGTATTTTAACGGGAGAATCAGCCGAGGTTTCAAAAACGGCGGCGGCGCTAAAGGCCGATGTTTCTATTTTTGAACATGTCAATATAGTTTTTAGCGGCACTCTGGTCACGGATGGTTACGGTGAAGCGGTAGTTTTTGGCACTGGAGAAAATTCCGAAATTGGCCGAGTGAGCCGCCTGCTTAAAAACCTCCCCGAGACTCCGACTCCTTTTGAGAAAAAGGTTAAAAAACTAGGCCGATTAATTGGACTCACGGTGCTTGCGGCCAGCGCCGCTATTTTGGTGTGGGGCGTGGTGCTGGGCCACCAGCTTGAAGAAATGTTTTTGGTGGCGGTGGCTATAGCCGTGGCGGCTATTCCCGAGAGCTTGCCGGTGGCCATAACCGTGATTTTGGTGATGGGTATGAAACGGGTGTTAAAAGAAAAGGGTTTGGTGAGGAATCTGGCCGCCGCGGAAAATTTAGGCGGCACCAGCGTCATCTTAACCGATAAAACTGGAACCTTAACCCAAGGTGAAATGCAGGTGGCCAGAGTGCTTACGCCCGAACGGCGGGGCGGTATGCTGGAAATGAACTCCACGGCGGCCTATGTTTCCAACCATATGCTGGTCTTGTCCTACGGCCTGTTGGTCTCGGAAGCAATTATTGAGAATCCGGCAGACGAGATTCACAGCTGGGCCATCACCGGCCGGCCGGTGGATAGAGCCTTGGTGCTGGCGGCCACCCAGGCCGGTTTGGATTTTGAAAAGTTAAACCAAAAATTCAAAAAAATAGGACAAATCACTTTTAACAGCGAACGCAAGTTCGCCGTGTCGTTTCGGGAAGACGAAAACAGGGAACGTTGGGCTATCGTGGCCGGCGCGCCGGAGGTGCTCTGGGGCGGCCTCAAAAAAATACAAATACTCAATCGCTACGAGAATGCTCTGGCCTTTGAACTGGCGGCGGTGAAAGAGGCGGTGGAAAGTTTGGCCCGAGGCGGGCTTAGGGTTATTGCGGTGGCCTCAAAAAAGATTGAACCCGGGGGTGTCTGGTCCAAAGATTTATCCGCCCACCAAATAAAGGCCATAATTTCTGATCTAAATTTAGTTGGCTTAATCGGGCTTAAAGATCCCGTCCGAGATGATGTTAAAGATTTTTTGGCTATGAGCCGCCGGGCCGGCATCCGTACGGTTATGGTTACGGGCGACCATATTCTTACCGCCAGAGCCGTGGCTAAAGAAGTTGGCCTAACGCCCAAAAATCGCCCCAGTGCCGAGGCTCTGGAGGGTAAGGATATTGAGTCTTTGGATATTAAAGAGTTGACTCACCGGGTCAGGAACGTAGACATTTTTGCCCGGGTCACACCGGCCCAGAAATTAAAAATAACCTCGGCCTGGCAGGCCCAAGGCGAGCTGGTAGCGGTGGTGGGCGATGGCGTCAACGACGCGCCGGCCTTAAAAAAAGCCGATGTAGGGGTGGCCTTGCATAGTGGCGTGGATTTAGCCAAGGCCGCTTCGGATTTGATACTTTTAGACAACAATTTTTCAGTTTTGGTTAAAGCTGTTCGCGAGGGCCGCGTTATTTTAGATAACATTAAAAAAGTTATTGCCTACTTATTAAGCACTAGTCTTACCGAAATCATTCTGGTGGCCCTCTCCTTATTTTTCGGCTGGCCGCTCGCCGTCAGCGCGGTTCAGATTTTGTGGGTCAATTTGGTTCAAGAGAGCTGGCCGGCGGTGGCTTTGGCTATGGATCCGGCTGAAAAAGAGGTAATGGATTCTCCGCCCCAAGATCCTCGCCAACCGCTCTTGGATGGCTTCACTAGATTTTTGGTGGCGGCTATCGGCACGGCCAGCGCCGCAATTCTTTTTTTAATATTTGTTTTCTTTAAGTCTTCTTTTGATAGCGTGAGCTACGCTCAAAGCGTGGTTTTTGTGGGTTTGGGCGTGGAGGCCTTGCTGTTTACTTTTTCCATCAGGAGTTTGAGAAAACCGATCTGGGCGATTTCTTTCTTGGAAAATAAACAATTGCTGGCCGCGGTAGCGGGGGGCTTCGCGCTTTTGGCCGCGGCGGTTTACTGGCCGCCCTTGCAGTTGCTGCTTAAAACCCAGCCGATTGGTTTTTGGGAGTGGACGGTTATTTTGGGCGCGGGGATTTTGAATATTTTACTGGTGGAAACGGCCAAGTGGTTTTTTGTAAGAAAAAATGCCAAGATCTTATAAAGACCTATAGGACCAATAGGACCTATAAGACCTATATGAATTTGGAATTCGTTGTTTTAATTGTTTTGGTGTTAGCCGGCTTTGCCGGCTTAGCTTGGTTTTTGTCCCAGCGCGTCAAACGCGCTGGGCCGTCGGATAATCAGCAAAACTTATTTTTGATGCTACAAAACCAGATCGGCGATATTGCCAGAACACTGGATCAAAAACTGGGCGAATCGCACCGGGCTATGCAGACCCAGTTTGGCCAAACGGCGCAGATTGTCAGAGACGTAACCGAGCGCCTGACTAAATTGGATGAAACCAACAAACAGGTGGTTGATTTTGCCGATCAGTTAAAAAATCTGCAGGATATTTTGAAAAACCCCAAACAGCGGGGCGTCTTAGGCGAGTATTATCTGGAAACTCTTTTGAAAAATGTTCTGCCGCCGGGCAGTTACCAAATGCAGTATGCCTTTAAGGACGGCACCATCGTGGATGCCGCGGTTTTTGTTAAAGATAAAATAATTCCGGTGGATTCCAAGTTTTCGCTGGAAAACTATAACCGTTTGGTGGAGGAAAAAAACGAAGCCGAGCGCGCCCGGTTGGAAAAGGTCTTTGTCAATGATCTAAAACTGCGTATTCAGGAAACTGCCAAATATATCCAGCCGGCGCAAAGTACCATGGATTTTGCTTTTATGTTTATTCCGCACGAAGCCATTTATTACGATCTTTTGGTCAACAGAATCGGCGCTGTGCAAGACGAAGACACCGAAAATCTTATTCAGCGCGCCGCCAATAAATATAAAGTCATTATTGTTTCGCCCACCTCTTTTTTGGCCTATCTTCAAACCGTGATGCAGGGTTTGCGGGCTTTGCAGATAGAGGAATCGGCCAAAGAAATAATAAAAAGAGTGGAAGAATTAGCTAAGCATCTGGCCGGTTATGAATCTTATTTGGGCAAAATGGGCAATCATCTGGGCACTACCGTGAGTATGTATAATCAAGCCTACAAAGAGTTTGGTAAAATAGATAAAGACGTCTTAAAGATCACCGGAGAAAAAGTGGGCGCGGAGCCGATGGTTCTGGACGGACCCGACAAAAATAAAGAAGAAGAGTATTAGTTCTTTCAAAATTTTAATCTCCAGGAGGTTTTATATGGGCTGCAAAATCGTTTTAACCTTACTGATTGTGACATGGGTAATTTTTATGGTCAAAGCGTTAGCTGTTCTATATTAGACCCCTCCCGGCCCTGAATCGGGAGGGGCTTTTTTTATTTATTATGGTGTGTTAGCATCAAGTTGTTTATAAATCATCATTCCTCTTTTATGCCGCAATTCGCTGTTATAAAATCCGGAGGCAAGCAGTATAAAGTAGCCGAAGGCGAGACGGTTAAGCTGGAGAAACTGGACGCTCCCGATGGCGGCGAGGTGTTTTTTGACGATGTTTTATTGGTTGCCAATGGGGCTGATTTGAAACTGGGCGAACCCAAAGTTGAAGGCGCCAAAGTCTTGGCTAAGGTGGTTAAAAACGGCCGGGCCAGAAAAGTGATCGTTTTTAAATACCGCGCCAAAAAGCGCCGCAAAAAGAAAGCCGGCCACCGCCAGCATTTTACCGAGGTTAAAATCGAAAAAATCTCCGCCTAATAAGACCTATAGGACCAATAAGACTTATAGGTCTTATTTTTTTTATCGCCTATGCTTTAATGCATTTATCAAGGTCTGGTCGTCGGCGTATTCTATCTCGCTGCCGGTGGAAAGGCCTTGGCCCAGGCGGGTTATTTTGGCGCCGGTGGGAGCCAAAAACTTTTCCAAATAAAGCGCCGTGGCCTGGCCTTCGGCGGTGGCATTTAGGGCCAAAATAACCTCGGCCGCCCCCTTGGGTTTCTGATCAATCCTGTTTTTAAGCGCCAGCAAATTTAAGGAGTGATTTTCTTTGGTATCGGTCAGCGAGATCTGACCGCCCAGGATGTGGTACAAACCGTCGTAGCTGGCGGTTTTTTCTATGGTTAAAGCGTCATGGTCGTTAATAACCACGCAGATTTTATGTGTGTCTCTGTGGCTGTCGCGGCAGAACCGGCACAGTGAGAAAGAGTTGGCTTGGGGCCGGTCGAAAAGCATAAAACACTCTTTGCATTCGCCGATAACCGATTTTAAGTTGGCCACGTCTTCGGAGATATTTTTAAGCTCGCCGGCCGACATTTTGGTTAAACGCAGGGCGAATTTAACGGCCTGCCGCGGACCGATGCCGGGCAGTTTTTGGAAATGGGAAATAAGTTTTTGGATAGGGGTGGGAAACAAATGAGCTTTTTAGCTTCATTAGCTTTTTAGAGAATTTCCTAACAAGCTAGTGAAGCTATTCGGTGATGTGCTTGGCTAAACTTCTAAACGATACTTGATCGGCGTTAAAGTATAAATCCACCCTGCCTATGGGGCCGTTGCGGTGTTTGGAAATAATAATTTCGGCGATGTTCTTTTTTTCGGTGTTGGGTTTTTCTCTGTCTTCGCGGTAAATAAACAGCACCACGTCGGCATCCTGCTCAATGGAGCCGGATTCTCTAAGGTCGGAAAGTTTGGGGATCTGGGGGCTTCTTGATTCCACGGCCCGCGAAAGTTGGGACAGCGCCAAAACCGGCACGTTAAGTTCCCGGGCCAGATTTTTGAGCGAGCGTGAAATTTCGCTGATCTCCTGCACCCGATTTTCCGAGCTGTTGTTGCGGCCTTCCATCAGTTGCAGATAATCAACCACTATCAAACCCAAACCGTGTTCGGCCTGCAGGCGGCGAGCCATGGTGCGCATTTGAAGGATGTTGGCCGAGGCGGCGTCGTCTATGAAAATAGGTGTTTCCGCCAAAACGCCCATCGCTTCCTGGATTCTGGAAAAATCGCTGTCCTCACCTTCCATGCTTAAGCGGCCGGTTCTTAGGCGCCACAAATCCACGCCGGCTTCCGAAGCCAACAGCCGATCCACCAGTTGTTCCTTGGACATCTCCAAAGAAAATATGCCCACTGGCGTTTTTTCCCTAATGGCCGCGTGGCGGGCGATGTCCAAAGCCAAAGATGTTTTGCCCAAAGAGGGCCGAGCGGCCAAAACCACCAGGTCGGATTTTTGGAGTCCGCCCAAGTGATTGTCTAAATCGGCAAAGCCGGTAGCCAGGCCCCTTAAAGCGCCGCCGCCGCGGTGCAGCCGGTCTATTCTTTCAAAAGCGTCTTCCAAAGCCAGTTTTATGGGCATAAAGTCCTGTTTGAGCGAGCGCTCGGCGATGGAAAATATCTTTTTTTCGGCCTCGTCCAGCACCAGTTCTATATCTTGATTCTCTTCAAAACCCAACCGGGCGATATCCTGCGAAGCCGCCAGAAGATCGCGCAATATTTTTTTGTGCCGGACTATTTTGGCGTAGTGGGCCACATTCGACGCGGTCGGCACGCTGTTGACCAAAGAGGCCAAGTACGAGGTGCCGCCGATAGCTTCCAATTCGCCGGTTTCTTTTAAGCGGTTGGACAAACTTAGCACATCCACCGGTTCTACTTTTTCGTAGAGGTGCAAAATGGCGGCAAAGACCAAGTGATGGGCGCGCTTGTAAAAGTCTTCGGGGCGCAAAATATCGGCCACTCGGATGATGGCGTTTTTATCCATCATCAAAGCGCCCAAAACCGATGCCTCGGCTTCCAGGGATTGGGGCGGCAGTTTGTCTACGGAGACCCCGCTCTTTTCTGAAAAAGGTGAAGCGAGGTCGGTTGGGGTGATGGGGGAAAACATAGAGGTCTTATTTTTTTGATATTCTGGGTCCGCTAGGCGTGTCGTCCACTTCCCAGCCGAGTCGGCTGATTTGGTCTCTTAACTCGTCGGCCTTGGCAAAATCCTTATTAGCTCGGGCTTTTTCTCTGGCGGCAGCCAAAACCATAACTTCGGCCGGCGGTTCCACTTTGCTCGCCAGCGGCAGTATCTTAAAAATATCGTTCAGCTCGTCTATAAAGTCAACGATATGCTGTGCATCGTTCTTGGATAAGCTGTGGCTATCTATAAATTTGTTGGCTTCTGTTATCAGTTCGAATAAAGAGGCCAGGGCTTTGGGCGTGTTAAAATCGTCGGCTAGCTCGTGCCAAAAAGCGAGGGTAAACTCTGAAGCCGGAAAAGGGGCCGCTGTGGCGGTTACGGTTTTTAATCGTTCCCTAAAATCAACTAGTCTGTTTAGCGAGGCCTTGGCCATCTCTTTTGTCTTGTCCGAATAATCAAGAGGGCTGCGGTAGTGGCTCGTAAGAAAAATATAACGCAGCGCTCCGGGTGGATTATTTTTTAGAAAATCCCTGATGGTGATGAAATTGCCCAAAGATTTAGACATTTTTTCGCCGTTGACTTGAAGCAAACCGGTGTGCAGCCAGATTTGGGCCAGCGGTTTTAAGCCGGAGAGCGATTCCATTTGGGCGATCTCGGCTTCGTGGTGCGGAAAAATCAAATCCAAGCCGCCGCCGTGAAGGTGATAGCGCGTCCCGAAATGTTTTTCGGTGATGGCGGTGTCTTCAATATGCCAGCCGGGCCGGCCCCGGCCCCAGGGCGAACTCCAGCTTGGCTCATTGGGTTTTGAAGTTTTCCATAAAGCGAAGTCGGCGAAAAACTTTTTGCCGGGTTCAACTTCCACCCGCACGCCTTCTTTTAGGTCGGCCAGTTTTTGGTGCGACAGCCGGCCGTATTCGGGAAACTTTCTGACGTCAAAATAAACACTGCCTTGAGCTTCATAAGCAAATCCTTTTTTAATCAGCCGTTCTGTTTGGGAGATTATCTCGGGAATATACTGGGTGGCCGGGGCGTAGGTATCCACACTATCCACTCCAATGGCCGCCATATCTTGGTGATAGGCCTCGGTCATCGTTAAAGCCAATTCCTGGGGAGCGCTGTTTTTTTCCCGGGCGCGTTGGATGATTCTATCGTCTATATCAGTGATGTTTTGGAGGTAGTTTATCTTAAAACCCAATCGGCGCATGAATTTTACCAGCGCGTCAAAAAAAATATAACTGCGAGCGTGCCCAATGTGGCTGTAATCGTAGACAGTGGGGCCGCAGACAAACAAATTAATCCCGCTGGCGTCGAGCGGGACTTTAAGCTCTTCTTTCTTACCGGTGAGAGTATTGTATAACCTTAAAGCCATTTTTTAGACTTAAAGAAAGCAAAAAACAAAATTACGGCTCCCAGCATTATACCGATGATTATCCAAAAGTCATATGGCCGCCCGGCAATGGGTGTGGTTATGGTGTTCATGCTGAAAATGTTGGCGAGTAGCGTCAACGGGAAAGTTACGAAAGCCATTATGGTGAGCACTTTCATAATTTCTCCGGTTTGGTGATCCAACAGCGAGGCGTTGGTGGTTTGCAGGCCTTCTATACTTTCGCGGTTATTTTCGGCTTGATTCAGAACGCGGCGGTGTTCGCCCAAAAGGTCGATCAAATACGGCCGGGCTTTGATTTCGAACGAATCAGCCCGGGCGAGCAAGCTTTCCAAGACTGTGCTTTGCGGCCGGAAGGTGCGCAGAAAATTAAGTACGTCGGAGCGGGCCAGCGACAGAGCCAAAAGCATTTCTTTATGGCGCCCGGCAAAAATAGCTTCTTCGATAGCGTCTATTTTTTCGTCCATGTGATCCAACTGGCGCAGTGAAAAAGAGTACATTTCTTTAATCAGGTAATAAAAAAGGTAGAGGCTGTCTTTAGCCAAAATATCGCCTCTGGCAGCCGCGGCTGATTTGCATTTTTTTAAGAAGTCCTCCAAAGGTTCCAAAGCTTCGTATCTAACCGAAATTAAAGTGTCGGGTGTAAGGATAAAATCAACCTCCACCGGCTCGGATACTTTTTTGGCCGGCTTGAAAACAGGAAAGTGCAAAACCAAATAAACGTAGCCGTTATGATCTTCGGCCTGCGAACGCACCGTGGGTTTGGCCAAGGCCTCCAAAATTAAAGGATGGACGCTGTAATTTTCGGCGAGATAGCGCAATTCCTTGGGCGAAGGATTTTTAATATCCAGCCAAGTCACGTTGGGGGATTTAATGGTGGTCATTTAATCAGCTTTTAGCTTTTAGGACATTAGCTTTCTAGTAATTAGATTATATCAAATATTTGGAAAATTGTTTATGCAAAAGTTATTGTTAACACCCCGCAGACGATCGTTGTGAGTTTGTTAACAATAAAATCCCGCACATAACTTTTTATGTGCGGGATGGGTCGGTTTATGGAGTAAGCTCTAGCCGTTCGGAGGCGAGAGCTCGTGTAGGTGAATTGGGGTGAGCCAGATCCCGCACGATTTTTAGTTGCTCTCTGGTGCTGGCTTTGTCCATCATAGCCACGAGTGCCAGAACTTTTACACCCGGATTCCAGGAATCTAGAAAACGTCTGTGACATTCTTCAAATGTCTTAGTGGAGAATTCCTTGGATACGGACGGCATATTTATACCTCCTTATGATAAGTGTAAAGAGCTTTCTGTTTCAGGATTATACCATAATATAATGTATTATACATGGTGTCAAGCCCATGTTATGGTTCAATACCTTCGCACCACCCTAGGGCTAGAATGGTATGTATATGCCCTACACTTCAAATCCGCATATGCCCGCTGTGCGGCGAGATGCGGTGCGATTGAAATGACTGAAGTCGGACTTCAATCAGACAAGTGAGGACGGTTGGGTTTATTTATTTCTGTTGCGCAGGGTGGGGTAAACCAAAATCGCGACAGTGAGGAGCACTATAGCGCCTATTAAATAGAAAAATTTTATACCTTCAAGAGCATTCATAGATTTGATCTTTTAACTATTCTTTTTATTCTATCAAAAGCATTTTTGCCGTCAAGCGATTCTAAAAATAAAAACTATATAATCACCTCAACAATCAAAATCGGTTTAATCCTAAAGCAACTGGCCAAGTTCTACTACGGGGTTATCACTCTTGACGATGGAGTGATAACCAGCTAGGATGGTATTCGTATGCCGATCACCGACCGCCAAAAAGGCATTCTTTGGGCCGTTATCGAAAAGTATACCCAAGGTGCCGAGCCAGTGAGCTCTAAGGCGCTGGCTCGCCAGCGCGGTTTTAACATTGGCGCGCCCATGATCCGCAAAGAGATGAATCGTTTGGAACTGGATGGTTTTTTGATTTCTCCGCACACTTCGGCCGGGCGCGTGCCTACCGACAAGGCCTACCGGCTCTACATTCAAGGGCAATTGGACAACTCTAATGATAAAGCCAGCAACATTGGGAAGGCCGATAAAACAGGATTAACGCCCAAAGAAACGGAAAAGGTGGCCGTTTCTTTGCAGAAAAAATGGCCGGACGAACAATCTTTACTTAAAGAAATATCACGCTTGGCTTCGGAAATATCCAAAGAACTCTCCATCGCCGGCGCGGCCGGCGGCGAAAATTTAAGTATTTTTGGTTTTTCCAACTTGATAGGCGAACCGGAATTTTCCAGTCTCGCCAAAGTGAGCCAGCTGATGCATTTTATGGATAATATGGACCATTGCTTCCATTCGCTTTGGGATAAATTGATGTATGAGAACCTCCAAGTTTTCATAGGCGACGAGAATCCCATAAAAGAAATAGACGAGATCACTTTAATAACCGGCAAATATCAGCTGCCCGACGGCGACGACGGTTTCATATTCATCATCGGGCCCAAAAGAATGAACTACCGGCGCAATATGGCGCTAGTGGAACATATAAATGAAGTAATTAGTAGTTTGTAATTAGTAATTATGGAAGAAGAAAAACAACAACAATTAGAAGAAAAACTGGCTTTAGCCGAAAAAGAGCGTGACGAATACCTAAACGGCTGGAAACGGGCCAAGGCGGATTTAATAAACTCCAAAAGGGAGTTTGGGGATCAGCTTAAAAATATAAACGATTTTGCCAAGACAGAGTTTATTAAACAGTTTTTGCCGGTGCTGGATGCTCTGGCCGCGGCCGGAGAGATAGCCGGTTGGCAGGCGATCAGAAAACTGGCGGCCGACGTGCTGGTTAAGAACGGTGTAGAGGAAATAGCGGCGCTGGGGCAGACGTTTGATCCGGTATGTCACGAAGCCGTGGGTGAGGCCGAGGGGGAGGAGGGCCGTGTGGTGGCGGTGCTACAGACAGGTTATAAAGTCAACGGTCAGATTATTAGGGCAGCCAAGGTTAAAGTAGGGAAAAATAATTTTAATAAATAAAAATATGGCAAAAATAATCGGAATAGATTTAGGCACTACCAACTCCGCCGTGGCGGTGGTGGAGGGCGGCGAGCCCAAGATTGTGGAAAATAAAGAGGGCAACCGGACCACGCCTTCGGTGGTGGCCGTGCAAAAAGGCGGCGAGCGGGTGGTTGGCCTTTTGGCCAAAAGGCAGGCCGTGACCAACAACCAGAACACCCTATTTTCGGTTAAACGTTTGATGGGCCGCCGTTTTGACGAGGCCGAGGTTCAGCGCGACAAAAAGTTTTTGCCTTACGAGATCCGCGCGGCCGGCGACGGCTCGGTGGAAATAAAAATGCAAGATCGCTGGTACAAGCCCCAGGAAATCTCGGCTATGGTTTTGCAAAAACTAAAGCACGATGCCGAAGATAAGCTCGGCGGAAAAATCACCGAGGCGGTCATAACCGTGCCGGCTTATTTTAACGATGCCCAAAGGAAGGCCACTAAGGAAGCCGGCGAGATTGCCGGTTTAATCGTGAAAAGAATCTTAAACGAGCCCACCGCGGCCGCGTTGGCGTATGGTTTTGGTAAGTCTTCGGCTGGCGTCGGGGCTCTTCGGGAAGAGAAGATAGTGGTCTACGATTTCGGCGGCGGCACGTTTGATGTTTCGGTTTTGGAGGTTTCGGCAAGCACGGTGGAGGTAAAAGCGGTGGGCGGCGACACCCATCTGGGCGGCGATGATTTTGACCAGAAAATAATCCATTACCTTATAGACGAGTTTAGGAAAGATCAGGGTATAGATTTAGCCAAAGACGCTCTCGCTCTTCAACGTCTGAAAGAGGCGGCCGAGAAAGCCAAGCATGAATTATCAAGCACTCTGGAAACGGAAATCAACATTCCTTTCATCACCACGGATGTTAACGGCCCCAAACACTTCTTGATGCGTTTCAATAGGTCCAAACTGGAGGATTTGGTGCGGGTAGAAATAGACCGCTCGGTTGAAATTACCCGAAAAACCGTGGCTGATTCCGGCTTTAAGCTTTCCGACATCCACGAGGTTATTCTGGTGGGCGGGCAGACCAGGATGCCGGCTATAGAGGAAGCCGTCAAAAAACTTTTCGGCAAGGAGCCGCACAAAAACATCAACCCCGACGAAGTGGTGGCTTTGGGCGCGGCGGTGCAGGCCGGAATTTTGCAGGGCGATGTCAAAGACGTGTTGTTGTTGGATGTGACTCCCTTGTCGCTTGGTTTGGAAACGTTGGGCGGCGTGATGACGGTGCTGATAGGCAAAAACACCACCATACCCACGGCTAAATCCCAAATATTTTCCACCGCGGCCGACAGCCAGCCGCAGGTGGAAATTCACGTTTTGCAGGGCGAGCGCCCTATGGCCGCCGACAATAAAACTTTGGGCCGGTTTATTTTGGACGGTTTGCCTCCGGCGCCGCGGGGCGTGCCTCAAATAGAAGTTACTTTTGACATTGATGCTAACGGCATTCTTTCGGTTTCGGCCAAAGACAAAGCCACCGGCAAAGTGCAATCCATCCGCATCGAGGGTTCCTCGGGGCTGTCTAAAGACGAAATTGAACGGATGAAAAAAGAAGCCGAAATTCACGCCCAGGCAGACGCTCAAAAAAAGGAAATTTCGGAGTCTAAAATTATGGCGGAAACTTTGATCTATTCTACAGAGAAAACTCTGCGTGATCTTGGTGATAAAGTCCCGTCCGACGTAAAAAAAGAACTAGAGGAAAAATTAGAGGACTTAAAAAAAATTAAAGACTCGTCCGATGTGGCGGCATTAAAATCAAAAACGGAAGCTTTAAGCCAAGCCATCCAGAAAATCGGCGCGGATTTGTATAAGCAGGCGGATCAGGCGGCGGATTCAGCTCCGGATAAAAAATCGGATGACGGTGAAAAACCGCAGGAAGGGGAGTTTAAGGAAAAATAAAATCTCAAAAATTAAATCTCAAATCTAAATCTTAAAATTCAAAGCTTTTACTTTTGAGATGCATTTTTGAGATTTGAGATTTTAATTTTGAAATATGGCTAAAGACTACTACAACATCCTCGGCGTTAACAAAACCGCCTCGCACGACGAAATCAAAAAGGCCTACCGCGATAAGGCCCATAAGTTTCATCCCGACAAATCGGGCGGCGATGAGGCCAAATTTAAAGAGATAAACGAGGCCTATCAAGTTTTAGGCAACCCCGATAAGCGATCGCAGTATGATCGTTTCGGCAGCGCCGAGGGCTTTGGGCCGCCGGGCGGCCCAGCCGGTTTTGATTTTTCCAATTTTGATTTTGGCAATGTGGATTTTGATTTAGGCGATATTTTTAGCGACTTTTTCGGCGGCGGCGAAGGCCGCCGCGGCTCGGGCCGGCGGGCGGCCCAGCGGGGTCGGGATATTGGAGTTACCATAGAAATAACTTTGGAAGAAGCTTTTAGGGGTTTGGTTAAAGAGATAGAATTAAAAAAACTGGCGAAGTGTCTTAGGTGCAAAGACGACGGCACCGAACCCGGCACGGGCAAAATAAACTGCAAAAGTTGCGGCGGTTTGGGCGAGCTTAAAAAAACACAGCGGACTTTTTTTGGCGTATTTTCGCAAACGGCCATTTGCCCGGTCTGCCGCGGCGAGGGCCAATACCCGGAACAAGCCTGCAAAGATTGCGCCGGCGAAGGCCGAATAAGGAAAATGGAAAAAATATCCCTGCCCATACCGGCCGGCATAGAATCGGGCGGCATTTTGCGCATCGGCGGCAAAGGCGAGGAGGGCATCCGCGGCGGCGAAGCCGGCGATTTGGAAATCAGGGTCAACATTAAACGGCACGAGATTTTTGAGCGCGACGGCGCCGATTTGTACAGCGAACTTGCGGTTTCGTTCGTAACCGCCTCTTTGGGCGGCAATGCGGAAGTCAAGACCATAGACGGCCGGGTGGACTTAAAAATTCCGGCCGGCGCCGAGTCGGGCGCGCTCTTTAAGCTGGCCGGCAAAGGCATGCCTTATTCGGCTTCGCGCCGGGGCGACCATTATGTGGAAGTCTACATCCGCACGCCCAAAAAACTTTCGGGCAAAGCCAAAAAAGCGCTGGAAGACATCGCCAACGAACTTTAGGCCGGTTGCGGTTTTAGATGTAGTTTGGTAGGTTTGGAAACAAGTGCGTGGGATAGCAATAGACTGCCTGCCCGTACCTTAACAATTCATCGGATAAACTTCACCCACTCTCAAGAGAAAGGCGGCGTCCATGAAGCTCGTTCCGTTTGACGAGATTGGGGCATATCTTGACGATATCGCGGATTCCGAACCTCTCACTAGAGAGGAGGAAGCGGCGCTGGCCGCGCGGATTGCGGCGGGCGATATTGACGCCCGCAACGAATTGGTTAAAGCCAATTTGAGGTTCGCGGTGAGCGTGGCCATGAAGTACCAGAACCGCGGCCTGACCCTGGCCGAGCTTATCAGCGCCGGTAACCTGGGGCTTATCACCGCGGCTGATCGGTTTGACGGTACGCGCGGCTTCAAGTTCATTTCGTACGCCGTGTGGTGGATTAGGCAAGCTATTCAGCAAGCGCTGGCCGAGGACAGCCGCGCGATCCGTGTGCCGGTGAACAAGATCGCACTGTTTAACCGCATCGCGAGATCCTTTGTACGTTTACAGAAAGCAGGCGTAGCTAATCCGGGAACCCAAGAGATTGCCGATGACTTGGGTGAAAAAGAAGATGAGGTCATCTTGGCCATCACCTCGAACTCTCCGATCAGCTCCTCGGATGATTCGTATCTGGGGAGTTCCAGCGGTAAAGCCTCGAATATGGGTGAGGGTCAGCCCACCCTGTTGGAGATGTCTCCGGATGAGTCTTCTCTATCGCCGGATGATTCCCTGGCGTGCTCGGAGTTACAAGCCCAAGTCCAAGCCGCGCTGGAATGTTTGGACGAACGGGAGGCCCTGATTCTGAAGCGCTACTTTGGCCTTGACGGCCAAGAGCCCCTGACGCTTGAGGCTATCGGCCAAGCCATAGGGCTTACTCGCGAGCGGGTGCGGCAGTTGAAGGAGCGAGCGCTCCACAATCTGCGCTACCCCTCGAAGACAGGCCTCTTGGTCTCGCTGATTGGAGGCGATGAAGCCGTTCGGCTGAAGGCGGCAACAGAGCTCCGAGGGAGATACGTTGCGGCTCGCCAGAAGGCCCAAAAGAAAATCTATACTTCCCGCGGAAGTCGCAGTTCTTTACAGTTATCGCGCGGGAGGCCGCGGTCCGCGCAAAAGCAGTAAACCAATGTAACCTGCCGAGCGCAGGAGCATCGTTACCCCCGGAATCTCGCGATTCCGGGGGATTTTATTTTCACCTATACGATACCTTGTGAGTCGAGGGATTACCTTGTTTTATAGTATAATTGTTTTATGGCGGCTGTTTTGAATAAAATTATTGACGTTGCCCGGCTGATCAATGTCAAAATTGACCTTATGTTGGCCGGGGCGCAAAAGACGGACACGTTGTTTATTGCCGCATTTATTGGCGCGGCGGTGTTGATGTCGCTGGTGCTAAAGCGGCGCAAGATTATACTTTTATCGGTGGCGATTTATGTGGTTACGGCTTTGTATCAAGCCGTGCCTCTGGATTGGGCGCTCAATTTTGGCAACAACATCTGGATTTTTTTGGCCGCGACGGCGATGGTGTTTTGGCTGTTAAAATCCACCATCGCGAGCGGCATCTACGGCGGCGCCGGCGGCGATTACGCCGGCCGCGTCAAACTGATTTTGCTTTCGGTTATCACCCTCGGCTTTTTGGTTTCGAGCGCTCTTAATTTTGTAACCAATGTGGAGCTGCTAAGCCGGATTGGTCTGGTTGACCGCTTATTCTCGGGCGATTTTAGCCGCGGCCTCTGGGCCATTCTGCCCTTGGCCGGTTTTTTGTTTTTGAGGAAATAAGCGCGCGGCGCCAATACTCCGGTAGAGTAAAATAAAAATCCCGCTAGGTCCGAAGACGTAGCGGGGAGCAGTAGGTTTGCTCAGTCCTTATCCATTGTCAGGTTTACCAAATCCATTTCCAAATTCTTACAACGTCGAGACCGAGAGAATAGACGACTATGACGATAAAGAGAGGGGTTGTAATCCAATTATGGACATTCTTAAATTTTTCCCCGAACCACGTTTTGAGGACTGCTCCCAAGATGTGTCCTCCATCGAGTGGATTCAAAGGGGAGAGGTTAACAATTCCTAAGCCGATACTTAGTGACGCAGCGAGTAAAAGTGCGCCTTCTATCGTTTCTGCGCCAGCGAGAAACTCAATAAGGGCGATTGGACCGCCGGGTCCACTCTCAATCGCTTCCATTGGGTTGACACTTAAGATTGCATCGCCGACCAAAATAAGAATAGGGATGGTGAGGACGGGTAGAACAAGTGCGATGTAGCGCCGCCCCAACCACAGCAGGCATGCTATGCCGCCAGTGGTAAGTAGGACGATGCCGGCCTTTTCTATCTGACCAGTCCGGATACCTTTAATGCCTACCGCAATAGCAAGAAGAATTAATGCATAAACGATATTGGCAATAGGGCCGTTTCCGTTGATGTAGAGCTGGTCCCACAACCGTTTCGATTCAGTCTTGTCATTGGAGTACTGTTCTACATAGGCACCAATAATGAACGGGTGCACACTCCACGTTGTATTTTTTATCTTGATGTAGATACTGGGCAGAAACGGAATTGGAAATCCTAAAAGCGAGATTTCCTTAATCCTGATGTGACAGCGTCGCATCGCCTCATAGTGGCCAAGTTCGTGCGCTGTTATGGACAGAAGCCCGAACGTTATAGCTACGAAAGTGTCCAAGACAGTTCTCCATGCCGGTTAGGGTTTTTTGAGTATTAAAGAGCTAGATTGAGAGCCTATAAAACTATACCACAAGGTTTGATTGATTGCAATAGTGACCTAAATATAGTACGCGCGGCCTCTGGGCCATTCTGCCCCTGGCCGGTTTTTTGTTTTTGAGGAAATAGAATAGAGTAAGACAAATATAAAAAGTGAGAGCCCCACGCGGAATTTCTTCCACGAGGGGCTCGGGTTGAGGCTTACTGCCTCAGATGTTCTTGATCGCTTCGTCGAGAGAGTCGCGGTTCTCGGCGTAGTGGACTCGCTTTGCCTTCTCGAAAAGCTTGAAGATCTCTTCGTCCAGGTTGCCGGGATGACTTTCCCGATACCTGTTAATCATCCTGAAGATGATTTCGAGGAGAGCATTCGCTTTCCGAGCGTCGCTGGGCGTTTCCATGATGCCTTCGGTCCGAAACTTCTCTTCGATTCTCATACGACCTTCGCGCGTGTCGCTCAGGTAGTAGATCGAGACTCGCTTCTTCCCGCCTTGGGTTTCGGTGATGCCTTCGATGTCCCAGATTTTTGCGCTGGGATGTCGTCTCCTCGCGGAGATGATCTGGACGTCGTAGGAGAAACCCGGTTGATTTTCACCCTTGGTCGTCAGAAAGCTCACAGTCCGTGCCCCCATGTCGGTGTCGAACAGAGACAACATCAGATCGAGCTTTGAGGGCCCTTGATCGATTACGAACTCTGCGTCTTGGCGTGCCATACGGCACCTCCTTCTCAATGTGCTGTGAATCCTAGGTTGTGGCAGGATTCTAACCACCTGACTCCTTAGCAGAGCGACCTATCCATTCAGATAGGAATTATACTTGTATTATACACCTATGGATATACTCTTGTCAAGATCAGGCAAAACAACCAAAAAAGCCCTTACTTCAGGCCTATTTTAAGAGTTTTTTGATTAAAAATTTTTCCGTCCCCCAATCGAAACCGCCAATTCGTTTTTGCCCCCAAAATTCAATACGAAATGACCGCCGAGC
>JBASTM010000005.1:0-82829 GCA_049274895.1 Minisyncoccia bacterium
ACTAATCGTTCTTTCCACCCCATCAGTTGGAGGCAAAGCGAGTGATGGGGTAAGTGATGGGGTAAAGCTCTGTTCAAGGTCAGTTGTTTTTGCTAAAGTAAGTCCAACCGGCGTTGTAGATAGCCACTATAATCCTGTTTGCAACCCCGGAATGCTTTTGATACAATACAGCTATCAGAGTGATCGGGTTGGCACTCCTCCTGCTGGCGGGAACGACGACATCCCCAAAAACCGACCAAAAAGACCAAACCGATGGTGCCCTGAATGCTCTTTCATCCCGGCTGCGTGTACGGCGCGGTCCGGTATCTGTGTCTCATCGCTGTCCTCTCAGGAGGCCTGCTATGACCACGACCACCCGGTGCTCGATGACCTCGCGCGCTTCTCCCTACTGTCTACAGCAGATGGAAGCCGCAAACAAGGTCGTCGACACCATCGACAGCAACTACCCCAACCCGTTCAACTAGCCCAACGACAACGGCTGGATGACGGGTGACGGATAGGCGCGCCCCCGGCGCCCCGATACGATGTATCGCGGGCGCCCTTTTTATTGCATAAGCCGGCGCAATGTGATATAAACTTATCAGTTCTTCGCTAAAAATCACCGGAGGAAAAGCCAATGAGCCGGGCATCGCGGCAGCGATATTACCTATCGCACTTGCGTTGGAAAAGAAAATACTACGGAACCAGAAAATACTACCCGCCAGGTTACAAAATCAAGGAGACTAAAAACCATATATTCTCCACCAAAGAAAATTTAGCCATACTGGCCCATCGTCTAAGCGACACAGAATTGGCTAAAAAATTTCACCGCTCGGTGTTAGGTATTCAAGTCCAGCGTTCCCGCCTAAAGAAAAAGAAAAAAGGAAAGAGGCAAAAAGACAGCCAAGCTGGCCGAAAAAAATCCCGCACATAAAGTATGTGCGGGATTGTTAATTTTTGCTAGAATAAGTTTAAGATGCAACTAAGACTGGAGAATATAAAAGAAAACGCGGCGTCGTTTATGAGGTCGTGCGGCTACGCCTTTTTGCGCGCCGAAGCCGAGGAGATGAGTTTCACGCGTCGGCTCGCCGGCCGCGACTATCCCCGCTTTCACGTTTATACCCGCGCGGAGAACGGGGTTTTGGTGGTCAATCTTCATTTGGATCAAAAAAAACCGAGTTACGAAGGCGCCAACGCCCACAGCGGCGAGTACGACGGCGCGCTTATAGACGCCGAAGCTGAACGGATCCGATCTTTTGTTAATTAGGACTTCCAGCTATTCCTAGAAAAAATTTTAAACACCACAAAACTAACCAGTGCCCCCACCGCCCAACCGGCCACAATGTCGCTGGGCCAATGGACACCGGCGGCCACGCGGGCGACCCCGATCAGCACCGCCGAGATCAGTAAAAAATAACCCAGCTTCTTTTGACCGGCCAGTAAAAAATAAACAGCGAGGGCCATAAAAAAAGTGGCGTGGCCCGACGGGAACGATGATTCCAGCGCGTTTTGATTTATCAAAGAATCCAAACCCTCAAAAGCAAACGGCCGCTCGCGGGGGTAAAAATTGCGTATCAGAGCGACCACGCCGAAACGGGCTACCACAGCCGAGAGAACCGCGAGACCGGTATGCACCGCCCGGACCTTGAGATCAATTTTCCTAAACTTAGGCGCCCAGAGGTAAAACAATAGCACCGCCACCACCACATATTCCCAATAGGCGGCGAAAAGGATTATCAGGGTGTCCGACCAGACACCCTTAAAAGAAAAATTGTAAATTGACGCGAAAAGAAAATTATCCAAAAATTCTCATCAAAATATCACTCTTCACAGCCTGTTATGGAGCCTCTCATCACATAACACATTAAAGTCTTCTCCATAAGGGCTGTTCAGAGCGACATTTTGATTTTATTTAGCTCTTAAATATAAATTTTATAGCCAAATTTTTAACCTCCTTCTTTATTTTACCCGAATTCTCTTTATTTTGTAAGGCGCGATGGATGAACGCGGCGATTTTTTTCATTTCTTTCTCCTTCATACCCCGCGCCGTGGCCGAAGGGCTACCGAGGCGGATACCCGAGGGCTTAAACGGTTTATCATCATGCGGTAGAGAGTTTCTGTTGGCTAAAATACCCACCGACTCCAACTGTTTTTCGGCTGCCGAAGCGTCCAGACCGTTTTTAGATAAATCCAACAGCATTAAATGATTTTCGGTGCCACCGGTGTAAAGCGCGTAGCCGAGTTTTTTTAATTCTTCGGCCAAAACCCGGGCGTTGGCCACCACTTGTTTTTGCTCTCTTTTATAGTCCGGCTCCAGGGCCTGGGCGAAAGCAATGGCTTTAGCCAAAATTTGATTGTTATGTGGCCCGCCCTGCAGCACGGGGAAAACCGCCCGGTTTATTTTATCCATCAGTTCCGCGCGGGCGATAATAACCGCTCCCCTCGGCCCCCTAAAATTCTTGTGCGTAGTAAAAACCGCAACATCGCAAAAAGGAAAGCAGTTTGGGTGAACGCCGGCGGCCACCAAACCGGCAACGTGCGAAATATCGGCCAGCAAATAAGCGCCCACGCCGCGGGCTATTTGCGAAAACTTTTCAAAATCAATTTTTTGGGGGTAAGCCGTGGCGCCGCAGACGATAAGTTTGGGGCGATGCAGTTCGGCTTTCTTTTTGATGTCTTCGTAGTCAATCAACCCGTTCTCGTCTACGCCGTACTGAACCGACTTAAAAAATATGCCGGTGGCGCTGACTTTGTGGCCGTGGGTTAAATGGCCGCCGGCCGAGAGCTTCATACCCATCAACGTGTCCCCCGGCTGCATCAAAGCCATAAGCACAGCCAAGTTGGCCGGCGAACCGGAATAGGGCTGGACGTTGGCCGCCCATTTTTTAGGCGAGAGCTTAAAAACTTTCAGGGCGAGGCCGCGGCATAATTCTTCTATCTCATCGTAATAAACGTTGCCGGGGTAATAGCGCCGGCCGGGATAGCCCTCGGAATATTTGTTGGTTAAAACCGAACCCATGGCTTGGCGCACCAATTTGGACGCAAAGTTTTCGGAAGGAATCAAAGAGATTGTCTCCTGTTGGCGTTTTTCTTCCAATTGCCACAATTTTTTTAGTTCTTTCAACTCGTCGGCCATACCAAAATTATTTTATTTGTATAGTTTCCAAAATGTTCAACAGATTCTGTTTGTTGGTGGGATTTATCCTTATGATTCGTGGATTATCCGTGGTCAAATCTATAATGGTGGAAGGATCGGATTCCGGCAAAACTCCGCCATTAATAAACACATCCGGTTGAATTTCCTCTTTCAAAAAACGGCTGATGATTTCTTGAGGGTCCGGCGAGGGTTCTTCGCCTGAAATATTGGCCGAAGTGACCGTGATCGGCCCCTCAAAATCGCGGATCATACTTTCACAGAAAGGGTGGCTGGGAATCCTTAAGGCGATGGAATTTCGGCCGGCGGTAACCAAAAAAGAAACCACCGGCTTTTTTTTAAGTATAAACGTAAACGGCCCCGGCCAAAAATTTTTAAGAATCCTCTCTCTGTTTTTATCTATAACCGCCACCGCTTTGGCCATGCCTATGGAACTCACCATCACCGGCAGAGGTTTTTTATCGGATCGTTTTTTTATGGCAAAAACTTTTCTGATGGCCTCGGTGTCAAAAACATTCACGCCCAAACCGTAAAGCGTGTCGGTGGGATAAGCCACCACCCGGCCCTTCAGCAGCGCCAGCGCCGCTTCTTTGGAGGCCAGTTCGGGAGAAAAATTATTGCGAATATCCAGTATTTTCATTGATGCTCACTGACGCGATTAAAAACAAAACAACCTTTTGAGTTGATTCATCGGCCGAGCGGGCAGGGTGTCCCGAGCCCTGAGCGACAGTCGAATGGGCGAGGGACGAGCGAGGCCGATGTATCAGCGAGAATCCACGCTGGGGATTTGAGCGTAACGAAAAGGGTTGTTTGTTTGGAATCACACTACAAAGTTAATAAACTTATCTTTAACAAAGATAACTTTCTTCACGCCGCCCGAAAGATATTTGGCCACATGGTCGTTGGCTTGGGCCGCAATTTCGGCACTTTTTTGATTGGAACCCGCCGGCAGTTTTATAACCGCCCGCATCTTGGCGTTTATTTGAACGATAAAATCAACCGAATCTTCCCTGATTAATTCCGGATCAAACTTGGGCCAATCGGAAATGTGGATGGATTTTTTGTTTTTCAAAACTCCCCGCCATATTTCTTCGCTGATGTGCGGCGCGAACGGCGCCAAAAGTTTTACAAAGACTTCCAACTCTTTCGGGCCGACGGAGTTTTGATCGGCCTCAAACTCCCGCAATAAAATCATCAGAGCCGAAATAACCGTGTTGTAATTTAAGCTCTCAACATCTTCCGTGACTTTCTTGATAGTTTGATGGACTTTTTTTTCTAACCCCTTATTATCTTTTTGAGATTTGCCAGTAAAGCCCCGAGGGCCACCGGCCTTTTCGGGGAGATTTGAGATTTGAGATATTTTACACACTCTCTCTAAGAACCTGGTTATCCCCTTCATACCCGAATCCCTAAAATCTCCGCCTTGATCAAACGGCCCTATAAACATCAAATACATTCTTAAGGCGTCGGCGCCGTAATTTTTAATGTATTCGTCGGGATTGACCACATTACCTTTTGATTTGGACATTTTGGCGCCGTCTTTTATTAAAAGCCCGTGCGCCCGAAACTTGGGAAAGGGCTCTTCAAAATCGGTCAAACCTAAATCTTTAAGCGCCATAGCCAAAAAACGCACATATAAAAGATGTAAGACGGCATGTTCCGCTCCACCAATATACATATCTACCGGTAACCACTTGGTTACCCTGAGCTCGTCGAAGGGCTTCTTTAGATTTAGATAACCAATGTAGTACCAAGCCGAATCCAGAAACGTATCGGAAACGTCGGTTTCCCGCCTGGCCTCGCCGCCGCATTGGGGGCATTTGACCTTATAAAACTTTTCATCGGCGGCCAAGGGCGATTGATCCGTACCGGTCGGCCGGAAATTTTTGATTCTGGGAAGTTTGACTGGCAAATCTTTTTCCGGCACCGGCTGCCAGTCGCATTTCTCGCAATAGATCATTGGTATGGGCGGGCCCCAGTATCTCTGACGGGATATGAGCCAATCGCGCAAACGGTACTGCGTTTCTTTTTTGCCGCCGCTTTTTTTGATGCCTGCCTCAACCGGTACCAGCGGAGCGTCGCTTACCGGCAATTGGAATTTTTTCGCAAACTCCAGGTCGCGTTCGTCGTGGGCCGGCACGCCCATTACCGCGCCGGTGCCGTAGCCGGCCAAAACGTAATCCGAAACCCAGACGGGAATTTTTTCGTTATTGGCCGGATTGATCGCCGCAATACCCGAAAAAACTCCGCTTTTTTCTTTGGCGGCATCCGTCGCCTTTTCGGCTTGATGATCTTTTATGTATTTTTTAACCTCCTCGCCCGCCTGCCAACCGATATCCAGCCAAAACTGGGCGAGTTTCGGGGAAACCGCCACAAAAGTCGCGCCAAAAATCGTGTCGGGCCGAGTGGTAAAAACTTCAACGAAATGTTTTTTATCCTCCTGACCGGCCACGTCTACCAATGGAAACTTGATTAAAGCGCCCTCGCTTTTACCGATCCAGTTTCTTTGGGCGATTTTGACTTTCTCGCTCCAATCAATCCCATTCAAACCTCTAAGCAGCCGATCGGCATAATCGGTAATTTTGAAAAACCACTGCTCCAGTTCTTTCTTAACAACTTTAGTGCCGCATCTTTCGCATTCCCCGCCAATTACTTGCTCGTCCGCGAGCACTGTGAGGCAACCCGGGCACCAGTTGACCGCGGCTTTTTTGCGGTAAGCCAAACCCTTTTTATAAAGCTGTATAAAAATCCACTGGGTCCACTTATAATATTCCGGATCGTAAGTTTCCAAACGCTCATTCCAGCTAAAACCATTGCCGATCATAGCCAGTTGACGATAAAAATTACCCTCGGAAATTTTGGCTTGGTCCGCCGGATGCTGGCCGATTTTGAGGGCGTAATTTTCGGAGTGGATCCCGAAACCATCCAGGCCAATCGGTTCAAATACGTTATAACCCTGCATCCTTTTGAAGCGGCCGTAAATGTCGCTGCCGCAAAAAGCGTACACATTGCCCACGTGCAAACCCTCGGCCGAGGGATAGGGAAACATCATCAGGTTATAGAACGGGCTCTTGTCCTTTTCCAGATCCGGTTCGTAAATCTTTTCCTTAAGCCATTGCTTCTGCCAGTGAGATTCCGATTTTCTGTGATTATATTTAGCCATTGTATGTATTAAAAATAGCGAAAATAACGCTTCTAAGCAAGACAAAGGCCCGGCCTTCTAAAGAAGGCCGGGCCTTGATTGTCAAATCTAATAAGTTTTTGAGGTTCGGCGCTCTATGTTAAAAACATATATGATTCCCTGTTCCTTGCGCAATTCATAAAAAATCCTATACGAACCAACTCTTCTTCTCCAAGATTCTTTCTCACCGCCCATTTTTTCTATATCGCCGTAATAAGGATCAATCTCCAATTCTCTTAATGCATCCATAATATACCTGTAATCCTTACTGGGGAACTTTCTCAACCTTTTCTTTGCCGAGCCGTCAGTTATCAACACCCAGCTCATGTTTTAGTTGTTTTAGAGTTACATAATTACCTTTGGCAAAATTACGTCTGCCTCTGGCTAAAGCTCTTTTTTCGGCGGCGGTTGGAGTAAATGTTTTGACAGACTTTGTCTTCTCCCAAATCAAAAACTCCTCGTAAGTCTCGCGGGGAATGGTTACAAAATCTTTGTTTTTAGACGCAGTTTTGGTGGCCATAAACAAACTATAGCGAAAACAGTGTTTTTAAGCAAACCGACAATATATAATTACGACATCGCAGGTCGTAAGTTATTATATGCCAAAAATCGCGCGGGCGTTTTCGGTGGTGTGGTGCTGAATCTCCTCCAAGGAAACACCTTTGATTTCGGCCAGTTTCTTGGCGACTTCGGTCACGTATGAGGGTTCGTTTCTTTTACCGCGGTGCGGCGCGAGAGTAACGTAAGGCGCGTCGGTTTCCAACATCATGCGGCTCACTGGCACGGATTTTATTATTTCGTTGTAATCGCGCGCGAAAGTTATCACTCCGCCGAAAGTAAAAAATAAGCCCATATTCAAAAGATCGCTCGCCTGGGGCTCGGTGCCGCTGAAAAAATGGATGATGCCGGGGTAGGGAGTAGTTAGTAGTTTGTAGTTAGCAGTTAGGATCTTAATTAAATCTGGAAAAGCGCTACGGCAGTGCAGCATCAGCGGTTTTTTAACGTCGCGGGCCAATTCTATCTGCTGAACAAACGCCGCCTCCTGCTTTTCTTTGGAATCGGCATTGTTTATTCGGTAATAATCCAGCCCGCACTCCCCGATCGCGACCACTTTAGGGTGCAAAGCCAGTTTTTTATACTCGTCGTAATCAAAAACCTCGCCGCGGCTCACGAATTCTTCTCCGCCCTCGCCCAGTTCTTCTTTATCGTGGAAAGATTTGTCGGTATGGATGGGATGCAGGCCCACCGTGGCGTAGACGCCCTCGGGATATTTCTCGGCGAGAGTAATGGCTTTTTGCGAGGTGTCTTTTTGAGTGCCCACGTTGACCATCCAGATGCCAGCATCCAAAGACCTTTTAACAACGACTTCAACGTCGTCTTGATAAGCCGCGAACTGAACGTGGGTGTGGGAATCTATAAATCTTGGGTTCATAAAACAGCGACACTAATTACGAATGACACACGAATATACAAATAAATCTTAATTCGTGTCATTCCTGCCTGCCGGCAGGCAGGCGAGTGTATTTGTATATTGGTGTCGCTACATGTTTAGCCGAGGAAATAAATTCTCGCCTTTCTTAAAATTTATTGAGGAGTCGCTGAACCAAATTTGTTTTCTGATCTTAACCCCCGTCTCCGGCAAAAACGGTTCTACCAGATTTAGTATAACACCCACCAGATAGCCGGCGTTGATTAAAACTTTTCTAAAGGCCTCGGCATCTTTAAGCTCCCAGGGTTTCTCGCGATTGATATACTTATCGGCAAAAGAAACAAGACTCCACACGCCGGCCAAAGCGTCGTGCAGTTTTATGTTTTGGAAAGATGCTTCATATTCCCGGTAGACATCGTTGCAAATTTTCTTTGTTTCCAAATCCACATCTGCGGCAAAGTCAAACGCAACCGGGCTTATTTTCTCGCCCAAAGTTACCGCTCGCGCCACCAAATTACCCAAACCGTTGGCCAAATCTCCAAGATAGCGGTCCTCAAATTTTTTTAAGCTGAAGTCGCCGTCGCCGCCCGAGGGGATTTCCCTCGCCAGATAATAACGGACCGGATCAGCGCCGTATTTTTTAACCAGCGCTACGGGATCCACGATATTGCCCACGCTTTTAGACATTTTCCGGCCCTCCACCGTAATAAAACCGTGCACAAAAATAGCTTTAGGCAAAGCGAGACCCGCCGCCAAGAGCATCCCCGGCCAGATGGCGGCGTGGAAACGCAAAATGTCCTTGCCGATAACATGAAGATCGGCCGGCCACCACTTGCCAAAGTCAGTAGTTGGTAGTGAGTAGTTGGTAGTCTGATCCTGACCGTAACCGATAGCGGTAATGTAATTGGCTAAAGCGTCGCACCAAACATACATCACCTGATCAGGATCATTGGGCACGGGCACACCCCAAGGCAGATCTTTTTTGGGCCGCGAAAAACTCACATCTTCCAAACCCGATTCTATGAACGCCAAAATTTCGTTTCTTCGCGATTCCGGAATTATTTTCAACTCGCCGGATTTTATTTTTGATTCTATTTTATCGGCATATTTTGACAATTGAAAAAACCAGTTTTCCTGCTCCACCAGCTCCGGTTTTTGATTATGATCGGGGCACTTGCCCTCCACTAGGTCTCTTTCGGTCTTGAACGATTCACAACCCACGCAATAAAGCCCTTGGTATTTCTTTTTATATAAATCGCCGCTTTCCAAAAGCTTGTTCCATAATTTTTGAGCGCCCGGCCAATGGCGGACTTGGTCGGAAGTGCGGATAAAATCATCCCAGGAAAGATTGAGGGTTTCTTTTAATTGCTTAAAATATTGGACGTTTTCATCTGCAAATTCCTGAACATTTTTGCCGGCTGATTCGGCCGCCCTAAAAATTTTAAGCCCGTGCTCATCGCTGCCGGTTAAAAAGAAAACCTCCGAACCCTTAACGCGATGATAGCGCGCCAAAACATCGGCCTCAACTTTTTCCAGGGCGTGGCCGATGTGCGGCGGGGCGTTAACGTAATCTATGGCTGTAGTGATATAAAATTTATTCATGTCTAGAAAAAAAAGATTGGTTCGAGCGACTTCGGGGAGGTTTTTTTAATTAAGATAGGGTGGGGCGAAGAGCTCCTCCCTGCAGGAGCGAGAAGTAATCTTTTTTTCTATTCCTCGTGATGATGGCTAAAATCCTTGAGTATTTCTACCAACACCACCGCCACCGGCACGGCCAAAATCAGACCCGGCACGCCAAAAAGTTCCGCGCCTATCAACAAAGCGATAATGACGATAACCGGATTAAGACCGATGGCCCGGTTCATCACGTTAGGCACAAAGACGTGGTTTTCCAGTTGGTGGACGATGGTGTAAATAAGCACCACCCACAGCGCCACCACCGGCGACTTTAAGAGACCAAACAAGACCGCCGGAATGGCCGCTAAAATCGGGCCGAAGATGGGAATAATTTCCATAACAGCAGCCACCACCGCCAAAAGAACCCGATGGTTTATGCCAAAAATAGCCAGGCCAATATAGACCAAAACTCCCACCACGGCGCTTAAAATAATCTGGGCCTGCAGCCAGCGGCCGAGTTTGTATTGGGCCCGGGCCCATAAACCCAAAACGTAGGCCTGATGTTCTTTGGGCGTAATTGAACGCAAGAAGATGTTGATACCGTGTTCCTGCGCCGAAAGATAAAAAGAGATAACAATCACAAAAACGGCCGAAACCACGCCGCCGAAAATTTTGGTGGTGGCGCCAAAGATGTTGCCCGAAACATGAGCCAGATTATTGCTGACTTCCAATAAATTGTCTTGAACACTATTTAGAAGCTGTTCGTATTGGGGCGCCGTGTCGCGGACGGCTTTGAAAAAACTGTTGACCTTGTCAAAATAGAGCGGCACGGTCAAAGAAAGGTTATCCAGTTCGGCGGCCAGGGGCGAAACTATAAAATAAAGCACCGTGCCCAAAGCCAGAAAGGCCAAAAAATAAATTAAAAACACGCCCAGCGTCCGGGGCACGCCTTTTTTATTAAGATAATTGACGAGAGGCGTGACGGCGGCCGCGATGATGACCGAAAACAAAAGCACCGCGATGACGTCGCGGATCAGGTACAGCATCGCCGCACCCAAAACAATAGCCAGCGAGCGGAATAAAGTTTCGGTGGTGATGCTGATGTCTAAATGGGATCCGGGAACCTTCAAATTAGAATTTTAAGATTTTCTCAAAGCCCTCCTGGTCCTTTAAGGGGCCAATTACGGCTAGGTTGAGATTCTTGTTTTGGAAAATATCTTCGGCGACTTGTTTAACGTCGTCTGTGGTAACTTTGTCCATCATACTGAACTTCTGTTCCACTGTCAATATATCACGGACCAGCACCTCCTGCAGGCCAAAAAACGAGGCGACTTCGTCGGAAGATTCCAAACTTATCAGCGTGCCGCCTTTTATAAAATCTTTGGCTTTTTGAAGCTCTTTTTCGGTAACGCCGTCGCGCCGGGCCTTGTTTAATTCTTCCATAATAGCTTCCACGGCCTCATGGATTCTTTTGGTATCAACACCGGAAGAAACCTCAAAGTAACCGTGATCAGCGGAGAGGGTACTTCCAGCCCTAATGTAATAACCCAAACCCAGTTCGTCGCGGATTCTTATAAACAAGCGCGAAGACATTCCCCCGCCCAATATGGTGGCCAGCAACCCCAAAGCCCAGCGCCGCGGGTCAAAAATATCGTAAGCGCGCGCGCCTAAAATCAAATGGCATTGGTCGGTGTCTTTGTAGGTGACTTTAACTTGCGGACCTGATTGAGATTCTACACAGGCCAAGGGTTTTTCGGTTTGGCCTTCGCGCACGCCGCCGAAATACTTTTGAACTTTGGCTTTGGCCTCGTCCAAACCGATATGGCCCGCCACCGCCACCGTAACGTTGCCCGACTTATAATGCTTGTCCAGATAATCCAAAAAATTTTGGCGAGTAAGCGACCGGATAACCTCCTTGCGGCCGGCGATGTCCCAGCCGGCCGGCTGGTCGCCGTATAACAACTCTTCAAACAAATCGCCTATCTTGCGCATGGGCGTATCTTCGTACATATCTATTTCGCCTATAATCACCCCACGTTCTTTTTCTATCTCGGCGGCCGGAATGGTGGAATTAAGAAAAATATCCGAGACCACGTCAAAAGCCAAATCGGCGTGGCGCGCGTCCACTTTAACCCAGTAGCCCGTCAGTTCCTTGTCGGTAAAAGCGTTGTAGGCCGCGCCGACGGCATCCAGTTCGTGGGCGATATCCGATTTGCCGGGCCTTTTAGTAGTGCCCTTAAAAAACATATGCTCCAAAAAATGCGAGATGCCGTTGATGTCTTTGGTTTCGTATCTGGAGCCGGTGCCCACCAAAACCAGAATGGTCAAAGTCTGGGTGCTGGTCATAGGCACATAGACGGCCCTTAAGCCGTTGGGCCAGATTTCTTTGGTGAATGTATGCATAGTTCTAAATATATCATCCAACCTGATTAAAAAAGAAGCCCCGACGTTGCGTCGGGGCTTGGACAAGGGTACAGGGGAAAAATTACAAGCGTAAGAATTCAGGAAACTACCCGTTCAGGCCTTCGGCTCCCTCGGGACTGAGTCCTTGGGACGAACGTCTGAGCCTCAGTCTCGAAGAGGTCTGAGACCCTTCAGGATCGAACGACCTGACGGGAACGCAGGCCGTCGCTGGCGTCATCGGAGTCGTACCAGAGAACCTTGAGCCTGCCCCCGTACCAATCGACGCCCGGCACACCGCCATCCCGACTGCGAGAACCCGAACACAGAGTGATATTGTCTACGTCCGGGTGTTTCTTGGTCTCGCTCCAGTACATCAAGCCGTGGAGTTCTCGCTCGGTGAGGGTCTCGGTGGTGAGGCATCTGGTCTTAATGTCGTCGGCCGAGAGGTTTTTGAGTTCCTCGTCGGCTTCCTGCCTGTCCCTGACCCAGATGGCGTAGGGGCCATCTTTGGGGTTTCTTTCCTCTTTGTCCCAGTCCAGAGCTGTGTCCAGATCATTGTTGTAGCGCCAGCAGGGGAAGTGCTGGGCGCAGACCTCGTAGACCCGGTTGGGTGTGAGGCCTTGGGCCACAATGATGAGGCGGTCAAAGCCGGGCTGATGTTGAGGGATGGGGACTTGGGAAAAGTCCAGCTCCATGCCGAAGAACTGGCGGTAGAAGAGTTGTTGGGGGGTGAGCGTCTCACTAATGTCCATTGCTACCGACGATCTGAATGGGTTGCGATGTTCTACCACCCTCTTTTGAAGATCGTCCAGCGTCAGACCTTTGCCGGGTTCGCGCAAACCCCGAATCAACTGCTTGTCTATCTCGCCCATAATACCGCGGCGCTTTTCCAGCCAGTCCGGCGTCAGATCCGGACCCACGACCGCTCTTTTTTTAGCCACGGCCGTATCCTCCTATAAATGGGGTTATAAAGAACATCCGGCTCTATTTGAGCTTAATATATCACTACCACGCCGCATTAAACAAAGTCAAATCAAATAGCACGAGAATACGATCGTATTCTCGTGCTAAATTATTTAATTACCAGTTACTAATTATAAATCTCCTTTGGTTTTCAAAAAAATACCCAACTCTCCCGCCTTTACCCGCTCCTGTTTGGTGGTATCCCTATCCCTCACCGTAACTGTATCATCTTCCAAAGTTTGATAATCAATCGTAACACAAAAGGGCGTGCCGATTTCGTCTTGCGAATAATAACGCTTGCCCACATTGCCGCGATCGTCCCAAGCAATAGGAAGAAGTGAGTAGTGAGTAGTGAGTAGCGAATAGACATCGCGGGCTTTGCGCACAAGGTCCGGTTTGTTGGCCGAAAGCGGAAACACGGCCGCCTTATAAGGCGCGAGGCGCGGCTTAAGTTTAAGCACTGTCCGATTCTTGTCGCTATCGTCGTAGGCGCTCGCCAAAACCGCCAAGACCGACCTGTCCACCCCCCAGGTGGGCTCTATCACGTGCGGGTAAAACTCCTCCCCGCTGGCAGTATCACGGTAGGGCGGTTCCTTAAAGTGATTTCGCAAATCAAAATCGGTGCGGTAGGCCAAGCCATAAAGTTCTTTGCGGCCGAAAGGAAAATCAAATTCAAAATCGATGGTGCGTTTGGAATAATGGGCCCGCTCCGCGGCCGGAACTTCCAGTTCGTGAATATGCCGAAGGTCCAGGCCGATGTCTTCCATCCAACCCAACATTTCCTTCCGCCAATGATCAAAACTGTCCTGCCAGTCTTCTTTTTTAATAAAATACTCTATCTCCATCTGTTCAAACTCGCGCGTGCGGAATATAAAATTTCCGGGCGTGATTTCATTTCTAAAGGCCTTGCCGATTTGGGCGATGCCGAAAGGAATCGTTTTACGGGTGGTGTCCAAAACATTCTTAAAATCCACAAACATCGCCTGGGCCGTTTCGGGGCGAAGATAAACAGTACTGGCCGAATCCTCCGACGGCCCCAGGAAAGTCTTGAACATCAAATTAAAATCCTTGGCCTCGTTAAAACTTTTTTTGGCTCCGCAGTCGGGACAATCGTCTCCGGTCTCGTCAGCCCTGAATCTTTTGTGGCATTTTTTGCATTCCACCAGCGGATCTTTGAACTCTTTAAGATGCCCCGACGCTTCCCACACTTTCGGATTCATTATTAAAGCCGCATCCAAACCGACCATGTCGTCGCGGCCGTGCACAAACTTGCGCCACCACAATTGCTTGATGTTGTTTTTTAATTCCACACCCAAAGGGCCGTAGTCCCAGCTGTTGGCCAAACCGCCGTAAATCTCACTGCCCGGATACACAAACCCGCGGCGTTTGCATAAAGAAACAATTTTTTCTATGGAATCCGTCATTGTGTTTGATTGTTCATTCTCCGTTTTTAATTTCCAGTGTCAAACTCTGGCCGGCCGAGATTTTGGAAACCGCCAGGCCTTCGGGTTTGGTGGTGGATTCCAGCGTGGCCGAGAGGGGCAGTTTGGCTTCGCCTGATATGCTTTCTTTAACCCTGACTTTCAGCGTCAGCTCGCCTCTTTCCAAGGGTTGCAGACCAAAAAACTTGGCGTAGTTGTCTTTGTTCAAAATAAGGGTTCGGGATGTTGGATTTAATCCGGTTGCCGGCTGGACCGAGGCCAGATCAAAATTGTCGCCGTTAAAGTTAATCTTAAGCGTCAGATTGGCAAGGGGAATATCCAAATTATTCTGCCAGACGAATTTATAGCTTACACTCTCGCCCGGCCGCGCCGAGGCGAGACCGGCCGGCTCGGTGTTTAGATACAGCGCCAGGGGCGGCATTATTAACTTTATCTCACCGCTGGTTTCCTGGTAGGTTTTCCAATTGGCGCCTTCCCGGCCTTCCACCAAGGCCCTGAAAATCTTTTTTTCCCCTTCCAAACCGCTGATCACACCCTTAAGCACCAACTCTTTTGACTCTTGGGGCAAGATTTCTTCCAACTGCCAAACATTGTTAAAATCGGCTAACTTCTCTGATGTCGCCTCGACCCTAAAGCCGGCGGGATACTCCAAACGCACCCTTAAATTTTGAAAACCGGTTTCGCTTTCGTTTTTTAAGTTAAAAATAATCTCCACCTTTTCGCCCGAAACAGTCTCGGGCGCGGCTGCCACCGTTAGACCGACAGGAAAAGAAGTTATCTTGGTAACAGCCGTGGCCACCGATTCAAAAACAATGTTGCCCGAAGACGGCTTAAACTTAAACACCGCTTGGGCTTTTCTTTCAAAATTCTCGCCGCCGTAAAGCGCGGCCTTAAATTCCCGCTCATAAAGACCGCCCGATTTTAATTCGGGAATAGCGATGGTTTGTTTTAAGATACTGGTTCTAAATTGGGCCGACTCGCCCGGAGCTATTTCCGGTTTGGAAAAATCGGGAAACTGGAAAGTGAGCTCGGCGTCTTTTAGCTCGGTTTCATTTTTATTAACAATACCCAGCTTCCAAACGGCGGTTTGGCCAGCCGCGATCTCGGACGGGCTCTCCAATTTTATTTCTACTTGATCTTTTCTAAAAGCGTAAAACCCACGAAAAAAAATATAGACGGCCACCACCGCGGCCAAGAAAAGGAAAATTCCCGCGCCCAAGAATATCTTTTTCCAGATTTCGGGCGAAGGCGGAGTATCGCTCGGGGGCGGCGGCAAAACTATGGGCGGCTCCGGCGGCACAATTTCCGGTTCAACTTTAGGCAAAACCGGTTTTTGGGGAGTATAGAGTTTCTTTTGGAGTTCTTCTAGGTTATCGGGCATGTTTCTATTATATCAGTTTAGAAATACTTAGCCCAAAATGATGCAGGAACAAAGCCTCGGTCCTTTTTCTAAGATGAGCAGCGTTCATTGGCCTAAAATCGGGTGAGCGGGGGTTTAAGCCGTTTAGATCCAAAAGATGATAACACCATTGGTAAACTGATTCTTCCAAATTGGCTGGGGAGGTATAGCGGTTGTTCAAAATAGAAAAAAAGTCAAAAGTTTTCTGCCAAACCTTCTCTTCGCCCACACCCGGTTCAAAAATTCTAAAAATAACCTCGGCTGCAAAATGGGCCAGTTTAAGGCGAAAGAGGCTGTTTTTAATAACCTTGAAATCATCCTTGATTCTAAAATCGGTGGCGATGGGCAGATATTTGGCCGGCACGTAAAACAAATCCACCCAATTAAAAACAGCCAGGCCGGCCTTTAGTTTGGCCTCTTGTTTGCGCACGCCTTTGGCCTGCAAGCGCATTAAACCCTGTTCTTTGGTGTAAAGCGTAAAAACGGCATCGGCCTCGCGCCGCGGAGTTTTCTTTAGTATGATGCCCTCAACGGATTTCATAGCCAAGAGTATAACATCCTAAAAACAGAATACAGAATAGGGAAAAATAAAGGCAAACATCGCTCCGAGTGGCTCATGGAGAAGACAGCGTCTACAATAAAGAGGCCTCCATGTCGTCCACGGAGGAGCGATGCTTGCCGAGGATAAACAAATCTCACTTATAGACAATGCCTAAAAACAAAAAAATTCTATTAGCTATCCTATTTATAGCTGGATTTTTGCGCTTGGTCGGCCTTGGGTCAAGCGAGCTTTTGTTCGACGAAGCCCTTTATTCTTTCAGATCCATCGGCTGGCTGGATTACCTGGAAAGCGCCGTCCAAACCACGCCCGTGCAGTGGTTGGCCGATTCCGACTTGCCCGCATGGCAAAAATTATCCTTCCACGACCATCCCCCGCTTTTCTTTTTGATCCAGCGAATGTTTTTTAAAGTTTTCGGTGATTCATTATTGGCCTCCCGTCTACCCTCCGCGATTTTCGGCATAGCTTTTGTTTACTTGATCTATCTTGTCGCCAAAAAACTGTTCGCATCGGCCACGGCCGGGCTTTTCGCCGCGCTGACGGCAACGGTAAGTTTGGCCCACGTTTCGGTTTCGCGACTCGCCATGATGGAATCGGTTTTATTCTTTTTTATTCTGCTCAATATTTATTATTTCTTAAAACTCCTGGACGATCGCAAACGCTGGCTGATGTTCGGTTTAACGCTGGGCCTCGCTTTTCTAACCAAATATATTACCGTATTTCTGATACCAACCTATTTAGTATTCCTGATGGTCCACCGGCGCGACGTCTTAAAAAACTCCAAACTGTATCTGGCCTTGATCGTATCGGTTCTGATTTTCTCGCCGGTAATAATCTACAACATCTATTCTTATAAAACCTTCGGCCATTTTGACCTGCAATTCGCTTATCTCTTAAACCAAAAAACTCCTTGGCCCGTGGAGAGTTTCGGCGGCAAAACCCAGGATCCATTTTCCCAGATCGGCGAGAATCTAACCAGTGTGTTTTCCTGGCCGTTCTTGGCGATATCATTGGCCGGCCTGGTTTTGACGCTGTGGAGGAAAGAATTAAGAAAACAATTGTCTCTGGTTCTGATTTCTTTTTTATCCATAACCCTGCTTTTAACCCAGACCGGCTCGGCCATAAGATTCGTCTCGCTCTACATAATTCCATTCGCTTTTTTGATTGCAACGGCCTTCTTATTTTTCTGGCATAAAAAACCAAGGTTGACTGCTGTTGTCTGTGCCGTTTTTATCGCCTACGAATTATTTTTCACGGCGAAAACCATTTTCCTAAACCCGCCCGACTACGGCGTGGCCAAGTTGGATAAATATCTTGATTTGGTTTTTATGGGCGGCCGATCCGCAGCCATACCCACACACCCCAACCCGCACCTAGATAGAGTAATACAAAAATACGCCGCCGAAACGCCAGTCAAACTGACCCAACCGACTGGAATAATATATGACGACGATTTGGCCACCGGCCCGATGCTCTGGCTTTTTAGCCGCCGGCAGTATTATCATGCCATACCGATAATGAAATCAAGCCAATTTCAGGAGATGACTGAAAACAAAACCATCGGGCAACTAAAAAACTTTGATCTGTATTTTGTTAAAGCCGAAGCCGCCTCGCCCTTAAACCCCATCCGCGCCACTGATTACGCCGAACAGGTGGAGAATATGATTAAAGCCAACAACCAAAAACCGGCTGTTGTCATAACCACCCGCGACGACCAGCTGGCTTTTGAGGTTTATAAATTTTCTCTCGAGTAACTGCTATTTTTTCTCCAAATCCAAACAAACCGAGTTGATGCAATAACGCTGGCCGCCTTTGTCGGCCGGGCCATCGTCAAAAACATGGCCCAAGTGGGCGCCGCATTTTTTGCACACAACTTCGATGCGCACCATGCCTGCGCTGGTGTCTTCCTTTAGTTCCACATTTTCCAAATTAGCGGGTTCCGAAAAACTGGGCCAGCCGGTGTCGGAATCAAACTTGGCCTCCGAAGAAAACAGTTCGGCCCCGCAGACGGCGCATTTATACATACCCTTTTCG
This sequence comes from Minisyncoccia bacterium, assembly GCA_049274895.1. Taxonomy (GTDB): domain Bacteria; phylum Patescibacteriota; class Minisyncoccia; order JACQLN01; family JACQLN01; genus JACQLN01. The sequence goes on from JBASTM010000005.1 coordinate 18,161, forward strand.
TGGCTGTTCACATATTTGCCGCTAAACGGCGCCTCGGTGCCTTTTTGGCGAGCTACTCGGTATAATTCAGGATCCAGTTTTTTATCCATAGATATAACCCTAATCCATCAAAACATCATTCCGAACTGCCCTCATGGAGAAGACCTTAATGTAGCATTATGATGAGAGGCTCCGTGACAGGCAGTGAGGGGTGATGTTTTGACGGAATAAAAACTATTTTAAGTATAAATCAAAAAACTCCGCGGTTCTTTGCATCACTAACGGCTAAGCGAAAGTAAATTCGTGGGGCTCGTCCTGATAAGTATAGTAAGTAACGTCCTTTTTATTTTCCTTGAGTTTGTTTACCAATTTGTCCGACCAGGCCACGGGCACCGATTCGTCTTGGTCGCCGTGATGAATTAAAATGGGCGATTGGATTTTATCCAAAAAGTTTATAGCCGAGATATTGTTCCAAAACTCCAAATTGTCCTCGGGCGAGCCGTAAGTCTCCAATATCTTTTGAGCCAGCTCCGGCCGATGGTCACCCCATTTTTCAAAATTATCCCGCCAGTCAATTGATACCGGCGCCAACAACACCACGGCTTTAACCAGATCAGGCCTCGTTACCAAAACATTGAGGCCAACCCCACCGCCCATGGAATGACCCAGCATGCTGATATTGTTTTTATCCAACTGAATCAAGCCGGAATTTTTGACGGCATAAATAGCATTGATTACATCTTCCAAATAACCCAGCCGGAACTCTAAATCAGCTTGGGAATCCTTACTGGAAAAAGCATGATTGCGGTAGTCGGAATGCACCACCGCGTAGCCCCGGCGGGCTAAATAATCCTGTTCACGCTTTAAGCCTCGGCCGTTGGTGTAAATAGCGGGGTCGATATAGCCGTGATTCAAAATCAAAACCGGCCAAGGCCCGGGGCCGTGAGGCAGGTTCATAATACCCGATATGGTTAAGTTGCCGCTTTTATAGGTAATAAAATAACGGGTATAAGCTTCGTTTTGAGCGAGTATTTGCCCAAGTTTCAATTCCCGCCCATCGTATTCTTTGGCGGCATAAGCGGGCAGCGAAACCGGATGTATTTGCGGCGGAGCCGAAGCGACCGAAGAAACATCGCCCATCACCTTACTGGGCCAGCCCTGGCCCCAAGCCAGCCAAGATAAAACCAGCGCCCCCGCGAGCGCCGACGATATAATTACATATTTGTATCGCAAAACCATAGCGTTTTCTATAATAACAAACAACACCACAATCACAACATCCTGACATCCTTAAGAATGTTGGTATGTTATTCTGTTCTAGCTCACCTTCTTAATCCCCACACCGATTTCGTAGCCGGAATGATTCCAGGTTTTATATAGAGAAGGTTATTTTGTCTCCCTCTCGAAGAAGCTCGTATTCTGTCGGCGGATGGCCGTTGAGCGCCATCGCTAATCTGCCCGGCGGATACCGTTTTTGGATTTCGGGATAAGAAGTAAAAATACTATGTAAAAGAAAAACAAACGGCGCATTTTCACTCATCATAATTTTAATTTTTGTTTGCCCCGTGATTGCTTCCATAACTGGATCAAATTCAATAAACACACTGACTGGTTTTAACATTTCTCTATCCATACACATATAATATAGTCTTTTAAGCATCCGGCAAAACAAAATCCCAACAAATTTGGAGCCTGACTGCTTAATTGTGGATAACTTTCGGTTAATTTTCGGCATCATAAATGATAAAATTATATTATCATGCCTACTATAACCCCAAAGCAAAAACAGGTTCTTGATTTTACGTCCGCTTTCATAAAAAATGAGGGCTTTGCTCCTTCAATAAACGAGATAAAAAATAATCTAGGGCTCAAATCCGTTGCCACCATACATCAACATCTTCAAGCTCTTGAAAAAAAAGGTTACATAAAAAGAGAAAAAAACCAAAAAAGACACCTGGAAATAGTCGCTGAAATACCGCTGGTTATTAAGCCAGAAAAAATCGCCGACCAGACTAAAAAATACGACGCCTTACCCTTAAACCAAATAATCTGCGGAGACGCTGTAGAAGAATTAAAAAAAATACCCGATAATTCAATAGACTTAGTAGTAACCTCGCCTCCTTACGATGAAATTAGAAAATATAATGGCTTTAGTTTTGATCTACACAAAACAGGAATGGAATTATTTAGAATACTTAAAAATGGCGGGGTGGCAGCTATGGTTATACAGGATCAAACCAAAAGTTTTGCAAAAACCCTGACATCTTTTAGAACAATCGTAGATTGGGTAGACAATATAGGTTTTCGGCTATTTGAAAACGTAATTTATAGGAAATACGGCACTGAAGGAGCGTGGTGGAAACACAGATTTAGAGTGGACCACGAATATATGCCTATTTTTATTAAAGGTGAAAGGCCTCAATATTTTAATAAAGAACCATTAAAAGTGCCGTCAAAACATGGTGGAAAAGTGATGACTGGAAGTGGTAATAGAAGAACGGATGGTAAGACAACAAAAACCGTCACGAGGATCATAAACCAAATGAAGTGCAGAGGAACTATTTGGGATTACTTAAACGCTGGAGATAAAAACCCACTAAAAAGAAAACATCCCGCCGTCTTTCCAGATAAAATACCTTTTGATTTTATCCAATGTTTTTGTCCTCCAAACGGTATTGTTTTAGATCCATTCATCGGCAGCGGATCAACCTCTGTATCAGCTAAAAAATTAAATAGAAACTTTATAGGAATCGATTTATCAAAAGAATACTGTGATTTAGCTCAAAAAAGGTTGGGTGAGACGCTTATTACGCTTTTATAGCTAATATAGCTTGTCTGGTTTTTCCAATGTATATTCAATATTTTGACCAGTTGTCATTGCCCAAGTAAGTGGTTTCTTAGACATTAGTTCCTCAAAGTTTTTATTATTCAAACTGATTCTGCTACCAGCAAAATCGCCCTTAGTAAATTTATACAAAACTAAGTCTGACCAACTCCATAGATCTTCAATATACTGCCAATCGGTAAGCGTAGATAACAGCTCAATAAATTTTTCCGATCTTTCTTTTGCTTCTGGCTTAATATCATAAAAAGAACCACGCTTTATAATATTTGTCGGGTAACCATCCGTTTCTGATATTCTCAATCTGTCCCCTCTTTCACCTGCAACACTGATAATATCTCTTTTTTTGAAAAAATCGTCCATTGCTTTCATAAGAGAAAAGACACTATATTTTTCATTTTCAAAAATATACTTAAGTGGACTATTGTTTTCATTAGCCATTAGATAATTTAACCAATTCAAAACATTTTCCGGATACTTAAATAAAACGTTGAAGGTTCCATCAGTAAAAAGTAAAGGACATATAGCAGACTCGGGTATTATAATCTTCTTGCTCGAGCCAACTATACCAATCAATAAATGTATTGTAGCTAAAGGATATTTCAGACGAAACTCTCTATAACCATCATAATTCCTTAAATTATTGGGCTGGATACAGTTTTTATAGTTATCCCAGTTTATCGGTTTCTTATTCTTATTATATTGAACCATGTGATGGCCAACACTTCTTATTTCTTTCCTAAAGACCTCCATATCTAAAAACACACAATCACTAGCGGAAACATTCTTTTTTAACAACATCACTTTACCATCGTAAAAACCTTTTATTTTCCATCCTAAAAAATTACTCATAAATAACCCACAGAGTAAACCATCACTATCTGGACTCAGAATACAATTATGATCATCCTCAATAATCCAAGGAAAATTTTTTATAATCTCTTTGTAATCAATTTGCTCTGATTTATTCTCTAACAACTCCTGTATTTTTGACATATCGCTCTAGACCTTTTTAATCCCCACACCGATTTCGTAGCCGGAATGATTCCAGGTTTTGTGGACCAGAAAATTGTCGTTCTCGGCAATACCAAAATGGATTTGACTGGAACGGGTTTCGGATTTGATAACCTGCTCCCAACGGGAAAGAAACTCTTGAAAGTTCTGGTTTTGGCGGATGTCGTAATACAAAATTATTTTATCTTCGGGCGTTAAGCCGGCCTCTTTGCGCATATCGTTGATGTTGCGCGTCAGTTCGCGCACCAAACCCTCTTCTTTCAGCTCGGCGGTGAGTTCGGTATCCAGAACCACTGTGTCTTTGGCTATTTTGCGGTCGGCCAGAACTTTTTTAACATTCAATTCCGAAGCCACCAAATACAAAACGTCCCCAATCAAATTGTAATCCGCAGGTGAAAGATATAAGGCGTTTAAGGGCTGGCGGACTCTGATGCCGGTTCTAGCCCGCTCGGCCAGGCCCAAAGCCACAAGTTCGCGGGCTTTATCCATCACCCGCATTATTTCCGATTTCTTAGCCGACTTTGACGCCTTGGGCCAACTCTCCAAATGAACAGATTCTAAGTTACAAGTTACAGGTTTTAAGTTCTTGAGATTTTGATAAAGCCATTCGGCCAAAAACGGCGTGAACGGTGAGAGTAAAATCGAGACACGTCTTAAAACCTCCGCCAAGGTTCGTTGGGCGGCCAGTTTTTCTCCGTCCATATTTTGTTTTTGAAACTTGCGTCTGGACCTGCGGATATACCAATTGGAAAGTTCATCCACAAATTCCTCAATGTCCCGCGCGGCCGAAGTTACACTGTAAGCATCAAGATGCTTAGCCGCGTCTGATTCCAAATCTGCCAAGCGCTCCAAAATCCAGCTGTCTAAAATATCCGGCCGGGCGGCCAGCGAGGCCGGAGCGTCGTCATAATAAGTTTCCAAAAAGAGATAGGAGTTAACTAGAGTATCAACAAAGCGGCGTTTTTTGGTCTCAAGGTCGCGCAGATTAAAAAGTTTGTTGTCGCCGGGCGTGTTTACGGTATAAAAATACCAGCGCATCACGTCAAAACCGACTTTCTCGCCTACCAGCCACGGATCCACCATGTTGCCTTTAGATTTAGACATCTTTTCACCCTTATCATCCAGAACATGGTTTAAGCTGATGACATTCTTAAAAGGCGCGCCTTGGCCCAAGGCGGTAGCTACAGCCACAAGCGTGTAAAACCAGCCGCGGGTTTGATCTATAGCTTCACAAATGTAATCCGCCGGGAAAAGATTTTTGGAAGCCCAGGGCATCGCTCCCGAATCAAACCAGACATCTATAAGATCCTTGACGCGCTCCATCCTGGACGAACATTGGGGACACTTGAGAAAAACAGCATCCACATACGGCCGATGTAGATCAAGATTGCCTTCAGCATCGTAAGGCCAGTTGTTGATTTTGAACTCGGTAAATTCGGCCGTGTCCAAAACCAGTTTGGATTTTTTCACGGCCGATTGGTAAGCGAGTTCAGTTTCGTCAGAACCGTATATCCCGCCCGAAGTTTGGATCAAAAACAAAGGGTCCATATGGCTAACCACGATAATTTTTTTACCCGGATGCTTATGGGAAACATCGGCCGTAAAATCACGCACCCTGCGGGCCACGTCCAACCACGACTCCCCCTGCGGCGGTGAGTGCACAAATCTGTCTTTGAAAGAACTGAAATAGTTACGGTAGGCCTCAACCGCTTGTCCGCTAAACTGACCGGTGTCTATTTCGCGCAAGCGCGGATCAAAAATTATGTTTTTTGTTTTAAGCTCATCAGCCACAATCTGCGCCGTCTCCCGGGCGCGCAGCAGGTCCGATGAATACACCGCCGTTGCTTTCTCTTTACCCAGACCCAACTTAATTTTCTTGGCTGCCGCTTCAACCTGCTTGCGGCCGCGCTCGGTCAGCGGATTCAATTTCTGTTCGGGATAAGAACTGCAAAAACCTTTAAGATTGGACTCGGCCTCGCCGTGGCGCATTAAAATCAAAGTGGCCGGCGCATCGGTGCGGTTTTTATTCAAATCGTCCAACGATCCAGCCACCAACCGGTGATCACATTTCCGGCATTCCCAAACCGGCAAGGGCGTGCCCCAGTAACGCTCGCGGCTGACGGCCCAATCTTTTACCTCGCGCAGCCACTCACCAAACCGGCCTTCTTTTAAGTGTTCCGGCACCCAATTTATTTTCTGATTATTTTTAATAAGCTCACGCCTTAAAGCCGACATTTTTATAAACCAGCTCTCCTTGGCGTAATAAATTAAGGGCGATTGGCAACGCCAACAGAAAGGGTATTCGTGGCTGTAATCGGCTTCGTTAAAAAGCAAATTCTGTTTTTTTAAGTAAAATAGAATCGCTTTTTCCGTTAGCATGTCTTTCCGGCCCTCGCTGACAACAGGCAAACCGGCCACGATGGGAACTGATTTTATAAACACACCTTCGCGATCCACGGTGTGAAACTTAGGCAAACCGTGCCGCGCACCCAATTCAAAATCATCCGCGCCGTACATTACCGCGGTGTGGACTAGGCCCGTGCCTTCTTGGGTGCTTACAAAATCGGCGGGATAGACCTTATAAGATTGTGGCGACACCAACTCTTTGATCTTAAAAAGTGGTTCATACGACAACTTAGCCACTTCACTGGCTTTTAGATCTTTGATAATTTTGTAATCGCGATTGCCAAAAACTTTAGCCGCCAAATCTTTGGCTAAAATATATTTCTCGCCGTCCGATTCCACCTCTACATAGTTGATTTTGGAGCCGACGGCCAAAGCCACGTTGCCCGGCAAAGTCCAGGGCGTGGTCGTCCAGGCCAAAAGATAAGTATCGGCTAAGCCCTTGACTTTGAACTTTACGGTAACTGATTTGTCGGTGACGGTTTCGTAGCCCTGAGCCACTTCGTGGCTGGAAATGGGCGTGCCACAGCGCACGCAAAAAGGCACAATTTTGTAATCTTTGACCAAAAGTTTCTTGTCCCAAAATTTTTTAATGATGCTCCAAACGCTTTCAATATACTGCGGTTCGTAGGTGATGTAGGGGTTTTTGAGATCCAGCCAAAAACCCATCCGGCGCGTCAGTTTTTCCCATTCGTCTTTATACTGCCACACTGATTTCCGGCATGCCTCGTTAAACTTGGCGATGCCGTATTTTTCTACTTCTTTTTTGTTCTTGAGACCCAACTTTTTCTCCACCTCAATTTCCACCGGCAGGCCGTGGGTATCCCAGCCGGCCCGGCGCGCCACGTAATACCCCTTCATGGTTTGATAACGGCAGATAATGTCCTTAAAAGCTCGCGCCAAAACATGGTGGATGCCGGGCCGGCCGTTAGCTGTGGGCGGGCCTTCGTAAAACACAAAAGCATGGCCTTTGGCTGTGGCCGCCAAAGACTTTTCAAAAATATCATTATCCTCCCAAAACTTGAGAGTTTTTTCTTCTTCTTTGATTAAATCAACCTGGCGCATGAGATAAGCTTAGCCAAACCGTGCTTATAAATCAACCAAAAACCATTTAATATATTTTTATGTTTCCACGACCTTATTAAGAGAGGTCGGTTGCTCCACATCAACAAAATCATGTAACTACTAAGCGGTTACAATGCGGTCAATAATCCACTTTTTAATATCGTCTAAAACAATACCTCTATCCGATCGCCTGTGGTATCAAAAAGCGCCACCGCTAAACGGTGGCACATATTTTTCATCAACTCTAAATCTAAATAGTTAAACTTCATAATACAAACTATGTCCGGTCGTATTCAGCCAGTTTCTCAAAAACTTCCTTATACTCTTTTACAGCCCGTTTAGTACCTTCTTCAACTTTCATTTTCAGCTCCTCTCTTGAATCAGAAACCTGTTCCTTTACTGTCTTTTCATCAGTTTCTTTGCCGTTAATTTTTAGCAATTTCTTGATAAATTTAGTCATATTTTGATTATAGCACTTAAGACACTGGTATTCTAACAAACAAACATACTAACCTTATTCCAGTTCTAAATCAAAACCCCGCTTGCCGAAGGCGGGGGTTCTCAATAATTTTAGTGATTATCTTTCCTATATTCCTTGGGAAATCTCCAAATTAGCAAATCGCTTTCGTTGTTTAATAAACAAAAAGTGCCCTTTGCCCACAGCCGTGATAAACTTACAATATGGAAGCTAAAATCAACAAAAAGGCGTTTTTTAATTATGAAATCCTGGAGAAGTTCGAGGCCGGTTTAGTGCTGCTTGGTTCGGAGGTTAAATCCATAAAAAACAGCCATTACAGTTTGCAGGGCGCTTACGTGACCCTCCAAAACGAAGAGGCCTGGCTGGTGCGCGCCACCATCGCCCCCTACCAACCCAAAAATATGAATACGGCTTATAACCCCGAACGGCCGAGAAAGCTGTTGTTAAATAAAAAGGAACTTAAATACCTCCAAGGCAAAACCAAAGAACGGGGGTTGACTATTGTGCCGTTAAAAGTCTATAATAAGCACGGTCAAATAAAATTGGAAATCGGTTTGGCCAAAGGCAAAACCAAGTCAGATAAACGGGAAGTTCTTAAAAAACGCATTGCCGATCGAGAGATCCAAAGAGAAATAAGAAATAAATAGTTTACTATATGGGCGTAAGCCCAGTAGTGAACTTTTGACCTTGAACTTTTCTTCGGCTGGGCCGAAGTTTCAAAAGTTCTACTACTGGGGATGTAACGGCTTCGTCAAGAAGCGTATTGCTTTGGATTCGAGGTTGAGGTTGACCACAAACTCATAAAACTGGTCGAAAACAATAAGTGCAAACTTATTTAACGCTAAACCAGCGTTTGCTGTAGCTTAAAAACTTCAGCCATCGTTCCGTCCCCGCCCGAAGGGATGGAAACGGTGCCAACTTTTCGGGCCGCTCTTTCAAACCAGGCGGGTTTGGAAGCTAAGACAATCGCCGAAAGTTCAACTTTTTTGGCCGTCCTTTAAGGGTTGGACTTAAAACAAGGGCGGTTAGACTTCGTAAAAATCCTGGCAAGAAACTTTTTGCACGCGGGTTCAACTCCCGCCATCTCCACCCCGTAAAGCAAAATATGCAGCATATTTTGCCACGGGGTAGGCACGTGATAAAATTTGAAAAATTTTTCAAATTTTATTTTACGTGCCACCTCGTAAAACATGCAATACGTATACATCCTGCATAGTCTTAAAGATATGGGACTGTATATAGGATACACTACTGACCTAAGAAAACGTTATCAACTTCACCAAGATGGCAAAGTGTTATCAACAAAACATCGACTGCCTGTAAAACTTATTTACTACGAATCTTACCTAAACAGAATTGATGCCAAAAAACGAGAAATATTTTTGAAGTCGGGATCAGGGCATAGGTTTATCAAAAAGCAGTTATCAAATTATCTCAGAAATAATCCCCTTGCGCGTTAATAGAGAAATTCGGGCCGAAAAATTAGTGGTCATAGATGAAACCGGCAAATCGCTGGGAGTTTTGAGCCGGGACGAGGCTTTCAAAACCGCCCAGGACAAGGGGCTGGACTTGCTGGAGGTTAACCCCAACGCCAACCCGCCGGTTGCTAAAATCCTGGATTATGGTAAATTTGAATACCGTCAACGCAAAGCCGAGCGGAAGTTCAAATCCACCCAAAAAAGACAGGAATTAAAAATCGTCCGCATCGGGCTTAAAACCTCGGCCCACGATACCGAAGTGAAGGCGGGCCAGGCCGACAAGTTCTTGCAAAAAGGGCATAAGGTTAAACTGGAAATATTTTTGCGGGGCCGGGAAAAAGCCCATCGGGATCTGGCTAAAACCAGATTGGTGGAATTTAAGAAACTGATAAAAGAAGAACACAAAGCCGACGGCAACGCCCTAAGCACGCCTTCGGGCTGGTCGGTAACAATATCCAAATGAGTTCAAAAACCAACAAGTCAATGGCTAAAAGATTCCGCGTCACCAAACGCGGAAAAGTTTTGCATAAGCCGCCGCATCAAAATCATTTTAGAGCCAAAAAAGCGCGACACATAATCCGGTCGTCCCGCAAAACCAACCAGATGGCCAAGCCGGATATTAAAAACATTCTGGAAAAAATGCCGTTCGCGTAATGTAGTTATGAATATGTTCCTACTTCGCTCCTCCGGAGCTTCGCAGGACACATATTTGTAACTAAATTTAAGAATTAAATTTAGACAAATATGGCAAGAGTCAAACGGGGCACTATCGCCCACAAAAGAAGGAAAAATCTGCTCAAGTACGCCAAGGGTTTTAAGTGGTCCAGAAACACCCATTACCGCGCCGCCAAAGAAGCCCTGCTGCACGCCTGGAGCAAATCTTACTACGACCGCAAAAAGAAAAAGGGTGAGTTTAGAACCTTGTGGCAGATAAAAATCGGCGCGGCCAGCCGCCTCAACGGTTTGTCTTACGGCCGATTCATCAACGGCTTAAAGAAGGCCAATATAGAGCTGGATAGAAAAATCTTGTCTGACTTGGCCGAAAACAACCCCGAAGTTTTTTCCAAAATCGTGGAAAAGGCGAAGATCAGCACCCAATAGGCGTTGATCGGAGTCCCGCACCGAAATTTTTTTGGTGCGGGATTAAATAATAGATTGCTTAGAAACTTTATTTTTCAGTACCAAAACTCCTTCAGCCCGAAGGAGTTTTGTTTTTTTGGCGGCCCCGTCGCGGTTGTAGCCGCCCAAAGTGCCGTCTGACCTAACCACGCGATGGCAAGGGATTTTCGGGTCAAAATTACGGGCGAGCGCGTTGGCCACGCCGCGACTAGCCCGGGGTGAACCGATAGCAACGGCAATTGATTTATATGTGGCCACTTTGCCTTTAGGGATTTTTTGGGTAGTTTTGTAAACCTTATCCTTAAAAATCATTTTAGAAATCCTAACATTTTTTCTAACGGCCAGGCGTTTATAATGTCTGATTTCTCACACCAGCCGCGGCGAGCTTGGGCGATGCCGAGCTCCAGATATTTATAATGCTCGGTGGAATGAGCGTCGGAATCTATGGCTAGTTTTACGCCTGCTCCCACCGCTTTTCTAACATATTCGTCTTTCAAATCCAGCCGGTCGGCAAAAGCGTCTATTTCCAAAACCGTGCCGGTGCGCTGGGCGGTTTTTATAATTTCATCTATATCCACCTCAAAAGCCGGGCGTTTGTTGATGATGCGGCCGGTGGGATGGAATAAAATATCCACGTTGGGATTTTCCATAGCGGTTACGATCCTTTTGGTTTGATCGGTCCGCGGCAAATTAAACAGCGAGTGCACTGCCGCGCCCACCACGTCCAGTTTAGCTAACACATCGTCGCGGATATCCAACGAGCCGTCTTTTAAGATGTTAACTTCTGCCCCCTTGAGGATCCTAAATTTTGATATTTGAGATTTGATTTTTGAATTTATTTTATCTATCTCCGCCATTTGACGCAGCAGTTTTTTCTCATCCGCGCCGCCGGTCATAGCCAGCGACCGGGTATGGTCAGTGATGCAAATATATTCCAAACCCATCCGCCGGGCGGCTTCGGCCATTTCTTCTATGGAGTTTTCGCCGTCGGTCCAGTCGGTCTGTATTTGGAGATCACCTTTAAGATCACTGTAGTCAACTAGTTTGGGTAAACGATGTTCTTGAGCCGCCCCTATCTCGCCGCTCGCCGTGCGGAGTTCCGGCGGAATAAAATCCAAACCCAGTTTTTTATAAATCTCCTCTTCGGTGGCGCCAGCAACGATTTTATCGCCTTTGTATAATCCGTACTCGTTCAATTTATAGCCGTGCCTGATGGCGATTTTACGCAACTCCACATTGTGATTTTTATCTCCAGTAAAATACTGCACCGCCGCGCCAAAACTTTCCGGCGCTACCACTCTTAAATCAATCTCCAAACCGTTGGCCAGCTTGACCACACTTTTGGTTCGTCCTTGGGCCACTATCCGACCCACCTCGGGCAGACTCACAAAAACGTCCATTACCGCTTCGGGCTTTTGGGAAGTGATTAAAATATCAACATCGCCCACGGTTTCCTGCATTCGCCGCACCGAACCGCAGGCCACCACCTTTTGGGTATGGGGATTTTTATCCAAACGCCCCACGATGGCGCGAACCTCCGGCAAAATATAGCCCAGCACATACCGGCCGGAGTGTTTTTTAACAAATTCCAAACCCTTTAGAATTTTCTCTTCCGATTTCTGGCCGAACCCTTCCAGATTTCTAATCTTCCCCGCCTTGGCCGCTTTCTCTAGCTGGACCAACGTCCTAATTCCTAATTCCTGGTATAGCTTATAGACCCCTTTGGGACCAATGCCCTCCACTTTGGTCAGCCCTTCAATATCCACCGGAATTTTCTTTTTTAAGTCTTGATATTCTTTAATGCGGCGGTTTTTGATATATTCTTCTATCATTGCGGCCATGCTTTTGCCCACACCTGGCACTTCCTCCAGCGCTTTGGTGCCGCCTGTTTTATATATTTTTTCCAAATCCTGGGTGAGATCAGAAATAGCCGCGGCCGCGCGTAGAAAAGCGCGCGGCTTAAAAGCCACGCCCTGCATTTCCAGCATCACCGCTATTTCGCCAAAAATCTTGGAGATTTCCTGGTTGATCACTGTCTATATGTTAGCAAGTTACGGATAAAATAAAACCCCGCTCCGACTTCACTAAGTCGCGGGCGGGGATAAAACCCAACACTTGGTGTGTTGGGTAATTGCGGAAGGACTATCCTTTCGGAGATCTTATTTACCGTTATCAATGATGGATAGCGTACTGGATAATTCTGCGCCAGAACGGTGGCGGGCGCACGACCTTGGCGGGATCGGGGTCGCCTGGAAGAAGTATTTCGTGATCGCCACCATCATGCGGCATAGTACGAACAATCCCCCAACCCAAGTCATCACCGAGCAGTTCCTGCCAGTCATTTCTGTCAGTAGCTGCTCCTCTTTTTGAGAGGAACTTGCGGTGGTTTCTTCTACGAGGAGTAGTGTGGCCATCCACTAAAACTAAACCCAACAAACTGCTTTCAACTTGCGAGCGTAACCGACCCGAATCCGTGGCAACGCGTAAACGGCGATAGCGTCGGCCCAGTTTTTCAATGTCGCCGGCGAAACGGCGGGCTGTTTTTTGAACAATCCCGAAAAGTTCGCCGTCCAAGTCTTCCTGACTTTTTCTTCTAACCCTTACCCCTTTCATTCTCAACCTCCTTTTTATCCCGCATCTTTTGTTTACAAAAGGCGCGGGATTTGATTTGAAAGAACACGGCCGTACCCTACCATCGCCCACTATAACCTATTTTGTTATTTAAGCCAATACTTGTTGTTTCTCCGGCGATCGGGCAGAATTCTATCTTCCCGAACATGGCGGGGCGCCAAATGCTTTATCAAACCTAAAAGCAGTAATGAAGAAAAAACTGAAACAGCACTCGCGGCCATAAATAAAACCGTAAAACCGAACCGGTCGGCAATGTAACCGCCCAAGGCGGTCGCGGTGGCGGCGGCCAAGCCCACCGAGAAAACGCTGTCCAAACTCCACTCAAAACTTATGCGCCATTTGTCCACGTGCCGCGTGAATATGGAATACCAGGCCGGCACCGCCCAAGCCATAATGAAACCGTAAAAACCTTGGATGATATAAAGATGCGCGGGTTTGGTGGCAAAAATATAGGCGAGAGGCACCAGGCCGCTCAAAAAATAACCCAAAAACAAAGCCCAGAAATCATCCCGCTCGCCGTCGGTTTTATCCAAAAAACGGGCGATGGGCAGCTGAAAAATAGATTTGACTATCCAATATATGGAAGCGGCAAAGCCGGCCACTTTGGCCGAGCCGTCTGCTATCTGGCTGGTCAGAAAAATGGCAAAGACCGGCCCAAATGAAGCGAAAGCCGAATTGTAAAAAAAATCGGCGACGACGATAACCTTAACAATGCGATTGATCCCCTTGAACATATGGATATAGTATAGCAAAATCCCGCACCTTTTACTCGTAAAAAGCGCGGGATTAGTTATCCTGTTATTTAACTATTCAGTCACCGGTAACCTCGGCACTGTCGGCAAACCGAAACCGGTGGCCGTATCATCGCCCAAAGCCCAAATATCCCGAGCGCGCTCGCCTACCAAAACCCTAGTGCTGGTAGCCGCGCCATTCCAAAGCTTGGCCGCCAAACCCGAAACATGGGGCGCGGCCATAGATGTGCCGGAAAGATACCGGTAAGAACCGTCCAGCCAAGTTGATTCCACATTGACACCCGGCGCGCCCAACTCAACCTCGCGATTTTCTATAATATAATCACCGTCGTTAACGCCCCGGCTGGACCAATCCGGAACCAATTCGCCCTCGGTGATGGCGCTCACCGCCACGACATTAACGTAAGCCGCCGGCCAATCAATACTGCCTTTTTCCGGGCCGTCGTTGCCGCTGGAGGCCACCACTAAAACATTTTTAGCCCAAGCCTCGTCCACCGCCTCACGTAAAAGAAAATTCTCCGCATTGCCGCCCAAACTCAAAGAAGCTATCTGGGCTCCATTTTGGACCGCATAGCTTAAAGCCGAAGCCACATCATCGGCCCAGCAAGTGCCGTCGTTGCGGCAGACTTTATAGATTAAAAGATTAGCTTCACTAGCCACGCCCCAAATACCCTTGCCGTCCCCACCGCCATCGGCGGCGATAGTGCCGGCCACATGGGTGCCATGCCCGTGTTTATCTTCGCAAGCCGAACGAGGCACCGGCCCCCGCGTAAAATCTTTACAGTCCTTAACCCGTTCCACCAAATCCGGATGTTTGATATTGGCTCCGGTATCTAAAACAGCCACTCCAACATTCTTGCCGCCCGAGGTTGATTTTATAATTTCACTGGCGTAGATTCTTTTTACGCCCCAAGGCACGGCATCACGCGGCCAGAACGTTCTAGTTTTTATTTTGGCAGCATCCTTAAGAACTTCTTCCTGTAAAACATTAACCGCCTCCGTGATCACGCTGGCCGCCGGATCGGTGGAGTTTGATTCCGATATGGTGATGGGGCTCACTTTATAGAGCGGCACCGGCGTCACTTCCGCCTTAAAAATCTTCTCCAGCGTCCAGACTTCGCCTGTGGTCAGATCGGCCGTAAATCCCTTTTCAAATTCGTGTTGCACACCAAACAAAGATTTGACGATATAGCTCTTGGAGGCAATAAAATAACGGCCTCCCTCGCCGCCGCCTTTAGCGGCCGTGGCGGATTGACTTAAGGATAGGAAAACGACCAAAACAGCCGCCAAAACAACAAAAAACCTGAATTGTGGTTTTTTACGCATCAAAAATAGATTGTACGTCAATTATACTCCCTCAAACAGCCCCAAGTCAAGCTAGGGAGTAGTTGTGGATAATGGGGTTTTGGATTGACTTGGTTGGAGAGACTATGCTTGACTATCAAAATCAACAGTTCCTTAACATAAGGAGATCAGCAAGCATGGATAGACATATATCGTACGCCAGGGTTGGATTTTTGGCGGAAGAATTACAAATTAGATCAGGTTTAAGAGTGCTGCGGACGGCCAGGGGCAACGACCCGGGCAATAAGGGATTCTGGGAAGAAATAGCCGATCCGTCGGGCAGAATTCTCCGGCTGCGCCGAGTCTCAAAATCCAATGATCCGGCTACCACAGAAATCTTCAATCTCTTGTGCAGGACTTTTTCTGAAGACGAGGCCGATACTCTCGAAACCATACAAAGTGACGTCACGGATCCGGATGTAGCCTTCTTCGTAATTCAAGAGAAAAACAACCCCAGAGTTCTGGCGCTGATCAATGTCTATGTTCTGCCTGTCGGACCATCAGGCCTGCAGCTGTTTATTGGCTATGTGGTTACGGACGATACCGAAAGGGACAAGAGCCTAGCCTCCCGGCTGTACCGGGCGGCCTGTCTCTTTTTTATGCGCCGATCAGAGATAAAGGCGCGAGAGGCCTACGGCATTGTGGGAGAGATGGTTGAGACAGTGGAAGAGTTTTTCCTTAAGGTCGGCGGCTGCCGAAGACTGTATGTAGAAACCCCGGAAAGAATTTTGGAGATCCCCTACATTCAGCCGCCGCTGGATTTTGACAAAAGAACCGGCCGTCCCCTTAAAAATCCGGTTCCGGAACATTTGATGCTACGTCTGGTAGACTACGGCGATGAGCTTTCAGTAGAAGATGTATTGAAAATAGTCTGGAGCATTTACGAAAGTTACTTCTTTGAGGAAGACGACTTTGAAAGCGAAAAGGCCTATCACAGGCATTGCGCAGTAATGTCCGAGCTATTTGAAAATCTAAAGAGGTCTCTACCTGATCCATCAAGCCGGGTGTTTATGATGAATCACGTCATACGGCAAGGTCTGGCCAGAGATCTGAAAAATGCCGGCCGAAAGCTGGTGGAAGTTACAACGTAGGCAGTCACCGTCCCGACCAAAAGTCGGGACTTTTTTAAAACAAGCTTTCTTGAAGATCCCTAACCTCGTCCTGGCCGGCGATTGCGGGCTGGACTTGCGGTTGCGATTTTGATTCCTCAACTTTAACCAAAATCGCCGGAAGTTTTTTGAAACTGGCCGTAAGCGCTTCCAAATTTCCAGTTGACCTTAAAGCCGCGGCCGGGTGGAACAAAGGCATGATGAAAAATTGATGGAGTTTGAATACTTTGCCTTGATCACGGCTGATTTTGGCCGCGGGCAGAAAATAGTTCATGGAAAAACGCCCCAGCGTGGCGATAACTTTGGGATTAATTATTTCTATTTGGCGGGCCAGGTACGGCCTATAAGCTTCAATCTCCTCCGGTAAAGGATCGCGATTTTCGGGCGGCCGCCTTTTGACGATATTGGTAATATAAACCTGATCTCTCTGCCAACCGATATCGGTTATCAGTTTGGTTAAAAGCTGACCCGAACGGCCGACAAAAGGACGCTTCTGCTGGTCCTCGTGAAAACCCGGCGCCTCGCCGATAAACATAACTTGGCAATCAATATCGCCTTCGCCGAAAACCAAATTGGCCCCGCGCAAAGGCAAAGATTCATCTCGGAGCATTTCTGCTTCAAGTTTTTTTAGTTGACCTGATTTATCCATACTAATATAAAAAACTATAGATTATTCCCACCCCAAACACTAGCGCCAAAAGAACCATAAGACCAGTGTTGAGTTTAAGCTGATATTCGGGGTTTCTGGTACCTTTTTTTCTAGATCGGCGCCAAATCCAAAGTAGCAATAAACCCTCCAAGCCGCCCAAAACCGCGCCGGTAAAGGAAAGTATGCTTATAAAATTTTTGTAGCCGTAAAAAAATAAGGCCACCGGCACCCCGGCCGTCAAAACCCGGCTTAATAGTTTGGACAGGCCAAAATCCAAGCGAAAAGAATTTTGGATGTTAAGCCCGATGGTAAAAAAAGAAGTTATCACCGCCAAAAAACCCATCAATGCCCCAAACTTAACCCCAGTTGGGCCCAAAATCGTAACTAAACCATTTAAGGCCTCGGGCGAGGTGTTTTGTCCGCTTAAACTCAAAACGGCCGTAATAAAAAGAGCGTAAACCAAAACTGGCACCAGTGTACCTGTGATTATAACCGTTTTCAAAACGCCGCCGCGCCCGCCGGTAAAAAAATTTCTAATTTCGGGTATGGCCGAACCGCCGGCCAAAGCAAATAAAATAACTCCATAAGGCAGAAAGAAATTTCCGGCTGGGTTAAAAAAAGAAAAAGATTCGGTTTGGGTGAATTCAAAGGCATAGCCAGCCAAACCCAAAATCAAAACTATCAAAACCGCGGCCATTGCAAATTCCAATTCTCCGGTAAGCTTTAAACCCCTAAACACCACTCCGAAGCCAAATAGAGCTACCAGCAAAGACCCTAGAGTGGGAGAAATATCCCAAACTCCGCTTAAAATCAAACTTAAGAATTCTCCGCCAATTATAAGATAAGCTAAAAGAGCTAAGTACAATGTTACAAAAAATATAACCGAGGCAGCCAGCTTACCTGTTCTACCCAGATAGACTTCGGCGTAACCCACCAGACGATGCTTGGCTTGGGTGCGTAACACAATCTCGCCATAAATAAGGTGCATCAACGTCACCACCGCGCCTAACACTAAAAGATAAACTAAAGTGAGGCCCCAGCCGGCCTGCGCGGCGGCGTAGGGCAAACCGAACATACCCACGCCAATGATGGTGCCGATAAGAGTGGACACGGCTAAGATAAAATTTTTCATTCTGTTAATTGGAGAAGCGACCGAATAGTTTGAGCGCGGTTCTGCGAACGAGCGGGCATGGTTCCCCAGACGTTGCGTCTGGGGAGAGCGAGTGAGCAGTACCAGTGAGCGAGCTCGCTGGGTGAGCGAACGGTAGCGAAAACTATTCGGCGCGTAGCCATCGCCATACTGAAAATTATTGCATAGCGAGGGAACATAGCTATCTGACCTAAATCAACCCCGCCGGGGCGAATTTTTTGGCCAGCCAAAAAGCTATCACGCCCCACACCACAGCCACGGGCAAAATTATCCGGCCGTATTTCCTAAGATTGGGTTCAGTCAGATACAAAGAACCGATAACCAAACCCGAAAATATAGGATTCAAAAAAGCGACGATCAACCCCACCCAAAGCCACTTTTTACTGAATATTGGTTTTTGGTCCATAAATTTATGGTACTACAATTCTACTACCTGCTCCACTTGGGGCACTTCCGTTTCCACGCCTAAATCGCTTTTGATCTTGCCGGCCAGCACCGAGGCCGGGCCGGCTTCGCCCTGGACCACAAAAACTTTTTTAACGCCTTTGATATGCTCCACCCAATTTAACAAACCGGCTTGGTCGGCGTGGGCCGAATAGCCGCCGATGGCTTTTATCTGGGCCCGAACCTGAATCATCTCACCGAACATTTTTATTTCCTGCGCCCCATCCCAAAGCCGCCGGCCCAAAGTATTTTGGGTTTGATAACCTATTATCAAAAGCGTAGATTTGGGATCAGGCAAGTATCTTCGTTCGTGGTGTAAAATCCGCCCGCCTTCCGACATACCCGAGCCGGCGATCACCACCTTGGGCGGCGGTACAGTGTTGATGGCTTTGGAAGATTCGGTGGTTAAAGAAAATTCCAAACCCGGGAAATTAAAAAGATCGTCGCCCGATTTGATAAGATAAACCGCTTCTTTGTTAAAATAATCGGAATATTTTTGATACACCGCCGTGGCTTTGATGGCCAAAGGGCTGTCTATAAACACCGGGATTTTGGGGATGCGGCCCGACTCGGCCAAACTGTTTAATTCAAAAAGAAGTTCTTGGGTGCGCTCCAAAGCAAAGGCCGGAATCATTAAAGTGCCGCCGTTCCTGATGACGTTCTCTACGATGTTTAGCAGTTTCTCTTTACGTTTGGATTTGTCCTCGTGCAATCTGTCGCCGTAAGCCGATTCCATCAAAACGTAATCAGCCGAGCTTAAGTATTCCGCGGGCTTAAGCAGCGGCGTGGGCGGATTGCCCAAATCGCCCGAGAAAACAATTTTAACCTGTCTGCTGCCCTCGGAAAGAAAAACCTCAATAATGGAGGAGCCCAAAATATGGCCGGCGTCGTTAAATCGGACTTTGATGCTGGAATTGATTTCTACATCCTGATGATAGGCTCGACCGTGAGTCAGGCGCCAGCAATTAATCAGATCCTCTTCGCTAAAAAGCGGCTGTTCTTTGAACTTTTCGGCTTCTTCTTTTAATAAATGCAGACTATCGTCCAAACTTAGGCGGGCCAGATCCAAAGTGGGATGCGTGGCAAAAATACGGCCGCGAAAACCATCGCGATAAAGCTTGGGGATGCGTCCGATATGATCCAAATGGGCATGGGTTATCAAAACCGCGCTGATTTCTTTGGGATTATACAAAAAGGGCTGGTAGTTTTCTTTTTCCGCCAATCGGCCGCCCTGCTTAAGGCCGCAATCCACCAAAATTTTAGTATCGGCGCATTCTATAAGATAGTTGGCGCCGGTAACCGAACCGCCCACCCCGCCGTAAAAATAAAGCTTCATAATAAGACTATAAAAAGATGGATATATTACATTCTTTCCAATGTGGACCATTTTTTCCTCACTATATCCGGCCACCCGCCGCGCGACTTTTTCCAATCCGCCAGCCACTGGATCGTTTTGGGATCGCTGGGGTAGCCCGAGCCGAAGTCGCCGTATTTCTTTTTTAGAATCTTAACATACTTTTCGCGTTCGGTTTTGGCCAAAATGGAGGCGGCCGCCACCAGCACGTTATGGCTATCCATTTTATTGGCGCCGATTAACTTTGGTTGACTAACGCAGAGCGACGCGATTGAACCGCAATAATTTTTTATGCCCCGGCCGCTGGCCGGAACATCTATGTAAACCCGACACGGCGAAAATTTATTTATCAACTGGGCCGAAAACTTAACTTCCAAATCGTTTATAGAAAATCTATCAATAAGCGAAGGACCGATCTTCGCTATTTTGTAATCCTGGGCTATTTTTTTTATTTCTTTGGCCAATTCGTCCCGTTTTTTGGAAAGCAATAACTTAGAATCGTTAACCCCTAAATCGTTTAACCGATCCACCAAGTGATCTTCTTCGGGTATTAAAAAACCCGCCAAAAAAAGCGGGCCGATCACACAACCCCGCCCGGCTTCGTCTATGCCTAAAACTAAATCAGACATAGTTAAATTATATCGCAGTCGCCAAAAATCCGCGCGTTTAGGCGCGGATGATATGATCAGGGCCGGGACGTTTTCGTCCCGGCCCGTAGTGTGGCTGCGATGGCGCAACCCCGGCGCTACCGCCAGTGCGGTGGACTGTCCAGAACTGGGTGCGGGATCAAGCCGGCCCTCCGCAAGGCGTAGTCCGCCTCGCGATCGGTGGCGGTGCGGAGGGCGCAGTCGGAGAACAGATGCCGCATGTCTCCGTCGCCTGACTTCACGACCTCGCTCACGAGGACGCCGATCTGGGTGGTGCCCGCCATGCTTTCCATACGTTCCCCTTCCGTATGGTGAAGGAAATCCCTTTCCAAATTGTTAGGAGCATCCGGCTCCTAAAAGAACATTATTACAATTTATTACAATCTTCCCCCTTTTCTGAACCTACCAGATACTTTTCTAGTGATAAGTTCGGAAAAAGAGAGTAATTACTCCTAAAAAGCCGATTCTTACTGTATATTCTAATTATACTCCCATTTTATACGTTTGTCAATAGCCAGGCCTAAAATCACCAAAAAACGGCCTTTTAGGCCGATTTATGTGTCTCCGGCGCGACTCGAACGCGCAACCTTCAGCTTCGGAGGCTGACGCTCTATCCAGTTGAGCTACGAAGACTTAGGTGTGACGATCAGCGACCACAAACGCGCCGAAAGAGAGCGGTTTGGTTTTAACCTCATAGCCGTTGCCGCGGACCATACCCACCACCTCTTTGATCATTTCCCGGCTGGCGCCGTTTTCGCCCACATCCACGTGGATTTCAAAATTAAAGTTTTTCAGGCGTTCTTCATTTTTTAAAACGTCAAACAACCGCTGGTAAAAAACTTCGGCCACGCTTAATGATTTTAAGGTTTCGGTGTAAATACGCTCGCGCAAACTTTTGAAATTGGCGTGCTGTTCTCGGCTCCAAAAATAACGCCCGCCGGCGCCCACCCGCCGCACCACCAAAGCGGTAATAAAATCGGTGCGGTCCAAATATATCTGCGAATCCGTGCCCACGATTACCTGATAATCATGCTTCTCGCTTGCGTGCATATAACCGCAAATATCAGCCACAATGTCGGGCAAAGCCATAGCGCCTTTGGACGGGCTGAAAAATTTTTTCTCAACAATGGTCATTAGTTATCGCTAATATAGCGAATCAGCGCCAATATAGCAAATTATAGAAAGACACCGTTTTGAGCGACTTCGGGGAGGTTTAGTTAATTAAGATAGGGTGGGGCGAAGAGCTCCTCCCTGCAGGAGCGAAAAATGGTGTCTTTCTAAAACTAAAACAGACTAGGTCTTTGCGGTGCTGAAGACAGCGCTTTGGCATCTAAAATCCTAAACATCTTAAAATATCTTTTGTCGCGTCGGCTATGGCAGAAGGCCTCTATGGTATCGCCCTGAATGGAATAAATTTCTATGTTCCTTTTTTTGCGGGCTGCTTCGCCGTCTTCGGCTTTCATAGACACGTAGTCTATCTCCACCATCTGTTTGTTTTTAAAAGCTTGAGACAAAATGGAACGGATGTCTTTTTTGTCTGTCTCGGTGCTCCAGGAGGCCGGGATGGTTTTTAGGCCGTCGGTGCGCGATTCAAACATCACCGCGCCGTGGTTAAGCCCATATTCGTAAAGATCGCGGGTTAATTTTACGTCTTGCAAACAATACTCTTGGAGCTTCTCTAGCTGGCCCGATCTAAACCAGGTGATGGCTTCCAAGCCATGCGAAGATTTTTGCTCGCCCAAAGTGCTTTTAGCCAGCGCGTCCAAGCCCGGTCTAAAACCCAAAACCACCTCCAATTTTTCCATCAAATCCAAAGCGGGCGCGTCGGCTAAAACCAAATTCTTAAAATACGGCTGCAGCACCGGGTAATCAAAATGCTTGGTGTTAAAGCCGATAATCAAACTGGCCTTGGCCATAAC
Organism: Minisyncoccia bacterium; assembly: GCA_049274895.1. Classification (GTDB taxonomy): domain Bacteria; phylum Patescibacteriota; class Minisyncoccia; order JACQLN01; family JACQLN01; genus JACQLN01. The sequence continues at coordinate 40,538 of JBASTM010000005.1, forward strand.
TTTTTCCAGTTCGGGGAGTTGGGCTTCGGTATAGGCCTTAAGACTGTTATCGGCATAATTAAAAACGCCGGCCACCGAAACACCGAGCAGATGCACGTTGCGATAGCCGCCCACCTCGGCAAATTCTTTTTGAGTTTCTATATCAAAGACAATTCTGTTATCACTGGCCATAGATAGCAAAAATAGTAGCATCTAAAAAATGCTTACTCAAGTGAGGAAAAATTAACGGCTAATCTCTAGTGGCTATCTTTTTGTATCCCAGCCAAATCAAGCCGGCGAGTGCCAAACCCAGGATAATAAAGCGCAGATAATCGTTCATGTCCGACCAGTAGCGAACGGTACCGATAATAAGCGAGAGCAACCCGCCGCCCAAAAAGCCGTTAGCCACCGGCGCGGCGTTGATAACCAAAAAGCCGAGTCCGAGCGAAATAAGGCCCAGCACCACGAGGATTACAAAGACATTGCGGTTATAAACATCGCGGACCGATTCGTAAGCGTCGCGGCATTCGGCCGTGGCATCGCACCAGCCCTTTTGACCGGCCGCGGGTTCCACCGGAACCGGACGGGGCTCGCTGGGATGGTACTTAACTTCCCCGGTGCCTTCAAACCACCGGCCGCCCACGGCTTCGCACTCCGATTTGTCGGCGTATAATTTTTGGGTGAGTTCCACCGGGCAAAACTTTTCGTAATCGGGCGAATCGTAAAACGTAAACACGCCGTAGTTAAAAAACAAATTCAACACTACCACTATCGCCAGCGCCAAAATTATTTCTTTTATTCGGGACATGTTTTTTATTTACCAGAAAGAGTCGGCCAACGGGACATTTTATAAAGTTATCGTATGCAAACTTAACTCTTTAGGATTATATGATTTCAATACATCCAAGTTCTCTTTTTCTCTGGTTACCAAACCAATGACCTCACGAATATTTTTCAAGGCCTCATCCAATGTTTCACCTTGGCTATAACATCCCTCAAAAAGTGGACACTCTACCACATAAAAACCATCCTCATCTTTTTCGATAAAAAGAGGGAGGGTCACGTTTTTCTTGGTTTTGATATTTATATCATTCATCGCCTTTATACTATCTTATCTGGGTTATTTTGACAATCTTTGCAACTCCTCCAAAACCACAGCTTTTTCGTCCCAGTCCATGGCGCCGAATTTTGTCATCATGGTTTTTTCGGCGCCTTTGCCGGTTATTAAAACAACATCACCGGGTTTAGCCGATTGTAAAGCTTCGCGAATGGCCAAGCGCCGGTCCATGATTTTTTTATAACTTTTATTTTTAATACCCCGGGCCACTTCGGCAATTATTTTTTCCGGATCTTCGGCGTAAGGATCTTCGTCGGTCAGAATAATTTCATCGCAAAACTCTTCGGCGATAGCGCCCATTTTTGGTCTTTTCCATTGGTCGCGGCCGCCGCCGGCCGCGCCCAAAACACCAATCAAACGCGATCCCAGCCCAACCCAAAAGGACCTGGCCGCCCGATAAACGCTTTCCAAAGCGTCGGGCGTGTGGGCGTAATCAATGCAGACCAAAAACGGCTGCTCTTGTAAAACTTCCAGCCGGCCGGGCGCGCCCTTAAAATCGGCTATAGATTTTTTGATGTATTGATGCGGAATCTCAAAAGCCCGCGCCAAAGCAATGGCGGCCAAAACGTTGTATAAATTAAAATCACCCAACATGGGGCTAGTATATTTTTCTCCCTCCAAAGTAAAATCAACCCCGCCAGGCGAAAATTTTATATCCTCCGGAATAAAATGTTTTTTAACCCCAACCCGACTGTTTTCTTTTAAGAGGCCGTAGCCGACTTTTTCGTCGGCGTAAAAACCGACGTAATAATGAGCCGAGGCATCATCTAAATTGATTACGCTTATTTTTTTTATCTTATCTTTTTTGGTTTTCAGTTTGGCAAAAAGTTCCCCTTTGGCCCTCCGGTATTTCTCAAACGAGCCGTGGCTTTCGATGTGCTCCGGCCGGACGTTGGTTAAAACCGCGGCATCAAAATTTATAAAAGCCGCCCGATTTTGTGTTAAGCCCTCCGAGGTCACCTCCAAAATAGCGTATTGGCAGCCGGCCCGGGCCGAGGCGCGCAAAAAATCTTGCAAGGCCAACCGGCCGGGCATGGTCATTTTTAGTTTATTTACTTCTTCTTTGTCTTTGATGCGGAACCTGATGGACGAAGTGGAGGCCACGTTCAAGCCGAACTCGCTGAAAATATCGTGGGCGAGTTGAATCACGGTGGACTTGCCGTTGGTGCCGGTAACGCCAATAACCACCAGATCACGCGAAGGAAATCTGTTTTTCACCGCTCCCGCCAAGGCCATTAACCAATGGAACGAATTCCAAACCGCCGCCGGGATCAGTTTTTTTGTTATGTTTTTTACAACCGCAATCATTTTGCTAATACTTTTAAGGCCTCGGCTATCCGGCCCGATACGCCTTTTATGCCCACCGGGATCTTTTTAACGGCCTCGCGGGCCTGATAAGCCGAATAGCCCAAACTTTGCAAGGCCTCCAAAATATCGACGTCCTCGGAAACGGTCTCTGAAACCGCCTGGGTGGCCGCTGTGACCAAAGCCAGCGCTTTGGTTTTAAGGTCAATGATTATTTTCTGCGCCGTTCTTTGACCCACGCCCGAGACCCTCCTTAACACACTCTCCTCGCCGCGGGTGATGGCCGCCACCAGCATTTCAAAAGGCACTTCGTCCACCAAAGTCAAAGCGCTTTTAGGGCCTACTCCGGAAACTGTGATCAGCATTTCAAAAAGCTCCAGCTCGTCCGGCCTTAAAAAACCGTATAATTCCTGAATGTCTTCGCGGATGTGAGGATAGGTAAAAACTTTGACTGTATCTGTATTTTCTTGTAATTTGTTAAGGGTGCTGTTCGCCATAAAAATACGGTAACCCAAAGAACCGCATTTTAAGATACAGCGCCGATCGTATTTTTTAATCAATTCCCCTTCAAGATAGCCAATCATGTTAAAAATATCATAGCGTAAATATGCCCCGATTCAAACTTGTCTCCAAATTCCGCGCGACCGGCGATCAGCCCCAGGCCATCCAAAAACTGACTGACGGGATTTTTTCGGGCGCCCAACATCAAACTCTTTTAGGCGTGACCGGATCGGGAAAAACTTTCACCTTGGCGAACGTGATCGCAAATGTCCAAAAACCGACCTTGGTGATCTCGCACAACAAAACCCTGGCCTGGCAGTTGTATCAGGAATTCAAAGATTTTTTCCCCGAAAACGAGGTGCACTACTTTGTTTCCTACTACGACTACTATCAACCCGAGGCCTATATTCCCCAAACCGATACTTACATAGAAAAAGACGCCAAAATAAACGAAACGATTGATAAATTGCGCCACGCCGCCACCCAAGCGGTTTTAACGCGGCCGGATACGATTATAGTTTCTTCGGTTTCGTGCATTTATAACATCGGCGATCCTAATGAGTATCAAAGAATTGCTATTGATTTGACGGTAGATTCAACCCTGACGCGACGGGATTTGATGAAACGGCTGACACTGATGCAATTTTCCCGAAACGAATACTCGCCGCTGGCCGGAACATTTCGTCTTAAAGGCGAAACCGTGGAAATAAATTTGCCCACCGGCGAAGAAGTTATTCGTATAACTTTTTCGGGCTCAATCATAGAAAAAATATGGAGTTCCAAAAACGGTCTAACCAATTCTCTGACTTTGTTTCCGGCCAAGCACTTTGTGGCCGAAGCAACCAAGTTAAAAATCGCTCTCGCCAATATTGAAGCCGAACTGGCCGAGGAATTGAGAAAATTAAAAAAAGAAAATAAAATTCTGGAGGCCGCCCGCTTGGAACAGCGCACCCACCATGACTTGGAAATGCTGGCCGAGGCCGGTTACTGTTCGGGCATAGAAAACTATTCCCGCCATCTTTCGTTTAGAAAGCCCGGCTCATCGCCTTTTTCTTTGATTGATTTCTTTGAGCAATCCCCCCACGGCCAAGATTTCTTGACGCTGGTGGATGAATCGCATATGACCATCCCCCAAATCCGGGGTATGTATAACGGCGACCGCGCCCGCAAACAAACCCTGGTGGAACACGGTTTTCGCCTGCCCTCATGTTTGGACAACCGGCCGCTTATGTTTAAGGAATGGGAAGAAAAAATCGGCCAGGCGATTTTTTCTTCGGCCACGCCCAATCAATACGAACTGGAAAAATCGCGCCACCAATATAAAGTTCATTTAGCCGAACAGTTGATACGCCCCACGCATATTTTGGACCCTCAAGTGGAAGTCCGCCCCACCCAAAATCAAATATCCGACGCCCTCAAAGAGATAAGCGACCGCGTCAAACATGGCCAACGGACCTTAATAACCGTAATAACCAAACGCTTGGCCGAAGATCTGGCGGAACATTTGGCCCAGGCCGGAATAAAAGCGGCTTACCTGCACTCCGAGATAAAAACCTTAAACCGGCCCGAGATTCTAAACGATTTAAGAAGCGGTAAAATTGACGCACTGGTGGGCGTTAATCTGCTTAGAGAGGGTTTGGATTTGCCCGAAGTTTCTTTGATTTTGATATTTGACGCCGACAAAGAGGGTTTTTTAAGAAATGAAACCACTATGATCCAGACCATCGGCCGGGCCGCCCGCAATGTGGACGGCTTGGTGATTATGTATGCCGATAAAATGACGGGCTCAATGGCATCGGCTATAAGAGAAACCGACCGCCGGCGGAATTACCAAGCCGAGTTTAACGCCAAAAACAAACTCAAACCCGCCACCATAATCAAGGAAGTCAAAGTTAAAGCAGTGGTGCCCGAACCCGAAAAAATCTGGCTTAAAACCAAAACTAAGCGCGAACTGGAGCGCGAACTTAAAACCGCCATCGGCGATTGGGACTTTGAGAAAGCGATATTATTGAGGGATTATTTGAAAACCTTGCCAAGATAGGCCGGTTTTGTTAGAGTGACAACCTAAACATATGCCTATCAAACATTCAGCCAAAAAAGCGTTAAGACAAGCCCAAAAAAGAACTCTCGCCAATCAGGCCGCCAAAGCCAATGTCAAAAATTTGGAGAAAAAACTGGTCAAGGCCATAATGGCTAAGGACACAACTGGCCTAAAATCCAACGCGTCCAGTTTGGTTCAAGCTTGGGATAAAGCCGTTAAAAACAACGTTATTCCCAAAAACTCCGCCGCCCGAAAAAAATCACGCCTTCAGAAAATTATAAACAAAATCCTCTAGGGCTTCGCGGCCGTCGCGCTCGCCTGTTTTTACGGCCAAATCAATTTCGGCCAGATTGTGGTAGATGTTTTTTAATTCCGACAGTGAAAAGTTTCTTAAAGCCGCCAAAGATTTCTTGGCCACCCAAGGGTTAAGACCCAATTTTTTAGCTGCCTCTTCAGCCGAAGCAAACTTGCCTGCCCCGAGCGCGGTCGCGGGGCCTCCGGCCAGCTTGATAAGAATCCTAAATTGCCAAACTACGGCTCCCAACACCGAGACGGGATCCTCGTTTTTGGTCCATTGATCTTCTAAACTTTTAAGCGCTGCGGCCGCATTTTTAACCGCCAAGGCGTCCGTAACCTTAAAATTGCTGGAAATAATATCAAAAGTAACCAAATGGTCTATGTCTGATCTCGCGATAACACCCCGACCATATCGAGCCAGTTTGGCAATTTCGTTCCAAACCCTGTGAGTATCGCAACCGAGGCCGTCTATCAAATAAGCCAAATCGCCGCGCGTTATTTTTATATTTTCCCCGGCCGCCTTTTTAAGACACCAGTCTATCAACTTGGGCTTGTCATAATTTCTAAACTCCTCAACCTTGCCTTTGGTGTTAAAAAACTCTAAACGTTTTTTAAGAGTCCCGCGAAGTCCCACCGACGGCGTGGACGAAGTGGGAGCGACCGTAAAATCGTAAGCGACTAAAATAACGTCTTCCGATTTTTCCAAACCGCCAATGCTATTCAAGATTTTATTGGTTTCTTCCCATTGAGGTTCCGAAACGGATAAAACCCCCCTTAAAAAAATAAGTTTTTTTTCGCTGAACATAGATTGGCTTTCCAATGCCGGTTTCAAATCGTCGCAATTTTCTTCCAAATCAAACTTAAAAAAATTAAGGCCGCTCTTGAACTTGTTGCGGTAGGCCTCTTTGGCCTTGGCCAGCTTTTCCTGAATCAAAAACGAATTTTCACCCCAATATAAATAGATCATATTTAGCGTTTAGTATAGCACTTGGCAGCGGTGGCAAAAATGCGCCGTCCGCGAGCCGATTCTAACGGTTCTTACCTCGCCACTACAAACACACCTCTCTCCTTTTCTGGCATAAACCAACCGCCGGGCAAAATAACCCCCTTTTTTACCGGCGAGGTCGCGGTAATCGCGGCGGGTAGTACCTCTCAATTTTAACGATTTTTTGAGCACCCCGACCAATTTGTTAAAAAGGAGTTTGAGTTTTTGGGGCGGTATTTTTTCCGTTCGGCTTAAGGGATGGATTTTGGCTAAATACAGGGCTTCGTCGGAATAGATATTGCCCACACCGGCCAAAAATTCCTGATTCATTAAGGCAGATTTGATCCGGCCGCGCCTGGCACTAATTCGAGTTAAAAATTCTTTGACTGTGGTCTTCAATGGGTCGGGACCTAATTTTTTAATCTCCGGCCGAGCCATCACTTCTTCGCTCGGGCCAGCAATTACGCGGCCGAATTTTCTAACGTCGGAAAAATATAACTTGGCTTTTTTATTTCCTTTTTTTAAGTCAAAAATCAAATGAATATAACCGAGGTTGGCTGGCGGGTCAAGTAAAAAGTGGCCCGTCATTTTAAGATGCGCCGCAAGAACATAACCGCCGGAAAGATTGAAAATTATATTCTTGCCTCGGCGTTCAATACTGATTATCCTGCGCCCGGCCATAGCGCGTTTGACCTTGTCCAACCCCCCGCTCGCGGCAAGATACTTCGGCCAATCGCTCCAAACGCCTATAATTACCCAACCGATCAGGCGGTGTTTGAGATCGTTAGCGATGGTTTCAACTTCGGGCAGTTCAGGCATGCCAATTTTATTTACGAATGAAATGAGTAATTACTAAAATTGAGCACCCAGCACCTTTTAGATGTATAAATAATCTTTACCTTCAAAAGGTGCTGGGTAAGGTTTGGCAACCAATCGCGCTACGCGCTCTTGGGCCAAGCCCTTAAATCTCCCCAATTCGGCCCAATTTCAACTTCCGCCACTATCGGTACGGCCAGTTGAACCACGTTTTCCATAATCTCTTTAATAATCGGCGCGTATTTTTTAACGGCATCAGATTCAACCTCAAAAACCAGCTCGTCGTGCACCTGGAGAATCATTTTAATATCCTTTTTGGAGCCGATCTTTTTATCCAGTTCCACCATAGCCGCTTTAACGATGTCGCCGGTGGCCGTGCCTTGAATGGGCATATTCACAGCCTCGCGTTCGGCCGCGGCCCTGAAACCGGGGTTGGGCGAATTCAAATCAACATAGCGTTTGCGGCCCCACAACGTTTCCACGTAACCCTGAGCTCGGGCTTTGTTTTTTATGTCTTTGATAAACTTGGCGAGACCAGAAAAATCGGTTTCGTACTCGCGGATAAACTCCTGGGCCTCGCTTAAACTTAATCCGGAAGATTGGGCGAACGCCCGCGCGCCCATGCCGTATAAAACGCCGAAGTTCAAAGTTTTGGCTTCGCGGCGCATTTCTTTGGTCACTTTATCGGCCGCGACGTTAAAAATTTCGGCGGCGGTGCGGGTATGGATATCTTCGCCCTTTTTGAACGTCTCAATCATTTTTTCGTCGCCCGACAAGGCCGCGGCCACTCTAAGTTCAATCTGGGAATAATCAGCCGTCAGTATCAGCCAGCCCTCGGGCGCCGTAAAAGCCCGCCTGATGGCCAAACCGTATTCGCCTTTGGTGGGAATGTTTTGTAAGTTGGGGTTTTCCGAAGCCAAGCGCCCCGTCACCGCGCCCAGCTGTTTGAAAGTGGTGTGCAAGCGGCCGTCTTTAAGATTGACCAGCCGGGGCAGGGCCTCCACGTAAGTGGACTGGAGCTTGGACAGTTCCCGCCAGCGCAGCAATAAGGTAAAAATCGGGTGCGTATCTTTTAATTTTTCCAACTCCTCGGCGCCCGTGGCATAGGCGCCGGTTTTGGTTTTTTTGATTCTGGGGCCGCCCAGGTTAAGTTTTTCAAAAATAATCCGGCCCAGTTCCTGAGTGGAGTTTAAGTTGAAATCCTCACCTGCGATCCGAGTCACCTCTTTTTTAATTTGGGAGAGCTCATCGGCTATCTTTCGACTTAAATTTTTCAATATCTTAACGTCCAGTAAAATCCCAGCACGCTCCATCTGGCGCAAAACCGGCCGGACATCTTTTTCCAGTTTATAAATTTTTTCCGAAAAAATGCCTCTTTTGTAATACTCCTCGAGTTCGTCTCCAATAAGTTGCGCCTGCTCCGGAGCCGCGTTCGACATAGTGCCACCCTGATTTTTAAGATCATTCAGGCGGCTGACTAAACTCCTGAATCCAAATCTAAAAAACAGCTTTTTAATTTCTTCGTCATTGCCCAAATCAAAACTCGCCTCTGTGATATCAAAATCAACCGGCACATCTCTTTTAATAATCGCCAATTTCTTGCTTAAAAAGGCCTGATCTTTGTTAGCCGATATTTTTTCAAACAGCTTTGAGCTTTTAGCTTTTAGCCGGGATAAATTCTCATACAGATTTTCCAAACTGCCGTACTCTTTCAAAAGGATAATGGCCGTTTTTTCGCCCACACCCGGCACGCCGGGAATGTTGTCGGAAGGATCGCCTTTCAAACCCTTAAAATCGGCCATCTGCTTGGGGCCCAGGCCCTCAAATCTTTCTCGAACGGCCGCTTGGTCGTAGATTACCGTATCGCTCACGCCTTTTTTTAGGGTATAGACTTTGACATTGTCGTCGTCTATCAACTGCAAACTGTCCAGATCGCCGGTAACGATAATTTTCTCCAAATCTTTCCGGCTTTTTAATTTTTCCACCACCGTGCCGATAATGTCATCGGCTTCGTAGCCCTGATGCTCCAAGACCGGAATGTTAAAAGCGGTCACCAATTCTCTGACCAGAGGAAACTGATTTATCAGAGCATCATCGGTGACCGGCCGCTGGGCTTTGTAATCGCCAAACTCCTTATGCCTAAAAGTCGGCCCGGCCATGTCAAAAGCGGCCACGATATATTCCGGCTTTAATTCTTTTATAACCCTCATAAGAACGCTGGCAAAACCGTAAACCGCCTGCACGGCTTGCCCGTCGGGCGCAGTCAAAACCGGCAGGGCGTGGTAAGCGCGGTGGATTAAAGCGTGAGAATCAATTATTACAATTTTTTCTTTTTTCATTTAATGAGGACTTTTCTTTCTTTAGGCCCGACGGTTTCAAAATATACTTTAACGGTATGCTTGGGTAAATACTTCTCAATCTTTTCTGGCCACTCCACGACTACGATATTTTCCTTGTCTTTCAAAATATCCCGAAGGCCCAGACCCAGTAATTCCTCAGCTGATTTTAATCGGTAAGCATCAATATGTGTCAGGAAACTATACCCAAGCCAGGCTTGGGCAGGGAGAACATAAATTTTTATAATGACAAACGTCGGGCTTAAAACTTTTTCTTTAACGCCGAGCGCGCGAGCCAGAAACTGAACCAGAGTGGTTTTGCCCGCGCCTAAGTCGCCATAAAGGGCTATTACTGAAGGGGCGGTCTTCAGTAATTTTTTAGCTAATTTTTTGGTATCTTCTAGATTTTTCAGCGTCAGTTCCATTGGTTTTTATAGTAACAGGCCAAAATGAATTAAAAAAGGAGCGCCCGTTTGGACGCTCCGTTCCCAGAATCTGACCCGCTACGGACGAGACAGACGATGCAGGCCGCGGTGGATCAGCATATTGATGTCGATGGTGACGTTCCAGGTGTTGGATCCGTAATACCGCTGATCCATGTCCGGCAAATAGACCACGTCATTGACCACCTCCGTGGCCATACGCCCGCCGTTAGGACCGAGCCAGTCGTAGTGGTCGTAGCGCTCGCCCATCGGCCGGTCGCTGACGCGGTCGTGGAACACTTGTGGAGCGCCCACCATACTGCCGATCATATCCTTGGACACGACCAGCAGGGTGTAGGACTGACCCGGATGGAAACCGCCTATCAGCTTTTCACCGTAGATAGGGGTTGAACCGCGATCGGCCGGGCCGACGTCAAACCGGCTGATATGCCCTACGGCTAGCGCCGGCAGACCGTCGGCGCCAAAAACGATCAACTGGTTTTGCGAATAGTAGCCGTCAAAAACCAGAATCTCGCGCCAGACCTCGGACCTGTTTACGAACAGCACGTTGCCGGCCCGGATCCTTTCCAGCTGATTGTCTTTGACCGGCCGAATCTGGCTGGCGGAATCCGCCACCGGCAGGTTGACGGCGTAGTAACTGCAGCCGCCCAAAAAAATTGCGATGGCGGCAATAACACTGTTAAAGAGCTGCATTTCGGCCTCCTTTATGGTGAGTTTACCGAACCATTGATGAAGGATTATCCGTAATTACCCTGTAATATAATGATAGCAAATAAAAACATCTTTGTCAAGTAGGCCCTTGATTTGATAAAATAACTACTATGGACAATGTTCAACAGCAGCGTGAAGAAAAATTAAGCGACATCCACCATACCGAAGAAGAAAAAGCTACTGAACGAAAGGCGCAGCAGCTGGGATTTAACTACATCAACCTGGCCGCTGTGCCGGTGGAGCGCGACAGCTTGCATTTTATTACTCAAAAAGACGTTGAACGAACTCAAACAATCGTCCTCCAAAAAAAAGGCGAAACCCTAAAAATCGGTTCGGTGGATCCGGCCAACCAGGAAACTAAGCAAATTTTGGAACAGCTTGAGTCGCAGGGTTTTAAGACCGAAATTTTTATGATCTCTCGGCTATCGCTTAAAAAAGCCCTGGGAGAATTTAAGTTTCTGCCGTCCCAAACCAAAGGCGGACTGACCTCGGGCGAAGTTTCGCTTGGCGATATTGAAACTTTCAAAAAGGAACTCGGCACTTTCGCCTCGCTTAAAGAAAAATTAAATAAAATAGATCAAAGCGACATCGGTTTGCTTTTGGAGATATTTTTGGGCGGAGCGTTAAATTTGGAAGCATCCGATATCCACATTGAACCCTCAAAAGACAACGTTCCGATCCGCTTCCGTTTAGACGGGGTCCTACAATCGGCTGGAACCGTTTCCCCGGCTATTTATCAATCCCTGCTTTCGCGGATAAAACTTCTTTCCGGATTGCAGATAAATATACAGAACATTCCTCAAGACGGCCGGTTTACGATAAAAGAAAAGGGTGAAATGGGAGAAAAGGGAGAAATGGAGATAGAAGTTAGAACATCGGTTCTGCCCGGCGCCTGGGGCGAATACATAGTTTTGAGGATTCTTAACCCCAACGCGATCCGCCTGGAAATTAAAGATTTGGGGATTAGAGATTATTTATGGCAGAGTTTGGAAAAAGAATTAAAAAAAACCAACGGCATCATTCTGGTAACCGGCCCCACGGGTTCCGGTAAAACCACCACACTCTACGCTTTTCTTAAACACCTAAACAAGCCCGGGGTAAAGATAGTCACGCTGGAAGACCCCATAGAATACCATCTGGAAGGCATCAACCAATCGCAGATAGAACCGGAGCATGGCTACACCTTCGCGGCCGGCCTGCGGTCGGTTTTAAGACAGGACCCCAACATTATTCTGGTGGGCGAAATCAGAGATGAAGAAACTGCCGACGTGGCTTTGCACGCCGCGCTGACCGGGCATTTGGTTTTTTCCACCCTGCACACCAACGACGCCGTCGGCGCCATACCCAGATTTTTGGATCTAAACGCCAAACCGCAGATTCTGGCTTCGGCCTTGAACGCGGCCGTGGGCCAAAGATTGGTCAGAAAATTGTGCCCGAGCTGCAAAAAAGAAATCTCTTTGGATATAGAAAAAATAAAAAACGCGCTGGCCAGCGTGGCTGGTTTTGACTGGCCGAAAGAAATTAAAACCTATCAAGCCGCGGGTTGCGAAAAGTGCGGCGGCAGTGGCTACAAAGGCCGGGTGGGTATCTATGAGGTTTTGTTGGTGGATGAAAATATGGAAAAACTGGTGGGCGCTAACCCCAGCAATCAGGATATTTTAACCCAAGCCCGAAAAAGTGGTTTTGTAACTATGTACCAAGACGGCTTAATGAGAGTGTTAAGCGGTGAAACAACTCTGGAAGAAGTGGAGAGAGTTACAACCCAAAATTAAAAGCGACACTAATTACGAATGACACACGAATTTACCAATAAAATCTTTAATTCGCGTCATTCGAGCGTATTCGCATATTGGTGTCGCGTTTAGTCAAAGAAGTCTGCAGGCAAACCCCTCACCCTAAATAGGGTTCGGGGTAACCCCCGAATCTTGGGAAACACAGGGAGAAAATCCTGCTGAGGAGAGATTCAGCCCCACCAAGGTGAAGCCAGACCATCCTAAACTAAACAAGATTTCCTTTGCCTACAGGCCTCCTTGACCAAAGTTATTATTCTCATTTTAATTCTTAAATCTTATTATGTCAAGGGATACTTATAGATATGTGGATATACTGTGGAAATCAGTAAAAAACCCAGGTTTTTATACGTTTTAAGTATATAAGTGTTGTGATAACCTTTTAAGATGCTAACCACTCCCAAAACCCAAGCCGAGGATCAAAATTTGGACCAGACCCTGCGCCCGACCGCGCTCGCCGAATACATCGGCCAAAACCAAATCAAAGAAAACTTGGGCATATTTTTGGCGGCCGCCAAAAAACGGGGTGAAGTCCTGGAGCATATTTTGCTTTACGGTCCGGCCGGTTTGGGTAAAACCACGCTGGCCCACATCATTGCCCGCGAGCTTGGGAAAAACATAAAAGCGACCTCGGGGCCGGCTATAGAAAAATCAGGCGACCTGGGCGCCATACTTACCAACCTGAAAGAAGGCGACGTCTTATTTATAGACGAAATCCATCGCTTAAACAAAGTGGTGGAAGAAATGCTTTATCCGGCCATGGAGGATTTTATTTTTGACATCGTCATCGGCAAGGGCCCTTCGGCTAAGACCATCCAGTTAAAACTGCCGCACTTCACTTTAATAGGCGCCACCACCAGCATCGGCAATTTAACATCGGCTTTTAGAAGCCGGTTTGGAGCCACCTATAAACTGGAGTTTTACGAAAACTCCGACATAGAAAAAATACTGCGGCGATCGGCCGGAATCCTGAAGGTTGAAACCGAAGAGTCCGGCGTCAATCTTATCGCCTCCCGAAGCCGCCAGACGCCGCGAGTGGCTAATAGATTATTAAAAAGGGTGCGCGACTACACCCAGGTGAAAGCCGACGGCGTTATCACCAAAACCATCGCTGAAAAGGCCTTGGCCGCTTTGACCGTGGATCAATTGGGTCTGGAAAACGTGGACCGGAAGATACTGGAAACGATCATAAAAAAATTCAATGGCGGGCCGGTGGGCTTGCAAGCCCTGGCCGCTTCCAGCGGTGAAGAGGAAAATACCATTCTGGAGGTCTACGAACCCTATCTGTTGCAGCTCGGCTTCATCAACCGCACCCCGCGGGGCCGCGAAGTTACCTTATCGGCTTACGGCCACCTGGGTCTTAAACCGCCGCCGCAAACTAAAAATCTTATATAAAAAAGGCCGGACCTGTTTAGGTCTGGCCTTTCACAAAGAACTGCTTACTCTACTCTCCTTCCGACCTTCCGAAAAGATCGGCGAAGATGAAGAAGTCGTCGTTATCGACCCGGCTATCCCCATTGAGATCGAAAACTCTGATCTCGGCCGGAGATAAAGACGGATCGCCGAATTTATCAGCGAACAAGAAAAAGTCCTGAAAATCAAGCGCGCCGTTATTGTCAAAATCAGCCAGTTCCGCCGAAGCCACGAACAGTTTGGCTTCGCCGATCAGGCCTATCACATGAGGCCTGGCTCCAGCGTTGTGGAAGAAATACAACCGTCCTGCCTTTTCTCCCACTACCTGCGGAGTAAAACTAACGGTCACGGTATCGGCGAGCCCCGGCGCCAAAGTGGTGGAATCGGTATTCACCCAGAAACTACCACTGACATCAACCAGGAACCAGTTTCCTTCCAAAACAGCGTTGCCGAGGTTCCGGATCGGGATTCCGACATAACTCGTATCACGACCAACAAAGATACTGCCGAGATCAACCTGCGTTGCGGAAATATCCAACCGCGGACCGGACACGACCGTGTCCGTTGAGTCCTGCGTGGCTTGGGATCTTGCCTCTCCGGTGAGAATCACGTTCCTTGTTTCACCGCCGTAACTAATGATCAACCGACCGCTCTTTACTCCCGCCGACTGAGGAGCAAACCTGACGACGATAGTTCGGTCCTCCGAACCCGGAGAGATACTGAACGAATCCGCCGAAGTCACACTAAACGAATTATCTCCGTCCAGCGTAATTCGGCCGTTCAATTGGGCCGTACCCGTGTTGAATACCCGGAAACTGGAAATGATCCCACCCCCAACGTCTATAGCGCCAAACTGGAGTGAATCAGAATCCACCCTCAAAATCGGCGCCAAAGGTTGAGGCACCAAAACAGTAACGAAGAATCGGAAAGGTTGGGCATCACCGCCGCCGGGTCCGAATACAGTCAGTATGGGGCGATAAACCCCCGGCTGGCTGTAGGTGTAAGTCAGCGTATCGCCATTGGCATGCCTGATGATGCTAACCTGTCGGCCGGCCTCGTCGCGATCTCCAGGCTTCCAATCCCAATAGGTCGCGAAACCGCCGGAATTGGTATTGGAGAAACGAACCGTGAGCGGAGCCGGACCTTCTTGCTTATCTACCGAGATATCCACTCTCGGGGTGGCAAAGAAAACCGGTGTTGTCCCGGATAGCGGAATGGAAAGCGCCGGGTTGGCCGTGTTATTGGCCAACACCAGCACCGCGCTCTTGGGGCCCACCGAAGCCGGCGTGAAGGTAACATTGATGAACCGGCTTTGGCCCGGATCCACCGAGAGGTTGGTTCGAGACAAAGAAAAATGCGAAGGGTCTTCACCGCCCAAAGCGATACCGTAAACCACTAAAGGCGCGCTACCGGGATTGGAAACAGTCAGATCCACCGTTCGGGACGAACCGACCCCGACCGTATCAAAAACGACGGAGTTGGGTGTGATGGCAATCGCCGCGCCGGAAGTTCCCGGCAAGAAAGGAGTGGCCAGGCCCGTCAGCGGCACCGTTGAGATTCCGCCGGGCGCGTTGTGCGAGATATTGACGACCGCCGATTTGGCGCCCGCCGTGACCGGTAGGAAAGACACTACCACTATTCTTCTCCCGCCGGCCTCAATGATCGCGGAGTTCATACTGACCAGAAATTCCGCGGCATTGGCACCGCCCACGCTTATGTTGCTGATGTTAAGCGTGAGGGTGCTGTCGTTGCGGATCTCAAACGTTTTGTAAGCACCCGGACCGCCCACCGCAAGACTATCCATAGCCAGCGACGCGGGCAAAAGCGTGATACCCGGTACTGCAGGTGAAGGCGTTGGAGGAGGTGGTGTCGAACCGCCCGAACCACCGCCGGAGGCGACGCCATTGCCGGACACCGCCACCACCGTGGGGCTGTTGACCCCGTTATGCGTAATGGTGACGTTGCCGGAAGCGGCGCCGACCGCAGTCGGTACAAAACTGACCGTGACCGACGTGCTGTCGCCAACGTTCACGTTGACGCTCGGCGGAATGGCCGGTGCCAGTGTGAAAATACTGTTGTTGGACGAAACCGCCGTGACAGCCAGCGCCGCCGTGCCGGTGTTCCTGACGCGGAACTGCTGTTGGGCTGTCGCGCCGACGTTCACGTCTCCGAAGTTGATGGTAGCGCTCGGCGACACCGCCGCCTGGCCCAGAGGAACAAGCGACCCGAAAACAGAAATGATGGGACTGTTCTGTAGATTAGAACTGTCCCAACTCTTACCCGTTTTTAGATACATATAGCCGCCGGAGGTCACGATGCCGTAATTTGACCCGCTGGTGCCTCTGACCGCTTTGAAGAAATTTCTGGCGTCGGAAGCGCCGGAACGGGTATACACGACCGCGATGGAACCCAAGGGTACCACGAACGTCGGAAACGTCAGTTCGTGGCGCGAGCCCGAAGCGCTGATGGCCGATCCCGCGACCGAACCGCTGGCCAGCAAAGTTCCGTCGGGCGAACCCTGCCTTACTTCTATGACAGCGTTATCCGACGGACTACCGACTTTCGTCAGCTGCACCGCCACCCTGTTGATGGGGGCCGGTTCCGAGAACTGAAGCGGCATAGCCACTTTCCAGTTGTTGGAACTGTCGGCGATGCCGAAATTGACGAAAGCGCCGCCGTCGTTAGAAACTCCGCCCAGATCCACCACTGTCTGGGCCGGCAAGTTTGCCGCCCAGACCAGCATGAGAACGGCCAAAAATCGGCCGAAAGCACGGTTCATAGCGAACCTCCTTTAGAAGGGTTTGAGTCGTTCGACTCAGAGAGTCTCAGACTCGATGAGAGCCGTTTTTGACACTTTTTTAACTAATTGACAAGGAACTACTTTCCAAAAGCTACCATTATATAAAGAACTTGTAAAGATCTGTAGAAAAACCTCGGAAAGTAGTTTTAAGGCATATTTTAAGGGAGAGATTTTAGGGGTGTAGCCGGAGTAGAAGTTGCCACACTGGCTACCGGTCCAAACCAGGCCCGCACCGCCGATTCCCAGTTGTTAAACATCGGGTCGGCGTAGGGATTTGAGGGCGCAGGACCAGTGGGATCGTTGCGGTTAATATAATAGAGCGTGGAATGGATCTCGCCATTGATAATATGTTGGCCGTTTAGAATCGGTTTAGCAACTTCTTTTATTTGCGGCGGCGTAAAACTTTCCGGAGCCAAATTTAATTTTTCAAAGGCCTGGCTCATAAAGTCGCGCCAGATGGGGGCGGCCACGTAAACACCCGGCTCCTGTTTGATGGGCGTGTTGTCGTTATTGCCCACCCACACGCCCGCCACCAGCGAGGGCGTGTAGCCCAGCGTCCAGCCGTCTCTAAACTCGTTGGTGGTGCCGGTTTTAGCCGCCACCGGCCGGTCTTGAAAAAAGAGCGGGCTTCTGGCGCCGAAAATTGGAATGCGGGCATTATTATCGGAAAGAATGTTGGTCACCAAGCGAGCAATTTCTGAATCTAGGACTTGAGCCGGCTCGTCTTTAAACTCTTCCAAAATCTCGCCTTTGCTGTTTTCTATTCTTAAAATTGGTGAGGGTGCGTGGCGCACCCCCTCGGTGGCCAAAACGCCAAAAGCCGAGGCCAGCTCCAAAAGCTTAACCTCGCCGCCGCCCAAGACCAGCGACAAACCGAAACGGGATCTATCCTTTAGAGTGGTAATACCCATATCCTCGGCGGTATTGATGGAATCTTCCACACCAGCCAGGTACAACATCTGAACCGCCGGGACGTTGAGCGAATTAGCTAAAGCCGAGCGGGCGGTCACCGGACCTCTAAACTTAAAATCAAAATTGCGGGGCGAATAGCACTTTACATCGGGTGATTGCGGTTGGCCTAAGGCATTACAGCCGGTGTCAAACTGGGTGGGGATGTCAAAGACAACTGTTTTATCGGTGTAGCCTTTTTTGAAAGCGGTAGCGTAAACGAAAGGCTTAAAAGCCGAACCGGGCTGGCGCAAACTGGTAACCACATTAACATTGCCGTCAAATTGGCAGTTCACACCCGGATTGCAACCCGCGGGCAGAGGATCCTTAAAATAATCGCGCGAACCCACCATAGCCAGCACCTGGCCTGTTTTGGGGTCCAAAGACACCAAGGCGGCGTTATTGGCCCCCACTCTCTCGTTGCGCTCGGCGCCGGCGGCCACGGTTGATTCAGCGATGTTTTGAAGATCCCAGTCCAAAGTGGTAATAACTTTCAAACCAGCTTTAGCCACATACTCTTCTCCATATCTTTCTTCCACTAAGTTTCTGACATAAAAAACAAAATGGGGCGCTTGGATGCCGGATCTTATCTTGGAAAAATTCAAAGTTTGTCTTTGGGCTTTTTGGACTTCGCTTATAGAAATATAATCAAGTTCGGCCAGCCGGTTTAAGATATTGCGTTGTCTGGTGATAAGCTCATTTTTATGTTCGCCATAAGGTGAATAGTAACTGGTGGCTTTGGGCAAGCTGGCCAACAAAGCCGCCTCGGCCAAAGTGAGATCAACCGCCTTTTTAGAGAAAAAAGTCTGGGCGGCCGCCTCAATGCCGTAAGCGTTGGAGCCGTAAGGAATCTGGTTTAAGTAAAAATTCAAAATCTCATCTTTGGAATACCGCCGTTCCAATTCCAAAGCCAAAATGGCCTCTTTTATTTTTCTGGTCCAAGTGCGCTCGTCGGATAAAATCGACTTTTTTACAAACTGCTGGGTGATGGTGGAACCGCCCTGCAAAGAATCGGAGGTGAGGTTAGATAAAAATGCTCTCGCGATCGCCTTAAAATCAAGGCCGCGGTGTTGGTAAAAATCCTTGTCCTCGGCCACGATGGTGGCGTCTTTAACCACTTGAGGAATTTCGTTAAAAGGTATGACAGTGCGGCGCTCTTCGCCGTGAATATCATACAGGATGATTTTACCGGTGCGGTCGTAAATTTTAGTGGACTCGGTAACGGTGCGGTCTTCCAAATTGGAGGGATTAGGCAGGTCCCTCGCAAAAAACACAAAAACAACCAAGAGGCCCAAAGCCAGGGCTGAACCTCCCACCAGCACCAACGCCAAAATTATTTGAATCAGTTTAAGCGGCAGACGCCGGCTGCGGTAACGGTGTGGCATTATCGTTCCTTTTATTATATATTAATGACTAATGTCTAAGATAGCTACCTCTCAAGAAAAAATAAACGATTTTCTGGAACGGGGCGTTGCAGAAATCATCACTCGCGAGAGTGTAGCTAAAAAACTCTCCGAAGGGAAGGTGTTAAGAATCAAGCATGGTGTGGACCCCTCGGGCACCCAACTCCACCTGGGCCACGCCGCCGTCTACCTTAAAATGCGGGACCTGCAGGAGTTGGGCCATAAAATAGTCTTTTTAATAGGCGGCTTTACCGGCCGCTTCGGCGACCCCACCCAAAAACTAGAGGCCCGAACCTTAAAATCAAAGCAAGAAACCGAATCAGCCGCCCAGGATTACCTAAAACAATTGGACCGGATACTGGATGTAAAGGAATTGGAGTTAAGAACCAACAGTGAATGGTTTGATAAGATGAATGCCGAGGATTTGCTGCGGCTAATGTCCCATTTCACCGCCGATCAGGTTTTGGAGCGCGATATGTTCCGGGAAAGGAAAAACAAAAGCGAACCGATCCAGCTCCACGAACTGGTTTACCCGGTCTTGCAAGGTTACGACTCGGTAATGTTAAAAAGCGATTTAACTGTAATCGGCAACGACCAGGTTTTTAACGAAAGCTTCGGCCGGGATCTCCAACGCAAGAATAATCAACCGCCGCAGGACATTGTGGCCATAAAACTTTTGGTGGGTTTGGACGGTAAACAGAAAATGTCCAAAAGCTTGGGTAATTACATCGCGCTAGACGATTCCGCCGAGGATAAGTTCGGCAAGATAATGTCTTTGCCGGATAGTTTGATTGTTGATTATTTTACATTACTAACCCGCCGGCCAATGGCGGAAATAAAAGAGATGGCGGCGGCGCTAGCGGCTAACTCGGTAAATCCACGCGATTTTAAGATAAGGTTGGGCAAAGACATAGTTTCTTTTTTTCATTCGGCTAATGAGGCCAGCGCGGCCGCGGCCGATTTTGAAAAAACATTTTCCCAAAAAGGCACGCCGGAAAATATAGCCGAACAACAAATCAAAAAGGGTGAGTATACCTGGCTGGAGTTGGTAGCCGCCTCTGGGTTGGTAGCTTCCAAAACCGAAGCCCGGCGCTTAATTGAAGACGGCGCCGTGGACGCCGATGGCCAGACGCTTGATTCCCCCCGCCAGAAAATCAATCTAATAGCTCCAATAATATTAAAAGTGGGCAAGCACAGATTTAAGCGAATAACGCCAGAAGATTAACCCACACCCAAAACTCCCCCCAAGGGTTACCCTGGGGGGAGTTTTGAATTTCTACTCCAGTTCTTCCTCATCCTCGTCTGCTTCATCCAAACCCAACTCCTCTTCATCCTCATCGTCTGTTTCCTCCTTTTCTTCTTTATCTAAATCATCCGGGACAACACTATCATCATCCGCCGACAAATAATCGTCATTGTGAGTTTTAGCTTTTCTCATGTTTTATTTATCCAACATCTTTTTAGTGTAAAGATATTTATACTTTGAAAAGGTGCTGGATTTAGTTTATACCAGAATACACAAGAGCCCCAAACCCGGTCAAGGGGGGTTATCCCCATAACCTAATTTAATGAGAGAAAAATATTATTGTTGGCGGTTTAAGGATTCAAAAGCGTCATCCGAGGCCTCAAATGTGGACCTTAAGTGGACTCTACCGCTCAACGCGTCCAATATAGATTCAGCAACTTCTCCGGGGCTCATATTACTTCTTATGCTAACTTTTATCTTCTCCGCCGGCGCCGAATTATTTATAGTATCTGCAATCTCATTAATCATACCCATACTCTCATTTATATTATTTATCACCTCCTGCCGAAATGCGCCGAAGTTGGGCTTGCTGCCGTATTTATTCTCCCAACTTCCAAACTGGGTTTCCATAACTTGAACTGTTTTTAGAGTATGATCCACATACTTCTCTATCCCGGCTCTTTCGCTTTCGGAATACTGGCCGCCAAACTCCAAATTAACTACCGTGGGGATCTCAACACCTAAGCTGGACGGGGAACGTTCAACCCCAGCATCCGGGGCCATTTTTGTTTCGGGTGAACTGCCACTTTGTCCAGCTGGTCTTTGTTCTGGAACGTTAGAACCGATACCGGTTTCACTTGATCCAGCTTCGGCGGGCACAGTTTTGACACTGCCTAAAACGTGTTCATATAAACCTTCCAAGGTTCTAATTTCTCCATCGTAACGGCCGAAATTTTTAGTCTGAACAAACTCGGTGGCTGAAAGCAGGTTACCAAGAATATCCTCCAGCTGACCCGGAGCACTTTCCCTGGTTTGATGTATGGCCCTTAAAGCGGCTTCCTTAAAAACCACTCTTTCCCGGGCTGAAACACCTTCCATACCCTCAACCACACCCACCGCTTTATCCAAAATAGATTTCTCTAATTCTTCCAAACCCTGCTGTTGTTCGTATTGTCCCACCACCCTGTCGCCCCATCTGGCTACCTCCTGGACACGAATACTCTCACTACTCTCATGTTGAAAATTTATTTGTTCAAACTCTTTTTGCACATCCCAAATATCGTCTACCTGAATAGCATAATCGGCCGGGGTACCGCCTTTTTCATTGTATGTTTGACGTAAACCGTAAGCCAACCCCACAGCTTGTTTTTGGCTATCGGTTAAATTATCCAAAGAAATCCTCTCACCGTTCTCCATTTGAGGTAGAGCGGCCACCATAATATCCTTAAGCTCGGCGTCGTGATTTTCACCTTCAGCCGCCCCCGCCTGGTCGGGGCTGCCTAGTTCGGCCGCGGCGGCACCCATCAACATATAGGTGCCATACCATAAAGCTTTTCTGCCATCTATGTTTTGCCACTGGATTTTTTCTTTTAACCCGCTGCCGAGTTCACCCAACAGCCCGGCTTGGGTTTTGATGGCTTCGGCCACTTCGGTCACGGCCTTATCACCAAAAATTTTAGCGCCCCACTCGCGCAGCAAACCGCGATCCTGTTCCGGAACTTGTCCAATAACAGTCTCGGGTGTTTCTGGTTTGACCCCCGCAAGCTCCGGATTATTTTCCGGCGCCTTCCAGTCGGCGTACTGCTCTTGGGGTGAAGATTCTCTTTTGGACATATTTTTTAATGAGTAAACCAATAATACCTATATAATATCAAACAATATAAAAAAATACACCCCGCGACCTTCTTGGGTCGCGGGGGTTTTGTTCATCTCTCCGCTTTCTTCGGCAGTAACACCGTGGGCACCGCCATCAAACAAAGGACGGTGCCGTGTTTGTACTCGTAGTAGCCGACCGGCGTCGTGCCGACCAGTTCGGCCACCACCACACGGTCCGACTCGCGGCCTATCCGTGCCAGCATGTTTCTGGCATCCAGTCTGGCATCCAGTTTGGCGATTGCCTCGCCCATTGGGCCAGCGCCCAGGCCGACAGTGAAGGTAACCTTGCCGTCGGCGGAGGTCCAGACCTGTCGCTCGCGCTCGCGCCAGACGGGATATGATTCCCGCCAGAAGAAAAGTCTTTCTAGACCTCTTTTGTTGGCAGGAACCGTCGCCTGCTGGATGTTTTCTGTCCAGTTAGCTTCGTCCCTTGCCCGGAAAATCTGATCAAGGGTGAAGTGAGTGGCTTGAACCGATGTACGACCCTGCTCCTCCCCGGCCTCTGGCTCCGAAGGAGAAACTCCGTCTGGAGGAGGAGCTTCGTACGGCTCCTCGGACTGGGTTTCAACCATCATGCCTAAGTCAGCCGCTACTCTGACTCGGGTAATGAAGTCGGCGAACTGCAACTCCTTGACTTGCGGACTAGCGGTGTCATCCGCCAACAACTCGTCGGTGTAACCACCAACGAGACCCATGGTCCTCTCTGCAAGAGAATCGCCATAGGCCAGCCGTAGCTCCAGATCCAGTGCTGCTAGTTCCTTGAGAACCAGCAACCGAAACTCCACTTGACGCTGGGTTTCCAGCTCGACTACATCGGAATCCAACTTTGCGAAAGCCGCCTGGGCTTCCCGGCGGACATCATCAAACTTGTCCGCGTAGACGGGGCCGAACAGGCCAATGGCCAAAATGGCCGCGAGCGTCGCGCGTAGCATGGGAAAATCCTCCTGAAAGGGTTAAGGAACTGACCTTGACCCAGCTTAGCTGGGTTGACTGTATGTTTTAATTATACTCCTATCACTATAAAAAGTCAATACCACACTCAACGGGGTCAATAACAACTAGAAAACACTAGTTTTTAAGCCATTAAATCAGCTATACGGCTGGAGTTAGCACAGCAAATCGCCGCCGCCAGGGCGTCGGCGGCGTCATCAGGTTGAGGGTCTTTATCCAAAGAAAGTATCAATCTGACCATCTTTTGGACGGCCTGTTTGTTGGCCCGGCCGTAAGCCGAAACCGCCTGCTTGATTTGGAGGGGTGTAAATTCGCGTATCTCCAGACCCGACTTTAATCCGGCCAAAATTATCACGCCCCTGGCCTCGCTGACTTGAGTAATGGTTTTGGCGTTTTTGAAGAAAAACAATTTTTCTATAACCAAAACTTTCGGCTTATATTTTTTAATGATTTTTATAAAAGAGTCGTGCAAAATAACAAGCCCTTTATTGTGATCGCTTTTAACTTCAACCTCCACGCAACCGTAACCTAACAAAGAAAGTTTATCTTCATCTTTTTTAATCAAACCATAGCCGGCCCGATTGGTGCCGGGGTCAACACCTAAAATAATCATAAGTCCTATTGGTCCTATTCTGTATTGGTATACACCTCCATCACATCTTCTTGATCATCTAAATCTGAAAGTAGGGCGGAGAGTTTGGATTCAGCTTCATCATTTAATTTTATGGTTTGCTTAGGCAACCACTTTATTTCCCCATTTTCGTATTTATGTTCAAAAAGCCATTTGACGCTGCCAGAACCCGACAAACTAGCCCCATTCATGGCTAAAACATGTTTTAACTCGGCCACAGTTCTGTTTTTATTGGCGGTGACAACAGTTATTAAGAGTGCCGCCCCGCCGGGCCCATAGGCCTCATAGACTACTTCTTCTATAGTCTCACCCGCCAACTGACCACTGCCTTTCTTGATGGCCCGCTCTATGTTTTCCGAGGGCATATTCTCGGCCTTGGCCTGATCCACTGCCGCCTTAAGCGAGAGATTGGTTTTGGTATCGGACCCCTTCTTGGCCGCGAGCTCAATAATTTTAGACAACTTAGAAAACAACTGACCTTTTTTAGCATCGGTTAGGCCTTTTTTTCTTTTAATTTTAGCCCACTTGCTGTGACCGGACATGCCAATTATGTTGAAATTTATAAGCGTAGTGAAATAAATTTCACTACAGAATTGAGCATCCAGCACCTTTTCAAGGTAAAGATTATTTATACATCTAAAAGGTGCTGGATAAGGTTTTGTTGCCGCTCGCTCCGCTCGCGGACAAAGCCCTTAAGCCCTTATCGGCATCACCAAATACAAAAAATCTTTATCTTCCGGAGATTTAATTAAGCAGGGTTTGGTCTCGTCAATAAAGTTAAAAACCACCGTGCGGCCCAAAAGACCGGCCACACCATCCACCAAATACCTCCAATTAAATTTAACTTCCAAATCCTCTCCGGAAACATCAGCCGGAAGTTCAGCGTCATTTTCACCCAAATCGCTGTCGGCCGCATACATTGTCAACTTAGATTCTTTGCCTTTTCTAAAAGATAATTTTATGTCGCTGACCCTACTGGAAAGCAAACTAACCAGCTTTACGGTTCTCACAAAATCTTCCCTCACCAAACTGGCCGTCAAATTAAACTCTTGGGGTATCAACTTTCTATAATCAGGATACTGGCCCTCTATCAACCTGGAAACAACTTCCACTTTGCCCAACTCAAAGCCAATTTGATTTTTTTCCACCACAATCAAAAGATCTCCTGCCATATTGGAAAATATCCTAATCACTTCGGCACAGGTCCGGGCCGGAATGATTATAGAAAATTTGGCCTCTAAATAGCGGTTGTCAAGTAAAATAATTTTTTCTCCCAATCTAAAGCTGTCGGTGGCCGCCAGCCGTAAAAAGTTCTCGCCCTGCTCTTTAGAAATAAACACACCGGTTATTTCCGGCCGGGTTTCGGAATTAGAGACAAATCCGGCGATTTGATTCAAAGATTTAGTGAATAGTTTGGTTGGTACGCCAAAACCATTTTCCTTTTTTAGAGAAGGTATGATGGGAAAATCATCGGCACTCTCGCCTTTAAGTGAAGCTCGGTAATTACCCGAGGTAATGCTTAGTGTTTTATCCTTCTTGAGTTCCAAAATAACTTTATCGCTCACCAGAGAAGAAACTATACCACTGAAAATTCTGGCCGGCACAGTGATCTCGCCGCTTTTTTCCACTTTGCAAGGCAACCAAGAGGTGATGCCTATTTCCAAATTAGTGGAGGATATTTTTAATCCATTCCTTTCCGTTTTTATTAAAAAATTATTGAGTATAGGCAAAGTCAGGTGTCTGGTGACAATTTTATCGGCGTAGTCCAAAAACTCCTTTAGTTTTTCCGTATTACATAATACTTCCATTTTTATTTATTTAAATTTTATTAAGATTACTAAGCGACTTTATTATGTTGATAACTGGTTTTAGACCTGTGTTTTATTCAATTATTTTTTTAAATTTTTGTGGAAAACAGTCGGGATAACGCTTTGAGTTTATGGTGGCAGTTTTACAATAAAATTATTTAATGGAATATATTTTTTAATTGCCAACACTTAATCAACATAGCTATCAACAACTTATCCATTATATATTAAGCTTCGTATATTCTATTTCTTATAATATTTAACTCCTCTATTAAATTTTCATTGTTTTGAACTTCCTTGCCTATTTTTTCGCAAGCGTGCATCACGGTGGTGTGGTCCCGGCCGCCAAATTTATCTCCAATAAAAGGATAGGAGTTTTTTAATTCCTCGCGCATCAAATACATGCAGATTTGGCGAGGCAGCACGATTTCTCTTTTTCTAGACTGGTTTATTAAATCTTCTTCTTTAATATCGTAAAATTCGGATACCACTTTAATTATAATCTTGGGCGTTGTTTTGGAATTGTTGGTTTGGTGGGTGGTGGCCAGTATTGCTTTCACCCGCTCTAGGGTGGTGGGTGTGTTGGCCACCCGGCAAGACATAACCACCCGGTTTAAAGCCCCTTCTAACTCGCGAATGTTTTTGGTTATATTGTTGGCAATGAAACTAAGAATATCGTCGCTTAATTCGCCTAGGTTTTTTTCTATCAACTTGGCTTTAAGTATAGCCACCCGGGTTTCGTAATCCGGCGGAGTGATGTCGGCAATCATACCCCCTTCAAACCGGCTGCGCAGCCGTTCTTCCAAAGTGGTGATGGCTTTGGGCGGGCGGTCTGAAGACAAGACAATTTGGTTGTTGTTAGCGTAAAGCTCATTAAAAATATGGAAAAACTCTTCCTGTGTTTTTTCCTTGCCGGCTATAAACTGGATATCATCCACTATTAACAGGTTGAATTTTTTATACTCCTCCTTGAATTTAT
Organism: Minisyncoccia bacterium; assembly: GCA_049274895.1. Classification (GTDB taxonomy): domain Bacteria; phylum Patescibacteriota; class Minisyncoccia; order JACQLN01; family JACQLN01; genus JACQLN01. The sequence goes on from JBASTM010000005.1 coordinate 66,913, forward strand.
CTATAGTTTTGTTGCGTATGGAGTTTATTAGGTCTCCCAAAAACTTTTCCGAAGGCACATACCTCACTTTGTTTTTAGGATTATTTTTTATAATCTCATTACCTATGGCCTGCAAAAGGTGTGTTTTACCCAAACCCACCCCGCCGTAAATAAACAAAGGGTTGTAGGTGGAGCCGGTGTTTTTAGCCACAGCTACGGCGGCGGCATGAGCCAGTTGGTTGCCAGAACCGATAATAAAAGAGTCAAAGGTGTATCTGGAATTGAGGTTGGTTTCCCTATCCGGCATTACTGTTTCGGTCAGATTAAGTTGGTGATCGGCCAAAATCGGAACCATAACCTCTCTCTTTTTTTGGCTGGGGTGTATTTTCCTGTCCTCACTAACTAGTTGAGTTTTTATAGTGAAACGTATCTCCTTAACATCATTGGAAAGTTTCCTTAAAGTCTTTAGGATGATCAGGTTATATTTGTCTTCCAACCAGCCCTTTATAAACAAGCTGGGTGTAGAAACCAAAACCATGCCGTCTTTTTTGGAGACGATGGCAGTATTGCTGAACCAAGTGATAAAATTGGGCTTGGAAATGGATAGCTCAATTTCCGCCAGAGCGGTTTGCCAAAGCTCGTCTTTGTCCATTTTTTGTTTTTCTTGGTATATGTTAACTTTTGGGCCCGAGAGGAAGTGAAAGCAAACCAAAACATTGGCGGCGGCGGTGAGAAGAACTTTCAATTCGCTGCCAATTATATCACAGTGGTACCAATAGCAAATTTAACCAAAATTATATCAAAAGTGGATAACCTGTTGAAGAGGTGTGTAATACAATTTGCTTTATCTTTCAAATCATTACCTGTAAGCATACTTCTCTTCTAAATTGTCTAATTTTTAATTAAATAATAAATGTGATAATATAGTCCGAACATTATGAAAATAACCAAATATCGCCCCAAAAACAAAAAAAGAGCCAGAACTCACGGCTTCCTTAATAGGATGTCGGACGCCGCCGGCAGGAATACCCTAAAAAGAAGAAGATTAAAAGGCAGGTATAGCTTATCCGTTTCCGTTTAAGTTGTGTTGGGTATGAAATTCACCAGCGAGCTGTTTGATGTATATATTTCTCCGGCCAGGACCCCAACCGATCGTCGGGTTGACGTGGTGGTTGGCGTTAGGGTGTCAAAAAAGGCAGTCGTCCGGAATCGTTTAAGAAGACAGTTAAAGGAAATTTTAAGATTATACCTCCAGACTGGTAATTCCTCCGGGTATTATTTGAGGGTGGCCGCCAAACCACCTTTAATCAATCAGAAATTCAGTCAGATTAAAAAGCAAATTGAGGCTGTCTTGGATAAAATCAAATGAGGCGCCTACTCATCATTTTCGTAAAAAGCTATCAAAAATTATTGTCGCCGCAGACCGGTGTTTTTAGGTTTATCTATCTCTGGCCGGTATTGTCGCTTAATCCCACCGTCTGGGCCGGTTGCCGCCATTATCCATCCTGCTCGCAGTATTGCATCCAAGCCATTTCCAAACATGGAGTCTGGCAAGGTCTTGTGCTGACAGTTAAAAGAGTAATTGGTTGTAGATAAAAATGCTTGCCTTGTTTCACGAATTACTGTATCGCCCCCTATTTAATCTTTTGGTGGCTTTTTACAATTTTATTCCCGGCTCCGATGTGGGCCTGGCTATTATAGCCACGACTTTGATCATCAAACTAATTTTTTGGCCGATGACCCAAAAAGCCATAAAATCGCAAAAAGCCCTGCAGGATCTCCAACCTAAAATAAAAGAGCTTCAGGAAAAATATAAAACCAATAAAGAAGAACAAGCCAAACAACTGATGCTTTTTTATAAAGAAAATAAAATAAATCCTCTCTCTGGTTGCCTGCCTCTTTTGGTGCAATTGCCCATTTTAATAGCTTTGTATCAGGTTTTTTTGAAGGGTTTTGATCCGGCCAACCTTTCGGTTTTGTATAATTTTGTAAGCAATCCCGGAGTTATTGATCCTGATTTTTTGGGTTTAATGGATTTATCCCATTCCAATAAAGCCCTCGCGGTTTTGGCCGGAGCCACCCAATTTTGGCAGGCCAAAATGATTTCTCCCAAAAAGAAATTGCCCGGAGCGCCCAAAACCTCCGACGAGTTTATGGCCCAGGCCATGTCTAAGCAGATGCTCTATTTTTTGCCTGTACTGACGGTGGTAATTTCCTGGACTTTGCCGGCCGGCTTGGCTCTTTATTGGGTGGTAACCACTCTGTTTACCATAGTCCAGCAGTATGTTATTATGCGTTCCGCACCAACTACCGAATAAACTCGGTGCGGAATTATGGATAAAGGAGAAATTGCCAAAGAGTTTGCTTCTAAAATGTTCGGTTTGATCGGGGTTGAAGCCGAATTGGGCATGGAAACCTCCGATGGCCGGACCAGAGTGAACGCTTCTGTGGATGAAGCGGGTTTTTTAATTGGTCGAGACGGCGAGAATCTTAAGGCCTTTCAGCATATTCTGGCCTTGATGGTTTCTAAAAAGATGAACGAACTGCTGACGCCGGCCAGTTTTGTTTTTGACATCAATAATTATCAAAAAGAAAGAGAAGATTATCTTATGGCTCTAGCTAAAAACGCGGCCTACCAAGTTTTAGAAAACAAAAAACCGGCTGAACTGGAGCCGATGTCGGCCGCCGACCGCCGGATTATTCATTTAACCGTGGAGAAAATCGGAGGCGTTAAAAGCGAAAGCGCGGGCGAAAGAGAAAATAGAAGGGTGATAATAAGTCCGGAAAGTTAGAGTGTTAAACGGTACAGTCGGCCGTCTATTTTATTTATAAAAAACAGGTAAGATTCATCGGGCGCCAAGAACATATTGGCGGCATCAAAAACACCCTCTATCATTTTTTGTTTTTGACCTGTGTCTAAATTGATTCTGATGATTTCCTCGCCGTCAGATTTAATTTTTCTTTTATAGTAATCATCGGGCATAATATAATCGTTGGAAGTTTTGATGATACTGCAAAGCAAAGTCCGGTCATCTTGCGACCAAACGCATTTCTCCGGCAGGGCGAATTCGTTAATAGCGCTTTGGGTGTTTTTTTCCAGATTGATTGACCGCAATTTCAAATCAAAACCATCCTCTTCGGTTTCCGAAATTAAAACTTTTTTACCCGAAGGCGAAAAGAGCGAAGTCAGGCCGTAAACATTGCCCGCTATTCGGCTTATTTTTTTAGTTTTTAAGTCTAAATTATACAACAACCCCCAGGCCAGGCCCGAGGGCTTGGTTTTTAAGGCCACCGAGTTTTCGCTATACCAATCTAAAACCAGATCGGGTATTTTAGTCGCGGTTATGTTTTTGGCCCCGGAAAGGTCGCTTTTGGCTGTGGTTATTTTGAATGTGTTGCCTTCTGGAGATAAAATAGCCAACTCATCGCCGAGCGGACTTAACGACAATCCGATTGTATTGGTGGGCAGGGCTTTAAGCGATTTATTTTGGGTGTCATAAACCAGATAGCGGTTTTGGCCCGAAGTGAGGGCATATTTCACGGCTATCAGACGGCCATTGGGGGAAACCGCGGCCGCTCCGATCCGTTCCACGGCAACGAGTCCGATCTTGTTTTTATTCCCACCGTTAAAATCTATTTGGTTGATAACCCCATCCCAAGCCACATAGGTTATTTTTTGTTCCGTTGACTCCGCGTCACTGACCACAGCCGCGCCCAGCACCGTTTCTTGAGTGATGGCCACCAACCGCTCTTTCTCGGCGGGCGCTACCACTTCGCCTCCCAAAAGATCCTCGGGCGGGGCGGCGGGCGGCAGTGCTATTTTTTTGAAAAAGAAATAGTAAACCAAAAGGCCTATAAACACAATGCTTAAGATGGCGGCCAAAACGATTAGAATTTTTTTGGATTTGGACATTTTTATTCAGTTGACGGTGTCAAGACGCATGTATTGTTTTGGCACGTACCCACAAAACATCCGGTATCACTGGCTCCAGTAGGAGCGCAAGCCCCTCCTGTCGGCCGTCTGAGTGTACAAACACCTTGCTGTCCGGGAACACCTGGGGTTAGATATTCTCCAGTCGTTGGATTTAGACAACGTTCCTCGTCTCCGGCACAAGGATTATCTGTAGTGCAAGCCGATTTTTCCGTGTCTGCTACAGCTACACAGGCTCTGTTTTGGCATTTCAGTCCTGCTTTGCAGTCATAATTACCGCTACATTGGTTACCGATGTTGCCATCGCCATGTCCTATTTGTCCAAAAAGTTTTCTATAAAAATCATAATCACTCGTTACGGGAAAATTCACGCTCGGATTTCTGATTTGGACCAATTGGGGGTTGATAGTGTAGAGAAAAATATAAGAGCCAAGAAGGATTATCAGGCCTAAAACCGCGCCCGTGATGCGTTCTTTGGCGACCTTGACCTGACCTTCGTTGCCCCGCGCCGTCATCCATTCCACACCGCTCCGCACCAGAGCGTAAATTATAGCCAGGCCCACCAAGGCCTGGCTCATTAAAAATATATATCTTATCCATTGCGCCGGACCCATAGAGTCGGTTACTTTCACTCCCTGAACCGAGGGGAAATCAACTTCCAAAGCTAAAACCGCGGTCGGTAAAGTTAGTAACAGAATGGTTGCAGTTATTATATAAGACTTATAGGACAAATAGGACATATTAAAAATTATTTAATTATCTTTATCTCCGCCGTGCGCTCGGCCCGGTCGTAAATATTCTGTCCGGCTTTTTTGTTTTTTAACTCTAAGCGCAAATTGGCGGAGGTGCCCGGGATCAGTTTAGGATTTATGGTTAAAGGCAAAATCTCCGGCCGAGGATTGGAATTTTCTTCTTTCTGGCCGTCAAAGCGCCAGTTGTATTCCAGATTGGCTAGATTTTGAGTATTAAAGTAAAACGGCCGCACCATCAAACTGCTTTCCCGCCCCGGGGTAAACTTTAGAGTGTCGGGCGCCAGATTGTTATAGTTGTCGTTGTGGCCGATGTAAAAATAGGTTTCGGGTGAAACCGTTCTTATGTTTAAGGCGGCGCTACCTTTGCGGCCCTGATCGTCTTGGGCAAAAACTCTGATTTCATGCGTAAATTGCGGCGTTTGGAAAGCGGTAATGGTAAAGGTGTTTTTACCCCGGCCTTGCAGTTCCGGCCCGTCTTTATTGGAGGAAATATCGTCTACCAGCCAAGTGTAAATCAATTTTTCCGGATTAGGCGCGTTGGCCGCGGCATGCAGGGTTATAAACGACAATGGCGAGGGCAGGGCTTTGCCGGGGTAGTCGTAGGGTAAAAGGGTGTTGGCTTTCCAGATTATATCCAAATTAAAATCATTGCCGGCTTCAACCGCGCTTTGCTTAAAAGCCGTTTCGGCGATGGTGTTGATGGCGCTTTCTATTTGATCCAAATCCGCTTCGCTGGCCTGTTCCAAGTATTCCTGGGCCGAAGAAAAACCAGCCAGTCCCGCCGCCAGAATCATCGCGGCTGACACTATAAAAATTTTTATTATATTTAATTTCATTTAGCGAAAGATTCTATAAAGTTTAACACCCTGCCGATTCTCGTATTTTCTTTTTGGTGAGCTCGCCAAACAAATATGCTCCAAAAAGAAACGGCCGACCATACCGGTATAAATTCCCCCACTCCTTTTCTAATAAGCCGCTTATATAATCGTCTTTTGCCAAAGTTCATATTTTTGCGAACATATAAATATATAATTGGTAACGTCAAAAGGTTTGTTACTAGGCCGGTCGTACCCAAAGTGACAATATCGACAATATCTTTAGTTAAAGCGGCGGTAAAGACCATATATGGAAAATTATGTTCTTTAACCTGGCCGTTTTTTGCGGTATCTATCTCCTCTTGGCTTATTCCATCAGCTTCCAACATGGCCAGTTCTGTTTCTTGATCCATAGTTTTATTGACTTTGTTCTGCCAGTTCCCGTTTGGCCGCTTCTATTTCCAATAACTGCGCGGGATCGGAAGTGATGACCTGATCTTCGGTGTAGGAAGCCACCACTTTTATGGCCGCCCGTTTCAGACCCGCCAGAAAAATACCCTCGCCCACGTTGGATTCCAACAGCAAAAATTTTTCCTCGTCGGTCAAATTAAAAGTCTGGGCCACCATGTCTATGGCCGCCGGCGACTGTTTTAACAATATCTGTATGGACGAGTTGGTCACGATGGGCTTGCCGAAGGGCGATTTCATAAAATCTTCCACGTCTTGGGTGATGGTGGTCAGGCCCAAAAAATATTTGCGGCATCTTTTAGCGATGCTAAAAAGAAAGGCCGCGGCCTCGGCGTGCTGAAGCATCCACCAGGCCTCGTCCACCACCATTATCCTTTTTTTCTTTTGGTAGCGTATCAGGTTCCAGACAAAGTGGAGCAAAATATACATGGCGATGGGGCGCAGTTCCGGTTCCAGATCGCGTATGGAGAAAACCACCAGACTATTGTTGAGCGTAACGTTGGTGGGTTGATTCAAGAAACCCGAGAAAGTGCCCTTAACATATTTTTCCAAACGCACCGCCAGATTCTGGGCGCCCTGCATATTTTGTAAAACCGTATAAAGATCGCCCATCAACGGGGCCGTTTTGCCTTTCCAGTCGGAATTGATGCTGATGTCGCGGGAGGCATAAGTTTCGGTCAGCGCCCGATCTAAAATAGCGTCTTCTTCCGGAGTTAAAGCCCCCAGCATCACTTTTAACAGGCCGGTTAGTTGAATAATGTTAGCTTTTAAGATTTCGGCCGGGCTTTCGTCTTCACTGGCTTCGGCCAGGTCAAAGGGATTGATGCGATGGGGCGAAGTCAGGGAGATATTTACAAAAGTCCCGCCCACCACATCGTTTAGATATTTATACTCGCTTTCCGGGTCTATAATCACTACGTCGGTACCCAGCATCAGCGAGCGCAGCACTTCTAGTTTGACTGTGTAGCTTTTACCGGAGCCGGATTTGGCAAAAACCACCGAGTTGGCGTTTTCCATGGAAAACCGGTCAAAAAGTATCAAGCTATTGTTGTGCCGGTTGAGGCCGTAAAGCACGCCTTTATTGGAAGTCAGATCGGCCGAAACAAAAGGGAAAAACGAAGACATCGGCCCGGTGTTTAAGCTGTTATGTATCTGTAATTGATCCAGGTTCAAAGGCAGAGTGGAGCTAAAACCAGCGAGCTGTTGGAAAACGGCGGTTTTGGCGTAGATCAAACGCGATTCCAAAAGAGTGTTGATGTTGTTTTCGGTCTCATTCAAATCTTTTAGAGAATCGCCGTAAAAAGTGATGTAGAGGCCGGCCTTGAAAAATCTTTCCGTGCCCTGCTGCAGTTTGTCGCGCAATGATTCCAAATCTTGATAAGCCGTTTCCAGCATCGGATCGCGGATGATGCCACCTTCTTCTTTTTCGGATATTTCCGCGCCCACCCGGGCGGTTTTTTTGGTTAGTTTTTTTAGCACCGGTCCGGTTTCCGAAGGTTGGATAAACAGGGAGATGTCCATAGTTTTATCGAGGTTGATGATGGGTGAAAACCAACCTACGCTCAAAAATCTGGGATAGGCGGCCACAAAAATGGTGCGCGAAAACTTTTCACCGATCTGCAGATGGTCGGGGCTTATCTGGAGCGCTGAGGGCGCCAAAAGATCGGCCAGAGTGCCGGCGTTTTGCGGCGTGGTCGGTTTTTCCTGTTGCGGTTGTAATTTTTCCAATAGTTTCATAAGTCTTATTGATCCTATAGGACTTATAGGTCCTACCCTATCTTTTTGGCTTCATCCCCCGTGGCCACCAGCACTTCCAGGTTTTTTTGTTTGATGGACGAGCCGGGGTTATACGATGTGTACAAAAGCTCAATCAGTTCTTCACCGCCCAGCGGCAGGGCTTTCAAACCCATAGTGCCCAAAAGAGCGGTTATTTGATCGGCCCGTTGCATCAGTTCGTTTTTTTTGGATTCAAAGTTCAAGTCGGCTTTATTTTCCTTACCTTTTTTGCCTCGGGACAGCAATTTATCCAGCCAGCCGCCCGGCGCTATGTTTACAGACGGAGTTACCGAAACAATCACATAAAAAAACTTGGACATCACGTTGGTCAGTTTAACCAATTCTTGAATGAAGCCGATGTATTCGGCGGTCTGGATTTTTAGAAGTTCGTTGGTTTGCAAAGCGGCCCGCTCGTTCAGAAACTTAAGATAATCGGACAGATCCAAGGTGCGCGACTGAACCAGTATCTCTACGCTCCAATCCAGCGAATTTATAAAATCCTGAAAGCGGGCAATGACGGCTTCTTGTTCTGGTTCCGACTTTAAGCCGAAATTTATGGACGAGACCATCAGCACCAATCTTAAACCGCCATTTTTCAAAACGGCGATGTTATCTTTAATTTCTTTAACCTCTATAAATTGGTGGGTGGACGCTTCTTTAGACATAAGCGCGATGCTAATTTACGAATTCGCACGCATTAGTGGATTGGTGTCCCGCTTTACTTCTTCCATAAATATAATTGCGGCTTTAAAGCAAAACCGATCATGTTCAAAAGGTATTTTGGCGCCGATAGCCCTTTTATTTTACCGAAAGCCAGCACCAAAACCAAAGCCGCCACCGGCAGGGCGACCATTAAAGCAAAAACGGTTTTCAAAATCATAAAAGCCATAAAAGCCACCGCTCCGCCCGCGGCCAAAAATCCAAACTGTTTTAACGTCAGCGGGCCGACAATTTTGTCTTCGGTTTCTATAAATTGCGGGACTTGAAACTGCATAACTTTACGAAGTACGAATTTTTACGAATATACGAATAGGTTTCAAAAAAAATATTCCATTTATTACATATGACAATTCTTTATGTATTATTTTCGTGTTTTTATTTGTATCATTCGTATCCATTTGTATATTGGCATATTTACGTAAAAAACCCATTATATTTACCTTTTCTTTTTACGCGCCGCAGATCAACCGTGTTTCTTGGTTTAGCGTTGTAATAACTGGCTGGTCTAGCTGTAGGCGGTGTATCGCGGTTTAGTTGTGGTGGCGTTGGTTGGGGTGTCTGCACCGGCTTTATTGGCCTGATATTTGTAGTAGTATTTGTATCATTTGTATTCATTCGTTGATTGGCATATTGATCTAATCCGTGCACTTGCATCAAACTCTGCCGCACCGGCTGGAAAATGGCCTGATTGATGTCTTGGGCGATGGCCTGGGCCGCGGCCACATCAACCCCAAGTTTATTTTTAAGTTCGGCGATAAAATTTTTAATGGGCAGCTCGCCCAAGAATATCAGGCCGATGATTCGAGCCACATCGCCAACATTTCTGATTGATAAATTATATTTTTCTTTGGCTATGCTCCAGACACTATGTGTAGTATCTTCGCTTATAAAAGTGTCCTGTAGATCTTGCGGCAACTGAAAAAGCTCTGCGTATCTTCTTCTTGCGATAGGATCGGAAATTTGGTTTAACTGCTCTATTTGATCGATTGTAAGCTGTTGGTAGGCCATATTTTTATGGTGTAGCCGGCGCGGCAGTTTGCGTACTAGGATCAATCATTGTATTTGAGACTAATCCGCTAAAGACGTGCTCATAAACTCCCTTATTGAAGTCTCCTTCTTCCATTGTAGCCATATTTGTTTTCAAATATTTTAACAGGTTAATATGCGCGTCTTTGTTTTTTGACGCCATACCATTGAGATTCCCAGCATACAGTTTACCATCTTTCTTGAGTTCATTGAGAAACAATTCCGCAATTTTGATTTGCGATTCTTTTCCGGAGAGAGTAATTTGCTGGCTTTGAAGTTGTTTTACGGCATTAAGATAATCCTTTCTTGAGATATCTGTGGCTTGTTTTAGGCCGGTAAGGGCAGAATTGGTGCCATCGAGAGAATTTTTGAGTTTAGATAGTTCAGTTTCAAGTTCCTTTGTATCTTTTCCTTCCGAGTTACCTTTCATTATTTCTCCTTGCAACAATAAAATTTTTCTTAACGAATCTTTATCAGTTTCTATCTTATCGTATTTATCCGCATCGCTTTTTGACAGTTTTCCCTTCATATCAAGAGCCTCTTTTTGAATCCCGGAAAAATCAGCAGCGGTCTTAAAAATATCTTCATTAAGTATTTTCTTTATCTTTTCTTCTTTGGTGACCGCATTACTTTCGGTAACGATTTCGTTCCACTTGGTCCTTATTGGCGGTGGGGCGTTAACGTCTCGGGCTATCATTTGCTGGACGCCGGCGTCCATAGCTAAATCAGGCCGTTTTTTAATCAAGTCAACTACATTGCCCCCCATGTTCTGGAAAGTTTGTAGATAATTTTTCCAGACGTCTTTGAATTCGTCTTTGGTGTCTAAAGTAAATTGTCCTTTACTTATTAAGGTCTGGATCATACCGGCGCGCTCGGCCAGGCCCTCGGGCGTGAAAGAGGTTTGTTTAAGACGGGCTTCGATGTCGACAGGGCGCAGTTTTTCAACTTTGCCCGCCGCAGCTTTTAAGGCGGCCTGTTGGCGGATGTAAGCCGCGCCGGGGCCGCCGAGGGCTCGTCCGATGAGGGGAGCTTTTTCTAGTCTACCCAGCCCGGCGGCCAAACCCCGGCTGGCCGCTCCGGGGCGGCCAGCCTTGCCCGAAGCCCAGTCGGCCATTCTCTTGGCCGTGCCAAAGGCGGGCTTAAACCCAAGCCGTGAGCCCTTAAGCTGCCCCAAACCCCACTTTTTGGCGCCGTCGGCCCATTTAACCACCATATTGCCGCCGGCCGAGCCGGCTTTGCCGGCTTGGTCCAGACCCAGCCATAAAATGGACACCACCACCAAAAACTGCATTATGGTGGAAAAAATGGTGTCAGGCAGAATAGTTGCCAACCACCCGCCCACGTCTTTTATCTCCAGATTAGTGCTGCCGAAAGTGGCTCCAGTCAGAATGGCTAAAAATATAAAAAAACTTATGCTGACCGGAAAAATCACGGCCAAGTTAAAAAACTTAGCCCACCACTTGCTGGAATAACCACTACCTTTACCCGGCAGGGCGCTGGCCACCCAGGCGAACGGGGCGAATATAATCAAAATCCAAAGCTGTATTATTCGCGAAATCATCACTCCGGCCAAAGCCAATAAAGTGAAAGCAATAATAATATACATTATAAGCTGGCCGGCCGAAACCATAAGTATTGTAGGAATCAGCGAATCTATCGTGGTGGTGTTTCTTAATTGAGCGATGGCGCCGGCCCGCATGGCGCCCATAATGCCGGCGGCTACATCCACGGAATTTTCGGTTTGCCCTCCCGAAACAAAAAACCGGGCCAAGCTGTTGCCAAAATCAATCACCGCGCCGCAGATTATCAAGCTAAAGTTTATTAAGAGGGCCGCCACCACCAGTTTGGGTATCAGTTTTTTAACGCTGTATTGTTCCAGGCGCAAAACGGTGCCGAAAGCAATTAGCAGCATTATTAAAATAAAAACCATGTTGGCCAGATCGCGGCTTATCTGCCAGCCGATCTGGACGATGGGCACTTCTATAAAGGACTGGAAACTAAAAACGTAGCTCACAATGGAGCCGGCGAAGGTAATCAAAATAGAGCCGATAAAATCAACGACGAAAGTTACTATCGCAAGAAGCCAATTTATTGGATTTAGAAAATCAAGCATGGGTTATTTACTAGGGGACCTCCCGTCTACAAAAATTGTCTGCAGTTCCTCCCCTGTCGGCTAACAATCGGTTTTTATAAAAATCATATATGTGAGCGGCGTAAACCAACTGCATTCTGTTCTTAAAATGTTTTTCCCACTCGCTGTCTCCGCCTTCCAAGCCGGTCTGTTTTCTTAGTTGGGAGTCTTCAATGAATTTGCCCAAGCGGTTGGACACATCCGTTTGCTGGCGGCCTAGTCTTTGCTGCCGCTCTTCCATTTCGGAGCGTACGGTTTCTATGTCCAAATTCATAACTTCGGCCACGGCATCGTATGCCTTTATGCCTAAATTACTTGTGTCTAAAATCGATTTTCCGTCAGTATCGGTAGGAATTGGTTCGTCAAGATTAGGTTCCCAAGAGCTTACTATTAAGCTTTTAGCGTTTCTAACCGCGTCGGCCTTGATTCGCAGGTTTGTATTTCCGGAATCTGCCCTCGCGGCTGCCTCTGCCTGTGACAGCCATTCGTCCATAGTTTTCCTCCTGGCGCTGATAAGGTCGTTATAAGCCCCTTCCTCGGCCTCTTTGCCTGTCAAAACCAAAACCGTGTCGTCGTCTTGCGGAATTCTAAGGGTTTTGTTCTTACTGCTGAGAAGTTCGGTGTGCGTTTTTATTTTCTGCACCAGGCCGTGGTTTCTGCCGACGCGGTCGTAATCCATAAGTATAGAGGTATACATTAATATGCTCGGCAGATGAGATTTTACAAACTCGCCGTCCGATTCAAGTTCCGAAATTATACCCTCAACATTTTCTGTTAAAGATTCGTAGGAAGCCGCTATTTGGCGGTATTCTTGGCTCTTGAGAGCGGTATTATTTGCTTCAGCGGACATATACTGTCTGGTATTATCCACGGATATAAAAGTTGTGGTGATATTCTCCATTTTGGTTACATAACTTTGGTCGCTGGACGACCAAGGGATTGATACCCCATCGGAATTGGTAAAAGGTAATGTGTCTATACCACCAGCCACCTCCGGTTCTAAAATATATTGGATTTCTTTACAAAACTTTTTTGTGTCGTAAGCCGTTGCGGGCGATAGATTGTTAAAAACCGTGCTTATGGCTTGCCAGATGTCGGCCAGCTTGATATTTATGGCTTGGTTGGCTAAATATAAGCCGGGCATATTTTCTTCTTTGTTGAAATTGGAACCCTCCGGCGGAAGAGTTATGCCTAATCGGTCGTCTTCATTTTCCCGTGTCAGAGCCGAATTGTGTTTGGAAAAGAACCTGTCGGCGACATCCGAGAATTTTTTGTCGCTGTCTTTGCCCCGTATGGTCTTTTTAAGAAGTTCGCTCTCAACGTAATTACCGCCCTCGTATTTTCCGGCTATAAAATCAAGTCGTTTGTTAAAGTCGGCCAATTTGTTAGTTTTGCCGCTAAGTTTTTTTGTCTCCAGCTCTAACCTCGAGGAGCTGTTGCGGAGGTCGGTAAGTTGATTTTGCAAGCTGATAGCTTCCGCACTTTCCAATCCAGAAAGATCCTGGTTTTTTTGTTTGGCCGTTCTGGGGTTGAGGGGTGAAGTATAAGAGCCCCGGCCGCTTTTCATATAAGAAAGACCCTCTCGGGCGGCGCGGTTGACGGCGGCGTCTATGACGGCATCCAAGATTTGAGCCAGTTCTTTGGCGTTGATGATGTTATCAATGCCGGTTTTTTCCAGAAGGCCCGAAATTTGGTCGCCGACGATACTGCCCGGGGTTATAGTTTCTTCTTTGGAGCAAGTGGTTAGCGAGTGGTATTTTTTAATAGGAGGAAGATGATCCTCGGTTTTAAATTCACCTGTGTTTGTAAATTCAATACTGTCGGCTTCAACCATGAAAATTCCCGGATTGCTTAAAGGCCAAATGGAAGCCCAACTGTAAACTTCTTTGTTTGTCTCATCTAGAATCTGTTGGATTATGACAGGGTCGGTGATTTCAACTTCTTCGATATTTCCAGTGTTTGGGCCTTGAGAAATCACAAAGCTAAGATTGTATTTAGGAGTTTTTGTCTGTGAACATAGCTTTTGATCTAAAAAACCCTTGCCGGCCGATATGGTGGCCTGGGCGGTATTGCCGCTCTGCGCGACCTTGGCGCCTATCAGCTCGGTGGCGGCGAGGTAACTGCCCGGCAGGGTGTTGCGGGTTTCATGCAGTTTAAGCCAGGCCGTCCAGCTGCCGTCTTGAAAGTTTTGCGCGAAGTTTTCCAGATTACCCACCATATCGCCCAAACTGCACCGCACGCTGTCCTCTTTCAACAATAGGGGTTTGGAAACCAAAAACCGCACATTGGCCTTAAACGGCGAGCAGATATTTATATTTTTTGAAAGAAAAAATTTGTCTATCTCTTTGGCCGCGGTGGCGTCGACATTGTCTTTAAGAAATTTTCCCGGGTCTTTGATAAACCTCGGCTCGCCGCCGTTTTGCACCCAGTTGACCAGGTCGTTCTGGATTTGGGTCAGCATCCTTTTCTTTAATTTTTCCAGACCGTATTTGAGCACTTTTTCACCAATTTGGAAAAGCAGGCGCGGTATGTCGCCAATCGTGATGTCAAAAGACTGGTCGGCGACACCTAAAATCGCGTCGGCTTTTTTAACTGTAAACGGCGCGGCAAAATAAAAACCCAATATAGAGATAAGCACGCCGACAGAAATTATTTTTTTGATGGTCTCTTGCACAGTTTTTACCGAAAGCGTCTTCCGAATTTACGAATCGCGCTTTCAGATACGAATCTATTTTATTCGCGAGGCCCGGTCGTATTCCACCAGCGCGTTTTTCCAGAACTCGCCCAAAGTTTCAATATCGTTAAAAACAATCAGAAGCTTTAAGGGGTCGTCGTCGCTGCCAATTATGGTTTCCAAAGATTTTTGAAGCGAATAGGCAGTGAGTAGTATATTTTTATGCGTAGCGACCAATGTTTTAGGCGTGGCCGCGCGAGACAGGTTTTCAAAAGCCGTGGCCAGCTGGCTAGCTTGGTTTTGCAGCTCGTCCAGGGTTTCCGAACTTTCCAGGTCATCGGTGTTTATTTTTATAAAATCCCTAACGACGTTAAAAATAACCACAGCGTCTTTATTGGTCGCCTTAAAATAGGCCGCGCGGTTTATTTTTGAGTCGGAAACTATTTTCAAGACCGAATCGGGTATTTCCGGCAGCAGGTTTAGAGTGTTGGTTTGGAGGTAAGGCAGAACCGTGTTGGCTATAAAATCGGTGCCGGCTATTTTTTCGGCGCTATCTTCGTTAAGCCCGCCGGTTTCGGAAATAATGGCCGCCGCGAATTCGTCGGTGAGGTTTTTATCTTCGGGGGGAATATATTCGCTCTGCTCCGTTTTCTCCTCAAGGTTTAGTTTTAAGAGTTCATCCAACAACTCGTCGCTGGATTTGCCTTGCGAGAGGGGCGTGGAGTTAGTAAGTTCGCCACTGGTCACGGTGGTGCGCAATACCAAATATGCTCCGGCGATCAAACCGATCATGAACATTATCGTGGTGATTGTTAGAAAACGTTTGGACATTTTGTAGCTTCCTAGGTGTTAGCTTTCTAGCTTCTTAGCTTGTTGACCATTGAATTTAGCATTCTCATTACTTCATCAAGTAAACTATCAACCTTGAAATAGTTTAGAGATGATGTTTTGGGTAGTTTTTTAGCTATTTCTATTTGTGTTTCTAATTCACCCCCCGAAGCAAAAGCAGTTAATAGAAATTGTCTAAATTCCTTACGGTAACCGCGCATCCTGCCTTCAGCTATATTTGAAGGGATTGATATTGCCGCTCTTCTTATTTGCGAGGTCAGTCCGAATATTTCTTCTCTGGGAAATTTATTTGTAAGTTCATAAATAGCAACAACTAAATCAACCGATTTTTGCCACACAATCAGTTGTTTGTATGAATGGATCACTAAGCATGCTTTCAATCTAGGAAGCTAATATCCTAGAAAGCTAAGAAGCTACTTAAATTATACCATCTTGACAGCTATTCGCGGCGCCAAATCTATCAATGTTTTCCACAGAAAAATGGCCAAAACATTAATAAACCATACTAATTTAGCTTTCTAGCTTTCTAGAAATTAAAAAAACTAAAAAGCTTGATGAGTTGTTGCTGATTAAGATTTTGCGGTCTTATTTTTTTATCCAGCCCCAGTTCCTTAAACGCTACGTCCAGTTTGTCGGACGGGCTTAACCCTGACTTCCTTAAATTATTAAAAAGCGTCTGGCGCGGCTGCTTAAAAACCACTCTTAAAAACTGTATAAATTTACCCGGTATATTATTCCCGTTCTTTTTAATTTCCACCGTATACCGAGCTTGCTGCAGCAAGCTCGGTATACGGTG
>JBASTM010000006.1:0-38805 GCA_049274895.1 Minisyncoccia bacterium
TACGCCGCCGACGGCGCCGCCGACGATGTTTTGCGCCGAATCTACGATGCGGCCGTGGTTGACGCCGCGGACGGCGAGACTTTGGCGGTGGGCGACTCAACGGTAACTCTAGCGTTGACTTTGGAGATCCTGGTCAAAAGGCATAATTTTAACTCGCTGATTTACGGCCGCTATAACCACAACCACACTCTGTTGGTGGACGATACCGTGCCGGCGGCGATAAAAATAAAAGAGTGGAAAGATTCGCTTTAGGATTATGGTATTATTTAATCAATGTTGTTCTTCCCTCCTACTATCGGTTTAGATATTTCCGATTCGTCGCTTAAGGCGGCGGCGCTTAAAAAAAGCGGCGGCGCGTTTGATTTGGTGGCTTGGGGCAAAGGTTATCTGGCCGAGGGCACGATAGTTGACGGCGAAATAAAATCCTCGGACAGCTTTCAAAATACTCTCGCCGAAGTTTTAACCAGCGAGAAAAACAATTTTCCCAAGACCAAATACATAACAGCTTCTTTGCCCGAGGAAAAGGCCTTTTTACGGATTTTGGAATTGCCTTTAGGGCTTAAAGAAAAAGAACTGGCCGAGGCCTTAAAATACGAAATTGAAGCCAATATTCCCATGGCGTTAGACGAGGTTTATTACGACCACGAAATTGTGGGCGTTGACGCCGCCGCCGGACACTACGATATTATGGTTAACGCCATACCCAGGCGTATTGTTGATTCCTGTGTTGATTTTTTCCAAAAGAATGGCTGGCAGCTTACGGCTTTGGAGGTGGATGCCGTGGCTACCAAGAGGGCTTTATTTACCGGTCCGGAAGTGGCCAGAGAATCGGCGCTGGTGCTGGACATCGGCGCTGCCAAGACCAGTTTTTTGATTGTTTCCGAGGGGGTGTTGCGTTTTACATCTTCCAACACCGTGGCCGGCAATCAGTTTAGTAAAATGCTTTCGGAGCATTTTCCGCTGAATCTTAAAGAGGCGGAATTTATGAAACGGATAGTGGGTTTGGACCAAAATCACGAGAAGGGTCAGGAGCTATTAGGGGTGCTGCAGCCGGGCCTTACGGCTTTAAGGGATCAGATCCGCGACTACATCAATTTTTTTGAAACCCATCCGGCCAGCCACACCCTGTCCGAATCGGCCAAGAAAATTTCCAAGGTGGTGCTGACCGGCGGCGGCGCGGCGCTGTGGGGCCTCGGCGATTGGTTAAGCCAGGAATTGCATCTCGCTGTGGTTCTGGGCAGTTTAGGTAAAAGATTAAAATTTAACCCCATGTCCCCAACTAAGATGACTCTGGAAGAATCATTGCCTTACGCTACAGCAGTCGGTTTGGCTTTAAGAAACTTTGATGAACTAGCATGATCAACTTACTACCCTGGCCGGAAAAAGAAAAAATATATAAGGCGCTTTTCAAACGACAGGCCTACACTTTTGGCCTGACGGTGATTATTATTTTAGCCGGTGGCGCTATTTTGATTCTAAACACTCTAGCTTTCTTAAAGATCCAGACCCGCGAGCTGGCTCAAGTGCTCAAGGCCGAGGTGGGAACTTCCGAGACGCAAAGCGCTCAAGCTGTTGAAGAAAATGTTAAAAATTTAAACGCCCAACTGGCTAAGTACAAAAATTTCCGGGCGGAGGCGGTTTCACCCACGCTGGTTTTTTCCAAGATAGAGGAATTAGCGCCTAGCGGCGCCGGTCTGACGACGCTGCTGGTGGATATGGCCAATCGTAAAGTAATTTTAGCCGGCCAGGCGGATACCCGCGACGATGTGATGCTTATGGAAAGCCGCTTAAAACAGTCCGATTTTTTCGAGAGACTGGAGTCGCCTTTAAGCAATTTTTTGGAAAAGAACAATGCTCGCTTTAGTTTTACTTTCTATATTAAAAAATGAACTTAAATCCCCAAACTCAACGTTATTTTAAGTTATACGCCTCTTTGGCGGTGTTGGCTGCGGCGGCTTTAGCGCTTAATTTATTTTTTGGTTTTAAGACCCGCTCGGCCAGCCGGGAGTTTACCCGCCGCAATGAGGAATTAAACGCGCTCACGGCCAAGAAAATAAATCTGCTCCAGTTTCAGCGTGAAGGCCAGAAAATGGAAGCGATCCAGGAACAGGTGAGCAACAGTTTTGTGACCAAAGATAGGGCGGTTGATTTTATTGTTTTTCTGGAAAACGCCGCCCGCGCTGCGGCCAGTGCCGTAAAAATCGCGACCATCACCGAAGAAGCCGGCCAACCCAAAAATTTTCGACTGGAGCTGGCCGGCTCTTACCTTGGTTTGGTAAATTTCTTGGCCAGTTTGGAAAATTCCCCCTATCTGGCTCGTCCCACTAGAATCGATATCAACCAAACGCTGGATGCTTCCAGGCAAACCGTACTTAGAACCATAATAGATTTAGAAGTTTTATCGTTATGAGATTTAATCAAAACATCACTCCTCACTGCCTGCATGGAGGCCTCTTTATTGTAGATGCTGTCTTCTCCATGGGGCAGTTCGGAATGATGTTTTGATACATACAATGGACTTTATTAAATCGGCAAAATTCATAGAGAAGCGCGGTTTGGAAGCGGTGGTGGTTTTGGCGCTCGCAGTTTTGGTTGTGGCGGGATTGGTTTTTTATGGCTACGCTTGGCGGGCGGTCACGGCGGCGGAAAGTTCCGGCGTAGTGGGTATCAGCGTTCGGGAAAAAATTCTGGATGAAGTGGCCAAAGATCTGGAAGATCGCGCCCTCCGTTTGGAAAAGCTAAAAACCACCCCATTATTTTTAAGAGATATTTTTAGATGATGAATTGGCCCAGCGCAGTTTCAAGACTACTGCTATTAGCCATTATTTTTGTGTTGCTACCAGCCCCGACGGCCGTCGGGGCTGGTGCTGTTTTAATCAACGAGGTGGCTTGGATGGGCACCGCGGCCAACAGCGCCGACGAGTGGGTCGAACTTCGTAATACCACGTCCGCGGCGGTGGATCTGGCCGGCTGGGGTTTATATGAAGCCGGCGGCAGCACTTTAATAATCAATCTTTCCGGAACTATTGCGGCGGGCGGCTATTATCTTATTGAACGTAGCGATGACAATAGTGTCTCCGACGTGGCCGCCGACGTCGCTGGCCCGTTTTCGGGCAGCGGCCTTAACAACAGCGGCGAATATTTGGTGCTAAAAAATTCCGCTGGCGCGGTTGAAGATTCTGTAGATGCCTCGGCCGGCTGGCCGGCGGGCGACAATACTTCCAAGGCCAGTATGGAGAGAAAATCTGGCGGCGGCTGGCAGACCAACGATGGTGTAACTATAAACGGTAAAGACGCCGGAGGAGGGAATATTATCGGTACGCCCAAATCGGCTAACAGCGGATCGTCCACTTCCACACCTCCGTCCAGCCCGCCCAGTCAGGCCGTCTCATCGGGATCCGGCAGCACTCCCATCCCATTACTGCCGGTGCTTAAAGCCGAAGCTGGAGCGGATGTGGTCATAGAATCCGGTCAGCCGATCGCTTTTAACGGTTTAACTTCCCAGGGAGCCCTAATTTATAAATGGTATTTGGGCGACGGCGCCGTTAAAGAGGGCGCCAACATAACTTATACTTATCAATTTCCGGGAACATACTTGGTTACTTTGGAAGTGGCCAACAGCACCGATACCCATACGGATCAGATGCGGGTTTTTGTTTTTGGCGGCAAGGTATTGATCAACGAGATTTTTGTGAGCCCGGCCGCGTCAAACGCGGCCGGGGGTTGGATTGAAATCTATAATCCTCAGCCGACTTCGGCCGATATTTCGGCTTGGATTTTGGAAAGCGCCGCTAAAAAATTTGTGGTGCCTAATTTTGTTTTGATTCCGGCTAAAAGTTTTTTGGTTTTGACCGAGGCCGTCACCGGTTTGAACCTGGATTTCCCCGGTAAAGTCAGTCTGAAATACCCCACCGGATCGGCGGTGGATGAAGTTGTTTTGGAAAAAATTGAGACAGGTTATTCGGCCAGCCGCACGGGCAGCGGGTTTTTTTGGACCAAAGAGACCACGCCCGGCCGGGTCAATATCGTTACTGCCTCGGGCGGATTGTTGTTAGAACAAACAAAGGTTGTGCCCAGTAAGGTCAGTTTAAAACCGGCGAGCCCCCCAACGCAAAATTATCTGGCTAGTTTTTACAGCGAAGTGGCAGCATGGCCCAACCCCTCGGAAATTTCTCTGGGCAGCGAGGTTGGAATTTCAGCCCAAATCGGTTTTTGGCAAAAACTTTTAGGCGAGTTACTGTTCTGGGTGGTGCTGGCGGCGCTAGTTGGTTTGTTGATAAGTCTTTTTTATATCAAATTATATAAAAAATGATGATGTTTTGATATTATTTGACTTAAACAATGCAGTTAATTGTTAAAGCTACCAATATCGTCCTGACTCCTTCCATCAACCAATACCTGGAAACCTCACTCGGTTCTTTGGATAAGCTGGTGCGGAATATGGGTGAGGCGGTGGAGTTGCGGGTGGAGGTGGGCCGGAGCACTTGGCATCACAAAAAAGGTGAAGTCTTTTTCGCCGAGGTCAATTTAAGAATCGGTAGGACCTTATTAAGGTCTAAAATGGAATCTTTTAGCGTTCAGGCGGCCATCGACGGGGTGCGCGACGAATTGAGAAGCGAGATCTATAAGTTCAAAGGCAAAAAAGAAACTGTCTTTCGCCGCGGCGCGAGGTCGCTGGCCAAAATGCTGCGGCTTTCGCCTTTGGCGCGCTTTAGGCGGGATAGAAGAAAATAATTTTTTAACATCAAACCAAAAAAACTTTAATGCTCCGAGGCCGCCTCGGAGTTTTTTTATTGAAAACTATTGTATCTCCAATAGAAATATGCGATAAATTAGTTGATGAAAGTTTATAAAAAATTTTGGAAACTCGGCTCGCGTGAATTAGGCACACGCCATTTTGACGTCAGCAAGAATGGCACGTTGATGGTGCGCGAGGGCAACTATCAATATAAAGTTATGGATTTGGTGGGGCGTTTCGGCACGTCTTTGGAAATTATGTTTCCGTTTATCATTGAGGAACGCCTTAATAATCTTTTGGAAACATTTGGCCATTATATCAAAGCCAATCAGTATCGCGGCAAATTTTATTTTCATTATCCGATGAAAGTCAATCAGCATAAAGATTTTGTTTTGCCTATAGTTTCGGAAGGCGGCCATGTGGAAGTGGGCAGCGTCAATGAATTGTGGATTATTAAGCGGCTGTGGGAACAAGACCAGTTTTCATCCAAAATACGGGTTATTTGCAACGGCCCCAAGACCAGAAAATACTTGAGTTTGATAGAGGAGCTTAGCGGCAAGGGTTTGTACATTGTGCCCATTATTGAAAACAATTTTGAACTGGACTATTTGAGGGGCTACCGCGGCGATGTGGGCATTAGGGTGGAGCCGGATCTTAAAATCCGGGCCTATTGGGATAAAAAAGTGGATCAGTTCGGTTTTCCCTTTAAGGAGATTTTGGAACTGGGCCGCATCCGGAACTTAAGAGTGCTGCATTATCACGCCAGTTCGCAGATTGTCAGTCTGAACGACCTCGTCGCCAGCGCCAAATTGGCGATGGAGTATTATGTTAAGTTAAAAAAGATAAACCCCACCTTGGACACTCTGGATATTGGCGGCGGCATGGCCATACCTTACGAAAAGAAAAAAATGTATTCCATGGAAAACGCCGCCGAGAGAATCGTCAAAGCTTTAAAACTTTCGGCCGATCGCGCCGGCATCGCTCATCCCAATATCGTGGTGGAGTGGGGCCGTTACATTGTGGCGCCGGCCCAAATAACCATTTTTAAGATTTTAACCGAAAAGCTCATCGCCAAGTCGGTGGCCAAAAAATGGTACTTTATTGACGGCAGTTTTATGAATGATCTTTTGGACACCTGGGCCATCCATCAAAAATGGCATGTGGTTCCGGTTAACTATATGAATTCCCCAACCTTAACTCGGGTGTGGTTGGCCGGTTCTTCGTGCGATTCCGACGACAAATACACCCGCGGCGGCAGTTATGTGCCCCTGCCTAAACTGGATAGTATGGAAAACGGGGATGCTTTGTATGTGGCCTTTCTGGATACCGGGGCCTACCAAGATCCTCTGGCTTCGCATCATTGTCTCTTGTCCAATCCGGCCAAGCTGGTGGCCCAAAACGGCGTTATCACCGTAGCCCGCAAAAGAGAAACCGCCGAAGACGTGGGTAAACTCTTTGGCTGGTAGACATTACTGTATATGACTCCAGCACCAAAACCCAACCGAGTTATTACTATAAAATCGTATCACGGCGAAACGCCTGTGGCTTTCATTCTGCACCAAAAAACTCTGTCTGCAGGTTTGGTGCGGGGTTCTATATTTTGTAGTCGCTCGCTATCGCTCACGAACAAAATATGAAAAAATACGACTTTGTCATAATCGGCGCCAACGGCATTCAAGGCCGGATTGTAACCCGTTTTTTATGGGAGGAGGGTTACTCTCTGTTGTTGTGCGCCAATGGCACTTATGGCATTGAGAAATTTATTCAGCCCCCTCGCTCCGAATTCCAATTTGTAGATCTGCGCCAAATGGATAAAGTCCGGCCGATATTCAAAAAACATCGCGCCCCGGTGTTGGTCAACTGCGCGGTGGATGATTTTAATTTGGATGTAACCCGACTGGCTTTGGATTTCGGCATGAACTATATTGATCTTTGTTCCGAAGAAGAGATGTTTTATAAACAGCTGGAACTGGACGGAGAGTTCAAGGCCAAAAAAATTATCGGCATTACCGGCATCGGTTCCACGCCGGGCATCACCAATATTATGCTCCGGCACGTTAAGGACCGGTTTGACACCATTGACACGGTCCATTTGGGTTTTGCCTGGAAATCGAATAAGCCGGTTTTTGTGGCGCCTTTCTCCATTGACGCCATCGCTTACGAATTTTCCGAACCGGCTAAAATTTTTGAAAACGGGCGTTACGTGGAATACCAACCCCATGAATGCACTTTAGCTTACAATTACCGTTCCATCGGCCGCCAAAAAACCCAATATACCAAACACATCGAGCATCACAGCTTTTACGATTTTCTAAAAGACAAAGGAGTAAAAAATATTGTAGTGTTGTCCAGTTTCCCCAAACATTCCCGCCTCACGCTCCATAATCTTATGAGTTTGGGCTTGATGAGTAAGGAGCCGATCACAGTTAACGGAGTGGAGATTCGTCCGCTTGATTTTACGGCCGAAGTTTTAAGCCGCATTCCCGTTCCGGAGGGTTATACCGAAAAAGAAAATCTGTTTTTGAAAGTTTTTGGCGCCAAAAACGGCCAGCCCTTAACTGTGGAAATGGACGCTCTCGCCGGCACTTTGGCCGGTTGGGAAAGCGCTACCTGCAATATCGATACCGGTTTTCCCACAGCCATTTTGGCTACTATGATTTTTAAGGGTGAGCTTGCCGAGCATGGTATGTTTTCGCCCGAGTTTGTGGTCCCGCCCCTGCCTTTTTTTAAGTATTTGGGCGAGCGAAAAATTTGGGTCTACGAGAATGGCAGGAAAATAAATGGAGTGGCTGCTAAAAGATAAAAATGGCGAGCTATATATCTCCCAAAGTTGAGGTCAAACCCAGCGCTATCGCTGGGGAGGGTGTTTTTGCCAAGGAAAAAATTTTTAAGGCCGAAGTTGTTTTTGATTTTTCGGGCGGCACGGGTAAATTGATAAATACCTTAGAGATGAATGAACTTCTCCGGAAAGGCAGCGATTACGGCATTCAAATAGACGATGATTTGTTTTTTGCGGCTACCAGCGAATCGGAACTGGAGTCGGGAGATTATCTTAATCATTCCTGCGAGCCCAATTTAGGCATCCAAGGTTCGCTCCAGATGGTGGCCAGGCGTGACATTGAACCCGGCGAGGAATTGGCTTTTGACTACGCGATGAGCGAGTCTTCCGATTATAAAATAGATTGCCGCTGCGGCGCGCCCCATTGCCGCCAAACAATCGCCGGAGAAGACTGGAAAATAAAAGAACTTCAGGAAAAATACCGCGGCTATTTTTCGGACTATTTGGCCAAAAAAATCGCAAGTGGTATAATTGAATAAAAATATGAACCCAGAAAGACCATCTTTTAATCCTGAAAATCCCGACCTGCCGGGCTACAATCCAGAAAAATCAGTTGAAGCGCCGCCAAAGCAGGAGGTTTCTCCAGATTCCAAAGAACAAAAAGAACTCCCGCCGGATGTGGCCGAATCGCACCGGCAGCTTGGGGAAATGATTGCGGAATTAAAATCCCACACTAACTTTGAGCGTTCCCGAACAGCCAACGGCCGGGAGGTTATCACCTCGCCCGAAGGCGAAAAATTTACCATCAGAGAAATCAAGGACCCTTTTGATCCCGTGGTCAAGCCGATGCACACTCTTTTAAGAAGAGAGTTCGGTAAGGACGAAGTGGAACCGCTAAGCTGGGTGCGGCATGCCATTAAAGAAGGTCTTTACGCTTACCATGTAATTGAAGATGAAAGAGGCGAGGTGGTTTCCATGGCGGTTACCCAGCCGTTGGAACTGGAACCGGACAAAACCAAAGGCGGCAATCAACCCAAAGAAATAATGCTGGCCGAATGGTTTATCCATACCAATCCGGCTTCGGCCAATTCCAGAATGATGTCCAAACAGCTTTTTGCCTCGGCCGGTGAATACTGTTTGAATAAAGCGCAAGAAGAGGGAGCCAAGTTCAAGGGATTTGTGGGCGAGATGGTCACGGATGTGGAAAAATTTATGAACAGGTTTGGCCACAAGCGGCTCTATTTTGAGGATGTCCAAGGTAATGTGAAAGAAGTTCCGTATTATTATGGTCCGTCCGAGTTTGACACCGCAACAGGCGCGCCCGGTTCTGAAATCGGCCAGGAACATTTGATGATGCGATTGCTTGATGAATCGCCGGCAATGCCGGTGGAGGAAGTTTTGCGCATAGTGGCATCGGCCTACCGCGAGTATGTGGCCACGCCCGATGATTACGATAATCCCAAAGCTTATTAAACAGCCAAAGCTTTTACGGATAATATGCTCGCGGAATTAAGAGTGGCGCTGGGTGAGGCCAAAGATGGGCAGGTTTTCTTTTTAAGTGAAAGAGAACGCCGAGCTAAGACCGCTGAATTGGAAACGCAGGGTAAAAGAGTGGAAGATATGGTCACGGAAGATGACAAAGAACGTCTGGAGGCGGAAGAAAAAGAAAAGAAAGCCAAGTGAAGTTACCATAGACAACAGCCGTATAAAAGCCAGTTTTTACGGGCTTTTGTTGGTGTTGACTTTTTATAGCTGTATATGATACAATGTAATAAATACATTAACAATATAAAAAGGCAGGTGAAGAGTGAAAAGCTTGAAAGGGCTATTCTCCGGGTTTTTGGCACTGCTTTTCTACGGCGTAGAAAATGTAGTAATCCAAACCAAGCTTTCGGAGTTTGCTCCAGAAAGAACCACAACCTACTTTTACCTAGGCACGGTGCTAGTGACTTTGTGTTTAATGCCGGCGGCGCTGATCTTTAAGGATCAGTTTGGCGTGGACATGACGCCGGTTTCATTAAAGGTGTTTGGGATTATAGTCATCTGTATCGTGGTGGAAATCGTCGCCGACTTTTTCTACTTCAAGGCCTATCATGAAGGAGCGTCCATAGCCACGGTGAGCACATTGGTGTCGTTTCTTCCGGTGATGGCTGTCCTTCTGGAAGCCATGGTCAAAATGGAGATGATTTCTTTGAGACAATTTTCTGGCTGTTTGTTGGTTCCAGTGGTGGTGTATCTGGTCAACGGTAAGTAACCCACAACCAAGAAGGAGGTCGAGATGCATGTTCTTGCTGGAATCCGCGATGCGTTCATGGTGAGAATAGGCCTCAAGCTCTCAACCAGAAGGATGGAGGAGATCTGTGCCGCTGTGGAGTCCCATCTGGGAAAGGTTGGCGGGGTGGTGTATGACCTTGCATCCTTCAAGGGAAGGCCGGAACCGATGATTTGGCGCTTTCCCGAGTTAGCGGGCGTCTCGGCCAAGGAGCTGGAGGAGTTTAGCTCCAGAATTACGCCGGCAATGAAGGAGCGCCTCGTCATGGCGCAACAGCCAACCATCGATGCCAGAAAGGCGATACGGGCGGCCAACGTGGCCAAGATAAGGGCCAGTAGGGAGGCCGAGAAGGCAACAAAGCAACAGCCCTGACCCAGAGCAACGAGCGCTTAGGCAAAACACGCCAAGCGCTCTTTTTTTATTTCCTAAATAGTTGTTATACTACAACCATTAGCATTTAATTATTAAAAATATGGAAGGAAGAGAATCTAGTGGGCCAAGCCCGGAAGACATGAACTTTAAGTCGCCGGAAAGTCAGCCGGCAGAAGCCGGTAAGGAAAGTGCCGGTCAAGTTGAAACTACTAATGATCAAGCCAAAGACCCTAAACGTTGGGTTCATTCTTTCAATAGGCCGGAGCAGGCCGATAAGCAACCTGAATCTAAAGATACTGACCAAGTCGAAACCGGACAACCCTTGATAGAACTATACTCTTTTGATGTTGGTAAATATGAAGTAGGGCAGATGTTTGATAATGGTAAAGTCAGAGGCACAATCGAGAAAATAGATCCCGATAAGAGCGCTATTTATGTCAGACCGGAGCAGGTTGACAAACAAGTTGAAACGCCCAAACCTTTGGTGGAACTGCTTTCTACCAACGTTCTTAAATATAAAGTGGGAGAAATATTTGATAACGGCAAAGTTAGAGGTGAAATTAAGATAATTGATTATAGTAAGGGCTCTATATTTGTTGAGGAGGCGAAGGAAGGCGGCGGAGGAAACAATGGATGATGTTATGGTTATCTAAACTCCCCGGCTGGTTTTTGCTGGCCGGGGTTTTACCCTGTAGTAGAACTTTAGCAACTCCGACATAAAGTCGGAGCAAAGCGTCCAAAGAAACCAAAGTTCACTAACAGGGTTTTAATTTTGCCGTAAATCCGGTATGTTAATATAGCGGTGTTTTTGTATGAAAAACAAAAAAAATAACTATGCGTTCATAGATAGCCAGAATTTGAATCTAAGCATCCGAGAGCTTGGATGGAAATTAGATTTTGGCCGGTTTCGTGCGTATCTGAAAGATAAATACGGAGTAGTTAAAGCATTTTTGTTTATTGGTTATGTACCTGGAAACGAAACTCTTTATGCGTCTTTACAAAGCACAGGTTATATTTGTGTTTTTAAGCCAACAATGGAATTATCGGATGGGCGAGTGAAAGGAAATGTAGATGCCGAATTGGTTTTGCATACAATGATTGAACTAAAAAACTTTGACCAAGCCGTGCTTGTTTCGGGTGATGGGGATTTTTATTGCTTGGTTGAATATTTATTAAAGATAGGCAAGCTAAAGAAAATGGTTATTCCAAATCAAAAACAGTATTCTGGACTGCTAAAACGGTTAAGTTTGCCAGATAGGAATATTTTTGATTTCATGAATTCTCTGCGAGGAAAATTAGAGTACAAAAATAAGGCAAAATGAAAAGGGCTCTCGTCGGGATGGAACCCTTAGAGAACCCTTTTCGTCGTGATTGTTCTATCCTACCAAGTTGATATATATAAGTCAACATTGGCCATTTTATGAGCTTTTTATCTAATATATTAGGTAATGAAAATGACCGCTTTATCAAGCGGGCGTTTAGGGTTGTGGGCGAAATAAATGTGCTGGAGCCGGAGTTTAAGAGTCTTTCCGATGAAGAATTAAAAAACAAAACTCAAGAACTCAAAACCCTAGTGGCCCCCCGAGCAAACTCGGGGCAAGCTAGTGGTCAATCTTTAGATTCTATTTTACCTCAAGCGTTTGCGGCAGTCAGAGAAGCCTCGGTGCGGACGCTCGGCCAGCGCCATTTTGACGTTCAGCTGGTGGGCGGCATGGCTTTGCACGAAGGCAAGATCGCCGAAATGCGCACCGGCGAGGGCAAAACTTTAACCGCGACGCTCGCGGTGTATCTTAACGCTTTGGCAGGCCAGGGCGTTCACGTGGTTACCGTGAACGATTATCTGGCACGCCGCGACACGGTTTGGATGGGACAGATTTACAACGCTTTAGGACTCTCCGTGGGCTGCATCAATCACGATGCCAGTTATTTGTATGATTCTTTAGCGACAAGCGAAGATGAAATCAGGGATGTTTTGGGCGGATACAAAGTGGTGCATGAATTTTTGCGGCCGTGTACGAAAAAAGAGGCCTACCGGGCCGATATCACCTACGGCACCAACAACGAATACGGTTTTGATTATCTGCGCGATAATTTGGTCTATGACGTTAAAGATTTATCCCAGCGGGCCGAGTCGGAAGGCGGATGGAACTTTGCCATCGTGGACGAGGTGGACAGTATTCTAATAGACGAAGCCCGCACGCCTTTAATAATTTCCCAACCCGACGAAGAATCGGGCGCGCTGTATCAAAAATTTGCCCGTTTAGTGCCTAAACTAAACCGCGAAGAGCATTTTGTGGTGGACGAAAAAAGACGCGCGGTGACGCTCACCCAAGAAGGCATTTCTAAGGTGGAAAATTTGCTGGGTATCGTAAACTTGTACGAAGAAGGCGGTGTTCGTTTAGTTCATCATCTGGAGCAGGCCTTAAAAGCGGAGGTTCTTTTTAAGCGCGACAAGGACTATATCGTCAAAGAGGGCGAAGTGATTATTGTGGACGAGTTTACCGGCCGCTTAATGCCGGGCCGGCGCTATTCCGAGGGCTTGCATCAGGCCATAGAAGCCAAAGAGGGAGTGATGGTCAAGCGCGAATCGCGCACGGTGGCCACCATCACTTTCCAAAACTATTTCCGCCTCTATAAAAAAATAGCGGGGATGTCGGGCACGGCGGCCACCTCGCAGGAAGAATTTCATAAAGTTTACAATCTGGACGCGGTGACGGTGCCGACGCATAAACCCATGGTCAGGCAAGACGAGCCCGACGTTATTTATCGCTCCGAAAAAGGCAAGTTCCAGGCCGTGTTGCGCAAAGTCAAGGAACTTTACGAAAAAGGCCAGCCGGTGCTGTTGGGCACGGGCTCCATAGAAAAAAATGAACATGTCAGCGCTTTATTAAATCAAATCGGCGTGCCGCATAAAGTGCTTAACGCCAAAAATCACGAAGCCGAGGCGCAAATTATCGCTCAAGCCGGGCAGGTGGGCGCGGTGACTTTAGCCACCAACATCGCCGGCCGGGGCGTAGATATCATTTTAGGGGGCAATCCGCCCAATCAGACAGAAGCCCAAAAAGTCCGCGAAGTGGGGGGTCTTTTTGTTTTAGGTACCGAGCGCCACGAGGCCCGGCGCATAGACAATCAATTGCGCGGCCGGGCCGGCCGGCAGGGCGATCCCGGATCTTCTCAGTTTTTTGTGTCTTTGGAAGACGACCTGATGCGCGTTTTTGGCGGCGACAGAATCAAAAGTTTAATGACGCGTTTTAACATTCCCGAGGATGAGGCCATAAAAAGCGGTTTGGTTTCTAAAGCCATAGAATCGGCCCAGTCAAAAATAGAGGGCTACCACTTTGACGCGCGGCGGCACGTTTTGGAATACGACGAAGTGATGAACAAACACCGGGGGGTAGTATATAAAATGCGGCGGGAATTTATCGGGCATGACGCCCCAGCTCAAAACAGAGAAAAAGTCTTGGATATTTTGAAAGGCGAAGCGGAAAATTTGGTGTCGGTTCACCAGTTAACCGAAAGTGGCGGCTTTGACATAGCCGGTATCTTGAAAGGGATTTCCGGGATAATACCTCTCAATTCCGAAACGGCTAAAGATTTGGAAAATGAAGCCGAAAAAATCCAGCACCTTTCGGAATCAAAAGGTGCTGGAACATCGGATCAAGAAAAATTAGTAAATCTTTTTTCCAGCTTGCTGGAAAAATCATATCAAGCCCGCGAAGAGGAAGCGGGTCCGGAAAACATGCGCCAAGTGGAAAAATTGGTTTTGCTGCGCACGGTGGATGAATTATGGATGGATCATTTGGAAGAAATGGAACACCTGCGCGATTCGGTTAACCTGCGGGCTTACGGCCAGCGCGATCCTTTGGTGGAATACAAAACCGAAGGCCACCGGCTGTTCCAGGGCTTTTTGGGCGCTTTCGAAAACCAAGTGGCCGGGTTGATATTCAAAGTCGGTATGATCCAACAGCCGTTACCCGTGCAGCAGAAAATTGTTTACAATAAGCAAGAAACCGCCAGTTCGGTTTCCAGAATGGGCGACAAAATAGGTAGGAACGATCCTTGTCCGTGCGGTTCAGGTAAGAAATACAAAAAATGTCATGGGACATGAGGATAGGATAAAATGAGAAATATGGAAACAGATACCAAACAATTGATTGAAGAGGTTCTGAATCAAGGATACTTGATGAGTTTAGCGACTACAGACAATAGCGGCGTGTGGGTTTGTGATGTAATTTATATCCACGATGATGATTTATGCATTTACTGGATGTCAGACCCAGATGTGCGACACTCTCAAGCGATTATCGCCAATAAGAAAGTTGCTGGGACGATAACGGTAAGCGGTCCGGGAGAGAATAATTTAGGAATACAGTTTGGGGGAATAGCTGAAAAGATAGAAGGGGCAAGGCATGATTTGGCTCTAAAACATTACGCAAAAAGAAAGAAACCAGCACCAAAAGAAAGCGAAGATGTGTTAGGAGGTGATTCGTGGTATATGTTGAAACCGGAAAAGATCGAATTGATTTGCGAAAAGTTATTTGGATTTAATAAGAAGAAAATTGATTTATAGCCGTGTGTGATAGTCAATAAAGTGTAAAAATGTCACGGACAGTGACATTTTGCAGTCCTGTAGTGAAGCGAAGCTTCTACTACTGGGATAAAAAGTGCCATGGGAAATAAGAACACCCTTACAAACTCCAGTTTTTAAGGGTGTTGTAGTGTTATGGATATTGCAGTTGATTATTGATTTTGTTAGTGTTTATTTATGGTTAATAGAGAATTTACAGCAGTTTATAAAAACCATGGCAAATGGGTTTTGGCTTGGGTAGAAGAAGTGCCCGGGGTCAACACTCAAGGCCGAACCCGAAAAGAGGCGCGCGAGAACCTAAAGGAGGCGCTAGGGTTAATTTTGATGAAATTAAAAAACATCAAAGAATTTAAGCCCACCAATACTCAAAAGGAAGCTTTGACCAGAGCGGAGCGTAATTTTAAGTCGGGCAAGACTATGTCCTACAATGAACTCGTCCGGAAGCTGGGGTTTGGAAATTGATTCCGGTGTTTTCAAAGTGCTCAAAAGGATCCCCCGGCCGGATGCCGAGGCGGTTCTTAAAGTGATCAAACTTTTGCCTATTGACCCGTATTTTGGCGATATCCAAAAAATGAAAGGCAGGAATAATGTCTAGCGCCGCCGAGTGGGTGCTTACCGGATTTTTTATAAAATTAAATCAGCCGAGAAAACCATATTAGTTTTTGAATTGGAGCGCAGAGGTTCTAAAACATATTAGTTAGATAATAAGCAGGGATTGGCAAAAATAAAAAGTGCCATGGAAAATAAAGAAAGTAAAAATAAAATTAAGCGGGACGTGGAGTTGTTGTTTGAAATTGGCGTGTTCCGCCATTTGGACAGGGTTTGGAGGCAG
Source organism: Minisyncoccia bacterium (assembly GCA_049274895.1). GTDB lineage: Bacteria > Patescibacteriota > Minisyncoccia > JACQLN01 > JACQLN01 > JACQLN01. The sequence continues at coordinate 15,582 of JBASTM010000006.1, forward strand.
TTTTTGAATCCCGATGTCGCCAACTGTTCCGAGCATACATTCCGAGTTGTTTGGGTTGCCATTACTATCGCCAAATACGAGAAGAACGTGGATACTGAGAAGCTTCTCAAAATGACTCTTCTCCATGATCTGCCGGAGAGCCGTTGTGGCGACGTTCATTATCTTTCGCGTCAGTACGTGGAACGCAAAGAAATGGAAGCGATAGACGACATGTTTGGCGGCACCAGCCACGGCTCCGAAATGGGCGATTTGATAAGAGAGTACGAAGACCGTAAAACAATTGAGTCAAAAATAGTCAAAGACGCGGACAATATAGATGTGGAACTCGAACTCAAAGAACTTACGGCTAAAGGTCATTCGCTTGGTATGATATGGAAAAAGAGCCGTGCGAAAATGGTTTACCCTAAACTTTACACTAAGACAGCCCGCCTGTTCTGGAAGGAAATCCATAAAGCCGATCCGCACGATTGGCATCTTAATTCGCCTAAAAACCGGTTCGCCGGAGGCGATTGGAAGAAAAAATAAATGCCCATTATAGAAATCAAAAATCTGGTTAAAAAATTCAACGGCGTCGCGGCTGTTGATGATTTGTCTTTTGGGGTGGAGGCGGGCACGATTACCGGGCTTTTAGGGCCCAACGGGGCGGGCAAAACTACTACCATCCAAATGATTTTGGACTTGGTTACGCCTTCGAGCGGAGAGATAAAAATTTTGGGCTTGGATATGAGGCATCACCGCGAAGAAATACTAAATCAGGTCAATTTTTCTTCGCCCTACGTCACTTTGCCGGGCAATTTGAAAGTTTGGGAGAATTTGGCCACGTTCGCGCGGCTTTACGGAATAAAAAACATTAAAGCCAAAATAGACGAACTGGCCGATTTTTTTGGTATCAGGGAGTTTTTAAGCAAAATGACCTCAACTCTTTCCACCGGCCAGCTGACTCGGCTTAATTTGACCAAGGCGTTGCTTAACGATCCCAAACTGCTTTTGTTAGACGAACCCACCGCCTCGCTGGACCCGGACATGGCCGACCGGACCCGCCAGCTCTTAAAGAAAATCCAGAAAGAAAAAGGGCTGACAATTCTTTATACTTCGCACAATATGATGGAGGTAGAGGAGATTTGCGATCGGGTCATTTTTATACAGAAAGGCAAATTAAAAGATGACGGCACGCCCGACGAGCTGGTAAAAAAATACGGACACAAAGATCTTAATGATTTATTTATCGCCATTGCCCGCGAGCATGAAGTTTAATTTTCAATTTTGCAATTTTCAATCAAGTCCCAATGATTCAATTTCCAAACGTTTTTTTGATAATTGGTTAATTGAAAATTCAATGAAAATTGTAAATTGAGAATTGATAATTTTATGAAGTTTCACCGAATAAACGCCTTATTGATCCGTCACCTCTACTTGTATCAGCGCAGCGTGCCACGGCTGATGGATATTTTCTTTTGGCCGATTTTGGAGCTACTTTTGTGGGGATTTTTGAGCGCCTATTTGGAAAAATTCAGCTTGGCCGATTTTAACGTGGTCACAGTGCTTTTGGGCGCCATAATTTTTTGGGATTTAATGAGCCAGTCCCAGCGCACCATTTCCACCACTTTTTTGGAAGAAGTCTGGGAGCGCAATTTGCTGAACATTTTTGTGACGCCGCTTAAATTGGGGGAATTTTTAATTTCCAGTATTTTAATAGCCGTAGTCAGGATTGTGGTTGTGGGCGCGGTGATGGCGGGTTTGGCTTGGCTGTTGTATCAGTTTAATTTTTTGGGCTTTGGCTTGTATCTTATTCCCTTTATGATCAATTTACTTGTTTTTGGCTGGACGCTGGGCTTTTTTACCACCGGCATTATTTTACGATTCGGCAGCGCGGCCCAAGTTTTGGCTTTCGGTTTGGTGTTTTTATTGCAGCCCTTTAGCGCGGTGTTTTATCCGGTCTCGGTTTTGCCGCAACCATTGCAGTACCTGGCCCAAGTTTTACCGGCCACGCATGTTTTTGAAGGCATGCGGGCTGTAATAGCTACGGGAGCCTTGCCGGTCAATAATTTAATTTGGGCTTTCGGCACCAACATTTTTTATCTGGTTTTGGTGCTTTGGTTTTTTAAGCGGATGTTCGCCCGGGTCAAAAACAAAGGCATGCTGATGAAGTTGGACTGATTAAAGTCTCACTTCAATCAAAGAAACTATCGGCAGGCAAAACTTCTCGTTACGCTCGAGTTCCCAGCGTGAACTCTCGCTGGCGCGTCGACCTCGCTCGTCCCTCGTCCGCGATTGCTTCGCAATCGGGACTCGGGACACCCTGCCCGCTCGGTCGTCGAGCCAACTTGAAGCTTTGCCCGCCTTGATTGGATTCACTCGCAGACAAACATTAAAAAAAGGCGCTCACGATGCTTCGCCGAGCTTAGCTCGGCTTTGCATCGGAGCGCCTGATCCCGCTACTTAGCGAGGATCATCTTGCGGACGGCCGTTTGGCCGCCCGAGTTGAGGTGGTAGAGGTACATGCCGTTCGACACCGGCTGGCCGGCGTCGTCGGTGGCGTCCCAGGGCGCGGTGTGTTCGCCGGCCGCGAGTGGACCGCTTACCAGCGTCCGCACCCTCTGGCCGATCATGTTGTAGATGGCGAGTTCGGTTACCCCCTCGTTGGCCACCGAGAACCGGATCTCGGTGGATGGGTTGAACGGGTTGGGGTAGTTCTGGGCGAGGCCGAACTCCTTAGGTTCGGCGGCAGCCGGATTGGGCGTGAACACCGGCGCCGGGTCGTAGACCCTACGTTCCCGGTTCTTGGTGAACACGTCCAGACCTTGCGGTTCCAACCGGCCCCATTCGGAGCCGAGTCTGCGGAGGACGATACTCATATCTTCCACATTCGGGCCGTTGAGGATGTAGGAACTTGCGGCACTGACCCGGCCGTTTTCTGCCCAGAAGACTGAGGCGCCCTTAGTCTCCACGAACCGGTACTCATCGGGGTTGAACCCGATGATGATACCGTAGTGGGCGACTTCCGTCTGGTTGGACGGTCTCACCGTCACCACCACCTCGTCGCTGCCGACGAAGTCCGTGGCGATGGTGGCTCCAGTCCCGCTCACAGCCACCGCCGGCGGGAGTTCGATCCTGATGCCGGCCAACAACGCCTGGCTAGCCGCGAAAACAACCACCAGAGCCGCGAAAATGGCCCTATTCATGATGAACCTCCCTCTGTTGGCCCAGCTTAGCTGGGCTGGATTTGAAGGTACTACTCTGAATCTATAGTTTATACCTAACCTTAGGGGTTGTCAACTATAAGGTCCTGATTCCTAGTGGGGTTGCTTTTCTAATGGGTATGGTTTATAAATAAGGTAGTTGTAAGTCCAACCCAGTTAATGGGTTCTCTAGTGCGCTTTCTTACTCCTTTTAATAAGTAAGAATAAGGCCGGAGAGGTCGCCTTACACAAAATTAAAAGTGAGTAGAATATATAATGGCTAAAAAGCTATACGTGGGTGGTCTGTCTTACAGCACCACCGAAGATTCTTTGCGCGAAGCTTTTTCACAAGTCGGCGCGGTAGAATCGGCTGCCATCATTATGGACAAGATGACGGGTCGTTCGCGGGGCTTCGGCTTCGTGGAGATGACCAATGATGAGGACGCCGAGAAAGCGGTTGAAATGTGGAACGGCAAAGAACTGGACGGCCGAAAACTCACCGTTAACGAAGCTCGCCCCATGGGTGATAGGCCCCCCCGCCGAACCGGCGGAGGCGGTGGTTTCAACCGAGGCGGCAGCGGAGGCGGCGGTTTTGGCGGCGGTCGCAGAAGCGATTGGTAAACCCAATTGTCTTAAAAAATATCCCCGATGAAAGTCGGGGGTATTTTTTATTTCTCGGCGTAGCGGGAGCGGTCGTTTTTGGTTAAATATCTTTTGCGCAGGCGCAAGTTTTCGGGCGTGATTTCCAAAAGTTCGTCGCTTTCCAAAAAATCCAGGGCTTGTTCCAAAGTCAAAATCACCGCCGGCGCCAATTGGACCATGCCGTCGCTCGATTTGGAACGCATGTTGGTGAGCTGTTTGCCTTTGCAGACGTTTATTTCTATATCTTGTTCCTTGCTGTTTCCGCCCACGATCATGCCTTCGTACACAGCGGTGCCGGGTTCCACAAAAGTAACGCCCCGGCCTTGGGCGATTTCCAAGCCGAAAGCCACGGCTTGGCCGGTTTCGTGGGCGATCAAAACTCCTTTTCTGGTTTTGGCGGGAGCTTCGGTTTTGGGTTTGAATTCAATAAAGCGGGAACTTAAAACAAAACTTCCGCGGGTGAGTGTAATTAAAGCGCCGCGCAAGCCCAACAGTGCCCGGGTGGGCATATTGTAAACAAAGCGGACATCGCTGGCGTGGGGGAAAGTGTCGGCGAGTTCGGCTTTCCTTTTGGCCAGTTCGGCCAAAACTATACCGCGATTTTTTTCGGGCGTGTCTATAAGCACTTCTTCCCACGGCTCCAAATCAACACCGTTTTCGGTTTTGGTTATAACCTGGGGCTTGGCTACCTCCAGTTCAAAACCCTCGCGGCGCAGAGTCTCCAATAAAATGGAAAGATGCAGTTCACCCCGGCCCGAAACCAAAAATTTTCCGCCCTGAATTTCCAATCTCATACTGACATTGGTTTCCATTTCTTTTTCCAGACGTTCCTGAATCTGCCGGCCGGTCAGCAAATTGCCGTCTTGGCCCACGAAGGGCGAAGTGTTGGGGCCTATTAAAATTTTGAGCGTGGGTTCTTCTATGGCGATCAAAGGCAAGCTCTCGGGTTGGTCCGGGTCGCACACGGTGGCGTTGATGCCTATTCCACTCAAACCCGTTAGGGCCACAATATCTCCGGCCGCGGCCTCGTTTACTTCTTGGCGTTTTAAGCCCTGCCAGGTAAAAATATTTTCCACGCGGCCTTTATAAACACCTTTTTTGGGATCAACCACCGCCACCGCCGATTTGGCTTTAACGGTGCCCCGGGCTATCCGGCCGATGGCGTAAGTTCCCTTAAAATCGTCGTAGTCCAGAGAAGTCACCAGCAGCTGCAACGGTTCGGCGGCGTCGCCCTTGGGGGCGGGGATATAAGAAATTATTTTTTCAAACAGAACTTCCAGCGTGGCGCGAGAAGTATCGCTGCCCGGCTCAGGCAGTTTTTCAAAGGCCTTACCCTCGCGGCCGATGGCGTAAAGAATAGGGAAGTCCAGTTGGCTTTCGTGGTGGGCCAGTTCCAAAAAAAGAGAGTTTATTTCTTCCTCCACTTCCTTCACCCGGCTGGCCGGTTTGTCTATTTTATTTATGATCACGATCGGCTTTAAGTCCAACTGCAGGGCCTTTTGGAGCACCACGCGGGTTTGGGGCATCGGGCCTTCCTGGGCGTCCACCAACAGCAAACAACCATCGGCCATGTTTAAGGTGCGTTCCACCTCGCCGCCGAAGTCGGCGTGGCCGGGCGTATCAATAATGTTTATTTTGTAATCCTTGTAATTTATGGCCGCGTTTTTAGCCATAATAGTAATACCGCGCTCGCGCTCCAACTCGCCCGAATCCATTATCAAATCCCGGCCCATCTCTTCGGAATTGTCCCTAAAGGTATGGGCCTGTTTCAGCAAAAAATCCACCAAGGTGGTTTTACCGTGGTCAATATGGGCGATAATGGCGATATTTCTTATTTTGGAATTGTCTAGCATAATATCAATCCGGCCAAGCGATGTTTTCTGGCGAGTTAACTCGCCTCCCGTAGAGGGACGTGGTCCCCACGGGACTTTACGTCCGCAGACTGCGTCTCAAACAAAACTCGCTCAAGAAAACATCGCTTGGTCTCCATATAGTGTGATGTGGGAGCGAGAAAAAATGTTAACATATTTTTTATTATTTGACAATGATAGTGAAAGTAGCTTTAGACCTATCAAACCGCCGGTGGAGAGTATATAATGAATTCATGACAGATAAAAACGTCCAAATCTATTTTTTCGTGGCTATGTTTTTGGCGGTGCTGGCGCTTAATGTGGCCGTGTTTCTGCCCTTCATTGGAGCGATAGTGCTGGCTTTGACGCTGGCTACGGTTTTTAATCCGGTTTACGGTTGGCTACTCCGCCAGTTTAACGGACGGGAGAGTTTCTCATCACTAGCCACCGTTTTGCTGGTGGTGCTGATTATCATCGTTCCGGTGGCTTTTTTGGGTACGCTGGTTTTTAAGGAGGCCGGTGTGGTCTATTCGGTTTTTAGGGACGGCAGCGGCGAGGCCTATGTGGGCGATCTGAATCGCATCATCAACGCCAAACTTCAGGCCGTCTCGCCCGGCTTCGCTTTTGACGCCCGGGCGGTTTTTGAGAAAATTTTGAACTTTTTCGTGCGTAATCTTGGTGGAGTATTTTCGGGAATTTCCGGAGCTTTGTTTTCTTTATTCTTGGCTTTGATGGCTTTGTATTATCTGTTTAAGGACGGCGCTAAGCTAAAACATATAGTTATGAATTTAAGCCCACTCGCTGACGAATACGATGACCAGGTTTTTAATAAACTGGCCCAAACCGTGAGCTCGGTCATTAAGGGCTCGCTGTTGGTGGCCGTAATCCAGGGCGTGCTGACCGGCGCCGGTTTTTTTATTTTTGGCATTCCCAACCCGGCCATTTGGGGCGCCATTGGCATAATTGCGGCTCTTATTCCTATGATCGGCACAGCTTTAGTGGTGGTGCCGGGCTTGATTTATCTAGCTAGTCTTGGCTCCACTGGCGCGGCTTTGGGTTTGTTGTTGTGGGGAGCGGTGATTGTGGGCAGTGTGGATAATCTCTTGCGCCCTAAACTTTTTGAACGGGGCATCAACATCCATCCTTTTTTTATTTTGATTTCGGTCCTGGGCGGTTTGGAATTTTTTGGCGCCGTCGGGTTTTTGTTAGGTCCACTGCTGTTATCACTGCTATTTTCTCTGCTTGATATTTACAAGAAAGAATTCAAGCGCGATGTTGAACAGGTTTAATTTACCCCAAGATGATAAAAAGTATTCTTGGACTCGCCATGTGGTCGGCAAGATGCAGTATTATCGGTTGTCGGAAAGTATCATTAAACGGATCATCCGCGCGCCTAAAAGGGTGGAGAACGGTATCGCCGAAAACACCGTCGCCTGCATGATTCCCAAAAAATCAAAAAAACCGCAAGAATTCTGGGTGATGTACCAGCAAAAAGGCCAACGCAAGCACATCATCACCGCCTGGCGTTACCCGGGCACGAGCCCCGTCCGCGATCAAATCCCCATTCCGCAGGATATTTTAGAAGAACTGAAGGAGGTGATATACTAGGATTAGTTTTTGGTTATAAGTTAGAGGTTAAAAAATGAAATATAAAGTTAAGGTTTTACTCGTGGTCGGGGCGGTTTTGCTTGCTCCGTTCTTTGTTTTAGCGCAGACGAAAAATATGGCAGATATCGATCGAATTGCCGCACTTTTGCAAAGGCTATCGGAACTAAGGCAGTTATTGCTAGAAAGAACAAAAACTATTCCCATTGTTCAAAACTCCGCCGATATTTCCGGTTCTATACAAACAAATTCAACAACTAAAAGCAATTCATCGCAAAATTTATCAAATGTGGAATCGACGGAAAAAAATGATCCTAAAGCGGAATTTGTTCCAGGAGAGGTGGTTATTAAATTTAAATCTAAAACCACAGCCGATCTTATAGAAAAGGCGTTGTCTGGTTCCAACAGAAATGAGGTGTTTTTATCTCGATTTTTGAGTCGTTTAGGTGCCAGAGACACCAATTTGCAAATAAAAGTTAAGGAGATAGATTCTATTTTTGAGCATTTAGAAAACCAATTAAAATCTGGCAATAAGACAGAAATAAGTCTGGATCAACAAATAGAAAGAAGATTTTCACAAAGAGCTCGTCGTTCGGCTGAACCTACAAAACTTTTTAAACCAACTAATCTGCATAAAATAATTTTCGACAAATCGGTTAAGGTCGAAGATATATTAAGTCAGCTTAATAAAAGCCCGGAGGTGGAATATGCTGAACCAAATTTTATATATCGAGGTTTGGTCGTGCCTAACGATCCTTATTATTTTTCTCAAGGTTCTTGGGGGCAGAACTATGGTGACTTGTGGGGATTAAAAAAAATTCAAGCAGAAAATGCCTGGAATATTACTGAAGGAGCAGGTAAAACAGTGGCAGTAATAGATACCGGGCTGGATTACAATCATGATGATATAAAAAATAATGTTTGGTTAAACACAAGAGAAATTGCCAATAACGGAGTTGACGATGATGGCAATGGTTTTGTAGATGATGTTAACGGTTGGGATTTTACCACCTGTGAAATTTTTGTTTTTGATTGTACCAGACCAAAAACCGAAGATAATAATCCTATGGACGGGGATGGCCACGGTACACATGTTTCCGGAGCCATTGCGGCTTCGGGCAATAACGGTTTAGGAATTATAGGTGTAGCGCCTAAAGCCAAAATCATGGCTCTTAAGGGCTTGAACGATCAAGGGGCGGGCAACAGCACTGATTTGGCTGCGGCTATTCGTTACGCCGCCGATAATGGAGCTGATGTTATAAACATGTCTTGGGGAGGAGTGGGTAATTCCAAAGTGATAGAAGATGCTATTAAATATGCTTCTTCTTTGGGTGTAGTATTGGTTGCGGCGGCGGGCAATAGCAACGAAGATGTATCTCCGGGTTTTTATCCCGCTAATTACGGAGAAGTTATCGCTATAGCCTCTTCCGATGAAAATGATAGGCGATCGAGCTTTTCAAACTATGGAGCCAAGGTTTTAGTGGCGGCTCCGGGCGGAGGTAGCACAGATTCCAGCACCAATAAAACTTACCGCAATATACTTTCTTTGCGTTCCGGAGTAACAGATATGTATGGGGATGGCATTAACGTTGTGGGTACCAATTATTACAGAAGTAGAGGAACATCTATGGCTTCGCCTCATGCAGCTGGGCTGGCCGCTTTAATTTTGTCTAGCGAACCTGCTTTTACCAAAGATCAAGTAACACAAGTTATGCAGGCGTCAGCCGACGATATAGAATCGCCTGGTCCGGATTTATTAACTGGAAGCGGCCGTATAAATGTTTCTAAAGCTTTAAATATAAAATCTACTCCAAATGTTTCTATCACGAATCCGGTCGATGGATCGGTTTTAGTTCGTTCTGCGAACTTGGTAAATATACAGGGTACTGCTTCCGGAGCTGGGTTTTCCAGTTACCAGCTTTCATATTGGTCGGAGAGTTTATCTTACTGGATCCCTATTGGTGGTGCTGTAGCTACACCGGTGGAAAATGGATTTTTGGGCAGTTGGAATATTAAAGATCTTACTGTTGGGCCGCATCTTCTTCAATTGGCCGTAACGGATAATAAAGGACAAATATTTTCCAAAATAATAAAAGTTGAGATTGAAAACTATTTTCCCGAGCCAATATCTATTAGCCCCGGATATCAAATCAAACCAAAAATTTCTGGAGATTTAATAATTTGGTCCGATTTGCCCAATTTTGGCACTCCAGAGGCTCTATTTGTACATGACTTAGCTAATAAAACAGAAACCCAGCTTACGGATCGTTCTTTGGCGGCGCAAACTCCGGATATTTCTGGCAATAGAATTGTTTGGCGTTCTTACCCGGGCTCAAGCGATATATATTTATGCACCTATAACCGAATAACAAAACAGTGTTTAGTTGAACAAATAACTTCTGATTCGGCCAGCCAGGCCGAGCCGGTCATAGATGGTAATAGAATTGTTTGGCAGGATAATCGTAATGGTAATTGGGATATATACTTGAGAGATTTATCTACCAATACCACGGAGCGGATAACTTTTGATCTAAATAACCAAACGAATCCGGATATTTTTGGTAACTTGATTACTTGGGAAGAGTGGGGTTCTAATCCTGGGAGCGATGTATATCTTTATGATCTCTCTAAAAGAACTTCATTGCGAATTACAACTGATTCTGGATGGCAGGGTAATCCGGCTGTATCGGGAAATAGAGTTGTTTGGGAAGATGGGCGAAGTGGTAGCCCCGATATTTATACTTGTGTTTATAATACCGAGACCAGCCAATGCCCCGAGGAAAAACTACTAGCGGATAACAGTTTTAGGACAAACCCCGATATTTCGGATAGTAAGATAGTTTGGCGAGATATTAAAAATGGCAACGAGAATATTTATTTATACGATATCTCTAAACCACTGGTAGGAGTAGAAGCCATTACCGCTAACAAAAGCGTCCAGGAGCTTCCGGCTATAGATAAAGACAGAGTTGTTTGGGAAGATTCGCGCAATAATTCTCCGCCTTTTGCTTTTTGGGATATTTACATGGCTCAACTTGGTACTAGCGGTTCTGCAACTACAACTCCGCCTTTGCCTGCACCTGCACCTGCACCAAAGCCTGTCCCGGTGCCGGATAAAATTTTTGACTTTATTTTTCCCGCAGGTGGGGAAAGTTTAGAAATTGGAAAGACTTATGATGTAAAATGGCAAACAGCTTCAACAACCGCTGATTTATCTACAGTCAGACTTAGTTTGTATAAAGACGAAGTCCCTAAAGATTTTATAGCTATAGATATTCCTAACGATGGTTTGTATTCTTGGACCGTTCCAGCTTTGGCTGTTGGTTCGAGGTATAAATTACGAGTTTTTAATCCTTCATATCCTAATAATTTTACAGATAGCGGTGTTTTCTCTGTTGCAAGTTCTACAAATACCGTACCCACGCCATCACCCGTGCCGGTTCCCCAACCCTCGCCAACCGAACCGGGTTCTTCCAAGGCAGATTTGGTAATCTATGAGTTTTCCGTGAGCCCAAAGAAAGAAAATTATTCTAAAGCAGATTCTTTTTTGTTAAGCTATACGGTTAAAAATATAGGTACTAAAGAGAGTGGACCTTTCCAAGTGTCAGCTATTAACAAAACCAATGGTCGGGAAATGGGTGTTTTAGGCTGGAGCAATTTGCTGCCGGGGGGCTTGGCTGTGAATGCTGGAACAAGTTGGGAAAAACTAGGGAATGTTTCTTCGGAAGGATATAATTTAGTGGAAATAAAAGTTGATAGCAGTGGCTTGGTTGATGAATCAAACGAGAATAATAATCTAACCACTTTTGGTGTTGCGGTATTGGCCGATGGAGCTTCAACTGCCACCTCCACTCCACCTTCGGCTCCAGCACCGGCGCCGAGTAATCCTACTCCTGTGCCAACCCCAACACCACCTCCCTCAACTTCAACCACGACACCTTCTATACCTAGTCCTGCCCCGGTGGCTTCAAGATTTTCCATAACAACTCCACCTAATCTTGCGGTTGGTTCAAGTTACAATATCACCTGGCAGACTACGCAGGGAAATTCAGCCACAATCAGGCTAAGTTTATACCAAAATGGCGGGTTTAAAGATTTTATAGTGGCTGATACGGCCAACGATGGTAATCACACTTGGACTGTGCCTAATTCTATAGGTTCTGCCTATTCCATAAGAGTTTTTGATTTAGCTTATCCAAATAACTATACCGATAGCGGACAGTTCTCTATTACTGCTTCGTCGGCTTCAGCCACTACTGCTGTTTTAGCCAGCATTCTTGATTCGGCTAGAGTAATGATTAACCAACTGGCCGAAGAAATTAAAAATCTACGCAGATGAAAATTTTACTTGGTCTCATAGTTTTGGTTGGCTTGGCTTTAGTCGGCTATTATTTTATAAACAGGTCTAATGGCTCCAGAAACGTTCAGCCGACCGTGGAGCAAAAAGATGCCGAGAAAATAATGGTTACGATATCAACAGAAAAGGGGGATATTGATTTGGAATTGTATCCGTCCGCGGCGCCCAAGACCGTGGCCAATTTTGTAAAACTGGCCCAAGATGGTTTTTACAATGGCACCAAGTTTCACCGTGTTATCGGTGATTTTATGATTCAGGGCGGGGATCCGCTTTCCAAATCAGACGACCCGCGGGTGGGCTCCGGCGGGCCGGGTTATAGGTTTGAAGACGAGATCAACCCCAAATCAATCGGGGTTGACGATGCTGTTATCGCCCAGCTGGAGTCGGCTGGATACAAATATAATTATGGTCTCAAATCTTTGCCGGTGGATGTGGGGGCCCTGGCTATGGCCAATTCTGGACCCAATACCAACGGCAGCCAGTTTTTTATAGTTACCTTTTCTCCTCAGCCGCACTTAAACGGCAAGCACACTGTTTTTGGCAAAGTGGCCGATGAAGCCAGTTTAACGGTAGTGAGAAAAATCACCCAAGGCGATGTCATCCAGTCGGTAGCTGTTTCTCAATAGAACACACTTACAACATCCTTACAAACTTGAGAATGTAAGGATGTTGTGTTTTTTGAGGCACGCAGTTCTTTTTCTGGGCCGTTTTTTTGATACAAAAGGGTATTTATTCGTGTTAATATCTGAATATGACGGCGGATAAAAAATTGCTTTTTGTGATCACCCAGCCGGTGGTGGGCGGGGCGCAGAAATATGTTTTTGATTTGGCTAAAAATCTAAAGGATAAATATCAAGTCTCGGTGGCTTGCGGCGGATCGGTTGGGGGACATTTGTTTAAGGCGCTGGCTAGCGAGGGAATCAATACGGTTCACATTAGATCGCTTGCCAGGGAGGTGCGCATTCTCGGCGACCTCAAGACTTTTTTTGAACTCATAAAACTTTTTCGAAAAGAGCGGCCGGATATTATTCATCTGAACAGCTCTAAAGTTGGCTTTTTAGGGGCGCTCGCCGCGTTTTTTTACAAACTGACAACCAATAACCATAAACCAAAAACTATCTTCACCGCCCACGGCTGGATTTTCAAAGAAGATATGCCCGGCTGGAAAAAAAAGCTCGCTGTTTTTTTGGAATGGAAAGCGGCTTTGTTCAAAGACAGAATAATCTGCGTTTCCCAAGATGATTTTAATCAGGCGTTAAAGCGTAGGATCGCGCCGCCGCGGAAACTCTACGTTATCCATAATGCGGTTGGCGAGACAAAATTCCTTTCTCCAAAAAATGCCCGGGCCGAGGTTGGCCGGATGATCGGGCGTGATTTGCCCGATAATGTTTTTGTGGTAACCAATCTCGGCCGGTTATACGCCAACAAAGGGCTCAATTACCTTATCCAAGCCATCCAAGAGACAAGAAACAAGTGTCCAAACTTGAAGCTGGTCATTTTTGGCGATGGGCCGGAGCGTCAAACACTCCAAGCGCTAATTACTAATTACCAATTACAAAATACTGTATTTCTGGCAGGGGATGTGCCGGAGGTTTCAAAGTACCTCGCGGCGTTTGACACTATGGTTTTAAGTTCCACCAAGGAAGGATTTCCTTATTCAATTCTTGAGGTAGGGCTCGCCGGTGTGCCGGTGGTGGCTACCGATGTGGGTGGAGTGAATGAGGCGATCAAAGACGGTAAAACGGGTATCTTGGTTGAACCTAAAAACTCAAAAATGCTGGCGGAGGCCATATTAAAACTGGCAAGCGATCGGGAATTGGCTAAAAAATTAACCCGCGGACTTAAAAAAACCATAACTCAAGAGTTCAGTTTTGAAGCCATGATCCAAAAAACCGAGTGGGTTTACAAAGTATGATATGCTATAGTCAAAATAATGAAAAAATATAGTCCTAAAAAATCAGCTCAGGATATTCAAGATGATATTTTTAGAAAAATGTCGGCTGATAAAAAAGTGAAGCTGGCTTCGGCTTTAGCCATGTTTTGTTTAAGTCTTAATAATTTAGATGACAGAAGAAATAAATCCGGGAAAGTTACTCGTTAGAGTGGCGCCTATTCTTGATGAACTTGGAATTGGATATTTTGTAACCGGTGGCTTTGCAATTTCGGTTTGGGGTCGCCCTAGGGCGACTTTTGATGTTGATATCGTTATTCAGTTGGTGGAGCCAAAGGTTATACCTTTAGCCAAGGCTTTACGCAAAATATCAAAATTTGGCTATATTGATGAGGATGCCGCCCGAGAAGCTATTGGGAAGGTGGGCGAGTTTAATTTTATTGATCCGGAGACGGGTGTTAAGGTTGATTTTTGGATAATGAAGAAAACACCAACCGGCCGGCCGGAATTTGGGCGCCGGGTACCAAAAAAAATTGACGGCCAAAAAGTATATTTTGTATCCCCGGAAGACCTGATCTTAAGTAAGTTACTTTGGTATCGGGAATCGAAATCCAGCAGACATCTAGAGGATGTAGAATCCGTTTTCAAAATTTCCGGAAAAAGATTGGATAAAAAATATCTAAAATTATGGGCTAAAAAACTGGATGTGATGGATGTTTTGGCTAAATTGTTGAAAAATAGATAATCTCTGATTTGATCTTAACATAACTCACGATCGTGAACTAAGTTAAGATATAGTGGAACAAGGAATGGCATGAAACTCAAGCAGAATTTTTTTACCAAAAATACGCTCTGGGTAGCGAAGAATTTACTGGGGAAATATCTGTGTCGAAAACTGCCATCGGGCCGGGTGATTGCGGCGATGATCACCGAAACCGAAGCGTATAAAGGTTTTGACGATCAGGCCTCGCATGCCTCCAAAGGGCGGACTAAACGCACCGAGGTGATGTTCGGCGAGCCCGGCACTATTTATGTCTATTTGATTTACGGCATGTATCACTGCCTTAATTTGGTGTGCGAGAAAAAGGGTTATCCGGCGGCGGTGTTAATCAGGGGAGTGTTGGGTATCAATGGACCGGGACGCGTTTGTCGGCATTTTAAGATTGATCGCCGGCTTAACGGCCAAAAACTGGGTCGGGAGTTGTGGGTAGAAAACAGATCAAATCTCAAGTCTCAAATCTCAAAACTAAGAATAAAAAAGTCAAAAAGAGTTGGAGTTGACTACGCCGGTGAATCCAAGGATTGGTTGTGGCGGTTTGTTTTAACTTCCAAATAAGTTTCACTAGATTTTCCAGGTGATTCCAAGAAACATCACCCCTCACTGCCTGTCACGGAGCCTCTCATCATATGAACACATTAAAGTCTTCTCCGTGAGGGCAGTTCGGGATGATGTTTCTCTTCATTTTAGCTGTCGATGTTATAATATCTAGATGGATCTCGTTTCCAAGATCAAGGAGTTTTTTAAGGGTGAGGTTAGCGTCAGCGAGCTGGATTTGGAAAAATACAGCCGCGATGCCAGCTTGTTCAAAATCAGGCCGCAAATAGTTGTTTTTCCTAAAGATGTTGAAGATATAAAGGGTTTGGTTAAGTTTGTGTCCGACAATAAATCCAAGCAACCCAACCTCTCGCTCACGATGCGCTCCGGCGGCACCGATATGACCGGCGGAGCTTTGTCGGAATCAATCGTGGTTGATGTTTCCAAACACATCAACCAATTCAAAGAAATCGGAGCGGATTACGCCGTGGCGGAACCTGGCCTCTTTTATCGCGATTTTGAAAAGGAGACCTTAAAAAAGAATTTGCTCTTGCCCAGTTATCCGGCCTCGCGCGAAATTTGCGCCGTGGGCGGCATGGTGGCCAATAATGCCGGCGGCGAAAGAACTTTGCAATACGGAAAAACCATTGATTACGTTCCAGAACTCAAGGTTATTTTACGGGATGGCCAGGAGTATACCGTTCAATCACTTAGCCCATCGGAGTTGGAGGAAAAAAAGAACGCCGGTGGTTTGGAGGGAGAAATCTACAACAAAATAAGTAATTTAGTAATTAGTAATTATGATTTGTTGCAAAAAGCCAAACCGCGCGTCAGTAAAAATTCTTCGGGCTATTACTTATGGGATGTGTATGACCCGGTTAAAAAAACTTTTGATTTAACCAAACTGTTAGTTGGTTCCCAGGGCACGCTAGGCGTGATTACAGAAATAAAATTCCGCCTGATAGAACCCAAAAAACATCGCCGCTTGCTGGTGATTTTCTTAAAAGATATGAAGTCGCTGGCCCAAATTACGCAGGCAATTTTGAAGTTTAAGCCGGAAAGTTTTGAATCCTACGACGACCACACTTTTAAGGTGGCTATAAGGTTTTTGCCGGAACTGGCTCGAAAACTTAAAGGCGGTCTGATCCATCTGGGGTTTAATTTCTTACACGAATTTTGGCTGATATTCTTAAAAGGCATGCCTAAGATGGTGATGCTGGCCGAGTTCTCAGGCGAAACAGAAGAAGAGGTCTACCAAAAAGCTCGAGCCGCGGAAAAATCACTAGAAAAATTTAGGTTAGACACTAAAATCTCCATGCCCGGCTACGACACCGAAAAATACTGGATTATTAGGCGCGAAAGTTTTAACCTTTTAAGGCAAAAAATAAAAAATCTGCGCGCTGCGCCTTTCATAGACGATATTATTGTAAAGCCCGACCATTTGCCCCAATTCTTGCCCCAGCTTTACGCTATTTTAGATGCTTACCCCGTAATTTACACTATCGCCGGGCACGTGGGCGACGGCAATTTTCACATTATTCCTTTGATGGATTTGGCCGACCCTAAAGCCAAAAACTTGATTGTCCAAATAAGCCGGAGAGTCTACGATTTGGTAATTAAGTTCGGCGGCTCGATGAGCGCCGAACACAACGACGGTTTGATTCGCGGGCCGTATCTAAAACAGTTTTTCGGCCCGGAGGTTTACGGTCTTTTTGAAGAGGTCAAGAAAATTTTTGACCCCGCAGGCATATTCAACCCCGGTAAAAAAGTCGGCGCCCGGCTGGACTACTCTTTAAGTCATTTAGATTCCGCAAAAAAAGAAAGTTAAATATGATATCTCGGCCGCTTTTATTGATTATTTTTTTCTTCTTTGTAATTTCCAGCGTGCTGGTTAGTTATTTTGATTCGCAAAAAGTAAAAAATCTTTCCGAAGAAGAATATGTTGAAGCTGTCTTACAACAATTGGGTTATCCGCCTTACAGTGCTGCTGGCCATACTTTTAAGCCGGTAGCCGGGGCAGTCTACCTGCCCGTTAGAAATTTTTACGAAAATCAAACAGTAAATCCTTTCGGGGTTTATAGAAGCAATCGGTTTTTGGGCTATCATTCGGGTGTGGATGTGGAGGTTGACTCGGGCGATATTAACCGGAAAGTGCCGGTCTATTCCATTTTTGAGGGCGAGGTTAAAGAGGTGGAACTGGCCAACGGTTATGGGGGAGTGGTGGCCGTAAAACACTCTTTTGGAGATATAGATCTAATAGGAATTTACGGCCATGTGCGGTTGTGGGATGTTAAGGCAAAAGTGGGGCAAAAAATCGGCGCCGGCGCAGTGATTGGTTATTTGGGAGCCGATTATTCCAGCGAAACTGATGGCGAAAGAAAACATCTTCACTTCGGCCTGTCGCGCCAAGAGAAAGTTGATATCAGAGGTTATGTGGAGGGCTTGGACGAACTTAAAAAAGATTGGATAAACCCGAGCGAGTTTCTGCGCCAACTCGGCGCCAAGGTGGTGGAATAGGTTTATAAAAAAGATGCTGTTTCGCTCGCCAGGGAGGGGATCTTAACCCTCCCTATTTTAATAAAACAATCCTCCCTGAGTTCGCTCAACAGTATCTTTTTTAATCACACTTAGAACCTTCTTTCTTCCAAAACCAGTTTGAGTTCGTGTTCCTGGCCGGCGCGCAGGACTTTTAAGGGCACGTTTTCGCCGATTTTGCAGTTTTCCAAAACGTCCTGCAGATTTTTTTCACTGGTCAGTTTGACGCCGTTAAATTCTAAAATAATATCTCTTTCTTTTAAGCCGGCCTTGTCGGCCGGGCTGTTTTTAACCACGGCCTCGTCGCCGGGCACGTTTTCTTTCATCACGTAGGCACCGGTTTCGGCGGGCAGTTTCAAACGGTCCTTCATATCTTTATTGATGATCAAGTATCTTACGCCCAAAAACGGCTTTCTTAAGCGGCCGAATTTTTTAAGATCTTCCAAATCTTTGGCGGCCGAATTTATGGGTATGGTAAAGCCCACGTTTTGAGCGCCCAGTATCACGGCTACATTGATGCCGATGACTTCGCCCCGCGTATTTATTAACGGCCCGCCCGAATTGCCCGGATTGATGGCGGCGTCGGTTTGGATCAAGCCGCGCAAAAAAGAGGGCTCGCCGTTAAATTCGTTTTGCGCGGTTATAAAACGTGACAAGCCCGAAACCACGCCCACCGAAACGGTATTCTTAAATTCACCCAAGGTGTTGCCGATGGCGATGGCCGTTTCGCCCAGATCCAATTTGTTGGAATCGGCCAGTTTTACAAAAGGCAATTCTTTTTCCGATTCTATTTTTAAGATGGCGATGTCGTTGATGGGATCGCGGGCCAAAACTTTAGCCGGAAACCTTTGTTCGTTTTCCATGACCACGGTATAAATGGCTTCCGGATCTTGCACCACGTGTTTGTTGGTAATAATCAAGCCGTCGCGCGAAACTATAAAGCCCGAGCCGCCGCCGACCTTAATTTTTTCATGATCCATGGGGATGCTGCCGCCATTACCTTCTTTTTTTTCTTCGGGCGGAACCAACATACCGCCCGGCCCAAAGTAGGGCAGTTGATTTAAGAGTTCTTCGGGAATCTCTTTAGTGATGACCACGCTTACCACCGCTGGCTTAACTTTTTTTATGGCATCAACAATAAAATTCATTCCTTTATTTTACCATACTTTATTTACATCCTTTCAGGCACTTCTATCCCCAATAGGTTCATCCCGCTTTTAATTATAATAGCCGCGGCTTCAACCAGCGCCAGTCGGCTTTTCTTGATTTCCTTCTCGGCTGAAAGTATGGGTATGGCTTCGTAGAAATGGTTAATTTTTTCGGCCAGTTTTAACAGGTATTCGGCCAGGCGGCTGGGTTCGTATCTGGCGGCGGCGTCTTCAAGGATTTCGGTAAAATGGACCAAATGACGCCAGAGCGCTTGCTCTTGTTTTTCTTTTAATAGATCAAGGTCAATCGGCCCGACTGATGACTTAATCTTTGCCTTTCGCAAAACGCTTTTTAGGCGCGCGTAGGCATATTGGACGTAGGGCGCCGAGGCGCCTTTAAGATTGAGCATTTTGTTCCAGTCAAAAACAATGTCGCTTAAGCGATTTTGCGACATGTCAAAAAATTTTAGGCCGCCAATACCGACCACTTCGGCGATTTTGTTTTTTTCCCCGGCACTAGACGCGCTTCGCGCGACAGTGCGGGGTTTCGCTTTTTTGGGCAAATTTGGGTTTAATTGATCTACTATTTTTCTTGCTCGGCGCACCGCTTCATCCAAAACATCGGCCAAGGGTATCAACTTGCCTTCGCGCGTGGCGAATTTTTTGCCGGTTGAATCCAAAACCATGCCGAATTTAACGTGCACCAGATTTTCCTTCTTGGCGTAGCCCAGCATGGCCGCGGTTTTGAAAATCTGGTCAAAATAGAGAGTCTGCTGGTTGGCCACCACGATTAAAATTTTAGCGGGCTGCCATTTTTGAACTCGGTATTTCATCTGGGCGAGGTCGCGGGTGGCATAGAGTGTGGCGCCGTCGGACTTTTGCAGCAACAGCGGTGGAGTGCCGTCTGGGAACTTAACCACCAGCGAACTATCCTGGCCGCGCTCGGCTATTTTTTTATTTACGGCATCGGCGATGACTTTTTTTAAGTAGGGCTCAAAAAAACTTTCGGCAAAAACCAAAGGTATTTTGACGCCGAGTTTTTTGTAAACTTTATCAAAGTCTTTGAAGGATTCTTTTCTAAACCAGGTCCAAATTTTTCTGTTTTCCTTGTGGCCTTGTTCCAGTTTCTTAAATTCTTTTTGAGCTTCCTCCTGTAAGGTCTCATCGCCTTCGGCCAGGTGGCTGAACCGGACGTAAAGGTTGAGCATCTCTTTGATGGGATTTTTCTTTATTTTTTTTGCGTCGCCCCATTTTTTGTAGGCGGCGATCAATGAACCGAACTGCGTGCCCCAGTCGCCGGGAAAACTCATGGCTAAAACCTTATAGCCCAAAAAAGAATGGATGTTTACCAAAGCTTGGCCGATGATGGTGGTGCGCAGGTGGTGCACGCCCATGGGTTTGGCGATGTTGGGGGAGGAGTACTCTATTATTATTGTTTCTTTCTTTTTGGCGCCGCGGCCGAACCTTTCCTTCTTTTTTAATATCTCTTTCAAGGCCGCGCCGAGATTTTTATTGTCCAGAAAGAAGTTTATAAACCCCGGCGGCGCGATTTCCGTGGTGATGCCGTTTTCCAGGCACCATTTTTCCAACTCCATATCCACGGCGCGAGCGACGTCCAGGGGATTCCCCGGTACTAGACGCGCTTCGCGCGACAGTACGGGGTTTCGCTTTTTAAGTTCTTTGGCGAGAACCAAGGCAATATTGCTGGCGTAATCGCCGTGTTCGGCGTTTTCTGGAATATCAACCGAAAAATCCGGCACCTGTTTTAAGCCGAATTTTTTAGAGACGGTGGCTTGGAGTGCCTCTTTAATTTGAGAGCGCATTATCGCTTAATTTTATCAATTCCGGCGCGTTCGGGCAAACCGCCAAAAAAGGCGGCCTTCGGCCGCCTTTTGTCATATCCATTCTCTTTTTGATTAGTAAAATCACAAAGGGTTACCCTTTGTGGGAGATTTCTTGCGCGAAGTCGAAGAGTGGACCTACCGGGAATTGAACCCGGCCCTCCTCCATGCCATGGAGGCGTAATGCCGATTTACTATAGGCCCGTTGCGTTATTTAGAAACCGAAACCGGGATTCCTTTATTATTAGTAATAAATTCTCTACGAACCAGATTATCGGCTCTTTTAATAAAATTTGTAGCATCCAAGATTTCGAATAAAACAGGAGTATTATCTTCAGAGAAGTGTACTATCATATTGCCGATTTCTTCGGCGAAGTCGATCGGCTTAGCCGAAACCTCCCAACTTAAGACGTCGGAATCGGGTTCGTAGTTAAGTTTTATTTTATTTTTTTTCATATTGTTTTTTTCTACCGGGGTAGAAAGTTATAATCTTTATAGCATCATTTTCCTTTTTATAAACTACTCTCAAGACATGGGTTCTGTCAACTGAAATTTGCCCGATCAATAATGGACTTCTGGAGTGGTCAACCAAGTCCGGTTTGGTTACTGCTTCTACAACCTTCTTTTTTAGAACCGAAAACTTATGATTTCTTAATACTTTGAATTTCTCCAGAGCATGTTTGGTAAAAATTACCATGTAGTATTACAGTTTTTTCTTCTTGCTGAAAATGTAAATATAGAGAATCTCCAGAATACCAAGCGTGTTGATTAACAGCAAGGCGATAAACCAAGGCTTGCTGTTTTGGTGCGCGGCCCGCCACAGGCCGCGGCCTTTCCAGTAGATAGACCAGATTATAAACACTATCAATAAAATACCTCCAACCACTATGCCTAAAATGCTTAACGGCAGAGCCCAATGACTTAGATAATTTTCCCACATGTTTTTTTATTTTTAATTTTAATTCCGGTGCCCTCGCCAAGAATCGAACTTGGATCCGCACGTTAGGAGTGTGCTGTTCTATCCGTTGAACTACAAGGGCCCTCCGACTAGGAAAATCATATCAAATCCGACCCTGCCTGACAAAAGTCCTGTCCCGCGAACCTGCCTGCCGGCAGGCAGGGCTTTTAGCGAAGTGGAAGAAACTCCCTTGCATTTGAGGTCGTTATATAGTATAAAGAGGCACATAAACAATAAATAATAACTCATTTGTTTTTCTCCTGATGGCTTATTTAGACCGTAATCACAAGCCGGAGAGATGGGTGGATTCGGCTTTGGGCGCAACCAAGGACGAGGCCATCCTGGCTGCCTCTTTACGAAACCCCAACTTGTTTGGGGTTTTGGTGGATCGATATCAGGACGCTTTTATGCGCTCGGCTTTGAGGGTGGTCAAGACCCGCGAGGACGCCGAAGATATTGTTCAGGAAGCTTTCGCCAAAATCTATAAAAACGCCAAAAAGTTCAAAAAAAGAGAGGGTATAGAGTTTAAGAGCTGGGCTTACAAGGTTTTGGTCAACACCTCGTACACTTTTTACCAGCGTATAAAAAAGAAACAGGCGGTTTCCATGGAGTTTTTTGAAACCTACAAATACGACATTATAGACGAAAAAAACAACCTCAAAACCGATCTGGAAACCAAAGAGATAATAGCGAAGGTTCTATTAGAGTTACCAGAAGAGCTTAAAAAGATAGTGGAGATGCACTACTTGCAGGATCAATCTTACGAAACCATCTCCAAAAATGAAAAACTGACGATTCCGGCCATAAAAATGCGGCTCTTTAGGGGCCGCAAGTTGATGAAAAAAACTTTGGAAAAGGGTGAACAGCCCACCATTGGCGATCAATAAAATCTCTATGACCAATCAGCAGTTAAAAAACAAAATAATGCGCCGGGTTTACACAACTTGGCTTTGGAACAAATCCAAGCCGGTGATTTTTCTGCAGCTGCCTTTAATAATTGTTTTCTTGGTGATCCAGCATGAATACGTGGCTTTTAAGGCGGTGGCTTCCAATACCTTTAATTCACTTTCGAGCCCCAGTAGCGTCTTTCACTACACAGTTTCCGCTTTTCAAAGCGCCGAGCCGTTGGTTGTTTTTCTGGCCGCGGCTATCGGGCTTTTCGCTATATTGGCCTTAAACAGCATCGCCAGAAACGTAATCGCTTTGTCCAAAAAAGAAGTCCAGTTGCCGGCGCGGATAGACGAATAACCAAACACCTAAATCTTGGGTGAGTCCCGTTAGAGGCCGCGAGGAATCACAATGATCCTCTGCCTCTAACGGGTTGAAGGTCGATTTTACAAGTTAGGATGAAAAGGCCCCCTTTCCAGGCGGGCTTTTTTCGTGCTTAAATTAAAGTGCGACACCAATATACGAATGCATGCGAATGACGCGAATGGATTTTATTCGTAGATTCGCACGAATTTGTAAATTCGCATCGCGCTTATGGAATCTGACATCAAAGAATTATTGCGCAAAAATCTGGAGATTTCGGAACGAACCTTGCAGTTGGTTCAAAAAATGCACCGGGCCGTTTTATGGGCCAGATTTTTCACTCTGTTGAAGTGGATCATCATCGTCGGCGGGCTGGCTTGGGGGTATCTCGCCATCCAGCCGGTTTTACAAAAAGCGCTCGGTATCAGCCAGCAAATAGGCGATTTGCAAAAATCCCTGCCCTCGGGCGGCGGGTTGGATGGGATTTTGAAAAATTTCATCAAGTAATTTTTTGGTGGGGTGGCAGAGTGGGCCAAAAGCAAATGTCTTTGCTTTTAACGGGTTACAAAGGTAACCCCGGCAAACACTCTCGCACCTATTTTTGACCGAGGCTTTGCCGAGAAATTAAGGAGGCGTGCGAAGTGGGTTAAAA
>JBASTM010000007.1:0-26307 GCA_049274895.1 Minisyncoccia bacterium
GGAACGGAACGCATCAGACGGCTCAAAGCCGCCAACCACATCCGCCTGGATGCCCAAATATTCCAGACCCTCTGGGAGAACAAGCATCGAATCCCCGAGGGTTGGAAGGAGAAGATTAACGGCAACACCACCTACATCTTCTTTGACGGCACTTCCCTTCGCAGTCCGGACGGCTTCCGCGGTGCGCTGTGCCTCGACTGGTTCGGGGGCGAGTGGCACTGGGACTACTGCTGGCTTGAGGACGGCTTGGATGACGAAGATCCTTCGGCTGTGCTCGCGAGCCTGCCCGCCGCAGCTTGAGCGTAGGCGGGTTGAACTTTTCACTTATCGAGGTCGAACCTCGATAGGCTCCGGCAGGAAACTGTCGGGGCTTTTTTAATGGAGTAGCCGTTTTATTTCTTGAGGAAACTTTTTACTTTTTCCTCGGCTTCTTTGGGGGAAGAAACCCAGTTTATGTCTTTATCCTTTTTGAACCAAGTCATCTGGCGCTTAGCGTAGGCCAAATGATGGGCGTTTATTGTTTTTATAGTTTCAGTTATGGTTTTTTTGCCCTCAAAAAAATCTTTGAACTCCTGATAGTCTATGCTTTGCATCGGCACCAGATCCCAGGCATATTTTTTGCGCAAACGGTTGATTTCTTCCATCAGGCCGTTTTTCATCATTTCGTTCGTGCGGCGCGTGATTTTTGCGGCCAGTTCCGCGCGCGTTATCTTGGGGCCGATTTTTAAGGCGTCAAAAATGGGGCGTCCGATTTTTCTCTGTTCGGAAAACTTTCGGCCGGTTTGATGGATAACTTCCAAAGCTCGGATGATTCTTCTTTTATTGGCCGCGCCGGTGATGGCCGCGGCTTCCGGATCTTTCTTTTTAAGATCGGCGAAAAGTTCGGCCACGTTTTTATTTTCCAATTTGCGCCGCAAGCCCGGATTGGGCTCTACCGAGGGGATGCCCCAGTTCTCCAGAACGGCTTTCAAGTAAAGCGCGGTTCCGCCGACCAAAAAAGGCAAGCGGCCGCGCCGGGCGATATCTTTTAATTTTTCTATGGCTGATTTTTGGTATGAGGCCAAAGTGAAGTCTTCTTTAGGGTCAACCACATCTACTAAGTAGTGAATTATCCCGCCCGACATAAACTCTCTGGAACCGCCCACGGTCATCCAATGGCCTTGAGGTTTGGCCGTGCCGATGTCAAATTCTTTATAAACCTGCCGAGAATCGGCCGAAACTATCTCGCCGTTAAACTTGTGAGCTAACTTGATGGCTAAATCAGTTTTTCCCGAAGCGGTAACCCCTAAAATAACTACGACTTTAGAGAGACTTGGATTCAATTTCTTTTTTAAGACGGGAGATAAACTCGTGTATTTTTACTTCACCTAAATCGCCTTTAGAACGCTGGCGGAGGGCCACCGTGCCATTTTTTTCTTCTTTTTCACCCACGATTATCAAATAGGGAATCTTTTGGGTTTCGGCTTCGCGGATCTTTTTGCCAATAGTGTCGCTGCGGCCGTAGGTTTCGGTTCTGATGCCTTCAGCTACCAGTTCGTCGGCAATCTTATGGGCATAGTCATTCAATTTGTCGCTGATGGGCAATACGGCCGCTTGCACCGGAGAGAGCCATAGCGGCAGAGCGCCGTTAAAATGTTCCAACAAAATCGCCAGATATCTTTCAATAGAACCCATAATGGCGCTATGAACCATCACAATCCTTTCCTTTTCTCCTTTTTCGTTGACGCAAGTTAAATCAAACCTTTCCGGCATATTAATATCCAATTGAATGGTGGCCACTTGCCATTCCCGGCCCAAAGAATCTTGGGCGTTAAAATCTATTTTGGGGCCATAAAAAGCGGCTTCGCCTAAAATTTCTTCGGAGGCCATACCTTTTTCTTTGGCAATTTCACGCAATTGGTTTTCGGCAAATTGCCACATCTCGGCTGTGCCTAGATATTTTTCTTTGTTTTTGGGATCGTGGAAAGATAATTTAACGTTCAAATCAAAACCGATGGTTTTATAAAATTCGTCTATAATATCCCAGACTTTGGAAAATTCTTCTTTGATCTCGCCGCGGCGGCAGAAAACATGAGCATCGTCTATGGTAATAGCGCGCACCCGCACCAAGCCGTTTAGCTCGCCGGTTTGTTCGTCGCGGTACATTTTGGTGGTGGAGGCGTAGCGTTGGGGCAGTTCGCGCCAGCTCATGGGCCTGCGGTCAAAAATCTGGACGTGATGGGGGCAGTTCATCGGCTTTAAGGCGAAAATATGCCCCTCGCGGGTTTTAATTTGGAAAAGCTCGTCTTTGAATTTTTCCCAATGGCCGCTTTTTTCGTACAAATCCTTTTTGGCGAGATGCGGTATATCAACCTGCTGGTAGCCATGTTTTTTTCGCAACGCCCACACAAAATCATCCAGCAGGTTTCTTACGATGGTGCCTTTAGGCGTCCACAACGGCAGGCCGCTCCCCACCAAATCAGAAAAGCAAAAAAGATCCAATTCCTGGCCTAATTTTTTATGATCCGGATTCATTAGCATTTCGACAAGTTTCTATTTACTTAAGAATCGTAGCATCTTTGCAGACCAGCTTCAATGTATTATCTCTAATCTGCACTTGGCCTTTTACCAGGAGAATTTTGTCGCGCTGCCAGAGGTCGGGGTTTTGCCGGTAGGTGTCGGGAAAAACCACAGCCTCGATTTCACCGGAGAAATCGGCCAGTTGCGCAAAAACCATCGGTTGGCCGTTTTTAGTGATTATTTTTCTGTAGTTAGAAATTATCCCGCCCACCGTCACAGTCAGACTGGAAGCCAAAAGATTTTTTATGGGTTTGGTTTTTTTCGCCAGAGTTTCTCTAAACGGTTCCAACGGATGCGAACTTACATATAGGCCCAAGAGTTCTTTTTCCCAGGCGAGCATGGCGGCCGGATCGGCCGCAACGGCCGGTTTTAACTTTAGGGCTGGAGTGGCATCGGCCAAGCCGTCAAAAATACTGGCTTGATTTAATGATCTGGCCTGCTTGATTTCTTTGGAAAAACTTAAAAGATAATCCATATTTTCCAAAATTTGGCCTCTCTCGCCCAAACTGTCCAGAGCCCCGGCTTTGGCCAAAGACTCCAACGATTTTTTGTTTAGGTCTTTATGATGAATTCTCTCAATAAAATCGGCCAGTGACTTAA
The DNA here is from genome assembly GCA_049274895.1 of Minisyncoccia bacterium. Taxonomy (GTDB): domain Bacteria; phylum Patescibacteriota; class Minisyncoccia; order JACQLN01; family JACQLN01; genus JACQLN01. The sequence goes on from JBASTM010000007.1 coordinate 3,160, forward strand.
AGCGGCCGCTCTCGCGACGGCGCGCTTCAATTATGGCCGCCACCACGTTTATGCCCACGTTTTTTATGGATTCCAAGCCGAACCTTATGCTGTCGGATTGGTGGTCGGGACTTTTTATGACCGTAAACTGGCCGTAACTTTCATTAACGTCCGGCGGCAGGACGGGAATGTTCATCCTGTGGCATTCATTGATGGTAGAAGCAATTTTTTCTATATCGCCCGAATCGGCCGTGAGCACCGCCGCCATAAACTCGGCCGGGAAATTGGCTTTGGCGTAAGCGGTTTGGTAGGCCACCCGGCCGTAGCTGGCCGCGTGGGCTTTGTTAAAACCGTAGGCGGCAAAAGGCTCAATCAATTTCCACAATTCTTGAGCTTTGACCTCGGTCATGCCGTTTTGTATGAGGCCGGCTATCAATTTGGTTCTTTGAGCTTCCATTTCGGCGGGAATTTTTTTACCCATGGCCTTGCGCAACTTGTCGGCTTCCAGCCAGCTATAACCCGCCAGCTTTATGGCCACCATCAAAACATCGTCTTGATAAGTCAAAATGCCGTAAGATTGGTCCAAAATATCTTTCATCCGCGGGTCAAAAAAGTTCACCAAGCGGGGATTGTGCTTGCGCTCAATATATTTGGGGATAGATTCCAATGGGCCGGGGCGATACAGAGCCACCATAGCGTTGATGTCGTGGATGGTGGTCGGTTTTAAGTCTTTTAGATATTTAGTCATACCGGCGCCGTTTAACTGAAACAGGCCGATGGTTTCGCCTTTGGCCAAAAGAGCGAAAGATTTTTTGTCGTCCAAAGGAATAGCATCTATATCCACATCCACCTGGCGATGCAGTTTGGCCAGTTTGACGGTGTTCTCCAAAATAGAGAGATTCCTTATGCCCAAAAAATCAAATTTCAAAAGTCCGGCCTCTTCCACGGCGTACATATCGTATTGGGTTATAACTCGGCCGCCTTTGGGATCCAATTGCAAGGGCACGAATTCGGTCAGCGGTCGGGGGCCGATAACCACGCCGGCGGCATGAACCGAAATATGCCGGGCGCAACCCTCCATTTTCTTGGCTTGGTTGATCACTTCGGCCGACACCGGATCGGTTTCGTAAAGTCGCTCCAGCTCGGGCGTAATCTTTAGGGCTTGGTCTATGGTCATTGGGGCGCCCTGCGAGCCCAGAGGAATCAATTTGGCGATGCTGTCGCCCACGGCATAAGGGTGGCCGAGGGCTCTGGCTACGTCGCGCACGGCGGCGCGGGCCATCATGGTGCCGAAGGTGCCTACTTGGGCCACTTTGTCTGCGCCGTATTTTTTTATGGCGTATTGAATCACCTCATCACGCCTGTTGTCGGCAAAATCCATATCGATATCGGGCGCCGAGGGGCGCTCGGGGTTTAGAAACCTTTCAAAAGGAATTTTATATTCTATGGGATTTATTTTGGTGATGTCGGCGAGATATGTAACCAGCGAGCCGGCCACCGAGCCGCGGATGTTGGTTAAAATTCCATTTTCATGAGCGAACCTTAAAAGATCGGCCACCACCAAAAAGTAAGGAGCGTAACCCTTGTTCTCGATAATGCCGAGTTCGTAATTTAGTCTATCCAAATACACACTCGAACGTTCCAAATTGCGCCGCGAAAACCCGGCTTCGGCTAATCTTCTTAATTCGCCATCAGCCGTTAGGCCGGGCGGCAATTGGAAATTAGGGAAAGTCCATTGCCCCAATTCTAAATTCAAGTTTACTCTTTGGGCGATTTCGTTTGTTTGGGCGATGGCTTGAGGATAGTTGTTAAAAAATTGATCCATTGCCTCGCCGCTTAACAAAGATAGGTTGTATTGGCGCATAGTTAAACGATCTTGATCTTTAACATGCGTGCCGGTTTGGACCGAGATTAAAATATCCTGGGCTTCGGCGTCTTCGGGATTGATATAATGGACGTCGTTGGTGGCCACCAGCGGCGCGCCCGTCTTTTGGGCCAGGTAAGCCATGGTCTGGTGGATGGAGGTGAGGTCGTCGCCGTCGTGATGGGGCATGATTTCCAGAAAGAAATTGTCTCGCCCGAATATCTCCTGGTACTCTCTGATCAATTCTTCGGCTTGGTCTACTTTTCTTGACCGAACGGCCTTGGAAATTTCGCTTTGGAAGCAGCCCGAAAGCACAATCAATCCGCGCGAATGTTGTTTTAACAATTCTTTATCCACGCGGGGCTTGTAATAGAAACCTTCCAAATGCGCTTGGGTGACCAATTGGATCAGATTTTTATAACCCTCGTTATCTTGGGCGAGCACCGTTAAATGATGGCGTTTATCATCTATACCGGCGCGCTTGTCGGCCATTTTTTCATAGGCCATATATAACTCACAACCAATGATGGGTTTGATGCCGGCCTTTTTGGCCTTTTTATAAAACTCAATGGCGCCGTACATCGCCCCGTGATCCGTGAGCGCCAGTGCTTCCATACCGAGTTCGCCCGCCCGTTTGATCAAATCATCAATCTTACCCAAACCGTCCAGCAGGGAATAGTGAGAATGGACATGAAGGTGAGTGAATTTCATGTTGGAGATATAATAATCAATCACAGTATACCAGAGGAGTTTTTTGTTTGAAAGAAAAATCGGTTGACTCAAACGGCTCAACGGCGTTGAGGCGTTTTGTGTTGCTTGATTCAATTTTTTCTGTTATTGTGTCTTAGTTGAATTTTAGATATAATTAAGAAAGCTAGTGTGATGCATGGCCCCAGTAGTAGAACCTCGCAGACTCGGTTCACTACGGGGCACATATTTTTAGCTACTCACTAGCATTCGTAGAAAAATATGGGTGTACCACGAGCGCGCAGAACCAAATCCAAACAAGGCCACCGGCGCAGCCATCTCGCTCTAAAAAAGAGAAGTCTAACTTCTTGCGCCAAGTGCGGCACTAAAATTATGCCGCATATGGTTTGCTATAACTGCGGGAGCTATAAAGGCAGGCAGATCGTTGAAATCAAATCTCAAAAATCAAATCTCAAATCTAAACCTTAAAATTCAAGCTTTTATTTTTGAGATTTTAGTTTTGAACTTCTATGGCTAATCGTCACTTGTCTCGTTCCATCGTTATGCAGTCGCTGTATGAATGGGATTTTCGCGGCGAGCGCGGGGCCGACTTAGATACATTTGTCAATCAGAACGTCAGGGAGTTCGGCCCCGGCCTGGAAGATGATTCTTTTATCCGCCAGTTGGTCAACGGTGTTATAAAAAATCTGGCCAAAATAGATCAGATAATCGCCCAAGCCGCTCCGGAATGGCCCATCGACCAGATCGCTATAGTGGATAGGAATGTTTTACGGCTGGGTATTTTTGAGCTTTTGTTCGGCGATTACAAAGAGGTGCCGCCCAAGGTGGCCATCAACGAGGCCATTGAACTCGCTAAATCTTTCGGCGGCGAGTCTTCGGGCAAGTTTGTTAACGGCGTTTTAGGCACGATTTACCGCGAGATCGGCGAGCCGTTAAAAGATGACGCTCTAAAATCAAATAAATAATGGACAATCTAAAAATTTTGGAGGATAAATTAGGAGTTGTTTTCAAAGATAAAAATCTTTTAAAACAAGCCCTAATTCATCGCTCCTGGCTCAACGAAAACTCAAGTTCCGGTTTTGAAAACAATGAGCGCCTGGAATTTTTAGGCGACGCCGTTTTGGAATTGGCGGTGACGGAATATCTTTACAAAAAATACTCTAACCCCGAGGGCGAGCTGACCAACTGGCGGGCGGCTTTGGTTAACTACGTCAATCTTAGCGAGGTGGCCGTACAGCTCGGCTTTAACGAACATTTAATGCTCTCCCGCGGCGAAGCCAAAGATACCGGCCGGGCCCGGCAGGTTATTTTGGCTAATGCCATGGAGGCCATCATCGGATCCATTTACTTGGACCAAGGTTTTGAGGCGGCTTACGAGTTTATAAAAAAGAATATTCTTTCCGGTTTGGAATATATCATAAAGAATAATCTTTATAAGGACGCCAAAAGTTTGTTTCAAGAACAATCCCAAGAAAAGTTTGGCATCACTCCCAGCTATCGGGTGTTGAAGGAAAATGGCCCCGACCACGATAAGATTTTTGAAGTCGGCGTGTTTTTGGGAGATGAACTCGCCGGCGGCGGCTCCGGCCCGTCTAAACAAGAAGCCGAACAAAAAGCGGCTGAAGACGCGCTTAATAAGTAAGTCCTATAAGACCTATAGGACCAATAGGTCCGATGCACTTAAAGAAATTAGAACTCTCCGGTTTCAAATCGTTTGCCAAGAAGACCACGTTGGATTTCCCTAAGGGTATCACGGTGGTGGCCGGCCCCAACGGTGCGGGCAAATCCAATATAGTGGATGCCATCCGCTGGGCTTTGGCCGAGCAGAGTTTTAAGAATCTTCGCGGCAAAAAGGGCGAAGATTTAATTTTTTACGGCTCGGCCAGCCGGCATTCTTTGGCCCAGGCCAGCGTGGCTATGCACTTTGATATGGCGGCTGAGGCCGATCAGCCCTGGGGTTTTAGCGAGGCCGTCATAACCCGCGCGGTGGATAAAAGCGGCGAGAATACCTATGGGTTAAACGGGCGCCAGGTCCGCTTGGCTGACCTTACTGAGTTTTTGGCTAAGTCGCGGGTGGGTGACAGCTCCTACAGGGTGATTTCGCAGGGGATGTCGGATAGATTGCTTAATCTTTCCCCGCGGGAATTTAGGAATTTTGTGGAAGAAGCCGCCGGCGTAAAGGAATATCAAGATAAAAAATATCAAGCGGTGGGGCGCTTAAAACACACCCGGGATAATTTGGAAAAGGTCCAGGCCATACTGGCTGAACTCAAACCCCAACTCAGAGTTCTAGAGCAGGAAAAAAATAAACTGGCCAAGAAGGCAGAATACTCCCGCCAATTAAAAGAGGCGGCCCAGAATATGTTTGGTTTACGCTATCAAGGCCTCGCGGCTTGGGAAAACAGGCTGGCGGAGCATAAAAGAAAAATAAAATTGGCCTTAAGACCCTTAACCCATAAAGTCAAAGGATTAAAAGACGATATTTTTTCTTTAGATAAGAAAAATGCTTTGGCCGACGAGGCGGCTTTGTTGTCGGCCAAAGTCAGAAAGTTGGAGCACGATGAAAATCAGCTTGTAAAAGAGATCATTGCCGCCGAGGGCGGCCTAGAACTCCAGGAGCAAAAAGAGAAACAACACCTGCCGGTCAGCGCCGAATATCTAAAAGGTAGAATCGGCGGGCTGGTTAGCAAGCTCAATATTGACTTTAAGGGTATGGATGTGGAGTCTTTGCGCCACTTGATGGCCAGTGTGGCGGTGGCTTTGCAAGATCTGCTTAAAGTTATGTCAACCGGCCTTGATCCGGCTGGCGGCGCCAACACTCTGCCTGTGCTTAAACAGGGTTTGGAAAAACTGCTGACCCAGAGGCAGGAAATAAAATCGCGGCTGGAAAAAACGATGAGCGCGCGCGCCGAGAAGGAAAAAGTTTTTGTGGAAGAGCGGCAGGTTTTGCTGGTTAAGGAGAAATCTTACCGTGAGGAGGAAGCCGAACTTTATCGTTTAGAAGATACTTTGAGGCAAATGGAAGTGGACGAAGAAAAAATGAAGCTGCACCGATCTAAGTTCCAGCAGGATCTGGCGGCGGTGGGGGTGGTTACCTTGGCCGATATTATTGGCGGTTCCCGCCCGGCGGTCCAAGCCGTTTTAGCCGCGTCAAACGCGGCCGAAACCGAAGCGGTTTTGGAGGATAAAGTTTGGAAGCTTAAGAAACGTTTGGAAGAGGTGGGTGCTATCGATGGCAAAGTTATTCAAGAACATGAGGGTGTTAGCGAGCGCTTCAATTTTTTGGCTAAGGAGTCCGAGGATTTAGCCCAGACTTTAGGTTCGCTGGAGAATCTGGTTTTTGGGTTGGAAAAACAAATCGGCGAGCGCTACCAGACCACTTTATCCGAAATGAACCATGTTTTTGGCGGCTATTTTCGGCTGATATTTGGAGGGGGTAAAGCGGTTTTGGCCTCGGCCAAAACCGCAAATCCGAAATCCGAAGCACGAAATTCGAAAGAGATCAATTTGGGGCCAGAAGACGAGGAAACAGAAAATGGGGTGGAGTTGAAATTGGAACTGCCCGGAAAAAAAATTAAAAACTTAACCACTCTTTCCGGCGGCGAGAGAACTTTAACATCCATTGCTCTTTTGTTCACTCTGGCCAGCATCCGCCGGCCGCCGGTGATGGTGCTGGACGAAATTGACGCGGCTTTAGACGAATCCAACACTCAAAAGTTCATGCGGTTGTTAAAAGAACTTTCCAAAAACACGCAGTTTATAATCATCACCCATAACCGCGAAACTATGTGCGCCGCCGATGCTTTGTACGGCGTTTCCATGAAAGACGGCGTCTCACATTTATTGTCTTTGAAGCTTCAGCCCCAGCTCTCTTGACTTATTTTTTTGACAGTATTATTGTATAACAAGTTCCTTAAACAAGGATTCTAACAGGAGATGACTAAAAATGATCGACCGAACCAAAGCCAAGCAATTTCAAGTTTGGGTCCCGGACGATTTAGTTGGGTTCATCGATGAACGCTGTGGACAGACGCATCTGACCAGACAGGGAGTTTTGATCGAAGCTCTACGGTTTTACAAATGGGCGATTGATGAGCGAAAGCAGCCCGGTCGCCGTGTCGGCAGTTTTGATGAGACGGCAACCAACACCAGGGAATTTTTCTTACCCAGTCCATAGATTGGAGGAGGATTAGGAAATCGTAGCTGGTAGCCGCAGCGTCTTTGGACGCTGCTTTTTTTATTACGAAGGACCGCCCTTCGTTATGGTATAATTTTATCAATGAAAAGGAATTATTCTTTTTCTGTGGGGGAATACTATCATATCTATAACCGCGGAGTAGATAAACGTATTATTTTTAGTAGTGTAAGAGATTATAATCGTTTTATCTTGCTTTTATATCTTTGTAATAGTAATAAGCAGGTGGATTTAGGTAGTCTTTTGAGAAACGAAGGGCGGTCCTTCGCCGATATTTGGCAAATGGATAGAGGTGATAATATTGTTGCCATAGGTTCATATGTTTTAATGCCTAATCATTTTCATGTTCTGGTAAAAGAAATATTGGAAAATGGCATCTCAAAATTTATGGGTAAACTCTCAACGGGTTACTCAATGTATTTTAATAAGAAGAATAAACGCAGTGGCTCATTATTTGAAGGAAGATTCAAGGCCACTCACGCTAATAAAAATGAGTATTTAAGATATCTATTTTCATACATACATCTTAACCCTGTAAAATTAATTGATTCGGATTGGAAAATTAATGGTATTAGGAATGTAAAAACTGCAGAGAGATATTTAATCGATTATAGGTATTCCAGCTATCTCGATTATTTTGGGATTTCTCGTATGGAAAACAAAATAATTAAACGCGATTCCTTTCCAGAGTATTTTTGCGGCAATAAGTCTTTTAAAGATTTTACTAGAGACTGGTTGTCATACAGCAGAAAATATAACGAAGGGCGGTCCTTCGTTTAGTAGAGGTCCGATTTATTGTCGCTTAAGTTGCAAAACGCTTGATTTTTTGTATGATATTAAGATAAACGAAACGGTTTTTGTTCTTTAACTAAGGAGTATCAAGCCATGTCTATAATCACGCTTATAGCTGGATTGGGGCTGTGCTGGTTCGGCGTTGTTTTTTGGCCCAAGTCGTCTTTCAGCGTAATACGCATCAGCGGTCTGGCCGCGGCTGGCGTATTGGTGATATTGATGAGCGGCGGTTTACGTCTGCTGTGTGCTCAAATCAAAGTCAAACTATGCCACAGGCAGCCATGCGTTATATGGTGTAACCTCGGACGAGTAGCGACCACTGCTCTGGTATTTTATATCGGCGGGGTTGTAATAGCGGCGCTCGAATTGGGGATAGCAGCAATATTGAGTAAAAGTTTGTGGTCCATTGCCATCGTTACGCCATTCGGATTTCCTCTTTACGCGCCTGTGTTCTTTGGCAGCGTCATTGTCAGCACTCTCGGGCTTATAGTTAGTCTGCTCGCGGCTTCAAAAAAGAGCCGTGATTTAGCACCTCGGCTGCAGGCGGTGGTTCAAGGACTAACCTAGACGGAGAGCGATATGTTTTGGCACAACCCGAGCTACCTAGGCATACGCCGCGTCAAAGTTGACGCGGCGTTTTTTATTTGGTAGGATACCGGCATCATCACCGCCAGGTGAGTTTTTTATTAAGGGCTTGGCCCAAGAAACGGAACGAAGTGAACGTTTCTTGGCGGTCAAACCTTATCCAGCACCTTTTCAAGGTAAAGATCATTTATACATCTAAAAGGTGCTGGATGCTCAATTCTGTAGTGAAATTTATTTCACTACATTCATAAATTTCAACATAATTGGCATGCTTGTAATCAGATTGCAGAGAACCGGCAAGAAGCATCAGGCTTCATTCAGGATTGTTTTGCAAGACAGCCGCTGGAAACCGCAAGGCAAAACGCTGGAGCTTTTTGGTTTTTATAATCCTCATTCCAAAGAAAAGCAAATCCAGGCTGAACGGGTTAAATTTTGGCTGGCTAGGGGCGCTCAATCCTCGCCCACGCTTCATAATATGTTCATTGACGCCGGAATTATAACCGGCGAGAAAGTAAAGGTGTGGAAAGCCAAGAAGGGCAAAGAAGGCGGGGTTAAGCCCGAAGTCAAATCCGCGGGCGCGCCGGCGGTTGAGACCAAAGAAGAAGCGGCCATCGAGCCGGTCAAAGAGACAACGGCACCCTTGGAGTCCGATGTACCCATCGCGTCGGACGCGACCAGCACGGCTGAGGTTGCCGGGTAAGGTTAAATTTGCTACTGTGTTGGTATCTTAAAGGTCGCCGTTTTTCAGAATCATAGAACAAGAAGCCATGGCTAAATACGCTGATCAAGAGTTTGTAGAATTTGTGGTAAAATCGCTGGTCAATGTGCCGGATGAGGTGGCCGCTGTTCGCACCGTTGATGAAATGGGCGTACTGCTGACTCTCAAAGTTAATCCGGCCGATATGGGTGTGGTTATTGGCAAGCAGGGCGCTACGGCTCGGTCTTTAAGGACGCTACTTCGCATTGTGGGCGCAAAAAACAATGCTCGGGTAAACTTAAAGATTGAAGAGCCGGCCGGTAGCCTGCATGCCTCAAGACCGGAAAAATCCCAGTCGGTGGATGAGGTGGTAGATGACCTCAAGTTGTAAGTTTTAGGTTTAGATCAAAACCCCCGATGAATGTCGGGGGTTTTGTGTTTTATAGGAGTAATCGCTAATATACAAATAGACGTATGTCCAAATTCATAATCAACGGCGGTAAAATTTTGTCGGGCAATGTAAAGATCAGCGGCTCCAAAAATGCCGCCCTGCCTTTGATTGCGGCCGCGGTCCTTTTAGAGGAAACTAGGTTGGTTAATGTGCCGCGCATAGACGATGTGGAAAGAATGCTGGAGATAGTGGATTATCTGGGCGGCACTTACCAGTGGGTCGGAGCCAACGAGCTTACTATAAACACTCAAAATCTAATCGCCCGACCTTTACCCGAGACTGCCCGAAAGTTAAGAGCTTCAATTTTGTTTGCCGGGCCGATGCTGGCCCGTTTTGGCGAAGTGGAGCTGCCCTATCCGGGCGGCGATATTATTGGCGCGCGGCCTTTGGATACTCACCTGAACGCTTTTAAGAAACTGGGCGTGATTGTGGAGGAAAAAGAAAATCTGCATCTTAAGGTCGGCCAGCCGGGCGAGGTTAAATTGATTTTGCAAGAGCCCTCGGTGACGGCCACCGAAAACGTTTTGCTTTTGGCGGCCGGTATGGATAAAGGCGTGGAGATACGTTTGGCCGCGGCCGAACCGCACGTGCAAGATCTATGCCGCTTTTTGGTTTCGGCCGGTGTTGGAATTTCCGGCGTTGGCACCACTACGCTTAAGGTCAAAGGCAAAAAAGTTCTTTTAAGCCATGCGGCGCATCAAATTATCCCCGACGATTTGGAAGCGAGCGCTTTTGCGGTTCTGGCTGCGGCCACCAAAAGTCAAATAACGTTGAGTCCGGTTGAACTGGAATATTTAGATTCAGTTTTACTTCAACTGGATAAAATGCGCGTCAATTTCCGCGCCGCTGGCGGTGCGCTTACCATCTTGCCGCCGGTCTCGGCTTACCAATCTTTTAGAATCCAATCCGGTTTGTATCCCAAGTTGATTTGCGACCACTTGCCGCCGTTTGCGGTTTTGGCCACGCAGGCCGAAGGGGCCAGTTTGGTGCACGAATGGCTTTATGAGGCCAGACAAAATTACGTTAGAGAGTTGGTTAAGATGGGCGCCAATGCCGTAGTAATGGATCCGCATCGCGCTTTGATAATCGGACCCACGCCGCTTTACGGCCAGGAGGTGGAGAGCTACGATATCCGCTCGGGCATGACTATGGTCATTGCGGCCTTAGTGGCCAAAGGTCAAACAATAATATCGGACATTGAACATATTGATAGGGGCTATGAGAAATTGGAGGAGCGTCTCAAATCTATCGGCGCGGATATCCAAAGAGTATGAAGTTTGATATCATAACAATCTTCCCCAAGATATTTGATTCCTATTTTAACGAATCTATTTTGGCGCGGGCGCACAAGCAGGGTTTGATTCAAATCAAAATCCACAATCTGCGCGATTATACCGCCGACAAACATAAATCGGTTGACGATTCGCCCTACGGCGGCGGGGCGGGGATGGTGCTGCGCGCTGACGTTATAGTCAGCGCGATGTCAAAAATCAAATCTCAAAAATCAAAAAGTAGAACTAAGATTGTGGTTTTTTCGGCCAAGGGCAAACAGTTTGATCAAAAGATGGCTTATGATTGGTCTAAAAAACTGGATCAGATTATTTTTATCTGCGGGCGTTACGAAGGCATAGACGAACGGGTGGTTAAAATCCTAAGAGCGGAGGAGATTTCCATCGGCCCGTATGTTTTGACCGATGGCGAGGTGCCGGCGATGGCAGTGGTCTCGGCGGTCAGTCGGCTTATACCGGGAGTCATAAAACTGGAATCGCTGGCCGAGGAGTCGCATTGGAGCCGGTTGGTTAAAAGGGAGGTAAAGGGTAAAAAAGGGGATAAAGGTGGTGGATTAGAATACCCGCATTATACCCGGCCGGAGGTTTTGGAATACCAAGGTAAAAAATACCGTGTGCCTAAGATTTTGCTTTCGGGCGATCATAAAAAAATAGAGGAGTGGCGAAAATCCAAAACAAAAACACCGGCCTAGGCCGGTGTTTTTGACGTGGTCTATTCTTGAATTAGTCCGAACCCTCTTTCGCTAAAGCTACAGACGGGCACAGCACATTTCGCTCCGACCTTGCGTCGGAGCGAGGAAGTCCCCCGCTTGCCCTACGAAGCCTTGGCGAAGTATGGGGGCGGCATTTAATCCAAGAATTAGCGGAGCGAATACTTAAAGAATAAAACAATTTTATGAAAATTTCAATTTTATAAAAAAATAGAGCCCCGAGCAGAAACGTGTTCTGCAAGGGGCTCGGGTGTAGTGTGAATCACCGAATCTTCACAAGGATTAGCGGGTTCACTCCTAGAAGAACTCGTGGAAGAGTCTGCTTTCATCGGCCGACGCGTTCCGCGTCGTGATGAGGACACCGCCGGCCCGAGGAGCCATGATGCTGTGGCGCGTCATGACTTTGCCCTTATACTCGAAGACCTCGATACCACTGATGTCGTCCACGATCATGACGGCTTGCCGGTTCATGCGGACGGCAACCGTTCTCTCCTCGCCTCTGAACGTCGCGGTCTGCGACGTGGAGGGATCGATGAGCTTGCCGAGGGAAGGCACTCCCACCAGCAAGAAACCGAGAAACAGAATTGCCACTGCCGCTGTGCGCTTTTGCTCCGAATCCATAACTCACCTCTCTTTTTCGGGTTTGGAATGTGCGACCGAGCCACGATGACTCGATTATTACGCCATCGCAAACATAGCATATTTGATGCCGTAAGTCAATCCAAGCTGTAATGTTCCATATCTTATGCATAGGTTTTAGCTAGTATTTGAGCCAGTTTCTGGGCAGGGGTTAAGCCCTGTAAGCCCAGATTCAGTGGAGGTGGTCAGAAGCTATTGAATAGGAAACACCATACCCTGTGGAAAATAAAAAAGAGGGTTGCCTAACGGCAACCCTCGGGTGTCTAGGAAACCCTGGCTACGAAATGTATCCTTCTGTTGACACGGAATCATCAGGCGAGTAGAATGGATAGCACACTGAAGATAGGGCTGTACAAGTAAAACACTTATCCCACTTCGCTTAAGAAAGCTTCGCGGGACTAATGCATCTTCGAAAGTTTCTTGTCTCAAGACCAGGAAGCTTCCGAAGGTGTGTTTTGTTTTTTAACGCACCAGCACTTTAACAATTGAATAGAGTCAGCACAAAATTAGCTTCTTAGCTGATTAGCTTCATTAGCTTATTAGAATTTTTCTAACAAGCTAACAAGCTAACGAAGCTGAAAGCTAAATCTGTAAATTCTTTTGCAGTTGGTTTTGGATAGATTCTTAATGAGAGTTTGATCCTAGCTCAGGATGAACGCTGGCGGCGTGGATAAGGCATGCAAGTCGTGCGGTCCCGCGAAGCTCCGCAAGGAGCGGCGCGGGATAGCGGCAAACGGGTTAGTAACACGTAGGTATTTGCCCCAGAGACGGGAATAATCCGCCGAAAGGCGGACTAATGCCCGATGGTCTCGTAAGAGTAAAGCCCCGACTTAGGTCGTGGACACTTTGGGAGAAGCCTGCGGGCTATCAGCTAGTTGGCGGGGTAACGGCCCACCAAGGCAATGACGGCTAGGGGGTGTGAGAGCACGACCCCCAACATTGGGACTGAGACACGGCCCAGACTCCTACGGGAGGCAGCAGCCGAGAATATTCGACAATGGGCGAAAGCCTGATCGAGCGACGCCGCGTGTGGGAAGAAGATCTGCGGATTGTAAACCACTTTTATCGGGGAAAAATTTTGATTGTACCCGGTGAATAAGGGGCTGCTAACTTCGTGCCAGCAGCAGCGGTAATACGAAGGCCCCGAGCGTTATCCGGAATCATTGGGCGTAAAGCGTGTGTAGGCGGTTGGTATTGTCGGAGGTTAAATATCCTGGCCTAACCGGGAAAATGCTTTCGAAACGTACCGACTGGAGGGTGTGAGAGGCGAGCGGAACTTACGGTGTAGGGGTGAAATCCGTTGATATCGTAGGGAACACCAAAGGCGAAGGCAGCTCGCTGGTGCACTCCTGACGCTGAGACACGAAAGCGTGGGGATCAAAAAGGATTAGATACCCTTGTAGTCCACGCTGTAAACGATGATAACTGGTTATGTGGAGTATCGACCCTCCACGTGACGAAGCTAACGCGTTAAGTTATCCGCCTGGGAAGTACGGCCGCAAGGCTAAAACTCAAAGGAATAGACGGGGACTCGCACAAGCGGTGGAGCGTCTGGTTCAATTCGACAGTAAGCGAGGAACCTTACCAGGGCTTGAAATGGCACTGCAATCTCGGGGAAACTCGAGACCTCTCACAAGGACAGTGTCACAGGTGCTGCATGGTTGTCGTCAGCTCGTGTCTTGAGATGTTCCGTTAAGTCGGGTAACGAGCGCAACCCCTGTCGTCTGTTATAAGTGTCAGGCGAGACTGCCTTCGTAAGAGGGAGGAAGGTGGGGACGACGTCAAATCAGCATGGCCCTCTGATGTCCTGGGCGACACAGGCGCTACAATGGCGTAGACAATGCGTTGCCAAGCCGCAAGGCGGAGCTAATCGTATCAAACTACGCCCCAGTTCAGATCGGGGTCTGCAACTCGACCCCGTGAAGCCGGAATCGCTAGTAATCGCAGATCAGCCTCGCTGCGGTGAATACGTTCTCGAGTCTTGTACTCACAAATAAATGCGCCCGGCGGCGCATAATTCTAAGCGGTTAAAATCCGTTTCTTCTCGTTCGTCGCGAGAAGCATAGCTGAAGGATAGGTCCAACACCGTAAGGTATGGACCAAAGGATCTGGAAGCAAAATACAGCCCATAAATAAAAAGCCGCGCCGACCTATCGGTGGGTGGTGAGGATAGGGAAGGTGCCGTGAATGGCTCTGTGGGATGTGTGGAATAGAATTATGTGTGACCCGGGGAGACCCAGTTTTCGTGCGGTAGCGGTTGTTTTGAATTGACGGTGTGTCAATTCAAGATGTATAATTAACATACATGAAACAGCCAAAGAAGTCTGGGAGTCAGCTGCGTCGTAGTACTCCGATCCGCCAGCGGGCGGATTTTGGAGGAAGGACAAAACCAAGTGTGTTATCTGCCGATTATATCGTTGGTTTAACCGATGGCGAGGGAAGTTTTACTGTTTATCTGCTTCCGCCTAAAAAAGAACATGGCTCTGTAAATTACAGAGTGCAATGTCGCTACTATATCAAGATGCGGGAAGACGAACTTTCTCTTCTTGAAAAAGTACAGCGGTTTTGGGGGTGCGGAACAATTTACTTTCAACGTGAATATAGGAAAAACCAGCGGGACAATTATCGATTTGAGATATTCAGTTATGATCTTCTGAAACAAGTGGTTGTGCCGTTTTTCAAACGGTATCCACTTAAAAGCAAACGTATAAAAGATTTTGAGCTTTTTTGTCGGATCCTTGATCTGGCAGTCGCAAAAGCTCATCATACCAAGGCAGGTCTTCGGAAAATCATAGCATTGAAGTCGCAGATGCATGTTTAGGGCTCGCGTAGTGCGGGAAATCCGCTCGCTACGCCCCGATGTTCCAATCGGGGAGCCGATCCGAGTAATCGCGTCGGCTTGGGAACGTGAAATATGCCAATTATCACATTCGCCCGTCAACTCAAGGAAGCCGGTAATACCCGAAGGGTCCCGCTTAGCGGGAAACTAAGGTAGGATCGGTGACAGGGAGTAAGTCGTAACAAGGCATGGGTAGCGGAAGCTGTCCATGGATCACTTCTTATCTAGAGAAATTTTCTTTAGAAAGGTTGATGCCAGTGCACAGCACTGGAAATATCAAATAACAAGATACAAGTATCCAAAAAAATCTCAAATTAAAAATTCTAAACCTCAAAAAAATTTAGAATTTAGTATTTGGATATTGAAATTTGTTTGTAATTTGTCTCTTGGTTATTTTGTTGGTGTTTCCACTGCTGTGCAGTGGCGGATGTTGGTCGTTGTATCCAATAGGACGACTGCTTGGTCCGGAAAGTTATATTCGGACTCCAAAGCCGACTGCAAAAGAATGGATGGATCCCGTTAGAAGTCCGCGCTGCCCTAAGAGCGCGGCGTCAGCCGCCTAGGGGCGGCTTACTTCTAACGGGATGGATTTGTCCCGACGATGGATGTTGGGACTGGCTGACTAACAAAAATACCCTTGTCATCAAGGGTATTTTTGTTTACTATTATTCTTGTTATAATCTCGGGCGTATAGCTCAGTGGTAGAGCGCGTCACTGATAATGACGAGGTCGAAGGTCCGATCCCTTCTACGCCCACTGTACACCTATAGCCGCGGTAGCTCAGTGGTAGAGCGCAGCCCTGAAGAGGCTGGCGTCGTCAGTTCGATTCTGACCCGCGGCACTGCTATGCTAAAGCTTCGCAGTGCACGCACTTAAATCAAGTGAGACTTGCACTTCGTAGTCTTGGCGAAGAAGTGCGGGATTCGTATAGTGGTAGTACATCACCTTGCCAAGGTGGAGGCGCCAGTTCGATTCTGGTATCCCGCTCTGATTTGCCTCTGTAGTTCAACGGCTAGAACGGAGCACTCATAACGCTCAGAAGATGGTTCGACTCCATCCAGAGGCACATAGAGGAAAAAGGACCCGTAGCTTAGCTGGTTCAAAGCGTCTCCCTGTCACGGAGAAGATCGCCGGTTCGAATCCGGTCGGGTCCGCCGACGAATGTAAATGAGGAGGCACTGAGCACAGTAGTGCGAACGTGCCAAATGTTTTTATATTAAAACCGCGTGTAGCTCAGTTGGCCCCGCACTAAAATTTTTCCGCGCGTAGCTCAGCTGGTAGAGCAGTTGCCTCTTAAGCAAACGGTCGGAGGTTCGAATCCTCCCGCGCGGACAATTAGAGATTTACAATGTTGAAAAATTTAGTGCGGGGTGTATGCCGCAGTTGCTGATTAAGTTCCCTATTTACCCACGAACGCAGTGAGTGGTTGTAAACAGCAATCCGCCTCTGGAGGACAAACGGTCGGAGGTTCGAACCCTCCCACGCGGACAAAAGGCAATTAGCTCAGTGGATTAAAAGCAAAAGTATTTGCTTTCAGCGGGTAATTACTTTGGTTTTACATTCAAATAAAAAATTACCCCGGATAGAGCGCTTCCTTCATACTTATTTGATTGATTGCGCGTTTAGCTCAGTGGTAGAGCGTTTCGTTGACATCGAAAAGGCCGCAGGTTCAATCCCTGCAACGCGCACATATTAACGTCTCCAGTTCGAGTCTGGACGGGCCCACTATAAAAACAACGCCTTAAACAGGCGTTGTTTTTAATAAGTTCCGGGAGCCGGACTCGAACTGGGGATCTTCAGGTTATGATCCTGACAAGCAGGCTTTTTTCTTTGGTCAAACATACCATGTATTGACGTAATTTGAATTACGCTATATTGTAAATCCAGAGAGGTTTGTTCTTTAACAAGTTGTCCTATTTAGGGCAACATAACCAGGAGGGATGCGTTATGAAACGTTCCGTCTGGATTTTGGGGATTTCTTTAGCAATCGGGTTTTGTTGTTCGGCCATGGCCGGAGAACTTTTGGTCAACGGAGACTTTTCTAATAACTGGACAAATGGTTGGGAAAGAGGATCCGATGCTCGTGCTGTAAATCCAGAGGTATTTTCAAATGGCAGCAAAGTCACGCTTCATCTTGATGGAGAGGGACATTTTTATATTGTCCAAACCGTGGAAGTGTCCTCGTTAGATGTGAGATTTCGCGCATCTTTCAAGCCGAACAGTATTGAGAATCTTTATGGAATAGGTTATGCCGGATTTCCCTATGTTGGACTAGGTTATATGGATAAGGAAGGTAACTATCTTGGTGATACATGGTTTTTTTCGAACGATGGCTTCATTGTTGATTTGTCCGGCGCGCAGGAGTTGCCAAATAACACATCAACACGGCATTACATTCAGGTTTCGGATGACGCTTGGACAACGGTAGAAATTCCGGTCCAAGAAGAGCTATCCAGTCATCTTTTAGGAATTGATCCCGCTAAAATAGATAGTATAAGTATCATAATTGGAGTTTCTAACCCTCGTAGTGAAAGCGAGGGGATCGTAGAAGTGGATTATGTTTCTCTTGTTGGTCCAGATCCTCTGCGAGTCGTTAGCCTAGCTGAGGCTAATCAGGTTGTGGGAGATTCTCTAAGCGTTATTATTGGTCTCGACACAGAAGCTGGCGGAGAAAATGCTTTAGGATTTAGTTTAGCTTTTGATTCGGCGATCCTGGCTAATCCATCTGTTACCGTTGGACGTGATATGGTTGGAGCGAGCATAAATTCCAATCAAAGCCAGGTAAGCAGAGGTAGATATGGGATCATTGTTTCTTTGCCGGCTGGCCAATCGCTATCTCCAGATACTTACCAAATAGTTGTTGTTACATTTGCAGTATTGCCGGGAACTGAGGCTGATTCAACAGAAATCAGATTTGGAGATCAACCTATCTCGCGCGAAATAGTGGATGTGAATGCATCAGCATTGTCTTCGGTGGAGTGGCTCCCAGGAAAAGTGCAGATCAGCCGAGGATATGAAGCAGATTTGGCTCCCCGTGACAATCCTGACGGAAGATACTCAATCGCTGACTGGGTTCAAGCAGGTCGTTTTTCGGCAAGGCTGGACTTACCCGGTGAAAACGAATTTCAAAAAGCCGATTGTGCTCCAAGATCAATCCTGGGCGATGGCAGGATCACAACGGCTGACTGGGTCCAGGCTGGACGCTACACAGCTAGGTTGGATCCTTTGACTCCAGTAGGAGGCCCAATTGGGTCGTCTCCTAAGCTGGCTGTTGCCAAAATAATGGCGGGAGAAAGCATTGTCCGCGCTGTTAATTCCGTATTCAGTTCAGGAGACACAGGTTTGGTAAGGATAGAGCTTGATGCTCACGGTAGTGAGAATGCTATAGGCTTTAGTTTGGTTTATGATCCTGCAGTATTGCGTATTGATAATGTAATGGCCAGTGCAAACACTCGAAACGTTATGCTCAATGTCAATTTCAGCCAAAGCGCTGAAGGACGAATAGGAATCGCTTTGGCGCTGTCTTCGGGAGAAACATTTCCTGTCGGGAACCGAGAAATTGTTACTGTGGCTTTTACAGCTCTAAATACCGCGGCAACTGTCACTAGGATTGGTTTCGGAGACGAACCAATTTATCGTGAAGTGGTTGATGTGTTTGCTAACCCAATTACAGCTTCCTATTCCGAAGCTGTTTTGAACCGGACCGACATAGCAACGGTTTTGGAAACAGAAATTGGTGAGCTAAAAAATCCTGCCCTTTTTATTCTTACTCAAAATTATCCCAATCCATTTAACTCAACGACTAGGATAAGTTTTACTCTTTCGGAGATGGGGAATGTTTTGTTGAGTATTTACAGTTTGAATGGTCAAGTGGTTCGGACTGTGGCTGGTGGATCTTTCCAGCCAGGCAATTACACTGTAGTTTGGGATAGCAGAGATAATATAGGTAAAAGCGTGGCAAGTGGTTTGTATTTTTGCCGTTTGGAAGTGATTGATCGTAAATTCGAGGAAACTCGGGCGATGGTGTTGGCAAGATAACCTGCCTCAGTTAAACTCCTGGATAAATTAGATAAACCCAATGGCTGGCCAGCCATTGGGTTTTTTAAAATCGTAAATTTAAGCGAGTGAAGGTGTTCGTTCTAATCCCACATGGCTTACCAGCCGAGCTTCGCAAAATTGTATATACAATATAAAGCAAAACTTTCTAAAACAACCAAAGCCAGCTTGGGCTTTGGTTTTGTAAGTTCCGGGAGCCGGACTCTCACGTCGTCGCTCAAGAAATTTCGCTCCTTCTTAAAACCACTCGGTTTTAATACCTGCCTGCCGGCAGGCAGGTTTCCTCCACGGGAAACTTCCGTTTCCATGAAACGATATACTATATCGTTTCATCCTTCCTCCGGTTCGAGTCCGGCACTCTAGTAAAATAAAACGCCCATATTATGGGCCTTTTATTTTACAAGTTCCGGGACCCGGACTCGAACCGGGAACCTCAAGGTTATGAGCCTTGCGAGCTACCAATTGCTCCACCCCGGGGCATTCTCATAATCCTATTACCAAACTGGCCTTTTGTCAAAACGGGCCTGGGTGTGGCGGTTGTGAATTTAGGGTATTGACCTGGGTTCCCCGAAGGCATATACTTAGCAGTGCTATGATGTTAAGAAAAATTCATATCAAACATAGAAGCGGATAAAGATCGCCCCTATTTTGGTCGCTGAACGATCCCGCTTCGCGGGATTTTTTCTTTAACCGCAGATCAACGCGGATTAAAACGCGGATACTCGCGGAATATCATAGCGCTGAACCTTAACAATTTAATAATGTAGGAACGGCATCAAATAAGTAAGTATAGAATCATTAATGCGGTTTAAAAAGCACGGATCGTCTTTGTGGTCTTAGTGCTTTTGTGAACGTTAAGGGCAATTGGTGGATGCCTTGACTCAAAAGGCCGATGAAGGACGTGGCGTAACTGCGATAAGCCTCGGGGAGCCGTGTAGCAGGCTTTGATCCGGGGATGTCCGAATGGGGAAACCTATCCGATCTAAAATCGGATGCCTTGGTGGTTGGTATCATCAAGGTGGGCACCCGCTGAAGTAAAACATTCTAGTAAGCGGAGGAAAAGAAATGTCAGTTTAGTCACTACTTTTACGCCGAGCCGGAGCAATCCGGCTGGTGCGTTGGTGAGTCTCTTACCCTTCGGTAAAACTCAGGGCAAGAGACTTGTCAGCGCTTTAGCGCAAAGGTACGACTGAATCATTCCCTTAGTAGCGGCGAGCGAAAAGGGAGCAGCTCAAACCTGCCAGTGCGCAGCACTGGAAATATCAAATCACAAGATACAAGTATCCAAACAAAAACTCAATCTTTAATTTTCAAATTCCAATTTGAATTTTGATTATTGAATATTGTTTGTAACTTGTTTCTTGTTTCTTGGTGCTTCCACTGCTGTGCAGTGGTGGGGGTTGAAGGTTGGATTATGCGTAAGCGAAGGTAAAAGAATTGGTTAGCTGAAGGCTCCTGGAACGGGCCACTATAAAAGGTGACAGTCCTGTAAGCGAAAATTAATTCTTAATCTTTATCCATATCCCGACGAGAGTCGCGGATCCCGACTTCTTTGTTGATTTATCAATAGAGGGTCGGTACCTGAGTAGCCCGAGGAACGACAACTTCGGGTGAAACCGGGAGGACTATACTCCCAAAGCTAAATACCTTTTGAGATCGATAGTGAACTAGTACCGTGAGGGAAAGGTGAAAAGCAGCCCGGAAGGGCGGTGAAATAGTACCTGAAATCAATTGCCTACAAAGAATCGGAGCCCGGCCAGTGCGCAGCACTGGAAATATCAAATCACAAGATACAAGTATCCAAAAAAATCTCAATCTTTAATTTTCAAATTCCAATTTGAATTTTGATTATTGAATATTGTTTGTAACTTGTTTCTTGGTTATTTTGTTGGTGTTTCCACTGCTGTGCAGTGGTGGGTGACGGTGTGCCTCTTGGAGAATGAGCCAACGACTTTATGTGCATCGCTTTGCTTAACCCCGAAAGGGAGTAGGCGTAGGGAAACCGAGTCTGAATAGGGCGTTGCAAATCAGCTTTTTAGCTTCGTTAGCTTTCTAGCTTTTTAGAGATTTTCTAATAAGCTAATGAAGCTAATCAGCTAAGAAGCTAGTTTGCATGGTGGTGTGCATAAGACCCGAAGCCAGAGCGAGCTACCCATGGTCAGGATGAAGCCCGCCGAAAGGCGAGTGGAGGTCCGTACTCACCAGTGACGCAATACTGGGGGATGAACTGTGGGTAGAAGTGAAAAGCTTATCGAGCCTGGTAATAGCTGGTTCTCTTCGAAATAGCTTTAGGGCTAGCGCTTTGCAATTAGCCGTGGGGGTAGAGCACTGAATGGGATGGGGTGGCGCAAGCTATCTATTCCAAACAAACTCCGAATACCGCGGTGAATATCAAAGCAGTTAGACTGTGGGGGCTAAGCTCCATAGTCGAGAGGAAAAGAGTCCTGATCGCCATGTAAGGTCCCCAAATTTAGGCTAAGTGGAAAAGGTTGTATTTTCCCTTAGACAGGTGGAAGGTTGGCTTAGAGGTAGCCATCCTTTAAAGAGTGTGTAACAACTCACCACTCTAGTCCCGCCGCAAGGCGGGATCACGGGAGAATGCGCCGAAGATTTAACGGGGCTAAGCCTAATACCGAACGTGCGAATGTCCTCCGACCTCGGTCGGAGGGCGTGGTAGAAGAGCATTCCTGGCCGCTGTGAAGCCGGACCCGCGAGGGCCGGTGGAGCGCCAGGAAGAGAGAATGTTGGCCCGAGTAACCGCAAATCCGGTGAGATTCCGGATCGCCGAAAGCCTAAGGTTTCCTTGGCAATGTAAATCAACCAAGGGTTAGCCGGTCCTAATTTGTGGTTCGATGTTCGGACCGCGAAGATGGATAAAATGTTAATATTCATTTGCCGCTTTTAGTTTCGATGGGGTGACGAAGATGAGTACGCGGAGCGCGTTATTGAATTCGCGTCGTAGCGTCCAAGACGGGTTCCTGGTAAAACCGGAGCTCTGCCTTTAATGGCGCGTCCCAGACGTTAAGAAAGGTTTCGCTTCGGCGGGACCGATTTCGCCGAGCCATCTTTCTAGAAAAGCCCCTAAAATTAAACTGTAAGCGACCGTACTAAAACCGAAACAGGTAGGCACGTCGAGTAGACGAAGGCGAACGGGTGATTCCTCGTTAAGGAACTCGGCAAAAGAGCGGCCGTAAGTTCGCGAGAAGGCCTGCCCGAACCTCGCAAGAGGTGAGGGCCGCAGCAAACGACCCCCTGGCAACTGTTTATCTAAAACACAGGTCCCTGCTAACTCGTAAGAGGATGTATAGGGGCTGACGCCTGTCCAGTGTCGGGATGTTAACGGATGAGGTGCGTTGGGATTCGTCCTGGCGTGCTAAGTCCCGAAGCACCGATGAACGACGGCAATAACTATAATTGTCCTAAGGTAGGAAAGCTGCCTTAGTAAAATCTAGCTATATCGGTGAAACTCTTTCAACATGAGACATTGAGAGACAATACCGAGGGAAGCTGGTTCGACGTTACGTTGAACTTAGCCCCGTAGAGACTAAACGCTGGACTCCGATTTTAGACGGAGAAGATATAGTCCGAACTCTGTGGTGACATAGAGAGGCGAGCAGAAATGTTTCGTCCACACAGTTTTATAATTGTGAAGTAACAAGTGAAGAGCGAAATTCCTTGTCAGGTAAGTTCTGACGCGCTTGAAAGGCGTAATGACTGGGGGACTGTCTCAACGAGGAGCCCGGTGAACGGGCAATTCCGGTAAAGATGCCGGGTACCTGCAGCAAGACGGAAAGACCCCGGGAGCTTTACTGCAGCTTGGTATTGCCTTAGTGATTTTTTTGCGCAGCATAGGCGGGAGACTTTGAAGCGCCGATTTCGGTTGGCGTGGAGTCGCCAGTGAGATACCGCCCTAAAGGATTGCTAATGCTAACCCCGCACTAAACCAGCGGGAGACAGTGCCTGGTGGGCAGTTTAAGTGGGGCGCTTTCCTCCAAAAAAGTAACGGAGGAGTTTATTAAGGTCGGCTAGCGCCGGATGGAAATCGGCGCGATAGTGTAAACGCACAAGCCGGCTTGATTGCAAGGCCTAAAAGCCGCGCAAGCGCGAAAGCGGAAGTTAGTGAACCGACAGTGGTTTATAGAACCGCTGAAGATTATCTGATAAAAGTTACCCCGGGGATAACAGGCTGGTAGTGCCCGAGCGTCCATAGCGACGGCACTGTTCGGCACCTCGATGTCGGCTCACCTTATCCTGGAGGTGGAGAAGCTTCCAAGGGTTGGGCTGTTCGCCCATTAAAAAGGTACGCGAGCTGGGTTCAAACCGTCGTGAGACAGGTTGGTCCTT
>JBASTM010000008.1:0-65406 GCA_049274895.1 Minisyncoccia bacterium
ATAAGGTCGGGGTAAAATAAAGCTGGCTGTCGGCCACGTCCCACATCATAAAACCGGCGCTCCAATGCGGCTCGCCGCCGGTGCGGATAACCAAATCCACCGCGGGCAAATCTTTGGTGTAGAGATATTTTTTTATGAGTTCGGGTGTGGGTTTGACGGCTGGATTTTCTTGGTTCATCCGTTCAAGCGCCTCAAGCATTTCGGCGCGGCCGTCGTAGGCCAATAACAGAGTGAGAAAGTGCTGGGAATAGTTTTTTGTTTTTTCTTTGATTCTCAAGCAGATCTCTTTAACATCTTCGGGAAACATTTTTTCCCAGGAACCCAAAAAATCAACCTTAATTTCATGATCGCGGGCGTAGCTGTCTTTTTCAAAATCTTCAAAAGCCCTTTTTACCAGCTTAAAATAAAAAGCCACTTCCAAAGGATTCCTTTTTTTGATGTTGTCTTGGGAAGAAGCCCAAAAGGTGAAGTATTTTATGCCTTGGGCGAACGCTTCTTTAACGATTTCTTTGAAAACGTAAGCCCCGTGCTCATGCCCGAGCCAGGGCTCCAGCCCGCGGGCTTTGGCCCAGCGGCGGTTGCCGTCGGGAATGACGGCGATGTGAGAGGGTAAGTTTGACGCCATGTTTATTTAACAATAAAAAAACAGCATTTGTTTTGCCATTTTTTAATTTTATCAGGGTTGGGATTTTATGGCCAATATATTTTGATTGACCGTATTTGATATTTTACTTACAATTCTCTCATGCGGCGCCGTAGCCAAGTAGCAAGGCAGGGGTCTGCAAAACCCCTATACGCGGGTGCAATTCCCGCCGGCGCCTCCGATAAACAAAATTCGCCTGGGTGGTGGAATGGTATACACGAAGGACTTAAAATCCTTTGACCGCAAGGTCTTGCGAGTTCGAGTCTCGCCCCAGGCACAAACAAAACCCCCTCCGCAACGGAGGGGGTTTTCGCTCTTAAGCCGAATTTATTCTTAATTTTTTGGTGCGGCCGCGTTCAAATTTGGGCAATCTGATGGTCAAGATGCCGTCTTTTAGAGCAGCCTTGGCGCTTTCGGTGTCCACTTCTTGGGGCAAAATCACCGAACGCGAGAACGGGCCCCAGTAAAGTTCTTGGTAGTAATAGTCTTCCGGAGAAATACTTTCATCCTTGCGGCGCACGCCCTGGATGGTAACCATATCGGTGGCGATGGTGATGTCCAAATCATCCTGCCTCACTCCGGCGATGGTGGATTTAATGACCATCTCCTCGGGGGTTTGATAAACATCTATGGTCAGCTGGCCCTCCTCGCCCGGTGGTTCGTCGGTGGGCTCGCTTTCCGGTTCAAGCGCAATCTTAACGTTACTTTTCTTTTCCGGTTTGGCTAGAGGCAGTTCGTTTTTTATTTTATTCTTGGCCGAAGCAGTTTCGGCGGCAACCAAAATCTCCTTGTACCTTCTTTCGTATTCCTCCTCTTCATTTTCCGGTTCACGGCCGGTCAGCAGTTGAAAAAAAGATTTCTTCATACTTTTCGCTAATATACAAATTGACGCGAATATGGCTAATAAAATTCATTCGCTATATTAGCTTTGATTGGCTATATTAGCGAAAACTATCTGAAAAAGTCTCTCTTTAATTTATAAAACAAGGCGTTGACCCACACCGCCATCAGCGCCAAAAGCAGGATTACAATAAACGTGGGCGAAATTTTTTGGAAACTGTTGGAATTTAAGGTTAAAACATTATAAGCCCCATGCAAAAACCCGGCGATCAGTATGCCTTTGGGAACGGTCAGCTTTTCTCCGAAAAAATGGCTCCGGGCCAGATAGTAGCCGACTATAGCCGAAGCCAGCACATGCAGCAAGGTGGAACTTAAAAACCTTAGGGCAGTAATTTCAAAAGCCTGGCCCACCAGTGCGGCCGTGCCGCGGTCGGTAAAATGAAAAAGTGCTAAGACGTTTTCCAAAGCGGCAAAACCCAAACCCGATACGATCAAGTATATCATTGCGTCCGCGGGCTCGTCAAAAACAGATTTCCTTTCCACACCCAGCCGCACCGCCAGATACTTGCAGTATTCCTCCACCATGCCGATAAAGACGAAAAACACCAAAAAGTTGACTAAAACAGACGGTAGAGCCAGCCCTTTCACGCTGCCGATGAGTAAAAACTCAAGCCCGGCGGCCAAGGGTGCGGCGACGGCGCCCAAAAAGAAAGTTTTGATTATAAACTTGTTCGGCTCGGGGTGGTCGTCCTCTTTAAGATAAATGGAAAGCCAAACAATGCTGGGCAAAACGCCGAGCGCTACTAATCCCAAGGTCATGTAATAATTTTACCCCGTTACTCTCCTAAAGAATAGTCCTTTTGCCACGGACGGAAGATTTGTGATTATAAAAAACTACGAAGTTGGTTATTTCGAGCGGGAGAGTAACGGGGTTTACCACGTCTCCACCATTAAAAGTTTTTTGTCAGTCTGGGGCAGTTTTCCCCAGATGGTTTCGGTAATGAAGGGGATAAAGGGATGAAGGAGTTTAATTGATCCCGATAAAACATAAAGCAGAGTCTGATTTGTTTCCTCTGTATTGGATTTTTTGGCTTGTTCCAGATAAACATCGCAGAAGTCATGCCAGAAGAAATCGTAGAGTGTATGGAGCGCCGGCCCAAATTCGTAGTTCTCTATAAGCCCACTGACTTCTTTTTTAATTTTTTCAAATTTTTCTAAAACCTTTTTATTTTCTTGGTTTTGGATTTTGGAATTTAGAATTTGTTTGGTACTTGGTACTTGGTACTCGGTGCTTCCGATTCGTTGTGTAACGAATCGGCCGGCATTCCACATTTTGTTTAAGAATTTTTTCCCGGCCACTACCGCTTCTTGTTGCCACTTGATGTCCTGTCCGCCCATAGCTTGCCAAATTAAGGCGAAACGGGTGGCATCGGCGCCATACTCATCAATCAATTGCACAGGATCAAGACCGGTGCCGAGCGATTTAGACATTCTTTTACCCTCTTTATTCAAAACCGTGGCGTGGATGATTACATCGCTAAAGGGTTTTTTGCCCATAAATTCCAAGCCCGAAAAAATCATCCGCGCCACCCATAAATTTATAATATCGCGAGCTGTAGAAAGGACCTGTGTAGGATAAAAAGTTTCCAGATCATTTTTTTGGTTGGGCCAGCCGAGGGTCGCTATCGGCCACAAGGCCGAAGAGAACCAGGTGTCCAAGACATCATCCACACCTGCCAAGGGGATTTTGTGGCCCCACCACAATTGGCGCGAGATAGACCAATCGCGGACGTTATCTAGCCAGTCCAGGTAGGGTTTAGTAAAATTCTCGGGATGAAATTTTACATTGCCGTTTTCAACTTCGGCTTTAGCCTGGGCTGCCAAGTCTTTCATCTTTAAAAACCATTGTTTGGAAAGTATTGGTTCAATCGTGGTGTTACAGCGGTAGCATTTGGAAAGATTATGAGTGTATTTTTCTTTTTTTTCTATCAGTCCTAATTTCTCCAGTTCTGTTACAACCACGGCTCGGCACTCACTAGCTTTTAAACCCACACAGATTTTGGCCGCGCCCGTCATTCGGCTTTTTTCGTCTATCACTTGGTAAATTTCCAAACCATGTTTTTCTTTCATCTCAAAATCAGCCGGATCATGCGCCGGGGTGACTTTGACCGCACCGGTGCCAAATTCCATATCAATAGCGTCATCGGCCACGATAGGGATCTCGCGGTTTTGGATGGGCAATATGACCTTTTTTCCAATTAAATTTTTATATCTTTCGTCTTTGGGGTTAACAGCCACCGCCGCGTCGCCCAGCATGGTTTCTGGTCGTACCGTGGCCACGGTGATGTGCCCCGAACTGTCCGCGAGTGGATATTTTATGAAAATCAATTCCGTTTCTTCTTCTTGGTATTCTACCTCCAAATCCGATAAACTGGTGGCGCAGCGCGAACACCAGTTGACCACGCGGTCGGCTTGGTAAATTAAGCCCTGGTCGTAGTAATGTTTGAAGGCGGTCTCTACGGCTTTGGAATATTCTTCGTCCATGGTGAATCTAGTGCGCGACCAATCGCACGAAGCTCCCAGTTTTTTAAGCTGATCTAAAATTATATGGCCGTATTTTTCGCGCCACTGCCAGACCCGCTCCAAAAATTTTTCACGGCCCAGGTCGAACCGCGTCAAACCCTCTTTTTTTAATTCTTTTTCCACCACATACTGCGTGGCGATGCCGGCGTGGTCGGTGCCGGGCAGCCACAAAGTTTTGCAGCCGTTCATACGGTGGTATCTAACCAAAATATCTTGTATAGTTGCGTTCAAAGCATGGCCCATATGCAACGAGCCAGTGATATTGGGCGGGGGGATCACCATACAGAAAGTGAGTAGTGAGTAGTTAGTAGTTGGTAGTTTGGATACAGGAAGATTGTCTGGGTTGAAGAATCCAGAATTCTCCCAGAGCTGATATATTTTCTCCTCGTGATCTTTGGGATTGTAGGGTTTCTCTAGTTCATTCATGATGATTATCTTTAGCTTAACATATCCAATCTCAAGTTTGGCAGGGCTGGTAAGTCAGCGGGGTTCTTGATTGGTTTATTCAGTTTCTGTTCAGCCAGAGCGGCCAAAGCGATCATTAAAGCGTTGTCGCCGGTTAAAGCGACAGGGGAGAGTAACAGTTTAATAGTTTTTAGTTTATCAGTTACGCTTCGCTCTAGTTCGGAGCGGAGTTTTTGGTTAGCGGCCACGCCGCCGCCGAGGATGATAGTTTTTGGATTATATTCTTTAGCCGCACGAACGGTCTTTGAAACCAAAACATCTACCACGGCTTGTTCAAACGAGGCCGCGAGGTCAGCTTTGTTTTTTTGGGTCAAACGCAAAGGGTTACCCTTTGGATAGAAACCTTTAACGAGATAAAGTACGGCAGTTTTTAAGCCCGAAAAAGAAAAGTTAAAATCTTTGGAGCTCATCATCGGCCGGGGCAAATTGAATCGGGTCGGGTCGCCTCGGGCAGCCAACTTGGAAACCTCCGGCCCGCCCGGATATTTTAAGCCAAGTATTCTGGCCACTTTATCAAACGCCTCGCCGGCGGCGTCATCCAAAGTTTCGCCGATAATTTGATAGTGTCCCAGTTTTTTTGAAAAAACGAGTTGGGTGTGCCCGCCGCTCACAATTAGTGATAAAATTGGAAATCTATTAGGGTTTGGAATTTGAAATTTGGATGTTGAAACTTGTTTGTTATTTGTCTCTTGTGTCTTGGAATTTACTAGCTCTGAAAGAGCGATGTAGATATGTCCTTTAAGATGATTGATGCCAACCAACGGTTTGTTTAATTTCTGGGCTAATTCCTGCGCAAAATTTATGCCGGCCCACAAACAAGGGGCGAGACCGGGACCTTGGGTAACGGCAATAAGATCAATATTTTCTATACCGTGAGCATACGATCGTAAGCTCACGGTAATCCGGTCTAAAAGTAGAGGTAGATTTTTCTGGTGTTCACGTTTGGCCAAATTAGGCACCACGCCGCCGAAAGGCCGGTGGGTCTCTATCTGCGACGCCACCAGGTTGGCCAGGACTTTTATTTGCCCCTTGTCATTGGACTCAATCAAAGCCAGGCCAGTCTCGTCACAGCTGGTTTCAATGGCGAGAATTTTCATAATTTACAAATCATAGCGATAGTTGTATCATAAAACAAGTTTTGAATAACTTCGGCGCCATCGTCTAGCCTGGTCCAGGACGCAGGGTTTTCATCCCTGTAACACGGGTTCGAATCCCGTTGGCGCTACCGCGACAAAGCGAGCCGACTGCTCGGCTCGCGTCGGGATGAGAAGGGTTTGAGTTTATTGAGCGAAGCGAAATACGAAAACCCCGGCCCGCAGGGGAATCCCGTTGGCGCTACAAATTCACAAGTCCCGGCCAAGACGGGACTTTTGTATCAAATCATGAACATGAAATGGTATCTGCGCGTCGGGCGGGCGACGGAAATTAAAGACCCGACGGACAGAAAAATATACAGGGCTTTAGAAATTATGCCCGGGGCTTTGGCTTGGGGCACACTCATCGGTTTGGTTTTGCTCTCCGTGTATCAGCCGGCCGCGGCCGCGGTTTTTATAATCCTTTTTGATGTTTATTGGTTTGTGAAAGTTTTATATCTCTCGCTCCATTTGCGTTCGGGCTACCGCCGCCTTAAGGAGAATTTAAAAGTTGATTGGTGGTCAAAATTAAGCGAACGCCCGGATTGGGAAGATTACTGGCATCTGGTTATTTTACCGATGTATAAAGAACCGTACGAAGTGGTGCGCCAGTCGTTCAGATCTTTGGCCGGCTCCCGCTACGACAGGAATAAGATGATTGTGGTTCTGGCGCTGGAAGAGCGCGGCGGGGCGGAGGCGCTTAAAACGTCCGAGCTTATAAAAGAAG
Organism: Minisyncoccia bacterium; assembly: GCA_049274895.1. Lineage (GTDB taxonomy): Bacteria > Patescibacteriota > Minisyncoccia > JACQLN01 > JACQLN01 > JACQLN01. The sequence continues at coordinate 6,392 of JBASTM010000008.1, forward strand.
AATTCGCGCCCGATTTTTTTAAGATGCTGGTTACGGTCCATCCCCAAAATATCGCGGGAGAAATCGCCGGCAAGGGTTCCAACGAGGTTTGGGCCGGGCGTAGGGTTAAAGAAGAAATAATCGACCCCTTGAACCTGCCTTACGAAAAAATCATAACCTCGGTTTTTGACGTGGATACCAACGTTTGGAACCAGTATTTTGCCCTGCTGACTTTTAGGTATCTTAGCCATCCCAATCCCAATCGAGCCTCTTTTCAGCCGATACCGATTTTTACAAATAATATTTGGGAAGCTCCGGCCTTGGCCCGGGTGGTTTCGTTTTCGTCTTCTTTTTGGCTCACAATGCAACAAGAACGCCCCGAGCGCCAGGTGACTTTTTCCAGCCACTCTATGAGTTTCCAGACTCTGGTGGAGGTGGGTTTCTGGCAGACCAACATTGTTTCGGAGGATTCCCGAATTTTCTGGCAGTGCTACAATTTTTATAACGGCGATTACGAAACGGTATCTTTGTACGCCCCGGTCTATATGGATGCCGCGGTGGACGCAACTTTTTGGAAGAGTATGAAAGCGCTTTACAAACAGCAGCGCCGCTGGGCTTGGGGCACCGAGAATTTGGTCTACTGCCTGTTTGCTTTTATAAAAAATAAAACCCTACCCTTGGGCAAAAAACTGCGCCACGGCTTTAACTTGGTGGAAGGCTATTATTCCTGGGCCACCAATGCTTTGATAATTTTCTTGATGGGTTGGCTGCCGGTTATCTTGGGCGGCACGGCTTTTAACGTGACCATACTTTCTTACAACCTGCCGCGCATTACCCGCACCATAATGACGCTGGCTATGCTGGGGCTGGTTTCCTCGGCAGTGATTTCTATGAACCTCTTGCCGCCTCGTCCGCCCCGCTACGGTCGGCATAAATATATTTGGATGATTCTGCAGTGGGCTTTGGTGCCGCTCACCACCATAATTTTCGGTTCCATACCCGCCTTAGACGCCCAAACCCGTTTAATGTTGGGCAAGTATATGGGCTTTTGGGTTACACCCAAAAGCCGGGAAGGGACAAAGACATAACATGTCTTTGTCGGAAACGGTAGTTTCCCGTGGCGGAAACATTAAAACCGAGGGGTTTTTATCCCGCACTTTTTACGAACGAAAGGTGCGGGATTTTCATTCCCAATGGATCTCGCGCTTAAACTCGTCTAACCTGTTTTTCAACAGCGGGTGGTTTTCTATTTTATCTTTTTCAAGAAACGTCTTGACGGCATTTTGGACCTCTTCAATCAGCCGGGTGTCTTTGAGCGCGGACATGGCCAGGTCGGGCAAGCCCGATTGTGAATTCCCAAAAAATTGGCCGGGGCCGCGCAGTTGCAAATCTTTTTCGGCGAGCTTAAAGCCATCTTCGCTTTCGGCCAATATTTTCAAACGGGCCGTGGTGGCTTGGGTTGGGGATTCGGAAAACAAAAAACAATAGCTTTGATGTTCGGCGCGGCCGACGCGCCCTCTAAACTGATGCAATTGAGCCAGCCCAAACCGGTCGGCGCCTTCGATCATCATCACGCTGGCGTTGGGCACGTCTATGCCCACTTCCACCACCGAAGTGGAAACCAAAAGGTCGGTTTTTTTGTCTTTGAAATTTTTCATCACTTCTTCTTTTTCTTGAGATTTTATTTTGCCGTGCAGTAGGCCGATTTTAAGATGGGGGAATACCTCTCGGGACAGTTTTTCAAATTCCTTGGTGGCGGCCTTAACCTCGCTCATAATGGCGGCTTCGGATTCTGCTATCAGCGGGCAAATTACAAAAGCTTGCCGGCCCAGTTTGATTTGGTTTTCTATAAAAGCGTAAGCTTTCTCTCGGTTGGCCGGCGAGACCACTTTGGTGATAATTTTTTTTCGGCCTTGGGGCAGTTCTTTTAACAGCGATAAGTCTAAATCGCCATATAAAGTCAGCGCCAGAGTGCGGGGAATCGGCGTCGCCGACATACTCAAGAGATGTGGAATGTACGCTGATCCGCGTAGGAGGGCGGCGCGCTGGTCCACGCCAAAGCGATGCTGTTCGTCCACCACCACTAAAACTAAGTTCCCGAAGCGCACATTCTTTTGTATTAAAGCGTGCGTGCCAATCGCTATATGCACCTCTCCTCCAGCTATTTTCTTATCGAGGTTCAACCTCGATATGTTCTTATGATCGTTTAATTTGGCGTGAGCTGAAGTTAGAAGAGCAATTTCAACCGGCCAGTGCCGGAGTATGGTGGTGATAGTCTTAAAATGCTGATGGGCCAGAATCTCCGTTGGTGCCAGAAAAGCGATTTGATAACCGTGATTGGCTGCGTTTAGGGCGGCGATGGCGGCCACCACGGTTTTGCCGCTGCCCACGTCGCCCACCAGTATGCGGTTCATTGGGGAGGGTTTTTCCATATCTTTTAATATCTGCCACGAGCATATTTTTTGCGAGTCGGTCAGGCGAAAAGGCAGTGAGGTGATGAATTTTTTTATCAGGCCAATATTAATCGGCACGCCCGCGGCGAGCCGCGACTTTATTTTTTGCTTTTCGCGCTGGGCGTAAAGTTGCAACAGGAAAATATCCTGGAAGGCGAGGCGTTTTTTGGCTTGGGCGGCCTCGGCCTCGTTTTTGGGAAAGTGGATTTGCCGCAGGGCCTGTTCCAGGCCGGCGAGCTCAAAGTCTTTAATTATGGAACTCGGCAGAAAATCGGGAACATCGCCGATGTTGTCCAATACAGTTTTTATCTTGAGCCGCAGCCAGCGCGAAGTTAGCCCCTCGGTTTCCGGGTAAATCGCTACCAAGCCGGCCGTATGAAGAGTTTCTTTTTCTTGATCAAGGTTTGCTCCCAAAACTTCAAACACCGGATTGGAAAAATAAAGCCCTTGTTTACCGGCCGAAACCTTGCCCGAGATATTTACCCACAAACCTTTTTTTAACGTCTGCGTTAAATAGGGTTGGTGAAACCAAACCGCCATAATGGGCGCGGTGGCGTCTTCCAGCAGGGCTTCGGTTATGGTCATGCGCCGCTTCCAGGTAAGTTTATTACTGATGTTCAAAATCCGCGCGGTGACGGTGGCTTTTTCATCGGCTTCGAGGTCGGCGATGTTTTTGATGTTAGAAAAATCTTCGTACCTAAAAGGTAAATGGAAAAGAAAATCGCGCACTTTCTTGATTTTAAGGCGACGCAGTTTTTCCAAAACCTTCTCACTGATGCCGCCGAGAGTGTTGATGGGAGAGTCAAGGTCAATCATAAAGAAATGCTACCGCTTTTAATCCGGAGCGGCAAATTATGGACAATAAAAAAAGACCCGCGTGGCGCCGGTTTTTTGGCGCGAGGCGCGGGTTCTTTGTTTGGTCATCGGAGCTGACCACGATAGTCCGGAAAGGAGGGTTCTTCGCCGCGCTGGATGTTATCCAGCATTTCCAGTTCTCTTCGCTCGTGTTCCCGTCTGGCTTCCGCCTCGGCCTCCGCCTCCGCCTGTTCCTTTTTTACCCTCTCCTTGTTCTCCAGTCTTTTCATAAAGAAGTAGTAGGTGATAGAGGGAATGGAAATTAGTAATACGATTTCCCAATCATCAGTAGCTACAGCGATGGTTATGGTTACCATCATGAGTATAAGTGTTATAAGTGCAGCCCATCCCATAGCGCACCTCCTTTTGGAATTTTTAAAGAACTGTTGTTACTGGTTTTTATTGTGCAGTATTCTTGAATTAGTCCGAACGCACTTTTCCGAAAAAATTCCCCCGCGAAAATTCGGAAAGGCGGCGGAGCCGCACCGCTGACAATTTCAAGTTTTTCCCTGCCTGCCGGCAGGCAGGTTTGGCGGCATTCAATTCAAAGATTCGCGAAGCGAATATAAAATGAAAATTTCAAATTACAATTCTTTTCTCTCCTTTGCGTTTTTGACCACCAATTCGGCTAGTCGAAGTGTGGTTTCAAACGTCTCTTCTTTTCCCGTAATTTCCTTTCTCGCCTCAACCTCTGCACGATCTTGGGCAATAATTTCTTCTACAGTCATACCTTCTTTGATTTTTGGGACGATCCGCTCAAAATATCTTTTAACTCTCCCGTTACTAAGAACCGCTTGTATTAATTCCAGTTTTTCTGCTTCTGAAATATCTTTTTCCATTCGTTCACCATACGCACGTTTTGCCGATTCTGTAACTCCAACAAAATCAGATACCGAGCTATCTACCTCTGGATTTTCGGGGGCAGATAATTCCTTTTCCGCGTTTTTATTATCAAAAATTGCAACTAGCTCTTTTTCATCGGCAACACCAGCCCGAGAGAACACAAGAGCATCATATTTTGGGTCATCAGAAAATCCAGTTTCTATTAAAGAGGCGTTTTTTCTTTTTTCCTCTGCCTGCTCTGATGAAATTCTACCTGCTTTTTCCATCGCAGAAAGCTCGTCATTCAATGCCCCAAGAAAAATGGCTCTTGGGTCTTCTACAATTTTCTCTTTTTCTTCCGGCTTTGGAGTTTCCTCCTGCGGTGGAACTGGATTATTAAAAGGATTTTCTATGCTCATATATTTTTATTGGTTAATTATTAAAAAGAATTTTATGATTTTGATTAAAAATTTTTCTTCCCCCAAAATGCGAAATCGTGAATTCGTTTTTACCCCCAAAATTGAATACCAATTAGTCGCCGAGCGAAGCGAGGCGAACCAAAACTCTTTGACTTTTCCTGTCTGGTGTCCCTGGCAGGAATTGAACCTGCGATCTCTTCCTCCGCAGGGAAGCGCTCTATCCGCTGAGCTACAGGGACAAAATTGTTTATGTAATTTTGTCTTTTAATTGTCTGGCTATTTCTAAGAGTTCTTTTCTAATGTCACTATCCAAGTAAGATATGAAACAGATTCCCATAAAATTTTTTCTAAACCTTCTCGTCTTACTGCGTTTCTTAAAATATATTTTTCCGAATTGATTCTGTGGAACCTCCAGTAGATTTGACCAGAATTTTTTTGAGGAGGAGGTATTGTGGTAATGATGCAAATGCAATCTTATTCTAAATTTATCGTTGTTTATTTTATAACACCTTCTTAATAACGATATGTAAAACAGTGCTAAATTTGGATCTGTATTAACAAATTTTAGTCCGCTTACCCCTTTATACTTTGCACCCTCGGCCCAATATAGCATTACCAGCAAAGACTTCCAAAACCCAGGGTCTCTCAAGGGATATCTAGATATTTCAGGAGTAATTTTGTCTCTTAGAATTTTTTCCCGCTTTTTCCGTTCCGCTATCTTTACCGTTTTTGCTAGTGTCCTTATTCTAGCAAGGTGTAAAAGTTGGGCCTTTCTATCAAATACTCCAGGATACTTTTCCCCCAGCCAGCCCGATAGGGTACTTTTAGGTATATCTAATTTGTCGGTTATATCTTTGTAAGATTTGCCCTTTGAGCGGAGTTTTTCTGCTTTTCTCCTGGTATCCACACCGTAAACCTTTCCTCGCATAGTAGTTACGAACAAGATGATTATTTACTAAATCTTACCATCTGTAGTTCGTATACGCAAGGTTAAAATTTTAAGAACCTAGCTAAGGCGTCTATGGTTGATTCGCTGTGTTCCTTTTCGGGAACCGTTGGCGAAATCATATTCCGAACTGCTTCGGAGTCTATGCCGGCCAGCGGCACTTCCAGATGCAGATTAAGTATGTTTTTACCCTCCAAGCTTAAAACATTACCACTCTCGCGTTCAAAAATCCAGAACGATTTGAAGTTGTTTAAGGCGTGTTCCTTGTCGCCGATTTTTAGGGTTTCCGAATCTAAAACAAAAATATACTCGCGGGGTTCTTTTAAGGCGTAGATGTTTAAGACTCCGGCGGCCAGAATTATAAAAACAGCCAAAAGATAGCTTTTCAAAATTACGGCCACCGCCACCACAGCCGCGGCCAGAATCCAAAGCGAAACAAACCAGTTGGTCTGCCGTTCGGGTTGTTCAAATTCGTACGCCTGCCATTCCAGCTTATCCATGGTTTTTCGAGGATTTTATAGGGTTTTTTGTCTACTTATTGTAGGTTTATTATAGATATTGATTTTGTCCGTATTGTGTGTATACTTAACAATGTCTTTTGGTTCTACCATGAACTGAAAGGGTATTACATCCAAGGGCCACTCTCCTCGCGGAGGGTGGTTTCTTTTATTGCCCATCTTTTGTTCGATGCCGAAGTTCCTTACCCCAAACATCTGTCTCTAGGTTCAGTACGTCAAAATATCCATTTCCGCCCGTTCTCAATTCTTGCGAGATATTATTTTTTGAGGAGAAAATAAAAACTTGTTTGTTTCCTTTTTTCAAATAGGTTACAAGTGCTAGAAAATCCGAATCTCCTGTAAATAAAACGGCGGTGTCATATTTTGATGCATGATGGATTGCGTCGATTGTTATTTCTACATCCATATTTCCTTTCTCTTGAATAGATTCGCCGTGTTCGTCCGCGATAGAGATCCTTTTTAGTTCTTTTTTCCGTACTATAAATTTAAGTCCTTTTTTTAGGTAGGTCAAAAATTTATGCTTTCCATCAAGACTGTATTTTCTCGTACCATCAGCGGGATATGCCGTGTAATAAAATACTTGAATTGAAGTAGCGTTTAATTTGTTTTTAATATAGCTGATCAATTTTTCGTAATCTAAAAACTTCCCTTTGGCTTTTTGTGCGGCCCATAGATTGGAAGCATCAATAAAAACATAGATTTTCTTACTCCGGAACATATTTTTTAGGTTCGTAACTTGGATACAGTCAATATGTCTATAAACTTGGCGGCGGGGGTGAGATTCCTTTCGCTCCGACTCAAGTCGGGTCGCTGCGCGCACTCGCTCCCTTCTCATCTCACTCGCACGCCAAGACTTTGGCGTGCTCCCCCATCCTCGCTCACTTTGTTCGCTGCGGCGGGGGTGAGATTCGAACTCACGAGGGGCTTTCACCCCTAACAGTTTTCAGGACTGTCCTATTCAACCGCTCTAGCACCCCGCCTTAATTTCTCGGCAAAGCCTCGGTCAAAAATATGAGCTATCGCGTTTGCCCGGGTTGCTTTTGCAACCCGTCTAACGTTATCCCATAACGTTAGACCCGCTCTAGCACCCCGCCGTTGGTTGAAAATTATCACAAAAGCTGGATTTATTCAATATAATCTGGTAATTTATAAAAAGATAAAGGAGGCGTGGCCGAGTGGGCTGGGGGCTGTGGGACAGCGCCCAGCGGGTTGCAAAAGCAACCCGGGAGTCCGAGGCCACACATATTTTTGATTGAGTCCCGCCTTTGGGCGGGACGAGAAAATACGGAGGCGTGGCCGAGTGGCTTAAGGCAGCAGTTTGCTAAACTGCGGGGGTCTAAAAAGCCCCACGAAGGTTCGAATCCTTCCGCCTCCGCATTGACAACTTTTTATCGGCATGACCCGAGTGCCTATAAAAAAGTTGAAACAAAAAAGAGTGGTTAATACCGCTCTTTTTTGTTTTCTCTACTCTTCAATCATCGTTATTTTTTTATCTTTGTAGTTTAGTCTGCTTCGCAGATTTGCGAGCAGTTCACGCTTGTCTGATACGCTACCTTCTTTCAGTAGATATCTAGCATATTGGCGGATGTTCACATCATTTTCTTCGACCAGTGCTTTTCCGATCTGACCATTCACGATCTTCTGTAACTTATTGAACCGCCTAATTTCATCCTCGAGTTTCTGTCTCATGCCAAGCTCATTGATATTTACCTTATCCATAATTTTTAGAAACTCATCAATAAGTTCTTCCTCACGAATATATTTGTTTTTGCAGTTGCGATCTCTTGCCCGACTGCATCTGTAGTAGATGTAGTGTGCCGACGTGCCATCTTTGAGTGGTTTCCATTTTTCCTCAGCTGATATGCCGGACTGGCAGTACCCGCAGGTGAATAATTTTGTGAAGGCGAATTCTTTATTCTCCCTGACTATTTGATCGCGCTTCAGTTGTGCTTGAGCTTTTTCAAACAACTCTTGGGTGATAAGCGGTTGATGTTTACCTTGATACCAATTACCACCCTTTCTTGGGTATTCAAACAGCCCGTAATAGAAGGGGTTATCAAGTATGCGATAAACCCCGGAGAGTGTGAGTGGCTTATTACCTCTGGTATGGAAATTCAGTTCAAACTTGAGCCAGTTGTAAATCTTTCTGCCCGAGTAATGTTCATATGCGACCTTCTCGAAAATTTTCTTTACAGTCGGCGCTCGGAGCGAATCAATGGCAATCTGACATTTCTTATCCATGAGTTTCTGATTGAGATAGCCAAGTGGTGCCACTCCCGGCCATAAACCCATCTCCACCCTTGTTCGCAATCCTCTTTTAACATTAATGCCTCGATTGTCGTTTTCGAGCTTCGCTTGTGAGCCTAAAATCATCAGTAAAAATTTTTCATTAGGATTGTTAGAGAATTTTTGTTACCTTTATAGTTTTTTTACTGCATTTTTATAACCTTCTCTCATATTCAGATCATCAATTTCAGATATCGGAACCCATTTGTATTCAATATGTTCGTCGCTATGATTGATTTCTTTTTCGTTGGAAAAACATTCGTATACTAAAACTATAAATTGATATTCCATATCCTCTTTTTGCGAAGTAAAAGTCCAAACATCAACTATCCTGCCAACTTCTAAGTCATTCCATCCAAGTTCCTCTCTAAACTCTCTTTTTAGGGTTTCTGCCGGATTTTCACCAAAATCAATTTTACCTCCTGGGAGTTCCCAAACGCCCTTATGATCTTTAACGAAAAGAATTTCATCACCTCTTTTTAATATTCCTTTTACAGTTGTTTTTTGTGTTTTTGAGTTCATAAAATTATATTTGACATAGTAACCCGCTTTTGTTATTTTGTAAACCATTCAGATAACAGAAGGTTCTTTAACAACAATACAGTGAGAAAGGAGTGTGTTGAGATGACACAGCGAATCATCATACTTATTATAGACAGTGTCGGCATAGGAGAGCAACCAGACGCGCATTTTTACAACAGTATCGGGGCAAATACCCTGCACCATGCCGCTCAGAGTATTGATGGATTCCATGTCCCCAATCTTCAAGAATTGGGCCTTGGCAATGTATTCGGCGTCTGCGATATATCTCCAGTCTCCGAACCAAAAGCGAGCTATGGCAGGATGGTTGAGGTAACCGGCGGCAACGACACATTTGCTGGTGTTTGGGAGATGGCCGGGGTTGTTTTTGAGGGAAGATTTACATCGTTCAGTCCCAAGATCCCGGATGTCCTTGTCGAGAAACTCCAGAAAAGTATAGGCACAGGAACACTATGCAATGCCTATATCTCGGGTTTCAAGGCATTGGATGAGTTTGCTGATGAACACTTTGCCTCTGGCGAACCTATAGTCTATACATGCGACGACGGTGTTGTTTTAGTCGCTGCCCACGAAGATATTCTGCCTCCCGACAAGTTAAGGATTATCGGGTACAAAATGTCACGCTTTTTTGCTGGCATGAATGTTAGCAGAATAATAGCCCGTCCTTTTGTTGGCACAAAAGGACGGTTCGTCAGAACTGAAAATCGTCGTGATTTTATAGTCCCATTTACAATGCAGGGGGTGCATTTGTTTCAGAGAATCAAGGAGGTTGGAGTCAATTTTACTACAACGGAGCATCTGACATCTCTCATTGGTCAGAATTTTGTTACCGAAACCATTCCCGGTGTCAAAGATTCGTCGGGTATCATGGATTCGGTTTGCGAATTTCTACAAAGAGATGTTTCTGGCGTATCAATGTTTGTGGTTCCAGACTTTGACATGTCTGGACACAGAAAAGAGCCCAAAACATACGCTTCTGATTTGGTTGCATTCGATCAGATGCTTGGCGAGGTCTTAGGGCTTACAAGGCAACAAGATATTCTTGTAATTGTTGCTGATCACGGATGTGATCCGGTATTGCCCATCAGAGGACATACTAGGGAATACGTTCCACTCCTGGTACTTAATCAGAATTATCCTGGTCAAAACCTTGGCACGCGGGAAACATTTGCCGATTTAGGGCAAACTATTTGTGATTTAATTGGCTCCGACCCAATTTCGGTTGGGAAGAGCTTTGCCAGGCAAATCCTTGAAAAGGAGTGAACCAAAATGTTCGATTCCAGGGAGTTAGCCATAAATGGCGGCAACGCAGTTTACCCCGATGGTCTTAAACGGGGCAGAGTTTTTGGGAAAGAAGAAAAACAAGCTGTTTGTGAAGTTATGGAGAAAGGAGTGGTCTCACGGGCAGGTTGTGGTGAAAAAGTTCAGTTATTCGAAAAGTCTTTCGCTGATTATCACGGCGTCCGCTACGCGATAGCCACTACCTCAGGCACAACAGCTCTTCATACGGCTTTGGACGCATTGGGCATCGGGCCGGGTGATGAGGTAATTGTCCCTGATCTGACTTTCATTTCCACAGCTTCTGCCGTCATGCAGACAGGAGCTCATGTTGTCTTCTGCGATATAGATGTTGATACGTTTAACATGTCCGCTGAAGATCTAGAACGGAGGATTACGCCAAAAACAAAAGCTGTGATTGTGGTGCACCTTTATGGAGCGCCAGCGGACATCGCGAGTATCCTTGCTGTTACTAGAAAACACAACCTTTGGTTGGTAGAAGACTGCGCCCAAGCACATGGTGCTAAGTTCGATGATCAGCTTGTCGGCACCTTTGGTGTTATTAGCTGTTTCAGCTTCTACCAAAGCAAGAACATGAGCTGCGGCGAAGGTGGTATGGTAATCACCGATAATGAAGATTTGGGTCGCCGTGCGAGGTCAATAACAAGGCACGGCCTTATCGGGGATGACCTAGCCGCATATGACTACGACAAGCTGGGGTATAACTATGCGATGACTGAGTTGCATGCTGCCATAGGAATTGTTCAGCTTGGCAAACTGGAACAAATGAACGAACAGAGAAGTATCAACGCAGCCCTATACAGAAAGGAGTTGGCGGGTGTAGGTATGAAATTCCAACGGGATATTCCTGGGCATGCGAATCATTATCTGACGGCTGTTCTCCCGGAATTATACGGGGAACACCGCGGCAAGTTTCTTGCGGCTGTCCGCGCTGAAGGCGGTATGATCAATTGCCTATATCCAATCGCACTTTCTAGAACAAAGTTGTTTACTGCTCTATCTGATAAACCGGAAATTTCCGATAGGGTAGCCACAACATTGTTTAACCTTTATGTTAATCCGGATGTATCCGATACATTCGTAAGAATTTGTTGTGATGCGATCAAAAAAGTTCTTAAAAGTAATAAGGGAGGATAAGAATGGCTATATGTTTTACAGGAGCGAGATGCTTAATTTGGTATCCGCTCCTTTTTATTCCAATAAAAAAGGCCCCACTTTTTTCAGTGAGGCCGCAAATTCATTGCATTGTGGCAAACCTTTGACGCATAGTCTCGGCTTGTTTAATGATTCGGCATTCCACTTGTTGTGCGGTCATACTCTCGGCTTCCAACCAGAAAACAACTGCTCTCCGAATAAATATCAGTGAAAGGAGATCGCCACATCTTTCTCGTTGGTTCGCCGTAAGATTGCCATCCGCGAATTTGGATAAAAAACGATAAAGAACCTCTGACCAATCTTCAGCTGAAAATACTGGTTCAGGCGCAAGCATTCTTCTCTCTATTGTTAAATAAAAGTCTTCCAGGAAAAAGAGATATTCTTCCTTGAGACGTTTAAATCTTTCCGTAGCGTCAGCCATTAACTTTTTTGCTTTTTCCTTGTGAGGGAACATGGCTTTGTCGTCTATACCAACTCGAGATGGCGGTTTAAGATTAATATAACGAACAGTTTGATGGCCCACCCTCCAGTAAGAACTGATGCATTCAAGAGCCGTCTGGGATACTTGTGTAAACATGGGCATGATCTTGGGAAAGCTGGGTTTATGAAACTTTTTACCAAGAAAAGACTCGCCAATTTTAAATCCTCCGCCTATTGAATGAAGAGTCATGAAGATGTCTATGCCATATTGAAAAGCAGTAGGCGGTACCGTCCGTGACAATAGATAGTCCACCACCTCTTTGCTTAGCGCGAATTCTCCTCCGATTGGCTGGCGTATAGTGATGCCGAATACTGCGCAGATCAAGGGTAGCGCCAGATGGTTTGTTATACTGCCCTCAAATCTATTCCTACTGTATAGCGGGCACACATAATCGCAGGCACCGTCAGTCACAGGGCTAATCAAGTTAGGAACCCACGACGGTTCTATTGTCAGTAGGTCAGCATCGAAAGTCGCTGTGACTTTTGCACCGATTGAATGGCTATACCCAAACAGCGATAGTAAGTTTTTTCCCTTACCCCTGTTCTCCCCGCCAGTATTAATGAAATGCTTTGAACATTTGGTTTCTGTGGTGAGAAAAGCAGATCTAGTACCGTCAGAACTATTATTATCAACATTAACTATGACACACTCCTGTGACATGAATGTTTTGGATAAACCCGCGTCAATGATTGACACGACATTGCCGATAGAATCGGCCTCATTAAAAGACGGGATTCCCACAACTATCTTGGTTTCCATGGATCATATCCTCCTATTTTTATTGTGTTTGTAAAGGAACTTGTTAGCTAAACTAAAAATACAGACTATTATACGCTTTGTCAAATTATCCACAAATATACATACCTAAAACAATCCGATATTATGATAGATTAGTAACATACCTATTTAGTTATCGGCAATAAAGAGACACCCGCAATGCCTTTTTATAGTGTCTTATTTGTCTCATTTTGAAATCAGACCCCCGACCCACATGCCTAAAATCCAGCCCTGTTCAGACGCTCAAAAAACCCTTATAATGCTTGCATAGTACGGGCACTTAACCCGAGTACACCGCAATAATCCGCAAGGACAGCTGGGAGCTGTCCGAGCGGCTCGAACCATATTTTGCCTGCCTACCGGCAGGCAGGTCGGGGTTTTTTATTTCCGTATTTCTCTCAAAATATATTTTGTGGTAGATTATTTATATATTTAATTTTTTATGTCCGACGCTATAGAAAGGTACCAGGGCTTAGGTAGTAAAGAAGAAACAGGGGATCTCTCCGGTCTTTTTGACGATGAAGAATCCGGTGAAACCGGAGAAAACAAAACAGAACTGACTCCCGAACGGGTCGCCCGGGTTTGGGATAAGTTAAGCGATATAGAAAAAAAGTTTGTGACCACAACCGACGAACAGTTTGCTGCTATTATTCCCGGATACGAAGAGAAATATGGCGAGAAAAAAGCCGGCGTAATCAAAGCCCTACGCAAGCTGATATTGTCGGGCGACCCCAGAGCTGGTTTAATTCAGGCCGAGGCGAGTTTGTAATGTTTAAGATTCTAAAGAAAGATTCCAACTCAAAAGCGCGACTCGGCGTTTTAGAAACTCCGCACGGCGCGGTGGAAACTCCAACTTATGTAGTGGTGGGCACGCATGCCAAGGTCCGCGAACTTTCGCCTCAAGACCTTATCAATTCAAAAACTCAAATTGTTATCGCCAATACCTATCACTTATGGCAGGCGTTGGGCGACGAGGGGCTTAAAAAATATCAAGGGCTACATCAAGCTATGAACTGGAACCGCCCGCTGATGACCGACTCGGGCGGATTCCAGGTTTTTAGTTTAGGTTTTGCCCGGGAGTTGGGTGTTGGGAAGATAGGTGATAGGTCCAATAAGACCCATAGGACCGATAAGGAAAAGAATTTGGTTAAGATTACGGATGATGGCGTCTATTTTCAAGTTGACGGCGGTGAGCAGTTTTTGGACGCCGCCAAATCAATTTGGATCCAGGAACAACTCGGCGCGGATATTATTTTGGCTTTTGACGAGCCCACTTCGCCTTTGCACGATTATAAATACAATCAAGAGGCATTAACACGCACTCACCGCTGGGCGGCGGAGTCGCTTAAAGCCAAAACATCCCAGCAATTTTTGTATGGCATTGTTCAGGGCGGCTTGTTTGAAGACTTGCGCCAAGAGAGCGCCAAGTTCACTAGCTCTTTGGATTTTGACGGTTTCGCCGTGGGCGGATCTTTCGGCGCGTCGTTCGGCGGCGAAGGGCGGTCCTTCGCGGAATTAGATTGGGTGGTGCCGCATTTGCCCGAAAACAAACCGCGCCATCTTTTAGGTATTGGCCTTGTGGAGGATTTGTTCGCGGGCGTGTCTAAAGGCATAGATACTTTTGACTGCGTGGTGCCCACGCGCGAGGGCCGGCACGGCAATTTGTACACGTCGCAAGGCGAAATTAACATCCAGCGCGGCCTGTATCGGAGCGATCAAACAATTTTAGATCCCGATTGCCGATGCGAAGTCTGCGCCGTAAAAAAAACCAGCCGCGGCCAGCTGCGCCAGTTGTTCAAAGATAAAAACCGCGAGGCCGGCTACTTGGCCTCGTTCCACAACGTTTATTTTTTCAACAACCTGATGGCCCAAATCCGACAGGCCATCGCCGCGGGGAGGTTTGGAAAATTGATGGCCGAGAGGTTAGCAGTCCGCTCGTAATTTGGTATAATTATTTTAGTCGCTAAAATACTTTAGCTAAATGAAATTCTATTTTAACCGGGCTTTAAGAATTTTGCTGGCCACCAATGCCGCCGTTATTTTTGCCGCGGCCATGTTGACGCCGATCTACGCTATTTACGTGGAAAAAATCGGCGGCGATATTCTGGACGCCGGTTTATCCAGCGGAGTTTTTGCTTTGGTGAGCGGCATGGTGGTTTTAGTTGCCGGGCGTTACAGCGACAAAATGAAAGACAGCGAGCTTTTGGTGATCGCCGGTTATATTGTTTTGGGTTTGGGTTTTTTCCTTTATAATTTTGTGGATACGGTGATGTCGTTATTTATGGTTCAGGCGTTGATCGGTTTGGGTTACGCTTCCACGGCGCCGGCCTACGATGCCCTTTACACCAAACACGTGGATGGCCACCGTTCGGGCTGGCAATGGAGCGGCTGGGAAGCCATGGCCTATTTCACCACGGCGGCTGGTTCGGTGGCCGGCGGGTTCGTGGTCTCATGGTTTGGCTTTAGCGCTCTTTTTGTGACTATGTCGGTCTTATGTCTGCTTAGCGCCCTATATATGTATCTCTTGCCCCGCCGGGTGCTGTAAGCGGTTATGTTTTGTGGTAATATGCGTTTATGAATACGGTTACAACTAAAGAAAAGATACTATTCAAAAACGGTAAACCCGATGCCGTGATTTTGGATATTGGCCGCTATGAAAAGTTACTGGAAGTCGCGGAGGAGAAAGAAGATTTGGCGGAACTAAAGCGCATCAAAAAATCCAAAACCTCGTTTAAGGAACTCAAGAATTATCTAAAAAAAAGTGAATAGGATTTTACTGGAACGCCAAGCCGAAAGGGACTTGGACGCGCTCGATTTGTCCTTGAAGAAGAGGATAGTCGGGCGCGTTTTATTGCTAGCTAAAAACCCGAGACCGCACGGTTCAAAAAAATTGACAGGGTCAGCCAGCGCTTGGCGGATCAGGATAGGCGATTGGAGGGTGATTTACGAGATTGATGATAGGTTGAGAGAGGTTAAAATTTACCGTATCAAACACCGGAGCAAGGCATACTAAGACCCCTTTTTATTTTATGGCAGTTCGGCTATGCTTCATATGATAAAATTATGCCCGCTTCAATTATAAATTGCTCTGATCTTAAAGAAGCCGATGTGGTTTTGTTGGGCGCCAATTACGACGTCACTTCGTCTTTTGGCAAAGGGGCGAGCCATGGCCCGGCGGCCATTATTGATTGCTTGCATACCCAAGTTGAATTTTTAGACCGCTACACCGGCCTGACGCCGCGGGATCACTTGAAGATCGCTTACCAAGATTTGGGTGATCTAAATTCGCTTAGTCCCGAGGCAATGGTGGACAGAATCAAAAACGCTTACGGCGAGCATTTGGGTTTTGGGCGTTTCAACATTCTTTTAGGCGGCGAGCATTCCGTGACCAGCGGGGCCTTAAAAGCCATCGGCCAGCGCCATTTTCCGTCCGAAATAACCGTGGTGCAACTGGACGCCCATTTTGATTTGCGCGACACCGACGAGGATTTTAACGACCAGCCGTGGGGCAGGTATTCTCATGCCACAGTGATGAGGCGGGCCTTTGAACTCGGTTATAAAATAGTTTCGGTGGGCGTGCGGGCTTATTCCGGCCAAGAATACGATTTTGCCCGCGAGCGCGGCATTGCCTTTTTTGAATGGGGTAAAGGCAGGGTGCCTTCTCACCAAGAAATCTTAAAGGCCATTACCACCGACAAAGTTTATTTGACCATAGACGCGGACGGTTTTGACCCGGTGCATCTGCCGGCCACCGGCACGCCCGTGCAGGGCGGGCTGGAATGGAATTACGCCTTAGGGCTGATAAGTGAAATTTTTAAGCATAAAAAAGTTGTCGGCGCCGATGTGGTGGAGGTTTCACCCAGGGCGGGCGATACGCTGACCGAATACGGCGCCGCCCAAATTTGCCATAATTTAATGGCCGGGCATTTAAGCGGGACCGATAAATTAAAAAATATGAATACAGAACCTGATTTTGGGCTTGACGGGAATCCGGGCCATCAAGTTGTTGGTGATGGCCAAATGGGCGCGCCGGTGATCGGCCGCAGCGTGGCAGAATGCGCTTCGTTAAAAGATATTTTTGAAAATGCCCTGCCGGCTTTCGGCGGAGCTTATCTTAAAAGAGTTTATAGTATTTTACGCCAGGCCATTTTAAACAACGTGCCTCTGGTAATAAGTATAGCCGGGCCGGTGACCGTGTCCGATCAGCACCGCGCCTGGCTGATTCCCTTGCTGGAAACCGGCTGGGTGGCCTATTTAACTACCACCGACGCCGCCTGCTACCACGACGGCCACGACGCCTTGTATAAATCAGCCCCAGGGGATCGCCCCATAAAAGAAGTTGATATTTTCGGCGACGACGGCGCTTACCGCGAAGCGGGAATCATACGCGTGGCCGATACCGGATTCAAAGAACAAGTTATTTTTGACCAGGACCGGATGATTTCGGCCGTGTTGCAACGTCCTGAATTCCAAAAACGCATGACCACCACCGAGCGCAATTATATGTTGGGTCGGTATTATCAAAATCAGGAAGAGGAAGTCGGTGTTCGGCCGGGGTTACTCTCCACTTGTTCGCGTTTGGGCCTGCCGGTGTTCGTGGGCGCCGCGGCCGACGGCAGCGCTTTTCTCAACTCCGTAAAACTGTGGGCCTTAAACCGTGTTTCCAACCGCCCCTATTGGTTTGACTATGATCTCCACGCCGACGTTTTTGAAAGCTGCGCTTACCATTATTGGGGTCTTTTTGATTCCGAAGCCAAGGCCTTGGGCGCTTTGATTTTGGGCGGGGGCGTGCCCAAAAATTACAGTTTGCAGCCCGAGCCGACGCTGTCGCAGATATTTTTGTTGCCGGGCATCCGCGGCTACGATTACGACGTCCAGATTGTATCTTCTCCGGTAACCGACGGCAGTTTATCTGGCTGTCTTCCGGCCGAGGCGGTGAGCTGGGGTAAGGTTAACCCCGAAACTTATCGCCAGCAAACCGAGAGCATGCAGGCCGATTATTCTATGGTAATGCCCTTCATCGTCAAAGCCCTGCTGGATGATCCCGCTCTTCCACGCCGGCCCCAGCTGGGTTTGTATCATCGCCGCCAGGAACTGGTTAACAAACTTTTTGACGCAGTGGCCCAGAACCAAGCGGCCATTGAAGAAACCTTAAATTATCCCCTTAAAATTGTAGCCAGTGCTTAGACCGGGTCTAGACCTTAATGATATACTTAAAGAATAGAGAATATGCCTGAATTTTTCCAAGATTTATTCAAAAGAAAACAAGTACAAGTGGAGGATTCTGAAGATCATGAAGAAAAACCCCAACAACTGCCGGTTGTTGAGGAGCCGAGTCCATCCGAGCGTCTAAGATCACCTTTGGAAACACCAGAGGAAGGTGTGCTTGAAAGCCGTGAGAAAACAGATAGCAAACTCTTAGGCGGCGGGTGCAATACGACTGTATTTATTGAACTGAAAGATGACGGTTCGGGTATCTTTAAACCTAAAAGTGGTGAGAATGAGAATTTAAGGGAAAATATAAGAGCTGGGACATATTTTCAGCGTGAACGAGCTGCCTATCTACTAGACAAATTTTTAGGGTTTGATCTGGTTCCTCCGACTGTTGTGCGTGAGATAGATGGCGAGATTGGTAGCTTCCAGCAATTTATTCCCGATGCCCAGCCAGGACGTCGAGTTGAACATAGCGAACTTGATGAAGCTGCTATTAAGCAGCAATTAATAAAGCTTTGGATTTTTGATTGTATTATTTTTAATTCGGACCGCCACTGGAGCAATTTTTTAGTTAAAGATAAAAAAGTTTACGCTATTGATAATGGGTTATCGTTTGGTGATGAAATATTTTATCCTCATGACAGTTTTTTTGATGTCCCGATTCCTCCGGAAATAGTTGAGGGTATTAAGAAGTTTCTTTTGTGGAAAGAAGGCAGAAAAATATGCGAAGATTTGCTCGGAGAGCTTTTGAGCTCGGAAGAAGTTGCGGCCTGTATGAGGCGTATAGAAAGAATCGCCAGTATTATTAAACAGCACGGCCAAGTGCCTCGGGAGTCTGAGTTGGTTTTTTGACAGCTATGAAATTTGTAGAGATATATAAAATTCAAAATGACGGTTCGCAAACTATAGCGGCAATATGCAAACTTGCCGGCGAGACGGTTGTCTGTGAGGGTGAGCCGGTGTTGATTAGCGGATTGGAGCAAGAGGGGATTTGGGATGATTCAAAAACTCCACCGCAGAAAGTTTTTCCCAAAGACGGCCTGGCTTTTTTAGACCGGCTCCGTTTTACTTTTAAGTCCGGTTATCTTAATGCCTCCGAAGTTAAGGAGGAATAAACCCACACCCACAAAGGGTTACCCTTTGTGGGTTTAGAAACCAAACGGCCATTGAAGAAACCTTAAACTATCCTCTCAAGATCATCACCCAATCCTAAAAATCTTAAAACGTATACCGAGCTAGCGGTAGCAAGCTCGGTATACAAATTATTGAACACCCGGTGTTTGATCGATAAAGTCTCTAATGTGGTGGACGGATACAAGCATTTGATTTTCTAGCTCGTTTTTGGTATCTTTAGTTTTATTATGATCACTCAAACTCGCACACGAACTGCCCATCTGCCGTTGGCGCTCCACCAGGCCGCGGAGAGTCTTAAAAAGTTGTCCAAAAATGAATTGGAAACTTTGGAATTGCTTTTAGACAAAGAAACCAGCCGAGTTATTAAGCGGAGCGTTTCTCAAGCTAAGAAAGGCCAGATGCGAGAACTTAAGCCGTGAAAATTGGTGATCAGCTCTCCGGACCGCTAGATTGGCTCCGGAGTTTTCATTTTTCAAGCCGGATTGGGCCACACAGGATTGCTTACAGTCTTGATCCAAGAGCGAGTAAGATTGTGATTCATTATGCCGGTTATCGAGGTGGTTTCTATGAGAAACTAAAACAGGCCCTGGATAAGTAATCTTTGGGTTATTGACTTTTGATAGGGCGATATATTACAATGGGTTTACGATTATTTTGGCGGAATTTAACAGGTTAGGGAATAGGGTAATTTTACCTTGGTTTTTCTATCGTAAAAACTTAAATAAATTAAATAATCAATAAAAAATATGGCAGACAAGTTCGAACGGAATAAGCCGCACATTAACGTCGGCACCATCGGCCACGTCGACCACGGCAAGACCACTTTAACCGCGGCGATTTTGCATGTCCTTCATATGAAGGGTTTGGTTAAGCGTCTGGAAAAAGTGGACGATATTGATAACGCGCCCGAAGAAAAGGCGCGCGGCATTACCATTGCCTTGCACCACTCGGAATACGAATCCGAAAAGCGCCACTACGCCCATATCGACGCGCCCGGCCACGCCGACTACATTAAAAACATGATCACCGGCGCCGCCCAGATGGACGGCGCGGTTTTGGTGGTTTCGGCGGCCGACGGCCCGATGCCGCAGACCCGCGAGCATATTCTCTTGGCGCGCCAGGTGGGCGTGCCGGCCGTGATCGTCTTTTTGAATAAGGTAGACCAGGTGGATGATCCCGAACTTATTGATTTGGTTGAAGCCGAAGTTAGGGAATTGTTAAAGAAATATGAATATCCCGGCGATACTACGCCCATCATCAGGGGCTCGGCCCTTAAAGCCCTGGAAGCCAAATCGGCCGATGACGAAGTGGCCAAACCAATTTTGGAATTGGTCAAAGCCATGGATGATTTTATTCCCGAACCGAAAAGAGAAACCGATAAACCTTTCCTGATGCCGGTGGAAGATATTTTTTCCATAGAAGGCCGGGGCACGGTGGTTACCGGCAGAATTGAGCGCGGCCAGGTTAAAATAAACGAAGAGGTTGAAATTGTGGGCTTGCGCCCCACCGCCAAAACCGTTATCACCGGCATAGAAATGTTCAACCGCTCTCTGGACGAAGGCCAAGCGGGCGACAACGCCGGTTTGCTGCTTCGGGGCACCAAAAAAGAAGACGTGGAGCGCGGCCAAGTTTTGGCCAAGCCGGGTACCATTACGCCCCACACCGATTTTGAAGCCGAGATTTACGTTTTGAATAAAGAAGAAGGCGGCCGCCATACGCCTTTCTTTAAGGGTTACAAGCCCCAGTTTTACGTGCGGACCACCGATGTTACCGGAGAAGTTTTACTGCCCGAAGGCACCGAGATGGTTATGCCGGGCGACACGGTGAAGTTGGCGGTTAAATTAATCGCCCCGGTGGCGCTGGAAGAAAAGCAAAGATTTGCCATCCGGGAGGGCGGCAAAACGGTGGGCGCCGGCGTGGTTACCCAGGTAATCAAATAAGGCCGGTACTCGCTTTGTACTTTTAGACGAAAAATGGCTACAGCAACCAAGAAAGCAGCGGTAGAGGAAATCAAGCAAAGACTGCGGATCAAAATAAAAGCTTATGATTCCAAAATTATCGATGCTTCCTCGAAGCAGATAGTGGATATTGCTTTGCGCAACGGCGCCGAGGTGGTGGGGCCGGTGCCTCTGCCCACCGAGATTCATAAGTACACGGTCAACCGATCCACCTTCGTGCATAAGGATTCGCGGGAGCAGTTTGAGATGAGATCGCATAAAAGGTTGATTGATATTCTAAATCCCAACCCCAAGATTATAGACGCGCTGATGAACCTTAACCTGCCGGCCGGAGTGGATATAGAGATTAAGATGTAAGGGCTTTGTCTAAAAATTTGTCCCGTACGATACGGGACAAATTTTTAGGAACAAAACCTTACCCCGCCCTAATTCTGTTTGCGAACTGCGATTTTCCGTGAGCTCGAGCGAAGCGCTTCGCTCGAAATCATTGGAAGTATCAAGATCGTGGCTGGAATTAGGGCGGGGTTCTATATTTTACAACTATTCGCTTTGCTCACAGGTAAAATATGAAATACATCATCGGAGAAAAATTAGGTATGACGCAGTTGGTGGGCGAAAAGGGCGAAATCATCCCGGTGACTTTGATTGGAGCCGAAACCGATTTCTCCCCGGGAGATTTAGTCAAAGTCAGCGCCCGTTCCACCGGCAAGGGTTTTCAGGGGGTGGTCAAAAGACATGGCTTTCACGGCAGTCCGGCTTCGCACGGCCACCACGCCGTGTTGCGCCGCCCCGGGTCCATTGGCGGGCGGTTTCCCCAGAGAGTTTTGAAAGGCAAAAGAATGGGCGGCCGTACCGGGGGCCAGAGAGTCACCGTCAAAAACTTGAAGGTGATCAGGGTAGATGCGGCCCTTAAGGTCATTGCGGTTAGAGGAGCAATACCCGGGAAGAAAGGGACGAGGGTGGAAATCCGGACATGATATGCGAATAACGAATCTGCCCGAATATTACGAATAAAGATTAAGATTCGCATACAAAATAATGGAAACCAAAATATACAATCAAACGGGCGAGGAGGCGGGAACAGTGACGCTGTCCGAATCAGTTTTTGGTTTGCCTCAAAATTTGGATTTAGTGCATCAAATCAGAGTGGGCATGCTGGCCAATGCCCGGCGGCCGGTGGCCCACACCAAAAACAGGTCTGAGGTCAGGGGCGGCGGCAAAAAACCTTGGCGGCAGAAAGGCACTGGGCGGGCCCGGCACGGCTCGCGCCGCTCGCCTATCTGGAAGGGCGGGGGCGTTAGCCACGGACCGCGTAAGGAAAAAAATTATTCCCAAAAAATAAATTCGGCTATGGCCCGCAAGGCCCTGGGCACCGTTTTGAGTTCTAAATTTAAATCCGGCGAGGTCAGGGTGATAGAGGATTTTAGCTGGGATGGCATCAGCACCAAAAAGTTTGCCGCTTGGGCCAATAAAGCCGCCGGGGGCGATTTTAGAAGCTTGCTTATAGTGCTGGATCACGGCGATGTTAATCTGGTTAAGTCCAGTCGGAATTTGGGTAATGTTGAAATCAAAACCGTTGGTAATTTGAACGTTTTGGATGCTCTTAAGTTTAAGAAAATAATTTTTACCAAATCGGCTTTGAAAACCTTAGCTAGTAAAAAATAATATGTTTGGATTGAAAAAAGAAAAGAAAAGCCCCGCACCAGAGCGAAGCTCGGTGCGGGGTGAGAGTCTCCGACAGGTAAAAGCCGTCGGAACGTCTGATCAGGTTGTCAAAAATCTGTCTCGGGTGGCGGCCGGGTCAGTTTTGGTGAGGCCGGTAGTTTCAGAAAAGGCCTTAGGCGGAGAGGGCGGCGGTAAATATATGTTTAGAGTTCGGGGCGAGGCCACCAAACCGGAGGTGAAGAAAGAAATTGAAAAACTGTATCGGGTTAAGGTTACTAAAATCAATATGATAACGGTTCAACCCCGGCCCGTTTTTTTTAGAGGCCGGACCAACTACCGGTCGGGTTTTAAGAAAACTGTGGTTAAATTAGCCGCCGGGCAAAAAATAGAAGTGCTGCCTAAGCAATAATTATTATGAAGTTCTATCGTCCTACATCACCCTCTAGGCGCGGCATGAGCGGTATTGAATACCGTAAATTTATTACTGCCCGGGAGCCGTTAAAATCTTTGGTAACGAGGCTAAAAACCAAAAGCGGCCGCAACAATTCCGGCCGGATAACCGTGCGGCATCAAGGCGGCGGCGTTAAGAGAAACTATCGCCTGGTTGATTTTAAGCAATCGGGTTCGGCCCAAACAGCCACAGTGGAAACAATTGAATATGATCCTTACCGGACTGCTTTTATTGCGCGGCTGCTCTATAAAAATGGGAAGAGAGGCTATATTCTGGCGCCCCAAGGTCTTAAGGTGGGTGATGAAGTTATGTCACACCGAGACAATCCCATTGCTTTGAATACGGGCCACCGCACACAATTGAAGAATATACCCGTGGGTACTTTTGTTCACAATGTGGAGTTGAGACCCGGCCACGGCGGCCAGTTGGGCCGGGCCGCCGGCACCTCGGTTAAGATTATGGCCCGGGAGGGCGGCTATGTTAACCTGGGGTTGCCTAGCGGTGAGGTCAGAAAAGTCCAGGAAACATGCTTTGGTTCCGTGGGCGCCGTTTCTAACCCGGAAAACGCGATGGTGACCGTGGGTAAAGCCGGTCGGTCGCGTCACATGGGTGTGAGGCCGACGGTGCGCGGTACGGCCATGAATCCGGTGGATCACCCCCACGGCGGCGGCGAGGGTAAACAGCCCCGGGGTCTTAGGCGACCCAAAAATGCTTGGGGCAAGGGCACCCGAGGCGTCAAAACCAGAAGCAGAAAAAATCGTTCCAATATATTTATAGTTCAAAGGAGAAAATAAGGGCTTTACCCAAGAGCGGAGCGATTGGTTGTAAAACCTTACCCAGCACATAAATCAACGAGTCATGACAATAAAATATATAAAATCAAAATCAATAAAAGGTCAGTATGCAAACAAAACCACACCCAGTGGATTTATGTGCTGGGTGCTCACTTTTATAACTAAATTTTATACGCTAAGCAGCTCTAAAATTTAGACAAAACTGGCATGGCGCGAAGTTTAAAAAAAGGTCCGTTTGTGGACGAAAAATTATTGCGTAAGCTAAAAGCCCTGGGCCAGGGTTCCCGTGAGGTTATTAAAACTTGGTCACGGGCCTCGACCATTACTCCGGAGATGGTGGGTTTTACCCTGGGCGTTCATAACGGTAAAATCCATGTACCGGTGACGGTGAGCGAGGAAATGGTCGGCCACAAGCTGGGCGAGTTTTCTTTGACGCGCAAGTTCGTGCGCCATGGCGGCAAGATGCAGCGCGAACTGGAAGCCGCACAAAAAACCGCCGAACTAGCCAAAACAGAAGCCGAAAAAACGGCGGCGCCGGCTCCAGCCAAGAAACCATGAAAGTTGTAGCCAAACTAAATTATCTTCATATCAGCCCCAGAAAAGTGAGAGCGGTGGCGGGTGTGGTTAAAGGTCTTAGAGCCGAGGCCGCGTTGGCGCAACTTAAATTTGTCCCCAATCGAGCGGCCGCGCCTTTATTTAAGTTGATAAAGTCGGCCATAGCCGACGCCGAAAATAATTTTTCTTTGGAACCGAGCAGTTTAAGAATTGCCGAACTTAAGGTTGATGGCGGCCCGGTGTTCAAAAGGTTCCGGCCGGGTTCCAAGGGCCGGGCCGCGCCGTTAAAGAAAAGAACAGCGCACGTGAAATTGGTTTTGGAAGGCGAGAGGACCGCGAGTCCCCAGGCGAGAAAGGCCGCAGAGAAAATTGAGTTTGAGGTTGCTCCGGACAAAGCGGCCGTCAAGCCGCGAGAGGAGGAGCATCGGCGGGATACTTTCCAGGCCCGACGTGTTCCGGTAAAAAAGACGGGGTTCGTTAAAAGAATGTTTCAACGCAAATCAATTTAATGGCTCACAAGATCAACCCCATAGCTTTCCGGCTCGGCATACAAAAAGATTGGAAGTCGCGCTGGTTTAACACCAAAAACTTCAAAAATTATTTGGAGGAAGATTTTGCCATCAGAAGTTGGCTGGAAAAGAAACTGGCCAAGGCTTCTTTGGAGAGCGTGGAGATAGTGAGGTCGGGCAGCTCCATTGGGGTGGTAATGAAATCGTCCCGTCCTGGTCTTATCATTGGCCGGGGCGGCAAGGGTTTGGAAGAACTTCAGCAGGGCCTCAAGCGCGAGTTGGGTAAAATTTACGCGGCTAGAAAGTCTAAATTAAATCACTCCCTTAAATTAGAAATAGAAGAAATAAAAAAACCGGAAAGCTATGCTAGGTTGGTAGCCAAGAACATAGCCGAACAGTTGGAAAAAAGAATTCCGCATCGCCGGGCTATGAAACAGATGATTGAGAAGGTTTCCGGAGAGGGCGGTATTAAGGGTGTAAAAATAAAAGTGGCCGGCCGGCTGGGCGGCGCCGAAATTGCCCGGCGGGAACAATTGGCCAAAGGCAAAATTCCGCTTCAGAGTTTAAGGGCGGATATAGACTATGCCCAAGCCGAAGCCCATACCACTTACGGCGTTATCGGTGTTAAAGTCTGGCTGTATAAAGGAGATGTTTTTTCCGATACTGCCCGCGAACAAAAGTGAGCGGGGTGCTCAATTTAATAGCTATTCGCTTCGCTCATAGATAAAATTGGCATGCTATTACCCAAAAGAGTAAAACACAGAAAATGGCACAAAGGCCACAACCGCGGTTTGGCCAGTCGCGGCAATAAACTTAATTTTGGCGCCTGGGGTCTTAAATCTTTGGAGACCTGCTGGCTTAGTTCGCGCCAGATTGAAGCGGCCCGCCGGGCGATGACTCATTTTGTTCAAAGAGGCGGTAAGATTTGGATCCGTGTTTTTCCTGATAAACCAGTCACCAAAAAGGGAGCCGAGGTGGGCATGGGCGGCGGCAAGGGCGCGGTGGATCACTTTGTTTTTCCGTTAAAGCCCGGCCGCGTTATTTTTGAAATGGATGGCGTCAGCCAAGAAACGGCCGAAGAGGCCTTGCGCCTGGCGGCCCACAAATTGCCGGTTAAAACTAAGATAATAAGTGCTAGCAATGATTAAAGCTAAAGATTTAAGATCCAGGGCCAAAGAGGATTTAGAGAAAATGCTCCAAGGCGAGCGGTCGAAGCTGAGAGAGCTTAATTTTAAGTTGTCCGGCGCCCGGCTTAAGAACGTAAGTGAGTTCGGTAAAACCAAACATATGATAGCGGTCTTGTTGACCATTATAAAGGAAAAAGAATAATATCATGTCCAAAAGAATACTAAGGGGTCGGGTAGTAAGCGTTAAAATGAAAAAGACCGCGGTGGTTGAAGTGATATCTTTGAAAACCCATCCTAAATACAGGAAAAAAATAAAATCCACCAAAAAGTATAAGGCCCATCACGAGGACCTGGTTTTGGGTGTGGGTGACGTAGTGACCATAGAAGAATCTCGCCCGATTTCTAAAGATAAACATTGGGTCATCAAAACAATTTTATCTTCTCCGAAGACAGTCTCCCTAGATTCGGAGGTAACACAACTAAAATGATTCAATTGCGTTCAATGTTAAAAGTTGCCGATAACAGCGGGGCCAAATTGGTCCAGTGTATTAAAGTTTTGGGCGGAACCAGGCGGCGCTATGCCCGGGTGGGCGATATTATTGTTGTTTCGGTTAAGGCAGCCGAACCCAGAAAAACAGTTAAAAGAAAAGAGGTAGCGAGAGCAGTTATCGTCAGGCAGAGAAAAGAATACCGCCGGCAGGATGGAACGTCGTTGAGGTTCAGCGACAACGCGGTGGTTATGGTAGACGGCAAAGAGCCGCGCGGCGGGCGCATTTTTGGGCCTATCCCCAGGGAGCTTAAGGAGAAAGGCTTTGATAAGATAATTTCTTTGGCTGAAGAAGTGGTATAAGGGCTTTGTCTAAAAAATGGAACGAAGTGGACATTTTTTAGCTACAAAACCTTATCCTGAACGTAGTGAAGGATTACCCCTCGGTTTTTACCTCGGGGTGCTCAATTTAATAGCTATTCGCTTCGCTCATAGATAAAATTGGCATGAAGATCAAAAAAGGAGACGAGATTAAAATAATCACTGGCAAGGATAAAGGCAAGACCGGCCGGGTTACCAGAGTTTTTCCCCAAGACAACAGCGTTTTGGTGGAGGGCTTGAATTTGTTCAAAAAGCATATGAGGCCCCGCCAGCAAGGTAAAAAAGGGGAAGTTATTTTGGTGCCCAAACCGGTGGATGTTTCGGCCGTCAGATTAGTTTGTCCTAAGTGCCGTAAAACAGGCCGGGTCGGGTATGATCTTTCTTCCGGCAGGAAGGCACGCATTTGCAAAAAATGCTTACAAACGGTATAACTAAGCCCTAGGTTATGACCAATCTAAAGGAAAGAATAAATCAAGAATCAAAACAATTGCAGCATAAACTGGGTGTTAAGAACAGCCTGGCTTGGCCGCGTTTGGAGGCGGTAGTAATCAACATTGGCTTGGGTCGAGCGGTAACGGCCAGTGCCAAACCGGACGAAGTGATTAAAAAGGTTTCAGCTGAAATTGCAGCCATAACCGGCCAAAGACCCGTGGCCACTGTGGCCAAAAAAGCCATCGCTTCGTTTAAGACGAGACAAGGTATGGCCATTGGACTTAAAACCACCCTGCACGGCCAAAGAATGTATGATTTTTTGGAAAAATTCATTAATGTTGCCTTACCCCGGACCCGAGATTTTAGGGGTCTTAAAGTAAGTTCCGTTGACGATCATGGTAACTTAAACGTGGGCATTAAAGATCATACTATCTTCCCGGAATCTTCGGCTGATGCGGCCCATTCTTTTGGTTTGGAATTTACCGCAGTAGTAACAGGATCCGACAGAAATAAAAGTTTGGAATTTTTTAAGATCTTAGGTTTCCCGTTTGAAAAAAAGAGCCAGTAAAAATCATGTCTAAAATATCCGTTATAGCCCGAGCCAAAAAAACCCCGAAATTTTCCAGCCGCAAAGTTAACCGTTGTTGGAAATGCGGCCGCAAGAGAGCTTATATGAGAATTTTTGGGTTGTGTCGGATTTGTTTTAGAGAGTTAGCCAATAAAGGAGAGATACCCGGAATTAAAAAATCGTCGTGGTAATAAAAAATGACTGACCCGATATCGGACATGCTAACCAGAATAAGAAACGCCCAAACTGTTAAAAAAGAAACAGTTGTTATTCCTTTTTCCAAAACCAAGCAGGAACTGGCGCGGGTGCTTAAAGAGGTTGGTTTTATTTTAGATTTCGAAAAAAAGGGGCGCGCTGTTTCCGGCAGGAAATTGGAGCTGAAGCTTAAATATATTAATTCCTTTCCGGCGATAACCACTATAAAGAGAATATCCAAACCTGGCCAGAGGATATATATCAAGCATAATAAAATCTTTCCCCGAGGGTCGGGTTTTTTGAGGGTTATTTCCACCTCTCGCGGTTTGGTGTCCGATAGCCAAGCTTATAAACAAAAATTGGGCGGCGAGGTTTTGTGTGAAATATCCTAGTGCGACACCAATACACGAATGCACGCGAATGACGCTAATAAAAAATATGTCTAGAATAGGAAAGAAAATTATAACTTTGCCGGAAAAAGTCTCTGTGGAAACCAGAGATAGTTGGGTGGTGGTCAAAGGCCCCCGAGGGGAACTTTCTTTTAAGTTGCCTCAAGGATTAAAAATTTCTAACGAGAGCGCCAAGGTGAGCATAGAGGTTTTGGATAAATCAGCCGACCGCAATAATGCCTTATGGGGTACAGCCAGGTCTATTATTGACAGTATGATTAAGGGCGTGGTAGATGGTTATGAAAAGAAGCTGGAGATTGAAGGCGTTGGTTTTAAGGCGCAAGCGCAGGGCGATAAACTGATTTTGAATATTGGTTTCTCGCATCCGGTGGAGGTTAAAGCTCCACCGGGCATAGTGTTTAAGGTGGAAAAAAATACCATTGTGGTGGCAGGCATAGATAAATTTTTGGTGGGTGAAGTGGCAGCCACTGTGAGGCGGATGAAAAAGCCGGAGCCGTACAAGGGCAAGGGCATACGTTATCTGGGTGAGGTTATACGCCGCAAAGCCGGCAAAAAAGCCACTACCACCGGAGCTTAACGGTACAGCTTGGCAGCGCAAAAATATATATGAAAAACAGGAAAGAACAAAAAATGAGACGCCATCGCCGGGTTAGAGCCAAGGTTCGAGGCACCAGCGCCCGTCCGCGGTTGGCTGTTTTTAGGTCAAACCGCCATATCTACGCCCAGCTGATAGATGACCAGGATCAAAAAACATTGGCTCAGTCTAATGATATTTTTTTGGGTCTTAAAAAAGGCAAATCGCACGGCCAAGCCAGCGGCCCAAAGACTCTCCCGAATAGGGTTGATTTAGCTAAGAACGTCGGTCTGATTTTGGGTCAGGCGTTACTGGAAAAAGGTTTTAAGCAAATAGTTTTTGATCGGGGGGGCTATAAGTATCACGGCCGGGTCAAGGCCTTGGCCGAGGGCTTGAGAGCGGTCGGGGTTAAATTTTAGTTTCATATCATCATGGCAGAATTTACATATAATCAAAGAAGGTCTTCGGGTGGGCGATCGCAATTCAGGGAGAAAAAGGACAAGGATTTTGAGGAGAAAGTTTTGGAACTGGCCCGGGTGACTAGGGTGGTAGCCGGGGGTAAGCGTTTTAGATTTAGAGCCACTGTGGCCATTGGTGACGGCAAAGGCCGGGTGGGTTTGGGTATTGGCAAAGGCGCTGATGTGGCTCAAGCGGTCCAAAAAGCTTCGTATCGAGCCAGAAAAAATCTGGTGAATGTTCCCATAGTCAACGGCACCATACCTGCTGAAATCAAAGTTAAGTATAGCTCGGCGGTGGTGTATTTGAAACCAGCTCCGCCGGGCCGCGGCATCAATGCCGGCGGCGCCGTTAGGGTTATTTCCAGTTTGGCCGGCATCAAAGACATTATTGGCAAGATTTTGTCGCCTTCGGTCAATAAAATAAATATTGCCAGTGCCACCTTGGAAGCTTTCAAGATATTGGCGGCCAAGTCAAAAATATAGGACCTATAAGTCTTATAGGACTTAATATATATGGATCTGCACAATCTTAAACCAAAAACTAAAACCAAAAAAATAAAAAGAATCGGACGGGGCGGCAAACGCGGCACCACTTCCGGCCGCGGCACCAAGGGCCAAAAATCGCGCGCTGGCCGCAGAATCAGGCCGGCTATTAGGGATTTGATGATGAAGATCCCCAAAGCGCGGGGCTTTAGTTTTAAAAGTTTTAAGGGAGATTTTGTGGCTGTGGATTTGGCTGTGATTGAAGCCGGTTTTGGTCCGGGTGAAAAAGTTACGCCCCGAACCTTATTGGATCGCGGCTTGGTGTCTGTTAAGAAGGGATCTTTGCCTAAGATTAAAATCTTAGGCGCCGGCCGCCTCTCTAAAAAATTGATTTTTGAGAATCTGGCTGTCACCCAATCGGCTGCCCAAAAAATTCTAGCTTTGGGCGGCGAAGTGAGGCAACCGGTTAGATAAGACCAATAAGTCCTATAGGTCCTATCAGATTTATATGAGTAAGTTTTTACAAATTTTCAAAATACCAGACTTAAGAAAAAAGATATTTTTTATACTGGCCATGCTGGTGGTTTTTAGATTGGTTTCGGCCGTGCCGATGCCGGGCATAGACCGGGCGAAGTTGGCCGAATTTTTCGCTTCCAACCAATTTTTGGGCTTGGTCAGCTTATTTACCGGCGGCACGCTGCAGAATTTTTCGGTGGTGCTTTTGGGTTTGGGGCCGTACATTACGGCTTCCATCATTATGCAGCTTTTAACTATGATTTTTCCCAAACTTCGAGAGATGTATTTGGAATCCGGCTCGGAAGGGCGGGCCAAGTTCAATCAATTTTCGCGCTTGCTCACGGTGCCCTTGGCGGCGATGCAGTCGGTGGGCACGGTGTCTTTGCTAAAAAGCCAGGGTATTATCAGCCAATTGGCCGCTTTTGATTTTATTACTTTGGTGGTTACGGTTACGGCCGGTTCCGTCTTTTTGGTTTGGTTGGGCGAGATTATTTCCGAGAAAGGCATCGGCAATGGAGTTTCTCTGTTGATCTTCGCCGGCATCATCGCTCAACTGCCGGTCAGTATCGGTCAAAGTCTGGTGGCCTTTGATCCGAGCCAGGTCTTTAGTTATTTAGTTTTTACCGCCGTGGCGGTGGTGGTTATCGCCGGCGTGGTGGTGATCTCGGAGGGCCAGCGCAACATTCCGGTGGCTTTTGCCAAACGAGTCCGCGGCCGCAGAATGTATGGCGGCTTTTCCAGCCATATACCCTTACGCGTTAATCAGGCCGGGGTCATTCCCATAATTTTTGCTTTATCCATTTTGCTTTTTCCGGGCCTGATCGCCCAGTTTCTGTCCGGTTCCAGCATTGGCTGGCTGGCCGCCTTGGCTCAGTCGGTGGCCGCCTTTTTCCAGCAATCTTTAACCTATGGGATAATGTATTTTATTTTAGTGGCGGTGTTTACCTACTTTTACACCGCCGTCACTTTTGATCCTAAGGCCATTTCGGAGAACGTCCAAAAGCAGGGCGGTTTTATCCCGGGCATCAGGCCGGGCGAACCTACAGCCGGTTTCATCGCCCACGTGGTCAACCGCATCACTTTGGTAGGAGCTTTGTTTTTGGGCGTTATTGCGGTTTTGCCGCTGGTGGTGCAAAGAGCTTTTGGCATCAGCACGCTCACTTTGGGCGGCACGGCCCTGTTGATTGTGGTCTCGGTGGTTTTGGAAACTATGCGCCAAATCAACGCCCAGCTGACGCTTAGGGAATATGATACTTTTTAATGTTTGTCTGCGAGTGTAACGAGCAGCCACAAACATTAACCCCGCGTCAATTTTGCCTCGGGTATATTGCCTAACATCCAATATCTGTAAAACTTGTATATTTTTGCGAAGCGCGAGGGCGAATAGCCCACCCCTTTGGTGGCGTAGCGCTTCGCCATCGACTATATGCAAAATTGGTGCTGGGGTAGCGGTGACTCTTTTTTATTAAAACAAGAATAAAGGGTAAATCAAATAAATAACCATAGACACGCCCACCAGCAGGGCGGCGATTATCCAAAAGAGTCTAACTATTTTTTTATGTTTGTTCACGTTATCATATTACCATGCAGCGACAAGAATTGGCTACGGTTTTTAAGAAAAATTGGCTGAGCTCAAGCTTGCTCGCTGTATTTGTTTTAGCTTCGGGCTATTTGGGCGTGAGGGAATTGGGCCGGTGGTGGGCCATTGATCGCGAATATCAAAATGTCCAAAAAGAAATCAGTTTGCTTGATGCGCGCTCCGGCGAGCTTAAAAAGGAACTCGACAATTTATCGCGGCCCGATCTTATGGAAAAAGAAGCCCGCACGCGCTTGAACTTAAAACGGGAGGGTGAATCGGTTTTGATTGTGGTGAGCGAAGATAATTTTCCTAAGGAGGATTTTGGCGCGTCCGCGGCCAAGGGTTTTTGGGCTGGGTTAGGCGTCCGACTTAAGGCTGGATTGGATAATCCCGACAGTATTTGGTTTAATATTAAAAACTGGTATAGCTATATTTTCCCCAAGCAATGAAAAGACATCACTTTGGCATTTTGATTCTGACCTTGGCTTTTTTGGTGGGCGGCCTTTCCAGTTATACTTTGGCCCGAAACGGCCGGTTTCCAGTAGCTAAGGTAAATGGCGATTGGATCAGCTACCGCACCGTCAAAGAAAACGCCGATGTTTCCAGGCGCATCTATACCCAGGGCCTGGCCGGTTCCAGCGACGACCTTATCGATCTTTTTAAGAAAGGATCGGAAGAGGAGCTTTTTAGAAGATCGTTGGAAAATTTGATTGTGAGTTCAATAATAAAATCTTCCGTTGCGGCTTCGGTTTTGGCCCAAGCCCAAAGAGAGGTTGAGGAGAATTTTGACAGTACCACGGTGGCCAATCTCTCGGGCGTGGTCAGGAATGTTTATAACTGGGACCCGGCCAAGTTTAAGGCCCGGATTTTGGAGCCGCAGGCCCTGATGCAAATCGTGGCCCAGGAAAAAGGCGATGATTTCGAAGTTTGGTTGAAATCGGCCAAGTTAAAATCTAAAGTCAGAATCTGGTTCGTGCCGTTTGAATGGAAGGAGGGTAGTTTAGTAAATAAATAGATTAAGCTCAGCGGACCAAGCTGAGCTTGGCGGGCTTGCCCACCGAAATTTTGACGAAGGCGGGTATGGTTCAGTGGCAGAACGCGACCTTCCCAAGGTTGAGATACGGGTTCGATTCCCGTTACCCGCTCAAAATTGTTTACAATTTTGAGTATCTTTATGACTGTGAAAGATACTCATTTTTTAATCTTAGATTTTACAAACTCCACGATCTGGCGGCGGTGGGCGGGGTTTTTGAGGATGTGGATTAAGGAGGGGAGGATGGATAAGAAAACAATCAGTCCAATGATGGGCAGTAGATAACGATCCACATTGGGCACCACGCTACCCAAGTAGTAACCGGTCCCGGTGAGGCCGATGGACCACAAGAAACCGCCGGTGATGTTGTAAATAAAAAAAGATCGGTAATTCATTTTGCCCACGCCGGCCAAAATCGGCGCGAAGGTTCTTATTACCGGCATAAAGCGGGCGAGGATGAGAGTTTTGCCGCCGTGGCGGGCATAGAACTTTTGAGCGCGCTCCAGTTGGTTGCGGTGGAACAGCAGCGAATCTTCTTTGTTAAAAATCTTGTAGCCGACTCTACGGCCGAAAGTGTAGCCGAAATTGTCGCCCAAAACGGCGGCTATAAAAGTCACCGCCATCAAAGTCATTAAATCCAAAAAGCCCTGCGAGGCCAAAAATCCAGCCGTAAACAGCAAACTGTCGCCGGGCAGAAAGAAGCCGATAAAAAGACCAGATTCGGCAAAGACGATGCCAAAAAGGCCAAGGTACCCCGCGGCTTTGATTAGCGCCACCAAGTCAAACATAGTCTTCCAATTCTATCAGAAAGGTGTTATTTTAGTCTAAGTTTTGCTTGTCCTGCGAAACTTTGGTGAAGTAGGGCCGGAGTAACTCAGTGGTAGAGTAGCTGTTTCGTAAACAGCAAGTCGCGAGTTCAATTCTCGCCTCCGGCTCAAATTATGAAATTATTGCTGTCCAGCTATTCGCTGGAACCATTTCCTCTGGAAGAGGTTTTTTTGTTGGCCCAAGAAATCAAGGCCGACGGTTTGGAATTGGTGCTGATGCCCGCGGTTTTTAAGCTGGGTTTAGAGAACGCCAAAAAACTTTCTCAAAAACACGGTTTGCCAATTTTGAACCTCCATCAGCCGCCGTGGGGCGTTTTGTTTACGGGCCAGAGAGGTATCAAAAAACTTATCAATCAAGCCCAGCTGATCGGCGCTAAAAACATCGTGGCGCACTTGGCCACTATGCGGCGCGGTTTTAACAGTCCGTTTTTTGAATGGGTGAAGGATGTAGAAAAAGAATCCGGTATAAATATCGCTTTTGAAAACGCCGCTCCGCGCGGTTTGGAAGATTGGCCCAGTTACGCCGGCCACCCCGAAAAACTGGAAAAATTTGTCGCCTCAAGAAACATCCATTTAACCTTTGATGTGGCCAAGGCCTTTCTAAAAGGCATTGATCCTTATCAGTTTTTCCAAAGGCATCACCCCAACATCAAAGTGATTCACGTCCACGGCTTTAGCCGCGAGGGCAGTTTCCATGTCGGTTTTTTTGGCAATGAATTTGATTGGGCCGGTTTTATGTCTTTTGTGCGCAAGTTTGATTACGAGGGCGTGGTGACTTTGGAAATTTTCCCTCTGCATCGCTGGGTTTATTTCAATCTGCCGTCCCAATCCGATTTTGATCGGGCCAAAAGCATCATCAGGGAGAATTTTGAAATTCTAAGGAGAGCATAATTTTGTTATACTTACTTTATGACCCCAGAATTTAAGAGCAGATTGGAAGATTTATCAAATAAGCTCCGTCACCTGACGGACCGTCTTTGACCTTGCCCCCAAGAAGAATCAGCTTAATAATTTGGAGGCGGAAACAACCGGAAAAGACTTTTGGCAAAACCGCCTTCATTCCCGAAGTGTCCTCCGTGAGATTACCGACCTAAAAGATTTGGTTAGTAAGTGGGGAAATTACGAGAGCGATCTTAAACATCTGGCCGAAGTGGCCGAAATTTTTGAAGACTTGGCGGATAACGGCCAATTGTTTAAGGAATTCAAAAGATCTTTGGAAAAACTGGAGCTCGAGCTGGAAAAAGAAGAAACTTTGGTTTATATGTCGGGCCGTTACGACAAAGCTAACGCCGTTATGACCATTTATTCCGGCGCTGGCGGAACAGATGCCCAGGAGTGGGTGGAAATGCTGCTTAAGATGTATTTAAAATACTCCGAGAAAACCGGGTTCAAAACTCAAGTGATGGCGGTTACCGGTGGGCAGGAATCCGGCCTCAAAAATGCTATAATAGAGGTACACGGCCAATATGCCTACGGCTACTTAAAACGGGAGAACGGTGTTCACCGCCTGGTTAGGGTTTCGCCGTTTTCATCGCAGAGTTTGAGGCATACCTCGTTCGCTTTAGTTGAGGTTTTGCCCGAACTGGACGGTGTTTCGGCTATAGAAATAAGGCCGGAGGATATTAGGGTGGATACCTACCGGGCCGGCGGGCCGGGCGGTCAATATGTTAACAAAACAGAATCAGCCGTAAGAGTAACGCACCTGGCCACGGGTTTGGTGGCAACTTCGCAGGCCGAAAGATCGCAGGGCACCAATAAAGACAAAGCCATGAAACTGCTTTACGCCAAGCTTCAGCAAAGATTGGATCAAGAACATAAAAAGACCGTGGAGGAACTAAAAGGTGAGAACGTAAAGATAGAGTGGGGGCATCAAATACGTTCCTATGTGTTGAACCCGTATAAAATGGTTAAAGACCACCGCACCGGTTATGAAACTACTCAAGCCGAAAATGTGTTGGCAGGAAATTTGAAAGATTTTATAGAAGCTGAACTAAGGGCTTGGCCTGCGAGCGAAAGCGAGTAGTTGCCAAACCTTACCCAGCACCTTTTTGAGGTAAAGATTATTTATACATCTAAAAGGTGCTGGGTGCTCAATTTTATAACTATTTACTACGCTCTTAGATAAAATTGGCATGATCCACTTTAAAAATATATCCAAAATCTATCCGCCGCACATGGTGGCGCTGGAAGACGTTAATTTGATAGTCAGGCCTAAAGAGTTTATTTCGCTGGTGGGGTCTTCCGGAGCCGGCAAGTCAACTTTACTTAGGTTGTTGATAGGCGAGGAAGCGCCCACCATGGGTGAGATCATTGTGGGGGATGTAGCCATAAATTCTTTGGGCCACCACGAATTGCCGTATTTGAGGCGGAAAATCGGTACGGTTTTTCAGGATTATAAATTGCTGGCCGCCAAGACAGTTTACGAAAACATCGCTTTTGCCATGGAGGTGGCCGGTAAGGATGAGTTGGAAATAAAAGAAGATGTGCCGCAGGTGCTTAATTTGGTCGGCCTGGAGGATCGGGCCAATCAGTTTCCTTACCAGCTTTCGGGCGGGGAAAAACAGCGGGTGGCCATTGGCCGGGCCTTGGTGCACCGGCCCGATATTCTGGTGGCCGACGAGCCCACCGGCAACCTGGACCCGATCAACACTTGGGAGGTCATCAACCTTTTGTTAAAGTTAAACGAGCTGGGCGCTACGGTCATTTTAGCCACCCACGACAATCAGATTGTTAATAATCTGGAACGGCGGGTGGTACTGATGGATAAGGGCCGGATTATTAAGGACGAGGAAAAGGGCAAATATTTAATATGAGAGAAAAAATTTTAACGGCTTTGCGCCGGGTAACTAGATCGGGTTTCAATTCTTTTTGGCGCAACTTATGGGTGTCTACGGCCACCATCAGCGTAATGGTGATAACCCTGGGTTTAATCACCGGCCTCTTTTTGATTTCGGCGGTGGCGGGCAGTATTTTGCAGGACCTGGAAGAGAAAGTGGATATTTCGGTCTACTTTAAGCTCTCCACACCCGAGGGCGACATTCTTAGAGTCAAAACTGAACTGGAAGGTTTGGCCGACGTCAAAAGCGTGGAATATGTTTCGCGCGAGGCGGCTTTGGCCAAGTTTGAAGCGGAGCACCAGGAGAATCCTTTGATTATAAAATCATTGGAGGAGCTGGGTGATAACCCTTTGGAGGCCTCGCTTAACATTAAGGCCAAGGTTATAGACGATTACGGATCCATCGCTTCTTTTCTGGAGGGCGCCAGGTTTTCGGGTTTGGTGGACGGGGTCAATTACCGCCAGAACCAGAAAGTGATAGAAAAACTATCCCGTATTTTAAGTTCCATCAGAAGATCAGGTCTGGTGCTGATAGTCGTGCTGGGTTTGGTGGCGGTGCTGGTGACTTTTAACACCATCCGCCTGACCATTTATTCTCTGCGCGAGGAAATTGGTGTGATGAGATTAGTGGGCGCTTCCAACTGGTATATCCGCGGGCCGTTTGTGGTGGAGGGGATCATGCACGGCCTGGCGTCTTCGCTGATCGCCATTATGATTTTTTACCCGTTGATGCTTTTTATCTCGCCCAAAGTGGCTTCGTTTTTAACCGGCATCAATCTCGCGGCTTATTTTGAGCAAAATTTTTGGCAGATATTTTTGCTGCAAACTCTGGCCGGCGTGGCGCTGGGGGTGATATCTTCGCTGATCGCCATCAGGCGGTACTTGAAGATTTGACTCGTAGGATTGGAATTATAGCTTTGCCGGTCGGACGGTTTTTAATGGTTCTGCAAATTCTATAACTTCATATTGAGGGCGTGTTCCAGTTTGAGCAGTTTTCTTTCATGTTCATCCATTGTTTTTCTAACATCAAGTTTACTTTCCAGTTCGTCAAATCTTTTATCTAGATATTCATTTTGTTTCTCGAAAGCTTTGGCAACTATTCGGGCCAGGGTTTCCGTTTGTTGATCGGTGTAGCTTTTTAGTTCCTGTGACTGCGTAGCCAGTTGCCCGTCAACATAACCTTTCAACTCCTTGGTGTTAATCGATAATCTTCCATCGACATAACCTTTTAACTCCTTAGTGTTAACCGATAATCTTCCGTCAACGTAAACCTTAAGTTCTTTGGTTTGAACGTTAAGCAGCCGCTGTATATCTTTTTTGGTAAGGTTGGGGTTCATGATGGTGTTTTTAAGTTTATCATTGTTGTTAGGCGTGTCAATTTTTAATACCCAGCGAATTCTTCAAATTTTATATTGTCCTCCTTAACGCCGATTTCTATCAATAATTGAGTGGTGCCGGCCACCATGCCGGCCGGGCCGGCCACGTAATACATCGGCGCGGCCAGGTTTTTGATGTGCTTTTTTAGGAACGGCTCGTCAATATGGCCGTCTTCTTTGGTCCAGCGGGTTATAAAGTTAAAATTAACGTTGTGGCTTTGCCATTCTTCCAAATCGTCCACGAAAGCGGCGTCTTCGGCTGCGCGGTTGGAATATATCAGTATCAGCTTTTGTTCCGAACTTTGTTCGGTGGCGTCTTTAATGACGCTTCTAAAGGGCGTGATGCCGATGCCGCCGGTTAACATTACCGCCGGAACGGATTTATCGCTATGCAGTTTGAACGAACCCAGCGGTCCGTCCACGTGCACCAATCGCCCCAATTCCAACTCGGCCAAACTTTTTTTCATAGCGCTGTCAGTCAGCCGAGTAGCCACCATCAGGTAACTGTCTAGAGGCGAGGAGGCGATGGAAAAGGCGCGGGTGACACCTTGGTCGTCTTTGTATTTTGGGTTTTCTAAAGTAACATCCACAAACTGCCCCGGCCGGAAAGTAAATTCCTGACTGCCGTATTCAAACACGAAAGCCATAGTTTCTTGGGCCACCGTTTTTTTCTCTTTTAAGGCAAAGGTATAATGAGGCACGATATAAAGTCAAAAATTAAAAATCAAATCTCAAAATTAATTGTATCATTATTTATCAAAAGGCGTAACCTTAAACACCGCTTCTTGTTTGTTTTCAAAAAACAAAATAGCATATTTAATCAACTGGTTTGATTATCTATCTTGTATTTGCTAATATGAAATCAATATAATTTTCTAATATGTCTTTAGTCAAAGTAAAAGAAAAACATCAGATCACTTTACCCAATGTTATTCGTGAAGGGGTTGGTTTAGCTGTGGGTGATTGGGTTGATGTCAAAATTGAAAAAGGCCGGGTTACCCTTACTCCAAAGAGTATAGTGGGCCGACATATCGCCGAGGCGCTTAAGGATATAGAAGCCGGGCGGGTTTATGGACCGTTTAGTTCGGCCCAAGAACTTATAAAATCGCTTCACAGTGGAAGAAAAAAGAAAACAGTTTTGAGAAAGAAGAAATGAAAGTTTTCTATACCGAGCGTTTTCGTCGGAGTTATAAAGAGGTTCCGATTGAGGTTCGACAGGCGTTTGATAAACAGGTTCTATTTCTTTTACAAAACATTAGGCACAGTTCTCTTAAAGCTAAAAAGTATGGGGTATCAGGAGATGTTTGGCAGGCCAGGGTCAACAGATCTTGGCGTTTTTATTTTACAATTAGAGGCGATATTTATCACATTTTAGACATCTCGCCGCATCCTAAATAAAGCGTACCGAAAAACCAAGGTTGGTTTTGGTAATAGAGCAGGGTTTTATTGTTGTAAAGTCGTTTTGACGGTAAGCGGAATCTTAAACACCGCTTCTTGTTTGTTTTCAAAAACCAGCGGGAATTTGGCGTCTTGAACCCAGTAGAAAAATGTTCGGGGATTTTGGGCTTTTCGCAAAACCACGTAACTAGCTTTGAAATCATCGGCTAAAACCCGGGCGGTGTCTTCCACTTCTTCGGCGGTGCATCTTAACCGGCCGCAGGTTTGATTATAGGCCTCGTCGGTGGTGAACATAAAATGGTTTTTCCAGTAAAGCGCCGGATCATAGGTGTACTGAAAAATCGGATCCATGCCGTTAATGTAGTAATTGTTCTTATTCCAAAACATCAGCGCGCCGAACTGATCCCAGTTGGTATAGAAAACTATTTCGCCCGCGCGAGTGTTGGCTTTAAGCCACAAGGCCGACTCTTTCAGATAGGAGGGCACCCAGGCACCATCGTTATATTTTTTGAACAAAGTTAAAGAGTTTAAGCCCAGAACCCCGATGAGTATTATCAAACCGGATAACAGCGCGTTTTTTCTGTTCGGCGCGGCGTTTTTTAGATATAAAGTTAGAGCGGCGGCCGAGGCAATTACGGCAAACGCGGTAAAAATGTCGTAACTGCGCCGGGCTACGAATACCGTCACGAAGAAAAAGATCACGGAAATTACTAAAGCCGAGAGAAATATGTTTTTTTGCGCGTTTGATTCTGGGTCGTATGTTTTTCGGGAGGCGATTCGGTATAAAAATAGGCCTGCGAGCAGAATTAAAATAACGAGCGGCGTGTTTCTTAAAAACATGTCCCAGCCCGGCGGCCTTAATTCACGACCGAAGGTTAGGGGAATGTTTTGCAGTTTAATGGCGACGATTTGAACCACCTGAATATAGGCGAGCTTAACGGCGCCCCAAGGGTGGGGCCGCGCCAGGATGCCGATAACTGACCCGGCGATTAAATAGATTAGATTTATCCACCTGACCGGTTCTCGGCGAGCTTTAAGAATCAAACTGGATACCAGCGCGATAAATATGGGCAGCCAGCTAAGGGCGATATGCAAGAAAGCCGACAGAAAACCCAAAAGCGCGAAAGCCGTTTTCCGGCCTCGGGTCAGCGCGAGCGCGAAAACGATTAAAATTATCGCGAGCGAAAGGTTATGCGGCCGGGTCATGGTCAAGCGGTATAAAACATCGGGCGCGGCGAGCGTAAAAATAAAAATCCAAACCAACGGCCAGGTTATTTTTAACCGCGTCAGCACCCAATAAAATCCGGTCAAAGTCAGAAAAGTTATCACAGCTCCCGCGATCTTGATGTTTAAGATGTCGCCTTTGATATAGGTGAATGGAATCAAAAACAGATGAAAGCCGTACCAGATGTCGGCTTTGAGGTTCTTGATGATTGAGAACTGGGCCCAGGGAAACTCGCCGTAAAAAACGCCGCGCTCGGCGTATATCTGGGCATGGGCCAAGTGGTAAAAAGAATCCGGATCGGCAATATTGGGTGTGGAGAATTGCAGGGCCGTTGATACCACTAGTAGCACCACTGCAACACCGATTGTTTTTATAAAACTATTTTTCATCTATCAAATGGACTAAAGTCAGATACTCCCCGCGGTAGGGAGCGGGCAAGTGGGCGAGCTCGCTATTTAATTCAAAAACCTCGGTGGGCATTATGAGCCACGAGGGAATATGCGGCGCGCGGCCGGTGTTAAATTGCAGCGAATCAGTCAGCTCGTTGGAATAATGCCTGATAGTGTTGTGATGGTTCCAGTTGAAGATATTTATCTCTTCGCTGCCGTGTTGATCGGCGAGGTATAAACCGATGGTTTTTTCATCAGCCGCGGCGCGGGTGACGTATATTTGCGGGTAAAAAAATTCACTTAAGCCGTAATATCCAAAAACAAATATGATTATTACAACCGCCGCGTGTATCAACCAGTGTCGGCGGTTTGTTATCTTTCTGATGCCAAAATAAGCGAGTCCGCCAGCGATGGCCGCAAAAGGATAAAGCGGGGTATAGTAGGTTACCAATTTGGTCTGGGAAAAAGAAAATAGGGTGAAAATAAAAACCACACTGGCTAAGGCCGCCGCCAAGTGCTTCGGCCTCACTCCGATTCTTTTTCTGTTTTTATAAAAAACAGGCAGGATGATGGTGCAGATTAAAATCAAAGGCAGGATGGGTTGGGCTAATTTCCAAAGCGAGTAGAGATAATAGCCCACGGTGATTTTGCTGCCCAGAATATTTTCGTTAAACCGTTCCAGGATGTGATAACCTAAATAATCCTGCCAGAAAGCTCTGCCGAATTTTGTGCTTTCGTAGATATGCCAGGGAGAAGCGATTAAAAATCCGGCCAGACCGCCCAGCCAGAAGAATTTGTTTTTTAACCAGTGCCATTGCTGGGTAGCGAGCGACCAGATCAAGATTATAGGGACGGCCAAGAGGCCGATAATGCTTTTGAATAAAATCCCCAAACCGATGCTTACACCTATGCCGGCCAGATATTTTGATTTGCCCGCGCCGACCAAGTAGAAATACAGAGCCGCCAAGAGGCAGGCGGTTACCGGCGTATCCATACGCATATTGCGCGTGGCCGCGGTGAAAAAAGGAATCAGGGTCAAAATCAAACCGGCCAATAGGGCGGCCGGCCGGTCTTGGGTCAGTGTGAGCACAATCAAATACGCCAGTAGCGCCGAGACGATTCCTAAGAGCGCCGAAGGGAATCTAAGCGCGAATTCGTTGAACCCAAAAACCTTTACGCTCGCCGCCGCCAGCCAAAAATAGAGCGGCGGCTTTTCAAACCAATTGTTGCCAAAATATTCAAAACTTAAAAAATCGTTCCGCTCAAAACTGCTTCTTAAAACCGAGGCGTAAGTGGCTTCGTCGTAATCTTCCAGCGGCCGCTCGCCCAGGTTGACCAAATAAAAAAGCGAAGCTATTAAAATCAGGCACAAAATAGGCCACCGCTGTTTAATTTTGATCATTTTAGATAAGCTTAAATCACCCTTTCACAAATAGCAATTTTGTGTTAGTTTTCTAACTATTGTGGGGTCGTCCATTAAAATGAAAAAGGATTTTCAAAAATGGCATAACCAAAAACGGCATATTGAAAATGAGCGGCCGCGCGTATTTTTTAAGGAACGGGAAATTTGGTTTTGCCACCTTGGCGAAAATGTCGGTTTTGAACAAGATGGCAGGGGCGATGAATTTCTGCGCCCGATAGTGGTATTAAAAAAATTCAATAATGAAGTCCTCTGGGTAGTTCCTTTAACCAAAACCGATAAGAAAAATAAGTATTATTTTCCATTTTCTTTCAATAATGAAACAAGTGTTGCCATATTATCGCAAATACGGCTTGTTGATGCCAAGCGCTTAAAATACAAGATGGGTGATATGAAAGTTGAGTATTTTAAGGTCCTAAAGAACAAAATCAGGCAATTTCTTGCCTGATTTTGTTTGTTACCCCCTTACGGGGGAGGGCCGAAGCCATTTGTAAGCATAAGTATATTCCTTACTGGTTTTGTTGTCAATATGTAGTGATTTTTGATATACTGCCTTTGAATTTGCGGGGTCATCTAATGGTAGGATACATGACTCTGAATCATGTCATCTAGGTTCGAATCCTAGCCCCGCAGCTGATAGATGAAGAATCTCAAAATCCCCGATTACGTAAAAAACATATTAAGCCAGCTGGAGAAAGCCGGATACCAAGCGTATCTGGTGGGCGGGTGCGTGCGCGATTTACTGATGGATCGTGTGCCTTGGGATTGGGATGTAACCACCAATGCCAAACCGGAGGCGATCCAAAAGATATTTACCGACAGCGTCTATGAAAATGATTTTGGCACGGTGGGAGTCAAAATCAGACACAGCGAGGATAGAACCGAGATCGTGGAGGTGACGCCTTACCGCAAAGAGGAATCATACAGCGACAAGCGTCATCCCGACCGAGTCATATTTACGGAAGGCGTTGAGGAGGATTTGGCCCGGAGGGATTTTACCGTAAATGCTTTGGCGATGGATTCTAAAGGGAATATTATTGATCCTTTTGATGGCGAGAAAGACATTAAATCAAAAATCATTCGGGCGGTGGGTGAGCCGGAAAAAAGG
Organism: Minisyncoccia bacterium; assembly: GCA_049274895.1. Classification (GTDB taxonomy): domain Bacteria; phylum Patescibacteriota; class Minisyncoccia; order JACQLN01; family JACQLN01; genus JACQLN01. The sequence continues at coordinate 50,024 of JBASTM010000008.1, forward strand.
TTTGAAGAAGATGCCTTGCGCCTGATGCGGGCGGTGCGGCTCGCGGCTCAACTGGATTTTGAAATTGAGTCCCAGACCAAATCGGCCATCAAATCAAAAGCCGGTTTGCTAAAAATGATCGCCCACGAAAGAATCCGCGACGAATTGATCAAACTGGTTGAATCGGACAACCCGGAGAGGGGTATTGTGCTGATGCAGGAACTAGGCCTTTTGAAAATCGTTTTGCCGGAAGTGGAAGAAGGTGTGGGCGTGGCCCAAAACAAGCACCATATTTATAATGTTTTTGAACATTTGGTAAAGTCGCTGGGCTGGGCGGCCAAATACGGTTTTAACGTCTACGTTAGATTCGCCAGTTTGCTGCACGACGTGGGCAAACCCCGGGCTAAAGAAGGCGAGGGGCCGGAGGCCAGTTTCCACGGTCACGAATTTATCGGCGCCAAGATGACGGCCCGGGCTTTGGAGCGCTTAAAATTCCCCAAGGATTTTATAGAAAAAGTTTACACGCTGGTGCGCTACCATATGTTTTATTACAACGTGGATGAGGTTACGGAGAGGTCAGTCCGCCGGCTGGTGCGCAAAGCCGGGCCGGAAAATATGGCCGAGCTGTTGGAACTGCGGCAAGCGGAACGCAAGGGCTCGGGCGTGCCCAAAGCCGAGCCCTACAAACTGCGCCACCTAAAGTATATGATAGAGAAAGTTTCACGAGATCCGCTGACGGTGGGCATGTTAAAAGTGAACGGCGACGATGTGATGCAAACGCTCGGTGTTGAGCCCGGACCCAAAGTGGGCTATATTCTTAATGCCTTGCTGGAGGAGGTGATTGACGAACCCGGCCGCAACGACCGCGAACATTTGTTGGATCGGATGAAAGAATTGAACCAGCTGCCGCTCTCGGAATTGGTGAAACTGGCCGAATCGGGCAAAGAAAAATTGGGGGAGGAAAAAGAAAAAGAGGATGAAGGGATAAAAGAGAAATACTATGTGAAATAATTTCCCAGACGTCGGACGTCTGGGAAGAACGGGCCATCGTATACCGGTAGTACGCACGTTTTGGGGTCCGTTCCTCTGGTCGGGGAATAGTATACCGGTAGTACGTGCGCTTCGGGTGCGTAAAGACCGGGTTCGATTCCCGGTTCCCCGACCAGAGGAACGGACGGGAATGCTACGGATAGCATTCCCCGGAAATTTACGAAGTAAATTTGTGTAGACTGGGTTCAATTCCCAGTGGCCCGACTGACGAACGAAGGTGAACACATTCGCCGCGCTCGGCTCAGCATCTTCCTCACTCTTGTTTGTCGAGAAGTACTGAGGTCACCAGACCGAATGTACTGAACGAAAAGGACTCATAGTTAAGTGGTATAACGGTGCATTCGTCCCGCTGGATTTTCGGGGGTATAGTATAGCGGTAATACGCGGCATTCGCATTGCCGAGACCTGGGTTCGATTCCCAGTACCTCCACCATACTCCCGAAAATCCCACGGGATTGCGATTTGTAGCTCCGACTTGTCGTCGGAGACAAATCGGGAACATTGCTTGGCAATCGGAGCGATTCCGCCGGGTCCACCGAGCTCAACTCGGTCCACTGAAACTTTTTCTCAATCAAGGTATAATACTTAACAATGGCCAGAATCAAAAAGACTCTCGTAATCCCATCGGCTATTTTAATAACGGTGGCCGGTTTTTATTTCACTCCCATCGGTGGAATAGTCGGCGAAGCCATCAATACTTGGTCCATCAAACTGGCCCGCGTGGAAAAAGAAATAATGTACTCGGCCCAGGCGTTGCAGTTTTTTGGAGCCAAGCCCGATGTTAACCTTAATGTCCCTTTCCACCGGCAGGAGCACGCTTTGTCGTGCGAGATCGCGGCTTTGAAAATGGCGCTTAATTATCACGGCCAGGTGGTGTCCGAAGGCGAACTGTTAAAAGACCTGCCTTTTGACACCGCGGATTCCAGAAGTTCGGGCAACATTTGGGGCGATCCGGACAGGGGTTTTGTGGGCGACATTGACGGCAAAGTGCCCCACGGCGGCTATGGAGTTTATGAAGACCCCATAGTCAATTTGGCCTTGCGGTATCGCGACGCTAAAAAATTGGAGAATGCCACTCTGTTTGATGTTTTGACCGAAGTGGCCGGCGGCAATCCGGTTATCGTTTGGGGTTTTATCGCGTCGGGTAAGGATATTTCTTGGCGCACTAAGGAAGACAAATACATTAAAGCCGTTTTCGGCGAACATACGCGAGTTATTACCGGATTTTCCGGCACGCCCGAGAATCCTAAAACCATTACATTGTTGGATCCTATTTACGGCAAAATCAGAATGTCGGCTAAGGGCTTTGAAGGCAACTGGGCCCGATTGGGCAATAAAGCCATAGTGGTATATTGATCAAATGGAATTCCTAAAACGGCCGCTGGCTATAACCGACGTAGAAACAACCGGTCTTGATTACGGCTTGCACGAGATAATAGAAATCGGCCTGGTTTTAGCCGACCAAAAAAATCTGAAGGTTTTGGACGAGTGGTCGGTTAAAGTGAAACCGCGCAAAATAAAAACGGCCGCCGAACCGGCGCTCAAAGTGGCTGGTTACAACAAACTGGATTGGCTGGAGGCCATCAGTTTGGAGGCGGCGATGGAAGTGTATTCCAAAAAAACCAAAAATGCCATTCTTGTGGCGCAAAACTCTTTTTTTGATTGGTCGTTTTTAAGCGAGGCCTTCAAAGCCACCGGCGTGGAGGACCATACCGATTACCATCGGGTGGATTTGTTCACCATCGGCTGGTCAAAGGCGCACGAACTCCACGGCCTTAAAAAATTTACCTTAAAAGAGATGTGCCGGTATTTTTGCCTTGAGCCCGAACCAATGCCGCACCGCGCCATAAACGGCGCTCGCAAAGCCCTGGAGGTTTTGAGAAAATTAAGAGGTGTTTAGAAGTAAACGTGTCCCGAATATACGATCGTATATTCGGGACACGTTAGATTTGACGAATATGATAGTGGTATGTTATCTATTAGTCAGAAGTTCTTTTTATAAACTGGCCCGCTGAAAAGCCGCAAATAGCGGCGTAAAAAGCGACGCCACAAGCAATAGGAGGACTTGCCGTGAAACAGGCAACCTTGAAGCAGTCGGCCAAGATTCTCTCACCACCCAGACGTCCGACGTCTGGGTGGATTTTTCTAAAATCTATACCTTAACAAAGTCCAAATACCCTTTATACCGTCCATAGCCCTGATCTTTTTTCCTTCAGCGAATTTGCGGGGGTAATAATGAATCGGAACTTCTTTGATCTTGTAGCCGAGTTTGAGTGTCTTGACCGTCAGCTCCATTTCCAACTCAAAACCTTTACTTTCTATGCCTGCCCCGTCAGAAACCCCGTTTCTAACGGGGTTTATTTTTCTAATTACTTCGGCCGGAAAAAGTTTGTAGCAAGTATATACGTCGGTCAACCGGGTGCCGAAAAATAAGTTGACCAGCATATCCAGCAATTTTGAACCGATTACATAGTGCGAATAGCCCCGCCGTTCGGGCCGCAGGTTGCGCGAGCCATACACAACCAAATCTTCGCGGCCGTCCAAAGCGTCCAATAATAGCCGTATATCCGCCGGATCGTATTCCAAGTCGGCGTCTTGGACGATAACCGCGTCGCCGGTCATCGCCTCCAGGCCGGTTTTTATGGCCGCGCCCTTGCCTTGGTTGGCGTCGTGCCGCAGATATTTTATCCGCCCCAGAAACGGTTTTATTTTCTCCGGCGTGGCGTCGCGAGAACAATCGTCCACCACGATTATTTCTTTTTCCCAGCCATCAAAATTCTGATCCAGCACTTTATCCAATACTTGAGCAATCGTCTCGGCCTCGTTATAGGCCGGAATGATTATTGATAATTTCATTTCGATTGGCCGTACTGGGCGATGATGTCTTTGTTGCGTTCGTTGTTTTTTAACAAAATCACAACCCGGCTGTCGGCGAACACGGTTTTCCATTCGGGGTCGTCCAGTATCCGCGCGAAAAAAGTTTGGCCCCACGGGGTATAATCCCGATAGGAAAAGATTATAGCATTAAATTTGTATTTCTCGTCTTGTTCTTTCCAAACCTCCTTATCTTCTTGCATAGGTATGTAGATGTCGGTAAAAAATTCGGCGGGATAGGCCTCGGGCCGGTTGTCCACGAAGACTCTATCTTGTGATGGTAGACCATAAATCAAATAACCGCCGATGTCGTAGTTGTTAAAGATTGGCCCCGCCAAATTGTTGGCCTTAAAAAATTCCAACGGCTTTTCGTTGCCTTTTTCCAAGTCCAACCCCAGGCCGGGTGATCGGGGATAAAAGGCGCGCAGTTCGCCCGAAAGGATAATAAAAATTGCCAGCGCCAAGGTGGTAACAGCCGTACGATTAAGCCAATCTTTGGTTTTTGGTTTTAAGTTAAAAGCTTGGGCCAGATTGCCCGCGGCTAGGGGCAAAACAAAGAGGCCGAAGATAGCAAAATTGCGTATAGCCAGCCAGCCAGCCGCGCTAAAACCTATGGCTAACACTAGATCGGGAATACTTAAACTGCGCTTGTTTTTAACCAACTTAAAGATGAAGCTTAATATCAAAATTACAAAGACTATTTTGAATATCAGGTAATTGGGGTTGGGAATTATTTTTTCCATAAACCAGACCGTTTGGTTTTCGGCCAGAGGGTAGCCGAAATTTTGGAATATGGCTAGGGGCGCCAGCGCTCCGCTAAAGCCGTAGGGATTTATCAAAGTAGCCAAGAGCGTCAGGCCCAGTATAAAAGTCAAATACCGAAACGATTTCTTAGCTCCCAGGATCAAGTTTTCCAGCAAAAAAACTCCAATTACAACCGGCCCCAGGAAAAAATAAATATGCAGGTTGACCCACAGGATCTCAACAGCCGGCAGGATCAAAAGTTTCCGCCAGGAAATTTCGCCGGCGCGGTATTTAAGCATCAGCCATAAAAAAATGCCGCTAAAAACATAACTAAAAACTTCGGGCCGGACTTCGTCGCGTTCCAAGAGGAGCGGAATGACAAACACCGCCAATAAACCCGCGAGACCCGGCCCGGCCCGACTGTGAGCCATCAGAAAGAAAATTAAAAAAGCCGCCAAACTCAAAACTATAAAAAACACATGCAAGCCGGTAAAGCCCGAAAATTTCCAAACCAAATAAAAAACCACGCCGCCCAGCCAATGGTGGTTGGAGGCGGGAAAATCGGGGTGAGTGTAGGAGTAAAAGTTGGTTTTTAGAACCTCAAATTGGCCATTCCAAATCAACTCGCCGTTTTTAATATGGCGCCCCAGATCGGCCGTGACCAAGTTTAGGGGATGGGCCAGCAACAGGGCATAATTAGCCAGTAATAATGCGGCTATTAAAATGGTTACCAAACTGGTGGGTTTATGGATTTTAAACATTTTCTAAATTCTATCAATAACTATGAAGCTTTGCCAAAATTTAAGATGGAGTAAAGACAGTGTGGATAACTTTATACCTAAATTGTTGTAAAATGAAGTGTATAGCGTAACTAAAAAGGTCGTTTCCTATTTATTTAATCGCAGGGTTAACCTGTTTTAGGTCGATCAGGTTGCTCCGACAAAAAAGGTGTCGCGAGCGCGAAACCCGCAATCTTTAGAAAAACAAATGTTTGTACAAACTTGGGGCGACACCATTGTAGCTTCACTACAAAATCTTTGGGCCTTGGTTTTGAGTTTTCTGCCGAGCTTGGTAGTGGCTTTAGTGGTTGTGATTATCGGTTGGGTGGTGGCCTCGGCGCTGGGCCGGGTGATTTGGCAAGTGGTGGCGGCTGTACATGTGGATCAGTTGTTTGAGCGGCTGGGCTTTAGAAAGCCGTTGGAAAGAGCCGGATTAAAGTTAAACACCGGCAAGTTTTTGGGAGAATTGGTTAAGTGGTTCTTGGTTTTGGTTTTCTTTATGGCCGCGGCCGACATTCTGGGCTTGAGCGAAGTCACTAGCTTCTTGCAGTTGGTGCTATCCTACATTCCCAATATCATTGTGGCCGTGCTTATTCTTTTGGCTGGAGCCGCTTTTGCCAATTTCCTACAGAAATTGGTTAAAGCTTCGGCTGATACGGCTGGCCTGACGCACACCGGTTTTGTGGGCTCGGTGACCAAATGGACGGTTTTGATTTTCGCACTGTTTGCCGCTTTGGATCAGTTGGGCGTGGCGCGTACGTTCATCATTACCCTGTTACAGGGTTTTGTGGCGATGTTGGCCATTGCCGGCGGTTTAGCTTTTGGCCTGGGCGGCCAGAACGCGGCGCGGTCTTTCTTGGATAAACTTCGCGACGAAATCAGCGATCGTTAGTTAAGGGCCTTAATCATCGAAAATCTCCCTCGGCCTTGCGCCCGGGGAGGTTTTTTGATAGAACTATAAAAGTTCGTAAAGTTTAGTACTGCGCATAAATCAAAGAAAGGGGATATGGCTATGCCGGAGCGACCACGGCAGTTGATAATCACGTTGGCAGAAGCGGTGGACCTGAGGTTCTTGGCTAACAATCCGTGCAGCACGGACAGGCATGGGCTTTTTGGTCGATTGGAGCGGACGCGTCTGCATTACCTTATCGGAGAGCAGGATCCTTCGTTGGGTAAGGTGCTGACCGAAGCCGCCAGGTTTTTTTTGGACCAAGTGCACAGTCTCCACGCCGAAGATAGTGACAAAACCAATGGTGATTTGGTGGCGGAAGGCGAGCGCCAGAAAGCCCGGCTGTGGCGCTTTATAAGGGAGCATTACGAAGTCCAGCCATAGTCGACACACTGTTCTTTTTGATAATAAAAAAAGCGCCCCGACCACTGTCGGGGCGGGTTTTATGGGCACTTAGCTCAGTGGTAGAGCGATTCGTTTACACCGAATAGGTCGGGGGTTCAATCCCCTCAGTGCCCACTGACTATCAAAACTCCACTCTTTGTTTGCAATCTTTAATAATGTCAAAGGCCTCCTCGGCCGTGTCCACCAGAGTGTAGATGCCGGTGTCTTCTTTATCAATGGCCAGCATTTTTTTTAATACCACCTTATCCACCCAGTCCAAAAGCCCGGTCCAGTATTCGCGGCCGACGATAATAATGGGTATGTGAGAATTGACCTTGCGGGTTTGGATCAAGGTTACCAGTTCAAAAAATTCGTCCAGAGTGCCAAATCCGCCCGGGAAAAAAACATAGGCCCACGAGGCATAAGACAGCATCACCTTGCGGGTGAAAAAATAATGAAAGCCGAGGGCGTGTTTGACGTAGGGGTTGGTGCGCTGTTCTTGGGGCAGTTGGATGTTTAAGCCCACCGATTCGCCGCCTTTTTCAAAAGCGCCGCGGTTGCCGGCTTCCATTATGCCCGGCCCGCCGCCGGTGATTATGGTAAAACCGTTTTCGGCCAACAGCTCGGCCAGCTTTCTTGCCTCTTGGTACCAGGGGTCATTGACCTGGAAGCGGGCCGAGCCGAAAAAGGTGACGGTTTTTTTGTAGTCAAACAAAAACTGAAAGCCCTCCACGAATTCCGACATTATCCTAAAAATGCGCCAGTGAAAGCTTTCTCTAAAATCCTTGGCGCTATCGTGTTTATGGATGGGGAGTTTGGAAGCCGGCAGGTTGAATTTGGGTTCTTGAGGAGTCATAAATCAATACTATTATATCATTGATTATATCCGGCTCGCCACAATTAAAGGGCGCTTGTCTTTTTTTGACTCGCGCCCTTTTAGCCGCTAGGCGGCTTTTTTACAGCAACAATCTTTCTCTCCAAGAAAAGATGTTGCGTTGGCATGGCCTTTCTTCCCCTTTGGTTTGGTGAGTTTCCGAAACTCTTGCCAGCCCGTTTCCGAGAGCCGATAGAACGAACCGAGACGGTTGCATTCCACCGGCCGCTTTCGCAGTATGACCAGCTCGGCCGCAGTCAGCCGATCCAAAATCTCTTCCATCTTGGCCCAGCTGACGCTTTGGGCCTGCAGCCGGGGCCAGATTTGGTTGTTTACCTCCAACTCGCCGGCCCGCCCGCCGAGCATCAACAGAACTTCTCGGCAAGTGCAAACCACCTCCATAGCTCATCACCTCCCTTCCGGTGAAGATTTTCAAAGAACCATTTATTAGCTTTTAGATTACTCCATACCGATAATAACATCAACCCGGTGTTCATAATCGAGGTTTCGTCTCTATAGTCCCCGCAATTCCCAAGCCTGGCTTAGGTAACCTAGAAAAGTGTTCCTCCGCTAGGGACTCGGGTGTAGATATCGATAAGTGTTAGAAGTTCTGCGTTCTACCCAGAAAACATGTATTAATCTTTTTGAAATGTGTATTTCGTAAAAAATCCTATACGAGCCCACACGCCTCCGCCAAGTATTTTCTTCGCCTTTAATTTTATTAGTATCACCCACAAAAGGATCCATTATTAATAATTCAATGATGTCGGTTATCTTTTCAGAGTATTCTTTGGGGAATTTTTTGATTTGTCTACGAACTTTATCGTCCACTTTCAATTCCCAATTTTCGTTTGAGCTCATGTATTGTTAAAAATTTGCCCCGGGCTAAATTCTTTCGTGCTTCTTTGAGAGCTTTTTTTTGAGCGGGAGTCAATTCAACTTCTCGGGTTTTTTTTAGACGAAAACTTAAAAACTCCTCGTATTCCTTGCGGGGAATTATAACAAGGTCGCCTTTTTCCACCATATTTTTAGGAATGGTTACGGAGTTTATCATATATTATAAATTAACATACTAACGATTATAATCAAATTGGGTGCGGTATTCTTGAATTAGTCCGAACGTACTTCGTCCCTCAGTACCTTCGGCATTTCGCCGCCTGCGGCGGCGAGCCTGCCTGCCGGCAAGGCAGGGAAGCCCCGCCCACAAGCGCGGCTCCGCCGCGAGCCGGACAATTTTCCCGATGGCCTTGCCATCGTGGATCCTCGATTTTGTGAATTCACTTCGTTCATACAAAATCGGGACAAGTTTTTCCCTGCCCCGTAGTGAAACGAAGTTTCTACTACTGGGGTTTGGCGGCTTAATTAGTTCTTTGCCAACTTTCGCCAGCATTTGAACTCCGATAGATTATACCATCTTCACTAGAAGCAGTAAGTTCTCTGGAATTTTTGGGATTGATGGCAATGGCAGTAATCTTGATACCATTAAGACCGTCTAGTTTTTTCCAGTTTTGTCCAGCGTCAATCGTTTTCCAAGCCCCGGTTTGTGTGCCTGCATATATAACAGATAAATCTTTATGAAGAGTGGCAAGAGTATAAACTGTTGTGTTGTCAAAAACATTTGTTGTCTTTGTCCAGCCACAGAAACAACTGAAAGATTGGAAAACGCCGTCAGCCGTTCCCGCCAAAAGGAGACCCCAATTATCCCAGCCCATAGATTTATCCATCGAAGTTTGTACTGCCATGTATGCAAACGATCTTATTCCGGGATTCTCTGGTCCATCATCCATACGCTTCCACGAAACGCCGCCGTCTTTACTTTTGAACACCCCATTATCAACAGAGTAGGCAAAAAGTAAATCGGGATTGCGTTGATTAATCGCCAAGCCATGAATATCCGTACCTTTTATCCCATCATCAGAACGCATCCAAGTAATACCGCCGTCAATACTTTTTATGACACCTAAATCATGCCCACCGGCAAAAATTGTTTTCTGGTTTCGAGGGTCAACAACGATACTCATCCAATCATCAGCGTTGACACTTCCCTTTACCGAAACCTTTTGCCAAGTTTTGCCGCCATCGTCGCTCTTGAATAGACCGCCGTGTGTTCCTAAAAGTAAATTGCCTTCGGTGTCGTAGGTAATAGCATGGATATGTTGAGCTCCGGGTATTACAGAATTGCTAGAACCACCTTCATCGCTATGAGACATTACTGTTTTATTAACCGAAGTATCTGCCGGAGTGTTAGTAGATTTGTTACTCACGCCCAAGAAATAGCCAACTACTATGGCACCAACAATAAAAACTGGAATTAATAATTTGTTGTTCATATGATTAAAAATTTTTCTTCCCCCAAAATGCGGAACCGCCAATTCGTTTTTACCCCCAAAATTGAATACAAATTAGTCGCCGAGCGAAGCGAGGCGAACCAAAACTCTTTGACTTTTCCTGTCTGGTGCGCGGGGGGAGACTCGAACTCCCAAGCCTTACGGCATACGCACCTCAAGCGTACGTGTATACCAAATTCCACCACCCGCGCTTTATTTTCTCGGCAAAGCCTCGGTCAAAAAACTGTGGCGGGTAGGTGGCCGGGGCAGCTTTTGCTGCCCGCGGAAAGCTGCGTTCACTCGCTTTCCGCCCACCCGCGCTTATTTATTTTCCTCGGAGAGAGTTTCTTCTGGTCTAACTGAATCGTCTTCAGCGGCCACGGCCACGCCGAGGCCGAGGCGACGGGCGGCCTGACCGGTGCGGTTTCTTAAGAAGTAGAGCTTGGCCCGACGAACTTTAGGGCGAGAAACCACCTCAATTTTTTTAAGGGTAGGGGAATACAAGGGATATATTTTTTCCACGGCCACGCCGCCGGCCGCTATTTTTCTTACGATGAAACTGCCGCCCGGCTCGGTGCCGTGTTTTCTGGCTATGACTATGCCTTCAAAAATCTGGATTCTTTCCACCGGCCCTTTTTCTCCGCCGCCGGATCTTTCCAAAGCTTTCTTGGCGGTTTTAGAAATGTTCTTTTTGGTGGTGGTAATTTCTTTAATCATCTGATGAACCTTAACCGTATCGCCCACGCGAAAATCAGTCTGCGGGGCAGGCAGGTTCTTTAGCGGTGCGTATTCGGATTTGATGAATTCTTGCAGTTGATTCATAGGCGCGATGCTAATCCGCTAATTCGTGCGAATCATTGATGTCGCATTATGTTACCATATGCGGCAGATTTTTCAAGCTGTTGTCCAGTTCTTGAGGCAGAGGCGCGTTAAAGGAAAACTTCTCGCCGTTGGGAGCCTCAAAACTGATATATTCGGCGTGGAGGAACATCCGGCCCAAATGCTTGGGGTCAAGCCGGCTCAAGCCGTATTTTTTATCGCCGGCCACCGGCCAACCCCGGGCTTTTAGATGCACCCTGATTTGGTGCATCCGGCCGGTTTGGGGTGTAACTTCCAGCAGGGTATGGTCGGGATAGCGGCGGAGCACTTGCCAGTAAGTCAGAGCCCGCCGGCCTAAAGTTTTTGATGAAGTCACAATGTTTCTAGTCGGGTTTATTTTGGAACGGACGATATTAAGTTCAATCTTACCCGAATCGTCTGGGGGTGAGCCGTTCACCAAAGCAACATATTTTTTGATCACCCGATGTTGCTGAAATTGTTTTTTGAGCCACAAAAAAGTCGGCTGGTTTTTGGCGACAACCATAACCCCCGAAGTTTCTTTGTCCAAGCGATGGACTAAACCCGGCCTCGTGTTGCCGTCTGCTAAAAAATCTCCAACAGATTTGATGGGCGGGTAATGGGCCAGTAGCCAGTTGACCAAGGTGCCTTTAGGTTCGGTGGAAGAAGGATGGACCGTGAGGCCCGAGGGCTTGTCTATGACCAAAAAATCGTCGTTTTCAAAAATTATCTTTATTTTCTCGCCCAAAGATTCATCCGGCTCCAACAAAATTTCGGGCGGCAGCTCCAAATCAAAGTTTATCAGTTCCCCAGTTTTTAGTTTTTTAGACGGAAGGGCAGGTTTATTATTTATGGAAACATTGCCTTTTTTGATTAGTTTTTGAATCCAGCTTCGGGAGAAATCCAAAAAACGGGCCTGGAGAAAAACGTCCAGCCGGGTTCCGGCGTATTCTTGGGTCACTCTTAGTTCCTTAGCCATAGTAATTAATTTTCGCAGATGGTGATGATTTTGTCACTTGGGCAAAATCCCGCACCTTTTTCGGACAAAAGGTGCGGGATAAAAATCCGCCCCGATGCTTGGCATCGGGGCGGGGAACTGTTCTTAAATAAAATCTCTCTACTTTTTTTCTCTACTATCTTGATTGTCTGAACTACCGACCGCCCGTGGGCGCTGACGGCTGGCCCACTGGAGCAGGTGGTGCCATAGAAGTTCCTCTCAGTATATCTTCCCCTAAAATGAAGTTCTGTCCCGGTGGCAGAATCATCACCTGGATTTGGCTGCCCAGTTTCTGCACTAGGGTGTACTGTATCAGCGGCGACGTCAGTGATTCGCTGAGCTTGCGGTTGGCTTCGGCCTGCTTCTCGGCCACAGTCAGGATGGAGTCGCCTTGGCCGATGGCCTTCTCCACTGCCTGCTCTGCCTTGTGCCGCTCCACAGCCACTTTCTGCTCCTCCTCTAGTGCCCTCTGGGTGGCGACCTGTTTGGCCTCGATGGCTTTCTTGAAATCATCGTTAAAATCGATGTCGTCGAGGAGCATATCGACAACTTCAATGGAGTACTTCTCGCTCAATTCGCTCTGCAGCTGGTCACGCACGGCCCGGCGTATCTCTTCGCGGTTCGGAGCGATGTCCACGCTCTTGTACTTGACGGTCTCGTCCTTGAAGTTCTGGGCCACGCGCGGCGCCACCACAACGTCAAAGTAGTTTGGGCCGACCTCGCGGTACAGCTTCTGGATGGCCACCGGAGAGACGCGGATGTTGAGCGTCGCCGCGATGAAAACTTCCTGTGTCTCCTGGCTGAAGGCGGCGAGCGTGTTCTTGTTCTCGTCGTTGAACTTGTGGCCCTGGACCTGAATGCTGGCCTCTCTTACTGACTTCCACGGCGCCACGAATTGCAGACCTTCCTCCACCTGGCCGGTGATAGCGCCGAAGGTATAGACCACCCCGACGTGACCAGCCGGAATCTGGTTCACGGAGCCGAGAATGGTGGCCAGGCCGACCCACACTACTAGAACGGCAACAGCTACCTTCTTAAACATTCTTCCTGTTCGTGCCAGATAGATTCTAACTGGAAGTTCTCTGGCTAGAGATTCTCCGGTCAGATATTTTCCAAGCAACCACAGGAAAATAAAGACCGCAACTGCCAAGATCATGCTCACGATATAGGCCACGGCGAATTCCTCCGCGTTAAAGGGTTAACTTCTGTTAGGTACTTTTTGCCAGCTGGCCCGCTGGCGGGGGCGCCCGTTTTTGAGCTGTTTAATGGTATAATATGACTGGTTTTGTGTCAATATTGTGGTTGTAGGGCGGGGAGGTTATTATTAAAAACAATATGCCTGCAATTTTAAGAGAAAACTTGGATAACAGAATCAAAGATGCTTCCAAGGTACTGGGAGTAGATAAAAAGGAGCTTATAGAAAGAGCCGTAGCTTTTTATTTGGATAGTGTCCAAAAAACAATGGAGTTGAAAGAAGAACTGGAAGCTTGGGATATGTTAAGTAATGAGGTTTTGGAGTTATCGGAAAAAAGCATTTCCAGAAAAATGTGAAAAAAGGAGAAGTTTGGATTGTGGAGTTGCCATTAACCAGCGGGCACGAGCAGGTTGGAACAAGACCTGCTATTGTTTTGGCCGACACTAGATCGCCGGTGGTAGTGGTTGCCCCGCTTACTACTAATCTCCAAGCGCTAAGATTTCCTTTTACGCTATTAGTTTCTCCATCAAGGCTGAATGGTCTAGATACAGATTCAGTGGTGTTGGTTTTGCACCTCAGAGCTATAGATCGCAAACGATTAAAGAATAAAATAGGCCTTATTGAAAAATCAACGTTAAAAGAAATAGACAAGGTTTTAAGACGGTTGCTTATGATTTAAGCGGGTGTAAAGGTAATACACAGCCGGCTGTTGCCAAAGAAAAGATCGGTGCTATTATGGAGGCAATTAATAAATAGCCCTAGATAAAAACTTAAAAAATATGAAGCTAAAAAGAGCGTTTTGTCTACTGGCGGCGGCGGGGTTGGCTTGGTCATCGTTGGCCGTTCCAGCGCTGGCTCAAGAATCTTCCCCAGCGGATTCGGCTAGCTCACCGCCAGCGGATTCGGCAGGGGTCAATCTGAAGGAAGGCGTTAAATCGCGCCTGGAGCGTTTGCAGACCCAGCGCCGGGAGATAGAAAATAAGGTTAAAGAGCGCCGGGTTGAGTCGTCGGCCAAGACGGAGGCCAAAAAAGAAAAGGTCGCTGAAGCTAAAAGGAAACTGGAGGCCGCCCGAGCCGAGCGCGTTAAGACTTCGGTCAGGCGGATGTCGGCCAGATTTGAGGCGGCCCTGAACCGTCTGGATAATTTAGCCGGCAGAATTTCGGCTCGGTTGGACAAACGGGCTCAAGACGGCCAGGATGTTTCGGCGAGCCGGACGGCTTTGGCTTCGGCCCAGGCCAAGATTGAATCGGCTAAAACCAAGTTGGCGGAAACCAAAGCCGCTTTGGAAATGGTGGCCGATTCGGAAAATCCCAAAGAAGATTTTGAAGGCGCTAAAACTAAACTGAACGAAGTAAAAACCGCCGTCAAAGAAGCTCACACCGCTTTGGTGGATGTGGTCAATTCGATTAAAGGAGCTAGTCAGAAGTAAGTATTTGTCCAAGAGCAAAGCGATTGGTGACAAATAGTTACCCAGCACCTTTTGAAGGTAAAGATTATTTATACATCTAAAAGGTGCTGGGTGTTCAATGTTGTAACTACTCGCTATGCTCATAGACAACATTGGCATATGGACGAGACAACAAATCAAACCTCCAACAACCAAGAAAACCAAAACGGCCGCTGGTCCTGGATTGTAACCGGTGTAGTGGTGGTGGCCATAGCCGTAGCTTTTTATGTTTGGCCAAAGTCAAGCGGGGAAGAGGCGGCTGTGCCGGAGAGTACGGAAAGTATGGTGGCGGAGGAGACCGACGAGTACACGGCTTCTTTGCAGAACGTCGGCATTTCCGACGAGGTGTCCGATATTGAGAACGATTTGAAAGGTACTAATGTTGATGATTTAGATAGAGAGGTTTTGGACGTGGAATCGGAAATCGGTGCGGAATAGAGCCGAAAAAATGTTCTGAGTTGGGTGTCCCGAGAATGCGATCGCATTCTCGGGACACTTTTTAACTAGATGTTATAATGTGACCTATGAGACTAAAGAACCGTTTGGGGGTTATCTTTTTTGTTGTTTTTATTGATTTTCTGGGCCTAAGCTTTATTCTGCCGCTCTATCCGGAACTGGCCGATCGCTTTGGACTCTCGGCCACGGCCATGGCGCTTTTGGCGGCCTCATACGCTTTGATGCAATTTATCTTCTCGCCCCTCTTGGGGCGGATCTCGGACAAGATTGGCCGCAAGCCGGTTTTGGCCATAAGTTCTTTGGGCACGGCGGCCTCTTTTATTTTTTTTGGCTTGGCCACAACCACTTGGATGCTTTTTTTGTCCAGAATTTTGAACGGCATTTTCGGTTCCAGCGCCGCGGCGGCTCAAGCTTATATCGCCGACGTCACCGGCCGGCATGAGCGCACCCAAGGTATGGGCGTGATGGGCGCGGCTTTGGGTCTCGGTCT
>JBASTM010000009.1:0-26988 GCA_049274895.1 Minisyncoccia bacterium
AAAGGTGACTACCGTGTATCGCTGTTCGGCCAAACATGGCAACTTGATACGGATTTTTGCTGGTCACTTCTGTTCTGCTCATTGATCGAAGACAACTTTCATCCGTCAGCGGTCGTCGTAAGCAACCGCTCATTAAAACCGCTCGTCTGGTCCTTGGGGATATCGCACAAACTGTCCGACAGTCTTCAGGACATAACAGCCATTGTGACACCATTCGTGCAATTTGAAAGCGGCAAACCCCAGTCGCCTAGTGTCGATACGCTCCAGAAGCTTATTGACAGGTATGGGCGTTTGCCGATTCGGCTAATGATGGCAAGTGGACTGAAGTGGAATCAGAAAGAGGTCGTGATAAGTTCGAGTATGCTCTTCTGGACGCTCAAGGCATTGAGCCGCGAGTCTATCGCAATTCCCAATACCAGCAAAGCGCCATCATCTCTTTCAGAGGTGATACAGATGATGGATGGGAGCTTTGTTGAACGGCTCATTACCGACCTCCGCAGGGAGAATCGTGTTCTACTATCACAGTACCAAAACCTACTACTTGAAAGGAGGGGTTGATGAACAGAGAATCTATACAAAAACTCGGCGGGAAAATTGTATCCGCCTTCGGAGCTGAGAATATGGCGTGTATTCTCCTTCACGGCTCATTGGTGTTCAATCCGCACCTATCCCCGCAGGACGCGGACCTTGTCATTGTACTGAGACGAAAAGAGCAGGGAGATTGTGCCTTACTTCGAGAACTTGTCGTGCAGTCACATCTGTCTCGATTGCCGATACATCTTCACCTGATCTACCTTGAGGAAATACCGGCTAACGCTGATTTCTTTTCATTTCACACATGTGGTCCATTTTTCGTTTGTCACCTTCGACAAGCCGAGGTGCTGTTTGGAGAAAACATCTTCGACGTGGTGACAGGTCCTTCTAACTATCAACTACAGCTAAGTCTACTCCAAAAAGTTCAACAGTACACCTTCCAGCTCCGTAACTTTGTCTTTAAGACGGGAGGGATTTCGGAAGAAGAACTAAGGCAGATAAGAAAAAAAACAATCGTGGTTTTGAAAGATCTTTTAATGTCAGAAGGAAAGTTAATTCAGCAAGAAGTAGAAATCATCCACGAAATAGCCGACCGCCTTTCTGATTTCTCGTCTGAAGAACTAGAGTTCCTTCAACAGCTTCCGGAAGAATGGGCTATACCCTCTTCGGACATAGAAATACGAAAATTCCTGCAACAATGCCTCGCTGTCCATGAACGCGCATACGATATAATGCGCAAACGGATGGCTAAGAGTGAGAAATGCAAGTTTCTTTCATAGCACAAGCGCATGGTGTTTAATTGCCCCATGCGCTTTTTAATTTGGTTAGAGATTATCCACAATAATCCGAACTGCTTTTTCTTCAAGATCCCATCCATGCCCAGCCCCTTGAACTGATATAAGTTTAACATCAACCTCTGCATCTTGAAGTTCTTTCACATATTCAGCTGTGTGTGTGCTTTGGATCACTTCGTCATCTGTCCCTTGTACAAATAGCAGCTTTTTATTTTTCAAATTATCGATATTTTTTTCAGGATTGATTAGGGTTTTCCCATCTAAAAAGTTTGACCAATCTTTTTCGGTTAGCCCACGATAAACGTTAGCATATCCCTCGGACAACAGATAAAAAATATCATCAACGCCGGACGGGAGTATAAATAGAGAATCCTTAACATGTTGAAGTTTTGTTACAGGAGCAAGCAGTGCAAATATAAGAGGGTCTTTAATGTTACTGCTCAATATGACTCCGCCCCCAAAACTGCTTCCAAGAATTATTATCTTATCATGCACCCACTCTTTTTTCATATTCCTTCTAAGCTCAACTCCAGCACCCTCTTGTATAAATGCGTATGCTTCTTCCAAACTTTTAACGCAGTTATCCATTGTGAATTTGCCATCGCTTTCCCAGCTTCCCGGAAACCGCATTTCAAAAAAAGTAAATCCGCTGGCTGCGAAGATTTCTCCCAAAGTCTTCCGGCGCGGATGCCCTGGCAACCCGGGAACGTATAAAATCACCTTGCCGTTATTTTCCCCCGGCAAGTAAAGGTCGTATACGATATTTTTTGATTTGAGACGATAAACAATCATCTGCTAGAACTAGAAAGTTTCTTATTTTTAGTCCAGATTCACTAACGGGGTAAGACTTCTCTGTATTGCGGGATACTGCGGCCGACGGTGATGTTGGGCAGAGAATCGTTGGCGTCGTCGTTGGCGCCTTTTTCACAGGCGAGGCCGTCGGAATCGGTTACTCTTAATTTAACATTCTTGGATCCGGCGGTGCTGAATTTAACCACGGCCTGCGAGCCATTGGTCGCGCTTAGCAAAGTAACGCCTTCTACACCCGTAAAATCCCAATTCCAATTGGTTTTGGTGGCTCCGCCGGAAACAACCGTGGTGTCGGTCAAAGTAACCTGCTCGTCTTTAGAGGGCCGCAGAGGCGAAACGTTAAACGACAGCGCCGGCGCGGCGTGTTTGATGGTGGTAAAACTGCCGCCGGCCGCTTCAGCCGTCAACCGAGCCGCGTCGCTTTCCCAAACTTTAATCGTCCAAGTGTAAGTTTTGTCAAAATCAAGCGTGCCTAAAGGCAGAGCGTAGGAATTGGAAGACGAAACCACTTGGCCGCTGTCTTTGACGGTGGCGCCGCTCGCAGCATCTTTAATAATCACTTGATAGGCATACTGGCTGTCGCCGCCGCCATCGGAAAAATTCCATTTTAACACCCAGCCGAAAGGACTGGCGCAATAGTTGGCCGGTGCCGCGGGAGCAATAGGGCTCACGGCCGGCGCCACATTCGGGAGAATGGTTACATCCACATGAGCTGCCCGGGCCAAACCGCCCCGTTCCACAATGACTTTGGCCCGGTAAGTTCCGGGAGAAAAATTATTGTAGTTGCAAACATATCCAGCCGTATAATTCATTTCGCTTACACCGTCTCGTTTGTGGTCGTAACCAAAACCCTCAATGGCAGTGTCGGAATCGGGCCCGCCGCGGTTGCAATAAAAAGTATAGTTGTTGGTTACGCCAGTAACATTGCTGGAGATAGCCGCCGACAAATCGCTGGCGAGGCCGCCGGAACGTTTACCGGGAGGATTAACCGTAAAAGAATCAATTCTTAAACTAGTGGAAACGATTATATCCACAAAGTCGGATATGGCAAGCCCATTGGCGCCGGCGCAAGTTAGGGTGTAGCGGTAGGTGGCCGGTTGCGACAAAACTCCGGTGGAGTCGTTGCCGTTTACGGGTTTTGACCCGGTCCAATTCGGCCCGCTGCCCGAAGCCGCACAACTGGTTACGTTTTCCGAAGTCCAAGACAAACTGGTTGAAGTGTCGGCGTCCAAAGTTACCGGCCCGTCGGACGCTTGGGCTTTGATGTCTATTTTACCGGCAGAAATCGAAACTCTTTTTTCTTGAGGCGCAACACTGCCCCGCTCCACAATGACTTTGGCGGTATAGTTGCCAGAAGTGGAATAAGTATGGCTCACCGATTTATTTTTTTCCGGAACTGCGTCGAACTTGGCTCCGAAAGCGCTATTGGCCGGATCGCCGCAAGCCGCGCGCGCGACCGAAACGCTGTTGCTGGAACTATTGCAGTTCCACCAAAAAGTATAGTTGGCCGTGGCTTCCAGATTGCTTGAGGTGTTTACGCTAAGCGAAGCGTTAAGTGGTATTTCTTTGGTAGCCGGGCTGGCGGCAAAAGAATCAATAAGTAAAATCGGATAGGCCACGCTAAAAGGTATGTTCTGGCTTTGCGAGCCGCTGGTGACCGTAACTGTTTTGGAACCGGAAGTGGTGTATTTGGTTGTAAACTGGTTTTGGCCGCTGGTGGACCCGGCCGGCGTGCCGCCGCCGGACCACCTATAATCGTCAACACCATACTTAGCTTCAAAAGTAATATCCTGATTGGTTAGGATAGCGCCCGGGCTGTTGGGATAAGTTTTGATAAACACCTCCAACGGTATAGGCGCGCTGACTGTGACCGCGGCCGTAGTGCCGTTATTGATGCTGGTGGAAATTAAATTGCCATAACCGTCGGTATAGTTGGCATATATATCGGCCGTGCCTTCTTTAAGACCGGTAACCAGACCTCTTTGACTGGTACTGTTGACACTGGCCACTCTGTTGCTATTTGTAGTTGAACCACTACTGTTAAACGAACTCCAAGAAGCGCTGGTGGTAACATCTTGCTTAACAGTGGTTATAGTAAGACCATACGGATAATAATCAACCACTAATTGCCTAGTTTGATCAACTCTAAAAATATCAATGGCTAAGACACCCACACTACTCGGCGATACTTTTAGCTTCGGCACATAAACATCCGTCGTGTTGGAACAGTCCACGGTTCTGGATTGCGCGCCGGAAGTCACGGTAACCCGGCCGGTTTTGTTGCCCGCCGCGGTGTAAGCCGCGCTGGCGGAAGAACCGGTCTTACCCGAAAGCGGCGCGGTTCCGCCCCACACATAAGTATAACTGCCGCTGCCGCCCGAAGCCGCGGCCGACCACTTAACCGATTCATTCAGTGTGGCTCTGGTCTTATCAGCTGAACAACTGGCTGTGAGAGTTGTAGACGGCGCGGCTGGCGCGTTTACTGTTAAATTAAACGTAGTCGTCCTTGCTAAAGGTGATCCCGAAACGGTAACAGTATACGTTCCGGTTGGCGTCTGGGCGCTAGTGCCTATGGTTAATGTGGAAGTGCATCTGTTTTCGGTGGGCTCGGGCGAACAAGATGCCGGCGAAAAACTGGCTGATGATTGGAACGGCAAGCCGGAGGCCGATAAGGAAACATTCTGCGCGCCGCCCGAGCTTTTACTAACAGTAATAGTATTTGATCCTGAACCGCCCACGTTCACGGTTATCCCCCCGCTATTAGACAACGAATAATTAAACGCCTCCGAGACTATCAAATTAAACGAGGTTGATTTGCCGCCCGATGAAACAGTTATGGGGAAAGTGCCAGTGGGAGTTTGAGCCGAAGTGCCTATGGTTAAAGTCCGGCTGCAAGTGGGATTGCAGCTGGTAAGGCCGGAAGCGCTGGCTTGGAACGGCAAACCCGAAACCGAAAAAGAAACGCTCTGGGTGGAACCGCCAGTTAAACTCGCGGTGATGGTGTTAGAGCCCGAACTGCCGCGGTTAACCGAGACATTGCCGCTCGCGGAAAGAGAATAATCAAAAGCCGACGCTAATGTTGCCGTCACTACAGGCGTGGCCGAGCTGCAATTATTGCTTCCCTTGCACGCCTTAACCATCGCGCCCAGACTGTTAAGATTGGCCGTGTTGGAATAACTGATGCCGGTGGCATAAACCGGATTAGGGCTCGACCAAGAACCGTTCCACGCGCCGTTAAGATAAAAGCCAACTAAATAGTAACTGGCTCCGGACGATGCATTCCAGGCAAAATTGACGGTATCGCCTTTTGTGATCGCGCCGGAGTTAGTCACGCGCAGATTGTTTGGCGTGGGAGGCGACGAAGAATTTATCACTAAATTAAAAGTGGTTGTCCTCGTGGTAAAAAAGTCCGGAGGACCGGTAACGGTTATGGGAAAAGTGCCGGTGGGCGTGTTGACCGACGTGGAAATGGTTAGAGTTGAATTGCAGGTAGTGTTGGGTGTGCAAGACGTTGGTGAGAAGCTGGCGGTTGACTGGGACGGCAGGCCGCCGGCCGATAAGGAAATATTCTGTTCAACACCGCCAGTCAATGATACGGTGATGGTGTTGCTGCCGGAACCGCCCGTATTTACAGTTATGTTGCCGTTGTTGGAGAGAGAGTAAGTGAAAGGGTCGGAAACAACCAAATTAAAGGTGGTAGTTTTTCCCAAAGGCGAGCCCGAAACGGTGATGGTGTGCGTTCCGGTCTGGGTCTGGCCGCCAGAGGAAGTTGATGGAACGGAAATGGTCAAAGTGGATGCGCAAGTATTGTTGGGCGAACAAGATGTTGGCGAGAAGCTGGCCGAGAATTGCAACGAACCGCTGGCCGAAAGAGAAACGTTTTGAGCCGAGCCGGAGGTTTTGGAAACGGTGATGGTGTTACTACCCGAACTGCCGCCTCGAATAACCGAGATGTTGCCGCTATTGGCAAGGGAGTAGTCAAAAGCAACTACACAAGCTTGGGTGTTGCAGGATTGCGAACTTGACCCAGTGCATTGAGCGCCACCGCATTGGGGCGTCGGGTTAGTGCAAGTTCTGGTTTGCGTGCCGCCACCGCAAGAAACAGAGCAGGTGCTCCAGTTAGACCAGCCGCCGTCCACTTTAGTGGTTCTGTTGCAACGGGACACTTCCGTGCCGCAATTATTATTGCCGGTGGTATCGCACGAACTGCTGTAGTTGCAAGTACTGCCGTTGTCCGTGCAAACCGTTGAGGGCGCGCTGTTGCAGGCGCCGTTGGAACAGCCGTAAGTGCAATTGGTGTTGACAATATAATAACTGCAATTGGATCTGCGGTGGCGAAGCTGGTTGCCCACGCAGTAATTGCTTTCGGTGCAAGTCGCGGCCAACAGTTTAGCGTCGCTGAAATCCGGTTCGGCTTGAACAGCCGGCGTCGGCCAGAAACTTGCCAAACCAATCAATAAAAAGCTGACCGTCAAAGACAAAAAAATTTTATTTTTTATTTCCATAAGCCCACAATTATTATTCAACGTTCAAATCAAAAGCTAAAATCCCGTTGCCTAAAACACTGGACTCGTTCACCTTCAAAATAGAGCCGACCCTGACTTGGCCGCCCGCGACTCTGGCGTCGCTCGGCACCATTAAATTGGTTTCCTGGCTGGTGGCCAGATTTTTAACCCGATAACTGCTCTTGTTCTCAACCGACAAAACCTGATACCTGGATTCATCGGTTATTACCGGCGGCGGCGGAAAGTTTAAAAACTCCACCCGGTTTAGTTCGACTCTTTCGTCGCCGTTTCTGGTTTGATAATAAACCAAGATATTATCGTTCAGCTTTAAATCCGAAAGGCCAATCGCAACTTCCTGCGGCCCGGCGCTGGTAAAATCCAACCTGACCACCGAAGCGGTATTGGCTACCTCAAACTCGCCTTTCTGGTCGCCGGCCAGCGGAAACGACACCCATAATTTATTGGCCGAAACGTTTAACACCACCGCCGGCACGGCCTCGTGCTTGACCGCATCATCTCCCTGGGCTGTTTCCGAATCGCCTCTTAACATTAAATAAAACACGGCCGCCACAACCACTACCCCGGCGGCGGCCAGTAAAATTTTATTTCTATAAATCTTGGCCTGATTACCTTGATTGTTTTGGTTGTCTTGTTCGTCCATATACCAGCGACACTAATACACTAATTCATGCTAATGACACTAATCCAAATTAATGTTCCCCTATACCCAAGCCAGGCTTGGGTAGGAATAAGTTATCCACATATCATTCGTATATTGACACCGTTACCTAATCTCAAAAACCACATTGACGCTGACCGTAATCTCCTGGCTGCCGGCTTGAGTATCGGGCGCCGCGCCGCCTCCGCCTATGCCCAAACCGTAAGCTTTTTCAAAATATATGGGCGGCTGGCCGCTAAACGATTCGGAAAAAGTAACCACCGAGCCCAAACGCACTCCGGCCAGCTTGGCCACTTCTTTAGCTTTAGCTTTGGCCTTTTCAAAAGCTTCCTCTCTGGCCTGGGCCTGGGCTGTTTCGGGATTATCTACAAAAAATTCCACGCCCGAAACTTGATTGGCGCCGCGGGCCACCGTGCCGGTTATCAGCTCACCCACTTTTTTAAGATCGCGCACTTTAATTTCCACGCCTTGAGTCAGCGAGAACCCGGCCGGAATCTGCCGCCCCTCCACATAATCGTATCTGGGATACAAGTTATAGAAAGTGGTTTTGACATCTTTAGAGTCAATGCCGGAACCTTTTACATATTCTATCACTTTATTCATAGTTTCGGTATTCCTTTGTTGGACCTCATCGGCAGTTTTGCCGTCGGTGACCACACTGATGTTGAGGCGAGTGGTATCGGGAATGACCGTGGCCTTGCCTTCGGCGTTAACCGTAACGGTCCTGGGTTCTTGAGGCGCCGGACTAACCCAACCCCAACGGTTAAAAAGATCCCATAGACTATTCAAAGCCACTACCAGCAACAGCACAGTAACTATGCCGGCCAAGTGATGAGTTAATCGATTTTCGAGTGATAATAATTGCTTTAGCTTATCCACCATATATAGTACTATTATACTAAGATGATAAAGTTTCTGCTATACACGCTCTTATTCACAGCTGGCGGCTACGCGCTGGTGACACGATTGCCCGATGCCTATAAAGAAAAAATGCTGGCCGCGGTGGGCTTGGGCGAAATCAAGGGCCGGAGTTTTATTTTATCCAACCCGGCGGCTAAAAGAGAGGATTTGCTGGCCAAACTAGAAGAAAATTTAGCTAAAGTGGAAAACATTCAAAATGCCGGCGCCGAAAAAAGCGGCTCGTCCAAATCAAAAGAGCCCAGCCCCAAAGACACCGACAAAAGCATACTGATTGAGGGTAAACCCGTACCGCCCGGCCAGTTGGCTCCGCTGATAAAAGAACAAAAAGAAATAATTGAGCAATTGAAGGGCTTAAACCCCCAAACCGGCCTGGTGCCCAAAGCGCTGGAAAAAGTTTTGGGTCTGGATTCTACGGCGCCCTTAAGCGCCGGACAAATCACCCCCGAACTCAAAGCCGAAATTTGTAAATAAAAATTTTATTTCACTATTCCCAAAACCTCCAAAGATTCCTTATATTGTTCCAGTTTCATACCATTGCACCATAAATCTCTGTTTTCCTCTTTTGATTTTTGATATTCTTCGAAACTAAACCATCGTGCCTCACTAACCTCACCATCTGAGAAATTAAGTTGTGGTAAAACCCCGTTAAAAAGGACTGTATAGCTTTCATAAACATGCATATTGTCCTCGCGGCGACCTTTCTCTACAAGCTTGAGATCACCTTTACTGACTTTTAGACCAATTTCCTCAAAAAGCTCTCGCGTGGCGGTTTCAGAAAAAGTAGAATCCGCTTTGACGTGCCCGCCAACATACGTTTGCCATTTTCCGGGGTTGCCGGAAATATGCGGAGCGCGGCGCGTGCAAAGTATTTCCCCTTTGCTGTTTAACACCCAGATATTTGTTACGGCATGCCAAATACGATATGGCTCTTCATGCACTACACCTCTAGGTTGCGGCGCAATGACGTTACCCTCATCATCAAAACACAAAAGGAGTTCGTCGTGATCTTTATGGATTTTCTGTTCTAACATGCTGTTAGCATATCATTTTTCAGGTAAAAGAAAGGGCTGATCGAAGTATTTATACTTTGCAAAGGGCGAGAAATCGTGGTTTTCTAAAAAGAGGGGGTCGGGGGGTTAATATTTAATAATCGTTTTTGATATAATTAAATCAATGCTCAATAAAAAAGCCGTGCTGATATTAAGACTTGGCCTGGCTATAACCTTTATCTGGGTGGGAGTTTTGATTTTAGCCGAGCCGGAAGAATGGGCCGAGCATCTGCAAACTTGGGTGACTCAACTTTTGCCTTTTGAATCTTCGCGACTGATGATGGTGATCGGCGCGGTAGACGTGATTATCGGCTGGGGGCTTTTGACGGAGCGCGCCGCGCGCCTAGCCGCCCAAGCCGGTTCCATTCACTTGATTATTGTTTTGGCGGTGGCCGGCATTGATCACGAAACCGTGCGCGACATCGGCCTCTTGGCCGGCACCTTGGCTTTAGCCGCGACCCTACATAAAAAATAAAAGTGTAATCTTTATTTTTTAAGTTTTAGACGGCCATCCAAACCCCATATTCTGCCAGCGTCGCTTGAGCCCAAAAAAAGCAGAAGAAAAATATATATTATATGTTCATCAACTATATAAGAATGTGTTCCGATCAAGGGGAAATCTAAAACAGACAGATAATAAAGAAGCATCAGCAATGCCCCCAAAGGCGAACTTAATCTGACGAATATCCCCAACATCAACGACAGACCCAGCAGGGTCAAACCCCACTCATTAATAAAGTTTATGGCCGGCAGGATGTTCGGTTGGGCTAGCCAGCTATAAAAACCTCCTAAACTTTTGGCTGTACTTAAATAACCACCTGCCGACCAACCTGGGTTTAGTACCTTGGTTATACCGGCGTAAAAAAACAACCAACCTACTGAAAACCGCATTAAAAACAAAAATATTTTTGATGAGTTGTTCATAGATCTAATTATAATTTAATCTTTTTTAATAATACAGCGTTGAAGGCCACGATGATGGTGCTTAAAGACATAAAAACCGCCGCCACGGCTGGCTGGAGCAATAAACCCTTAGAAGCCAAAACTCCGGCCGCGAGCGGCAGGGCAACCACATTGTAACCGGTCGCCCAGAAAAGATTTTGGATCATCTTGCGGTAGGTGGCTTTAGATAAAGCAATAATTTTAATAATGTCGCGCGGGTCATTGCGAACCAGAATAATTCCCGCCGATTCAATAGCCACATTGGTGCCCGCGCCGATGGCAATGCCTAAATCGGCTTGGGTCAGCGCCGGCGCATCGTTAATGCCGTCGCCCACCATCCCAACTTTATAACCTTTAACCTGTAATTGTTTCACCTTTTCGCTTTTTTGATTCGGCAAGACCTGCGCAAAATATTCATCTATCCCCAATTCTTTAGCCACCCAATCGGCCACATTCTGACTGTCGCCGGTGATCATACCGACTTTTATCCCATTTTTTTTGAGTTCGGCCACGGCCTGGCGCGACTCGTCTCTTATCAAATCAGTCAAAGCCAGCACGCCCCAAATCTCCCCGTCTTTAATAACATAGATGATCGTTTTGCCTTTTTTGCCTTCGGTCTCTATTTGATTTGCAATTTCATCCGGTATCACTATTTGATCTAAAATCGCTTGTCCAGCGTAGTCTTGGCGAAGGAGGGCCCGGCCGCCCACCAACACTTCCGCGCCATCAACGTTGCCTTTAACGCCGCGCCCGGACAAGCGGACAAAATCATCAACTTTGATCAAAGAAATATTTTTTTCTCGGGCCGATTTGACTATGGCCTTGGAAATAAAATGCTCCGAGAGTAAATCAACCGAAGCGGCCAATTGCAAAACGCTATTTTGATCTGGCGCTTGCACCGGCCAAATGTCGGCCAGGCCGTAACTGCCCTGGGTGAGCGTGCCGGTTTTGTCAAAAAGCACCACGTCTATTTTCCGGGCCAGTTCCAGTGAAAGTCTGTCACGAACTAAAAATCCATGACGAGCCGCTAAAGTTGTCGAGATTGACGCTACCAATGGTATGGCCAAGCCCAAAGCATGGGGGCAGGCGATCACCAAAACCGCGACTAATCTTTCCAAAGCAAATGAGAATCCGGCCTGCGCAATCAACCACAAAGTAAAAGTACCGCCGCCGATGATAACGGCAATCACAGTCAAATAATAAGCTGCTTTATCGGATAAAAGCTGTAGTTTGGATTTAGAAGCTTGGGCTTCGGCCACCAACCTCATCACGCCCGCCAAAAAAGTATGCTCGCCGATGTGGGTCACTTCTATTTTTAATGCACCCTCGCTGTTAATGGCTCCAGCCACCACCACACTCGCTGCTTTTTTAAGGACGGGTTGTGACTCGCCCGTCAACAAGGATTCATTGACTTCGCTCTCACCTTCGACCACTTTACCGTCGGTTGGTATTTTACCGCCGGGGCGAACCAAAACGATATCACCGATTTTCAACTCCGAAAGTGACACTGTTTTTGTCGCTTGTCCCGTGTCGCTTGTCACTATCTCGGCCGTATCCGGCAGAAGTTTAGACAACTCCTTGAGCGCGCCTTGAGCGCTTTGAACCGATTTCATTTCCAACCAATGGCCCAACAGCATCACCGTGATAAGCGTGGTCAGCTCCCAAAATAGATCATGCCCCTCACCGGTCAAAGTAACGTAAAGACTGTAAGTATAAGCGACACCGATGGCGAGGCCAATAAGCGTCATCATGCCCGGAGTTCGGCCTTTCAGTTCCAGCCAGGCGCCTTTGATAAAAATCCAGCCGCCGTAAAAGAAAACGACGGATCCCAAAATCGCCGGCAGATAATCGGAACCGCCAAAAGCCGGCCCCCGGCCGAAAGAATAAACCACCACCGGAACGGTCAGCGCCAAACTCACCCAAAACTTTCGCAGGAACATCTGCGTAGAATGCCCGGCGTGTTTACTTGCACTGAGCGCAGTCGAAGTGTCGTGTCCCTCATGACCTGTTGTTTGTCGCTTGTTACTTGTCACCAAATTCATTCCGCACTCCGAACACATACCTGGACGATTTTGTTGAATTTCCGGATGCATTGGACAAGTATAGGATTGATGAGAATTATTCATGATAATTATTATTATACCGCGCAACCGCCCTTTTGTTCGCTTTCTTCGGGTTTAACCACTTGATTGGAAACCCATTCAAAGCCCGAGCCGCTGGAAAATTCGCGCGCCAGTATCTTTTCGGGCGAAGTTTTTTCCCAATCTATATTTTTGGATTTAAGGAATTGGGCGATGGTTAGATATTGATCGGGAAACCAGTAAGCGTTCACTTTTAAGGCGGTTTGATACATTTCTTCCCGGCTGGCTCCCTGCGAGGCCATCAATTCCAAAAGCCCCAGCATGGCCATGCCGTGGTTGCAGTCGGGGAAATGGGTGGGGTTGTTGCAACAAGGACGGTAGATGTTCTGGCTGACTTCAGAAACCAGTTGCTGCTGTTCGGGCGTCAAGTTTATAAATTGATGCATACTGTAATGATCCATAACGCCTGCCCCGAGTCCAAGCGAGGGGTTGCCTTTAGCCAAGGTCCAGCCGCCGGTGGAAGCGAATTGACCGGTATTGCCGTATTGGTTCATTGGCCCTTGTTCCAGTATCTCGTTTTTATTGCCCAAACCCAAGGCCCAAAAAAAGTTGAGCAGGGTGTTGGCGTTGTCCGGCGTGATGACGATTTTTTTGTTGTCGGCGCCGTAGAGCATTTCTTTGGCTGTTTGATTAAACTCGCCGCGGTTCGCCATCAATTCCTCAAATCTGCCCGCGTCTATCACGCCCGCCTCGCTTAACCTGGCTCCCAGATCGCCCCAGTTTACAGGGATGGTGAAGCCCTTTTTAGGGCTCACGATTTCGGCGAGCCCGGCCGCGGTCTTGGCCGAGTCAGCCGGCGACGGCGGTGAATTGAATCTGGCCGAATATATCCAAGCCCCGGCGATAAAAACCGCACCGATAACAATGCTGATAGGCAAAGAATAATCTTTTTGAGGTGTTTGATTTTGACTTTCCATAATTTTAAGTTTTGAGATGTATTTTTGCATTTTGAGATTTGATTTTTGATTTTATTTTATTCGTCACAGCAATCCACCAACTTAGACATAATACCCTGAAGCGTCCAGGGTTTTTCGCTGGCCGCCCGGTGCTTCAAATCAGCCACACTCATTAACTTTAATCTTAACGACCAAAATAACGAGAATACTTTGTAGGCATTGGCAAAAATCTTTTGGGCGTCGGCGGTTTTGCCATCAGCGTTCAATTTGGAGCCGACTTCTATCAAGCGTATGGTGGTGGCCAAAAGATGCTTAGACACGCACCAGGTTTCGCCTTCATGCTTGTTGATCATCCGCGCCATCAGGTCTTTTCTTATGTTTCTGGCCTCATTCATCAGCCGGTAATAATCGGCGTTTTCGGTCTTGGCTCCGGTAAAATAGAAATGCTCCTCCAAGCTCAACAGGTTCATCACCGCCAGAGCCAAATCCTCTTCGGTGGATAGATCCACTCCGCCGCCCTTTTTTAATGTTTCAATCTTTTTTACAATCTCGTCGAAATTTATTTTTGAATCTTTTTCTTTTTTCATAAATTAGTTACTTAATTACTAAAACGACAGCATCGCTATCGCTAACAAAATCATGGCCACGCTGCCCCAGATTCTAAACTTCCTTGTTTCCGCTTTGCGCCAGTGATCCACTTTGGCCAGCAGATTTTGGTCGCTCGCCAAAACCAGCGCCGCCGCCACAGGTAAAATAAAAATCAAATTATAATACACCAAATAACCCAAACCTTTAGCCCGAGTGGCAGTGTCATGCAACAAACCCAGCACCATCAAATACGGCCCGCCGGTGCAGGGAAATTCGCACAGGCCGACCAGCGCACCCAAAAGAAAAGCGGTAGGCAAGGAAGCCCGCTGCATCAGCTCGCCCATTTTAGTGTGGGCGGCATGAGGAATTTTCAACTTGACGGGAAAAGCGGGAAAATACTCATTGATTAGGTTTATCAAAGCCCAGACCATCAAAAATCCGGCGCCGACTTTGGCCATAAAATGCGGCGTGTTAAAGAGATGCAAGGCCTGCAAAATGCCGAGTCCGATCAAGATGTAAACGATGAAAATTCCCAACACGTAGAATCCGCCGATTTTAAGAATCTCGCCGCGCGTCTTTTGCAGACTGAAAAGAAACGCTATGGTTATCAGCAGGATGGAAAAGGCGCAGGGATTGATGCTGTCTATGAACGCGGCCACAGTGACCAGCGGAAAAATCAATTTCCCGCCAGCGGAGATATCCCACACCCAAGCCGTGCCAGCGCCGGTTTTTAGAAATATCATCAACCCAATGAACCCGATCACCACCGTTACCAATCCAGCAACTTTATATTTTGATTTCATATATTTAATTTTTACGGCGTGACTTCCGCTGTAAAACCAAACTCGACCGTTCCACTGGAACTTTCCAAGTAAACCACCCGTTCTATTTTGCCGATGCCCGAAGGCCCGTGGGCCGCCGGATCAAAAACAACTCTGATTTCGGCTTCTTGATTCGGTAATAATTCTTTATTAACTTTAGGAACAATCCCGTGGCCGGGCATGCCGAACGGCCCGCGATCATACTCGCCTATTTTAAGATAGGCCGTGGTGCACATACAGGAGGTATAAAGTTTGGCCAAATTGACCGGGCTCGCACCCTCATTCCTGATCTTGAATACATACTCCACATCACCCGCGGACATAGAGATTTTTCCGAAGTCAAAAAATTTTTCCGGGGCGGTTAAAATGGAATCGGCCCCGCCGGTAGCAGTGGAAACGGCGGTATTGGCAATGGTGCCGGTGGTAACTTTATCGCCCAAAACGCCAGAGCGGGTCGCTACCACCAAACCCGCTATCACAGTAATCATCCCCAAAAGTGTAATGATTATATTTTTCATCTTTGCTATTCTAAACAAATAAAAAAATCTCTCTTAACTAGAGAGACGAGCGCGAAAATAAGCTCTAGAAACTAGAACCTAGACTCGCGCTTCAAAACACAGACGGACTATTTTCGTGCAGGGCCTGCCAGCGCAACATCGGCCGGTTGAAAGGATAGACAAAACTTTCGGCGAGTCGTTTGTGATTTTGTTCAAAAACAAAACCGAACCGGCTTAAATCTTGAGACCGAACTAGAATCAAACCTAGCGTCAAAACTAGAGCCAGTAAAACCAGAAAAACATTAGACCAGCCGTGGCCGAGCACCGCCGTAAACAAACTGTTAAAAGCATCCAAATGGAAGCCAAAAGAAAAAGCCGAGTTGACCTCATCGGGGCAACCGCTCGCTTTCATTATGGAAGCAAGGCACACAATGCGGTCGTGCGTTTGGCCGTGACCCATAGTCAAAGCCCCAAACGCCGCCGCGACTATAAAACCAACAATTAATAAAACTGAAAGAAGCTCTTTCATAAATCGCTAATAACAAAGATATCATAAGTTTGGCGACTTAAGCAAACAAATGAGCTGATTGAAGTTCGACTTCAATCCAGTAATTACTTATTGATCTGTTTCCAAAGCCAGACACCCAGCAGGACCAAATCCACCAGCACCACCAACCCAATGACGGCGCCGGAGGTTCCGCCTCCCATCATCTGGCCGAAGCCATAATTCATCATACGGCTATTATATCACAACAAAAAAACCGCCCCGAGCGTTAGCTCGAAGCGGATCTTGGTTCAGTCGTCGGCGGCGTCCAGCAGCGGCTGCCACTTTTCGGCCAAAGCGGGAATCGTCTTGGCCATCCCGTCAACAAATAGGGGCAAGCCCCGGTGCACTTTCATCACATTCTCCATCCTAAGCTGAACTGCGAAGGGTGGGGGTCTGAAGAAATAGATCAATCTTGCTTCTGCTCTTGACCAACACTGGACTTGCATTTGATCGCCAAGCCGAACCCGAAATTCCCAATCAAGATCGCCATCAGACAAATTCACAGTGTGAGACCAACCAACTTTGTCGGCAAACCCTAAAACCATGCTGACGACGTTCTTGATCTCCGTGCGCATCCGGTTGATGTTGGCGGATCCGCGAATGAGTTTTTGCGTCAACTCCCGACTGTCCATATACTACTCCTCTCTTGTGAGAACCCTTTCGGGTTGGCCCTTTCAGGCAGTGGACATTTCCGGCCGCTTTGGCCGATTTTAGGTACCTGTATTAGTATACTGTATATGTAGTAGTTGTCAAACGATTTGATAAAGATCATATTTTTGCTAGTATGGAATAGTTCTTAATATACACAATTCCGCAGTAGCTCAATGGGTTAAAAATGAATGTCTTCATTTTTAACGGGCGATTACAAATTGACTACAATGCTCCCCGGTAGCTCAACGGTAGAGCGACTCCCTGTTAAGGAGTGGGTTGTAGGTTCGAGTCCTACCCGGGGAGCATTGCAGTTATAAAATAGAAAATCGCCCAGGGATGAGCGGCTCCCCGTTAAGGAGATGGTTGTAGGCCGAAGGTGGTGAGATATTATCGAACCATTCGAATCCTACCTGCGGAGCCATATGGGATGAACGGACGCAAAACATCCGTTTTTCTCTTTATCCCGTTAGAAATCCATACAGAGTATTATTTCTAACGGGATTTATTTACCACCACCAAAAAATTTGGTGTGGGGGTTTACGGGCTGAACCAGATGTTCCCTGCCTGCTGGCAGGCAGGGAACATCTTTTTTGGTCTATTTTTTCTCCTAACATCTCCATTACTCCTACTTTGTTGCCATAGTGCTTTGTGCGTTTCCGTAATGATACAAAAGTGTATTATTACGGAAACGCAAAATATGGTGAATAAGGCCTATTTTTTGACTATATTAACAGGTTATTGACTTTTTAAGGTTAAAAGATTATAATGTATCTATATGGCTACAAATAACCCTACTAAAAAGCGTATTCAAGAACTCAAAGCAGAGTATGACTCACTTCGCAAAGGAAAGGAGTCTCTTTTGGTAATGGTCGGTGAAGCTGAAATTCCGGAAGCGGTCTATAACTCCAACGCGATTGAAAACTCGACGTTGACTCTTAAAGAGACTGAGAAAATCCTTCTCGATATGGAAGTATCTCGCGATGTTTCAGTGCGTGAAGTTTTTGAGGCAAAAAATCTTGCTCGTGTCGTTGGCTACATTCGCACTAAATCGCAGGAAAGCGAGATTGATAAAGGAACAATCTTATTACTCCACCAGATGCTTATTGGTGGCATCAACGATCAGATCGCCGGACGTTTTCGTACTAAAGGAGAATATGTTCGAGTTGGTACGCATATTGCACCAGCTCCGGAACATGTTGAGCGCATGATTGAAGCTATATTGGTTGAATACACAAGCGATCTCAACTCTTATTTTCTAGATAAGGTCGGAAAATTCCACCTTGATTTTGAAACTATCCATCCATTTAATGATGGCAACGGCCGTATTGGTCGTGTACTCATTAATTACCAACTTCAGAGACTCGGCTTTCCTAGTGTCATTGTCCGGGATCGTGAGAAGAAGGACTACTACAAGGCTTTCGGTGACTATCGAGACAGCAAGAACACCAAGACGGTGGAAAAAATTCTTGTGCTCGGTCTTACGGAGTCACTGTATAAGCGAATAGCATATCTCAAAGGCGAGACTATTATTCCGCTTGCGGACTATACCAAAAAGCACTCTTTATCGGGACCGGCTCTTTCTAATGCCGCTCGCCGGCAGAAGATCCCTGCTTTCCGCGAGAAAGGTGTCTGGAAGATTCCGGAAAACTTTAAGTACGAAGCAAGCAAATAAATTTACTTGTCCCGTTAGAAATTCTGGGCAAAACGAAAAAGTATAAAAATGTGGCAAAGAGGAATATCGTAAGGTGATCAAAAAATAAATTTATGAAAATAAAAGATTTACCAAAATCAGATAGACCGAGGGAGAAGCTGATGGCCAAGGGAGCCGAGAACCTGAAGGACGCGGAGCTTTTGGCTATTCTCTTGAGGACCGGCAAGGCCGGTAAAAATGTGATTGAAATCGCTTCGCAGATTTTGACCAAGCATTCCAAAAAGCGGCTTTTGCAAATGACCTACGATGATTTGGTAAAAATCGGTGGAATTGATTCGGCAAAAGCCACAACGCTTCTTGCCTCTTTTGAACTTTCAAAACGAGCGTTGGAAGTCAACGATACGAATTTACCGACCATCGTTACTCCGAAAGATGTTGTGGCTCAATTGAGCGATCTGCGCCAAAACAAACGAGAGCACTTTGTCGCCCTTTATCTCAATGCTAAAAACGAGATGGTTCATAAAGAGACGATCTCAATGGGAACATTGAATGCCAATCTGGTTCATCCACGAGAGGTCTTTGAGCCGGCTCTTAAACATTCGGCGGCGAGCATCATGGTTGCGCATAATCATCCGTCCGGTGATCCAAAACCCTCCGAAGATGATATTGAAGTTACCAAGAGATTAACAGAGGCCGGAAAAATGATGGGGGTTGAATTGTTGGATCATGTCATTGTGGCAAAAAACAGCCAATTCAGTTTTAAAGAAGAAAAATTGTTATGACAAATATCAAGGATTTAGAAAACAGATTGTGGGAGGCGGCAGATCACATGCGTGCCAATACCCCTCTGCGGCTTAACGAATTCGCAGAGCCGGTTTTGGGTTTGATTTTTCTTAAATTCGCCGGGGTAAAACACAGCAAAGTTGCTAAAGAAATAGCCGAGGAAAAGACAAAGAAAACTAAAAGCCATGGCGGCGCTTCCGTCTCGCGCGAGCGGCCAACCTCTTCAGCCGACTATCACGCGCGCGGCGTGCTTTTCGTTCCCGAAAAAGCCCGCTTCTCGTATCTTATAGAGTTGCCGGAAGGGACGGATATGGGTAGAGCTGTTAATGACGCGATGAAAGAAATTGAGGCAGAAAATAAGGAGCTTGCAGGCATATTGCCAAAAACATTTCAAAAACTTGATAACCGATCTATCATTGCGCTTCTCAAAAATTTCAATCAGATTCCGGATGACATTGAGGGCGATGCTTTCGGAAGAATTTATGAATATTTTCTTGGTAAGTTTGCCTTGGCGGATGGCTCGCGCGGAGGCGAATTCTTCACGCCGACAAGCATTGTTAAACTCATCGTAGAAATCATCGAGCCGTATCGGGGCAGGATTTATGACCCGGCTTGCGGTTCAGGCGGTATGTTTGTGCAGTCGCACGAATTCGTAAAACGGCATCTTGAGAATGGCAACCTGCCCGCGCGCGGTGCGCAGGCGGGGAAAGCAAGAGCATCACGCGAGATTGCAATTTACGGGCAGGAAAAAACAGATCAGACCGTCCGTATCGCAAAAATGAACTTAGCTATTCACGGCCTCTCCGGAGATATCCGTGAGGGCAACACTTATTACGAAGATCGGCACAAAAGTTTAGGAAAATTTGACTTCACGATGGCCAATCCTCCGTTCAATGTAAGCGGTATCGATTACGAAAGAATAAAAGATGATCCGCGATTTCCCTATGGTCTGCCGAGGTCGGGAAACAAGGGATCGGATAACGGTAATTATATTTGGATTCAAATCTTTTTGAGTTCGTTGAATAAAAACGGAAGAACTGGATTTGTTATGTCCAATGCGGCTGGCGATGTGGGACACAGAGAAAAGGAAATTCGTCAAAGAATCATC
This sequence comes from Minisyncoccia bacterium, assembly GCA_049274895.1. Lineage (GTDB taxonomy): Bacteria > Patescibacteriota > Minisyncoccia > JACQLN01 > JACQLN01 > JACQLN01. The sequence goes on from JBASTM010000009.1 coordinate 19,918, forward strand.
GAAGATGGGTTGGTGGATGTGATGGTCGCTGTTGGCCCAAATATGTTTTATAATGTACCGCTTTCCGTAACATTGTGGTTTCTTGACAAAGGAAAGCCGAAAGAAAGAAAAGACAAGATACTTTTCATTGATGCTAGAAATATTTTTACCCCAATTCCTGGTGATAGGGTAAAAAGGCATTGGACTGACGAGCAGATAGAGCGTATCGCGAGCATCGTGCAAAGCTATCGCGGCGAGAATGGAAAGAAATATCAGAATATCAAAGGTCTCTGCAAGGTGGCAACAATAGATGAGGTTAAAAAAGCTGGTTATTCACTCAATCCCGGCCGGTATGTTGGTGTTACCGATAACGGCAACGGAGATGAAGGAAATTTCGGGGAAAAAGTGAAAAAACTTCACAGCGAATTAAAGGGCCTAACTGACGAAGCCCACGAATTGGAAAATAAAATTTTTGAGAATCTGAAGAAATTGGATATTTAACATGGAAAATAGCGAACGAGAAAAAATATTAAATCGTATTACCCAGCTTATTGGAAAAGCGTTGGATGTGAAAGCAACTCACAGACCCAATCCCCCGAATGTAATCAGCTCTGTAACACTCAACAAAGGTGCTTTTTCAGAATGGAAAAATAGTGTTGAAAGTTTCATTTTGAAAGTTGCGGGAGAAAACAGCCATTTCTATAAAAATTTTCAAAAAGAAGTGAAGTATGAATCTAAAAGTCATGTTGACGCTGGTGTGGGTATTTTGATGGCAATTAAAGAAAGTATTGAACAAGGCGACTTGTCAGTATCTGAAAGCAAAGCAGGCCCTAATATAAATGCTTCGGGTGGTGCTGGTGGACAAGGTGGTGATGGTCCTGGGGGTGGACGTGGTGGCGACGGTGGCGACGGTGGCGCAGGTGGTTCTGTACATTTTGTTCAAGTTGGAAAAGAATTCACGCGGGAAGGAATAACAATTCAAGATATAAAAAATCCACATCGACAATACTGGGGTAAATTGATTAGGGATTTTTGGAAATGGTTTAAAGAGCATATTTTAACTGCTGTAATTGTCGGCTTAATCATAGCCGGTCTGGTGTACTGGTTGGGTTGGAATTAAAAATATGGCTACGCAAATTAAAACAACTTGGCAGAGGTCGAAAGTTTATTTACTAATTTTTTTGGCGGCAGTCGTTATCGGATATTTGGGTTTTGTCAAAAGCGATTTTGGATCGTTTTTTTGGAGCATTATGAACAATAATGCCGGCGCTATTCAGGGAATCTCTACTGTTATTCTCGTCGGTGTTACCGCATTTTATGCCTTTCAGGTGCGAAAAACAAACTCTTTAATCTCAATGCAGATATTTCCAAATATTTTTATAACGCCGAGTAAACTTTATTCTTCTTTTTTAGATTCCGAATTTATAGCGAAGGTTAAAGAAAATATTCCAAAATTGAGTAATAACCGACATTCCGCTTATGATTTTTGTTTTACTTTGAATTATAGTGTTTCGAATCACTCAGCGAGTTCCGGTTCAATTGAAAGGCCTCAATTGCTGATTGAGAATGCTCAAAGTGGAAAACATAAACTTTTATCGTTTGACGCAGCAGAAGTAGTAATAGATGGAGCATCCGTTAGGGGAGAAATTAAAGATACAATTTATTTGAGGGCCGGAGAAACAAAGAATATGAAAGACGAATTTTATTTTTCAGTCTTTTGCTCTAAGCCATTGGCTGATGACTTGGATCTTATAAATAACGCATCAAATTTGCAGTATACGATTTTATACAAAAATGTTGTTGGGAATCAACTTTCAATACCTCTGACAGAAGATTTAATAATATCTTTTGATAATAAATAATATGATCAATCATTCTAAAACAAATTGGCGAAGAATAAAATTCAAAGAATTCGCAGATACATCGCCTTCTGTGAAGCTTGAACGCGGAAAAGAATATCCATTTATTCCTATGGATGTTGTTGATGGTCAACGAAAATTTCCCGTAGAAATAAAGAGTAAAAAGTTTTCAGGAGGTGGGGCTAAATTTGCTAATGGAGATACTATTTTTGCTCGCATTACCCCATGTCTTGAAAATGGAAAAATTGTAAAAATACAGGGACTCAAAGAGGGGGTTGGTTTTGGCTCAACAGAGTTTTTTATATTCCGGGGCAAAGATGGAGTGTCTGATTCTGACTTTGTTTACTATCTTTCACGCACAGACACTATTCGAGATCCGGCAGTAAAAAGCATGGTTGGTGCTTCTGGTAGGCAACGGGCCGACAAAGAAGTGATAGATAATGTGCAAGTATTGGCACCTACTTTGCCACAACAAAAACAAATCGCTGATGTTCTCTCCGCCTATGACGATCTTATTGAGAACAACACGAAGCGGATTAAGATTTTGGAAGAAATCGCGCAGGCGATTTATCGGGAGTGGTTCGTATATTATCGCTCCCACGGCCACGAAAAAGTAAAACTGATTGATAGCAAAACCGAGTTCGGCAAAATTCCGGAGGGGTGGAAAGTTAAAAAGTTGGGAGATAATATAAATATTTTACGAGGTAAGAATATTACCAAAGACACTGTTGCTCCCGGTAAAGTTCCGGTAGTCGCTGGTGGGATAGGCCCGGCCTATTTTCATAACAAAGCCAATGTTGATGGGCCGGCAATCACGGTAAGTGCTTCCGGGGCAAATTCTGGTTATATCAATTTGTACCAAGAAGATATATGGGCATCTGACTGTTCTTATATCAACAAAGCTTCAACTCCGTTCATTTTTTACTATTTTTTGCTACTAAAAAGCAGACAAGCAGAAGTTACTGGATTGCAACGAGGGTCGGCACAACCACATGTTTATCCAAAAGACCTGGCACGGTTACTTGTTGTCGATCCACCGGAAGAACTGGTGCGCGTCTTTGAAGAAAAAGCAAAGTCAATTTTCGGCATGTTAAAGAATTTACAACTTAAAAATCAGAATCTGCGCCAAGCGCGGGATTTGCTTTTGCCGAAATTAGTAACTGGAGAAATAAGAATAAATTGAAATTATGGCAATTTTTGTTCCAAATGAGAATATTGAAAAGAATCAAAGCTATGGTCAGGCAATCAATAGGGCCGTAAAGGAGTTTATCGAACCGGAATTAAAGCGGCTTAGCTTGAAAAATTTTAATGTCGCCGGAGTCGAAATTATGCCGGATGGAAATCGCCGTATCTCTTTTGATAGCTCGGTACAGATAATGCTTGAATTCAAGAGCAGGAAGCTTAGCCCTAATGATACTGGCAAACCGATAAAAATTGACCTACAAGAGCTTAAAGATGTTAAATGGCACGACCCCACTTTGGGTAAGGAGTCAGCAAGAATTTTAGTTGTGCGTTTCAGCAAGGACTGGTGGATTTGGGATGCTGATTTTAAAAAAATGAAAGACCTCGAAAATAGATTCAAATTTACAACTACCCACAAAGTTCGAGGAGGTGGCTATTTACCGCTCACCATAAGGAAGCAAGAAAAAGGTGAGTTTCTAAGGGGGTGGAAAATGGGTCTTGAAAAAGAGTTGCCTGCAATGTGGAGAAGGCACATAACGGTATCACAGAGGTATCGAGGTGTAATGGTTTACGACGGTAATTATTTTGATCTTTTCTCTCACGCACAAGAACTATATGTCCTCGGCTACTATTACTCCACTATTATTGTTTGTCGTACTGCCGCAGAGCAAGCGCTTGTCCGTATCCTCTTAAAAGTCGGCAAAGGGTTCGATATTTATAAGCGAGCCAAGGGCAGGAAAAAACTAAAAAGCATAGAGCAATTGGTGGAAACCTGTCGCAGTTATTCTTTATTTCGTGGCAAATATCCAATAAGTAAAATTTCAGCGAAAAAGATAAATAATATTTCTACTACCGCGAGCGAACTTATTCATCCCAAACATGACCTCCATGAGTTAGATGTTTACAAAAAACAAGCTGAAAGATGCATGGATAACTTACAGTTTATAATTTCGCGTCATTTAAACTTTATAAAAGATACTGGGGTTGTATCAGGTTATAGATTAGGAGGTTCTGCTCACCGTCTAAGATAACAAATTTATGAACGAATTTTCTGAAGACAAGTTAATAGAACAGACGGCCGTCAAGATTTTTGGCGGACTTTGGGGTGCGGATAATTTTGCTAATGCCTTCTCCGGAGAAACGGATGCGGAATTCGGGCGCGAGAATCCGGGGGAAGTTGTGCTGATGAATTATCTCAAAATCGCCCTGACAAAACTCAATCCCGATGTATCCACCGAAGCGTTAAATCTCGCGATTGATGAGATTATTAAGGATCGTTCGGCAATGAGCATGGTTAATGCGAACCATGAAATATGGCAGTTGCTTAAAGATGGCGTAAAAGTTGAGACAGAAAACGAAGGGGGCGGGCGGCAAACCGAGACGGTAAAAGTTATTGATTTTGAAAATCCGGCGAACAACCACTTTATGCTCGTATCCCAGCTCTGGATTACGGGCGAACTGCACAAGCGCCGGCCGGACTTAATTGGCTTTGTAAATGGCCTGCCTTTGGTGCTTATTGAGCTCAAGGCATCGCATAAAAATCTCCGTAACGCCTATCAACAAAACATCCGAGATTACAAAGACACCATTCCCCAGCTCTTTTGGTATAACGCCTTTATCATTATTTCCAACGGTATTGAGAGTAAGGTTGGAACGATCACCGGCGCGTATGAGCATTTCAACGAATGGAAGAAAATCAAAGACGAAAAAGAAGTCGGGAAAGTGAGTTTGGAGACGGTTATCAAGGGAACCTGCGAACCGGCACAGCTTTTGGACATCATTGAGAATTTTATTCTTTTTGATGACTCGCGCGGAGAGTGCATTAAGGCGATTGCTCGCTACTTCCAATATTTCGGAGTAAACCGTGCTTTTGAAGAAGTTAAGAATCGAGACAAAAACAAAGGCCGTCTCGGTGTTTTCTGGCACACACAGGGCTCCGGCAAGTCGTATTCAATGGTTTTCTTATCTCAAAAAGCGTTTCGTAAATTAACGGGGAATTTCACATTTGTCGTGGTTACGGACCGCAAAGAACTTGACCGGCAGATATACAAAACATTTGCAGCTTGCGGGGCTGTGTATGAGGACGAAGTGCATGCCGAGTCCGTTGATCATCTCCAGCAATTGCTCAAAGAGGATCATCGCCATGTTTTTACGCTTATTCATAAATTTGCCGAGGCGAAGGAGTTATCGGGAAGAAACGATGTGATTGTGATGGCTGACGAAGCTCATCGTACGCAATACGACCGTATGGCGGCCAACATGCGCATTGCATTGCCTAAGGCGGCATTTATCGGCTTTACCGGTACGCCGTTGATGGCCGGCGGAGAAGAGAAAACGCGTGAAGCATTCGGGGATTATGTTTCTACCTACAATTTTGCTCAATCAGTTGAAGATGGCGCCACGGTGCCGCTTTACTATGAGAATCGCGTTCCGAAGCTTGAAAATGTAAATCCGGATATTCAGAAGGAATTGGAGGGCGTTATGAATTTTTACGATCTCGCGCCGGAAGAAGAGGAGAAATTGGAGCAGGAATTTTCAACTTTTTACCATTTAATAACTCGTGAAGATCGCCTCAATAAAGTTGCGGAAGATATTGTTACACACTTTACTGCTCGTGGATATAACGGGAAAGCGATGGTTGTTTCTATTGATAAGAAAACGGCCGTCCGGATGTATACCAAAGTTAAGGAACAGATGCAGAGACATTTGGCTAAATTGAATATCGCACTATCCAAAGCGACTGACGAGCATGAAAAAGAAAAGATTCGCCAAACCATAGAGCAATACGAAGGGATTGATATGGCGGTGGTGGTGAGCCAAGGCCAGAATGAAATTGCTGACTTAGAAGAATTTGAGATTGATATGCGGCCGATCAGGGCCCGCATGCAAAAGGAGGATTTGGAGACGAAATTTAAGGACCCTGACAGCAATCTGCGTATGGTCTTTGTGTGTGCGATGTGGATTACCGGTTTTGATGTTTTGAACCTCTCAACGCTTTATCTTGATAAGCCGCTCAAAAATCACACGCTCATGCAGACCATTGCTCGAGCTAATCGAGTGTATCCGGGTAAAACAAACGGATTGATCGTTGATTACATCGGAGTATTCCGTAACCTTCAACGAGCGCTTTCTATTTACGCAACTCCGGAAACCGGCGCATCAATTGATGACATCATCAAAGAAAAAGAGGAGCTCGTTGAAATGTTGGTTTCAACAGTGAAACAGACACGAGAATTCTTGAAAAAGCTTGATCTCGATGCTGATGAACTACTGAAAGCCGAGGACACTGAAAAGATACGCCTTGTTGATGTATTTACAAATCACGTTTTGCAGGACGAACAAACAAAACGAAAATATCTTGATCTTGCATCAGACGCATATCAGCTTTATAAAGCGGTACTGCCAGAACCCAAAGCGGAAAATTATTACCACGAAGTTACGGCTTTTAAAGTAATTGCTTCGCGGATCAAAGAGGTTATTGAGGAAGAGGCTGATGTCAGCCAGGTTAAGAAAGACCTTGAGGATTTGCTGGATCGCTCCATCAAGGCCGGAGAATTTGTGATTAAAGAACCAAAACTGAAGGACTTGAGCCACATTGATTTTGAGGCGCTCCGAAAGTTTTTTGATGACACAGAGAATAAAAATATTGCCGCGGAAAGCTTAAGTGCCGAGCTTGAAGATAAAATCAAAGAAATGGTGCAGAAAAATAAGCTTCGCAAGCGTTTTCTTGACCGGCTCAACTTTTTGATTCAGGAATATAATACGGGATCCCGCGACCTCGACGAGTTTTTTGAGGAGCTGATCGTCTTGGCGAAGGAATTAAGCGAGGAAGATGCACGAGCGATAAAAGAAAATCTTTCCGAGGAGGAACTGGCCATTTTTGACCTTATCCGGAAGGAAAATCTTAATCCGGACGAAGAGGAGCAGGTGAAGAAGGTTGCGCACGAACTATTGGCAAAATTAAAAACAGAGAAATTTGTTCTTGATTGGAAGCGGAAAGAAGAAACACGGGCTGATGTGAAAGTGACCATTCGAGACATGCTTTACGACA
>JBASTM010000010.1:0-31670 GCA_049274895.1 Minisyncoccia bacterium
TTGTGCGGCGGGCAGGATTCGAACCTGCGTAGGCACAAGGCCGACAGATTTACAGTCTGTTGTAATTGACCACTCTACCACCGCCGCATCATGAGCCGTTGGCCGGATTTGAACCGGCGACCTACTCCTTACCATGGAGTTGCTCTACCAACTGAGCTACAACGGCACACTAAAACCTGCTTTGATACTATCAAAGCCGCCGAGAGTTCGCAACGATAAGTTAAACTTTTCTCACCTTCAATTTTCTGGTTTTAGGTTTAACCTCTTTTTTAGTTTTTACTCCGCTTTTCTGGATAAGAACGGGGTTAGCCGCGACATTGGCTTTGGTTTCAACCGCTACAACCTTTTTAAGAACAACCGGCTGGGAATGCGCCGCAGAACGCGCAACGGCAGTACCCTCTTTATGCAACACTCCGCCCACTTCCAAAAGTTTGGCCATAATAATTTTGTCTCGGGAACCGAGTTTGATGGCCATCTTAAAGGCCTGCCGGGCCTCTATGGGTTTATTGTTTTCCATATACAGCCAGCCCAAATGTTTGTAGGCCGCCACATCCTTGGGATTGTAAGCCAATTGATTTATCAGCTGGTGTTCCTGGGCTTCAAAAGAAGAATGCACACCGGCGTCGGCAATTTCTTGGGGGTTGATTGGGATTGATATTCTAGAAACCGGCCCTTTTTCTTCCACCGAGGTTATCTGAACCCGAAACTTGTTTTGCGGAGACGAGGCTTCCAGCGGCACATCCGGTTGGGGTGCAACTTCATCAACACTGGATTTATGCTCCTTCATCTCTTTTAGCAGACGGCTAAAAAAATTGTCGGTTTTAAGCGAGGTTATTTTTAACCTGTAGATAAATTTGGTGGAAGCGCTCAAAACCGATTGCTTGGTTTTTAGCGAAACAGCGGCCAGAGCTTTTTGGTAAAAAGTCGGCCCGAAATCTTCTTTGGCCACGGCTTCATCCCAATTGATCCGGTCATTTGGAATTTTTTTATAAACAACCCGCACGGCCAAAGCCACGCCGGCCGCGACTAATAGAGATGGAATTAAAATAGGTATCATGAAACATGAAACATAAACCATAAACATTCTCTCATGTTCCAAGTTTTATGTTTCAGGATGCGTGATTAAATTTGGAATCTCACAAACCTGCCCAACTTAATATTCTCGCCCAAGAGAGCCACTTTGGAACGGATAAGTTCTTCAACGGTTTCGTCGGGGTTTTTAATAAAGGCCGAGGCCAAAAGTTCGGCATTGTCGGCGGGACCAATGGCTACCACCTGCATGGCGAGATCGTGCGCCAGTTCCTTAAAAACCGGATTCCGGGCCACAAAATCAGTTTCACATAACAATTCCACCAGCGCCCCGCTTTGGCCGTCGCTGTGAATATAGGGCTCCACCAACCCGGCCGCGGTGGAACGGGCCGATTTTTTTTCGGCAATCTTAAAACCCTGCTCTTTCAAATAATGACGAGCTTTTTCAAAATCACCGCCGGCGCTTTCCAAAGCGCGCTTGCAATCCATCATCGAAACACCGGTAAGTTCACGGAGCTTTTTTACTTCTAAACTTGAAACCTGATTCATACTATTTACCGACGAGCGGAATTAGTTCCACTTTAATGGCATCTAAAATCAATCTAAGCGAAGACAAAGAATCGTTGTTGGTGGGTATGGGATAATCCACCAGTTCGGGATTGACGCTGGTGTCCACCAAACCCACTACCGCGATACCTAATTTTCTGGCCTCCAAGACGGCGTACTTTTCATCGTTAACATCAGTGACGAAGATAGCTTGGGGCAGGTTTTGCATATTTTTGATGCCGCCCATGCTAATCTCCAATTTCCCAAGCTCGCGCCTAAATTGGATCAACTCTTTTTTGGTATAACCGGCCAGGCCCCCCGTGGCCAGCTTTTCTTCCAAGTCCCTAAAATATTTTAACCTTTCCTTGATGATTTTGAAATTGGTAAATAATCCACCGATCCAGCGCCCGGCCACATAAGGCATCTTAAGCTCGCGGGCCAGTTCGGGAATAATATTTTTGGTTTGGATGCGGGCGCCCACCCACAAAACAGTGCCGCCGTTTTTGACAGTACTAGCTAAAAAATCAACGGCCTGGTTGAGTTTCTCTAGTGTTTTAACCACATCAATCACATGCAAACTGTTGCGCACGCCAAAAACAAATGGAGCCATTTTAGGGTTCCATTTTGATTTTTTGTGGCCGATATGGGCGCCAGCTTGTATCAGTTCTTGAGCCGTGATCATTTGATATGATATGCGAATGGCGAATAAACTCTAATATTACGAATTTGCCTTTCCTTTCGTAATATTCGTAAAGATTCGTTATTCGCATATACACTAACAAAACCAATCTTGATTGTCAAAATAAAGCTAGCTTGATATACTGAACCCTATTATGAAAACCGATATCCATCCCCAGTATTATCCCCACGCCAAGGTCAAGTGCGCCTGCGGCCATAAATTTACCGCGGGCTCAACCAAAGAAAGTTTTGAGGTTGAAATTTGCCATGCTTGCCACCCCTTCTACACCGGCAAAGAAAAATTGGTGGACACCGCCGGCCGCGTGGAAAAATTCAGGGCGCGACTCTCCAAAAAGGCCGCCGTGACTCCGGCCAAAAAAACTAGGAGAACCAACAAAAAATAATAAGCGTAAAAATCGGTTTGAGCGACTTCAAGGAGGTTCAATATAGTAATATAAAGAGGGAGGATGTAAGTGCCCCTCCTTGCAGGAGCGAGAGCTGATTTTTACGCGAACTCAATTATCCATGGAATCCTCATCAGTAATTATAGAAATCCGGCCCGGCGCCGGCGGCGACGAAGCCGCCCTCTTTGCCGGCGAGCTTTTCAAAATGTACAAAAATTACGCCCTTAAAAACGGCCTGGGCGTGACGGTTTTGGATTATTCGCCTACCAGTATCGGCGGGCTCAAAGAAGTCTCGTTGGAAATCTCCGGCGCCAACGCCTACTCCATTTACAAACACGAAGGCGGGGTGCACCGCGTTCAGCGCGTGCCTAAAACCGAAAAAAGCGGACGAGTGCATACTTCCACTGTTTCGGTGGCCGTACTTAAAAAGGCTACCGAGAAAGACGTCCATATAAACCCAAGTGATTTGAAGGTAGAATTTTTTCGATCTTCCGGCCCGGGCGGCCAAAACGTGAACAAGCGCGAAACGGCGGTGAGAATCATCCACCTGCCCAGCGGCACCGTGGTCACCGCCCAAACCGAACGCGGCCAGGAAGCCAACAAGCAAGCCGCCCTCTCTATTCTAAGAAGTAAAATATTGGAAACCACAGAAAACCAGGCCAGCCAAAAAATGCAAAGCGAACGGCGAACCCAAATCGGCTCGGCCGACCGGTCCGAAAAAATCCGCACCTATAACTTCCCCCAGGACCGCATCACCGACCACCGCATTAAAAAAAGCTGGAGCCGTATAGATAAAATTTTGGACGGCGCTATGGAGCCGATTGTAAAAGCCTTCAGATAGCTCCCAGACGTCGGACGTCTGGGGGGAATAAAAAAGCCCCGGGTGCACGATGGCACTCGGGGCTGATCCGTAGCTCGTTGGCCGCGGATCACTTCACTCTCCGGCCGAGCCGGACGAGTTTGATGAAGGAGGCGGAGGCGCCTAGCAGAGCGTGACGCGCCGACCTGATCTCTGCGCCAGCGGGGTTACCTGCTGACTCGCTGGAAATCGGAGGGATCAAGCAGAGGAACAAAATCCGTCCGTAACCAGCTTAGAACAGATGGGCACAGATGGCCGCACACCTCTTAGTGAGATGTCTTGCGGCACCGTCCGCATCAGCGCCTCCGCACTCCTGTACTGCGCAAACGGGGGGTAGTTATACCCCACAGGGAGATATAACTACCCGAAGGGAGGGTTGGCTCCCAGAGGCATGTCGGCCTCCTTTCCTCGTTGAAAGTGAAAGAACTTTGTTCCAGCCGGGGCCCGTGAGGACGAGGCCCAACCGGAACAATCATATATCCAGTATAGCATACCCACAAACCTTGTCAAGCCCCATACCTATAGACATGTCAAATCAGCGCCTTTTTACACTTATCCACAAGCAATAAAACACACTATTTACGCCATTTTTAACCACTTTTTTACACCATCCAGCTGCAGCAAGTTAGTGTAATGAGATTGATAAACATTGATAAAGGAGATCTCGATATAATAAACCAAAAAGGAGTCAAAAACATCATCCTGAACAACCCTCATGGAGAAGACCTTAACGTATTATTAATGAGAGGCTCCATGACAGGTTGTGAAGGGTGATATTTTGACTTAATAAATCAACTACCTTTTCAAAAGCTCAAAAAACACCGAATTGGGTATATTTACTCGGCCGCGCGCTTTCATTTTTTTCTTGCCCTTTTTTTGTTTTTCTCTAAGCTTCATTTTACGGGTGATGTCGCCGCCGTATAAATAGCCGGTTACGTCTTTTTTAAGCGCGGCGATGTTTTCGCGGGCGACAATTTTACCGCCGATGGCCGCTTGCAAGGTAACCTCAAACCATTGCCGCGGCAAAAGTTTTTTTAATTTCTCCACCATTCTCTTGCCTTCGTCCTGAACGCTGTCCTTGGGCACGATCCGGCTTAAGGCATCCGTCTTTTCGCCCGCCACCAAAATATCCAGTTTTACCAAATCGCCTTTTTTTAATTCTAAAAACTCGTAACTTAAAGAAGCAAAACCCGAGGAAACGCTTTTTAATTTGTCGTGAAAATCCACGATTATTTCGGCCAAGGGAATTTGATAAACAATTTCTACCCGGTCGTCCGAAATATATTTTGTGTTACGGCTCAAACCGCGCCGAAAAGCCAATAGGTCCAAAATTCCGCCGATGTATTTTGAGGGCGAGAGAATCGTTAAAGTCACCCACGGTTCGCGAATCTCGGCGTAGCGATCGGACTCGGGTAAATCGGCCGCCGAAAAAACAGTCTGGGTCTGGCCGTTGTTTTTAAGGACAATCTCATAACTGACGGAAGGTGTGGTAGTGATCAAAGACATATTATATTCGCGCTTCAGCCGTTCTAAAACTATTTCCATATGGAGCGAGCCCAAAAAACCGCATCTAAAACCTCGGCCCAAAACTTCTTGCGAGTCCAGTTCGAACGTGAGGGCGGCGTCGGAAAGTTTTAGTTTTAACAAGGCATCTTTAAGCATGGAAAATTCCGCGCCGTCCTTGGGAAACAAACTCGCAAAAACCACCGGCGACGGTTCTCTATAGCCCGGCAAAGCCAAGAGTGAGTAGTCAGTAGTGAGTAGTGAGTGGTTAGATAAAATCGTGTCGCCTACTTTAACCAAAGTCGGGTCTTTGAGACCGGTGGCAAGGTAACCGATCTCACCTTCTTTTAGCTCTTTTTGGGGCGCGAGTTGGGGCTTAAAATAGCCCACTTCCATTATTTCCGCTTCTTTATTGGAAGCAATGAATCTGACCTTATGGCCTGGCTTAAAACTGCCGTCAAACACTCTAACGTAAGCCACCACGCCTTTATATGAATCGTAGCTGGAATCAAAAACCAGCGCCCGAGATATATCGGCCGGCTTGCCCTGCCGTAGCTCCGTAGGAGCGGAGGAGGGGGGCGGCACTTTACTAACGACCGCATCTAAAAGTTCGGCCACGCCCGTACCATCTTTGGCCGATATCTTGAAAATTTCGGTTTTCTCTCCTAAAAGTGATTGAAGCTCAACTTCAATCACATCGGGCCGGGCGTTAGCTAAATCAATTTTATTTATGGCGGGGATGATAACCAGTTTTTGCTTTTGAGCTTGATGCAAATGAGCCAAGGTTTGCGCCTGCACGCCTTTGGTGCCGTCCACCAGCAAAATCGCACCTTCCACCGCGGCCAATGAACGCGAAACTTCGTAAGAAAAATCCACATGCCCCGGAGTGTCAATTAAATTGAGAATGAATTCCTGTCCTTCGCTTCGCTCAGGACCTCCAGAATGCAAGAGCATTCTTACGGGCTGCATTTTGATGGTGATGCCCCGCTCCCGTTCCAAGTCCATCATATCCAAATACTGCGCATGCATCTGGCGGGCCTCAATTGTTTTGGTGATTTCCAGCAGCCGATCGGCCAGTGTGGATTTACCGTGATCGATATGAGCAATGATGGAAAAATTCCTAATGTTTTGAGTTTCATGTTTCATGTTCCATGTTTCATGACTGATGAGTTTCTTCATCTAAACTGGGTAAAATTATTTTCTTGCCCAATTTGATTTTTCTTAAAATTTGACTCACCTCCTCTATACTAAAAAGGCCGGTAACCAACAAATATACCGCCAGCCCAAAAAAACCAGCCAAGCCGCCTTGAATGATCAAATGCAAAACCTTGTGCGTGTCTAAAAATCTATCCAAAAAATAAAGCATGGCGTAAGCCGCCGCGCCGGCCGCCGCCGCCGCCACAACAAAAACCAAAAGTGGTTTGACCAAGGCGGCAATATTTACCAATTTGATCCGGCGCTTAAAAATATAAAATAAGACGCCGGTATTAAAAATAGCCGCGGCGGCCATAGCCAAGCCCAGCGCCGAAACATCCATAACCGGCGCCAAAAACAAAGCCACGGCGACGCTTAATAAAACGCCAAAGAATAAAACCAAAAAAGGTATTTTAGCGTCTTCCAAAGCGAAAAAACCTCTAAGGATAACGGCTAACATCCCCTGAAAAACCAAACCGACTAAAAAAAAGCCCAGCGTTTCTATGGTGAGCACCGTATCCGTCCAGTCAAACCGGCCGTAACCCAAAGTTAAGCGGACGATTTGGGCCCGCAACACAAAAAATAAAACTGCGGCCGGAATCATCACAAACGCCAGCTGGCGCAAAGTTTTTACAAACACTTCGCCCAGCTCGGCAATTTTGTTTTGCGAAGCCAAGCGCGAAAAAACCGGAAACACGGCCACGCCCAAGGGCACCGCCACCACGCCCAACACCAGACCGTTTAGATCGTTGGCAAAACTAAAAACCGAAACCCGGCCCGAACCCAGAAACGAAGCCAGCGCCGCCATAACCACCAAATTGAGCTGGGCTAAAATTAAACTCAAAGAGCGGGGCACGATAATATGAAAAATATCCTTAATGGAGTTTTCTTTAAGCGAAAAAACCGGCCGGTAATTAAAACCGCTGTGCTTGGCGGCCGGGTATTGCACCAGCATATGAAGCAAGGCGCCTATGACCACGCCCCAAGCCAGGCCCACCGGGCCGAATTTCTGCGCCAAAACCAGAATACCGAAAATTATGCCGATGTTGTAAAAAATCGGGGCGAGGGCATAAGCCAAAAAGCGGTGGGTGGATTGGAGTATTCCCGAAAAGATCACTGAAACGCCGAGAAAGATCGGCTGCAAAAACATTATCCGGCTCAAAGTTACCGCCAGTTTCAATTTTTCGCCTTCAAAGCCGGGCGCGATCAGTTTTAAGACCCAGGGCGCGGCTATAAAAAAGACCGCGCCAAAAACAATAAAAACAACTAAGGTGAGATTCAGAATATCGTTGGCCAGCTTCCAAGCTTTTTGAGAATCTTGATTTTTTAATTTAATGAACACCGGCACGAATCCGGCCGAAAAAGCTCCAAAAAATAAAAGGTTGAAGAAAAAATCCGGCAGCCGAAAAGCCAAAAAATAGGCATCCAGCACATCGCCGGCGCCGTAAAAATAAGCCAAGAAGGCGTTGCGTAAAAAACCCAAGAGGCGGCTTACCAGGCCAGCCGCGGCCAGCATGGCCGCCGCGGCCAGCACCCCTTTGGTCTTTTGGCCCAAAAACCCGTTAAAACCGTTTAGAGTCATATTTGCCTATGAGTGAAACGAATTATTTATAGTAACACAACGGCTCAAAATATATAAAAGGCGCCCCGATCTTGGATCGGGGCGCCGTAGCTATCGGCTTTTTTTATGGCCGACTAAAACTGTTACTCCTCCCCATCCTGGCCGTTGTCATCCACTTCTTCGTCGGCATTGGTGATGGCATCCACCTCAACCAAACGGCGGGTACGCCGGCCCCTGTTGATGTGGTTTATGATCAGAATGTACAGAATCTCACTACCTTTGCCGCTGGAACCAGCCAGATTGGCGACATGCTGATCCGCCACGGGAAACTGGGCCAGTTTCCGGCGCGTGTCCGCATCCACCATCAACCGATTGTCTTTGAAAAAATATTGGGCATGGTTGGAAAACACCAGAGCCAGACACCGCAGGAAAGTTCCGCGCAGTTGAGGGGAACCACTGTAAGTCGCCTGCCTGATGCCCCAACACGCGTCTACCAAGTCAAAGAAAGTCCTGACGTTGTCGCGGAAAATGTTGCGGCCGACCCGTTCCATAATCTGCTGGATGCCGGGCATGAGGTCGTCGATCTTGTTGGACCGACCGGATCCGACATGGGCATGCAGCACGCCCAGTGTTTTGACCATGGTTAGGGCGCTGGTCACATCACTCCGACGCATCCGCTGCATCCAACAAACCCGATCGTAAAGTACAAAGCCCTTGTCGTCTCCGCACATAGAAAAGAGTGTGGCCACAAACGGATAGCTGCCGCGCATATTCCGCAAAAGCACATTGGGCGAAACCTTGGTGCGGTGCAGATTGAGGATCTCAAACTGCCGCCGTTCCCACTCATACTCGGTGTCAAAATGAATCACCGCTCCCAGATGGACAACTGTGTCGGGCTTTTCCTGCATAGCCCGCATAGCTGCCTGAATGCGTTGGAGACCGTCAACCACAAAGACATCATCCTGAAGGTAAAAAGTGCCGCTGCGCTCTATGGTTCGTGAACCGCGCATACCCAACGTGATATCCTGAATCCTCTCGCCACTTTGAAAAGCTTTCACCAGGTTCGAGAACCTAACACCAGATAAAATTTCTCTCTGGTAATCATCCACTTTGATGAACAGCAAAGAACTGGGATCAATGCTCCCACGCAGAACAATATCTGTTACACCATCGACTTTAATTTCATCGAGGGCGTAATTCACGATTTTGATACTGCCGGTGCTTGGTGCAACTGGCATAGCCATCTTCTCCCTTCCGCAGGTTAAAGCTCCCTCTATGGGGAAGGCTAACTCTGTGCGGAAAAAAGGGGTGATTGGGAAAGAACTCGGCTCTAGGCCGTGTTTAGTTTTTAACACCTAAAACAAATCGCGTCAAATTAAAAACCCCCCCGACCTATCTACCGGTAGGCAGGCGTGAGATCGGGGGGATGGAAACCGTCCCTCAACTTCTCTCGGTAAACTCGAGACAAGTCGCTCGGGACGGTTTAAGAAAACCGGAAGCGCCTAAATCAATGAATACCTTAAAATACCCTGAGATGGCGATCGCCATCTCAGGGTATTTTGGGTTATTCGCCAAAGACGAAAGTAGCCGTAAGATCTAAATCTTGCCCCAGACCTCCCTGATACTCGCCTAGGTTTTGGGTTACGAAACCGTTGGGTTCCAAAGACGCCAACCGGATTTCTTTTTGGGGAACCGCCACAAATCTAAAAGGTACATCTTGGTTTTGATGCGGCCGAAAAACTTTAAGCCGGTAATCGGCTAGCGAGTTTTTCCGGGCAAGTTTGAAAGGCAAAAGATATTCCAAATTTAAGGTGTTTCTAGAATTGCTTTTAAGCTGAACCCGGCCGCCGGCCACAGTTAAACCCGACTCTTTGAAAATTTCCGAACCGCCGGGACCGGATGTTGACACACTGTTAAGGCGCGGCTGGGTTGAAAATCCTCCGGAGGTATAATCAAACTCCGGAATTTTCTCCGGGGGCGAGAAGCCCTCGGCTTTAAGCAGCTGGCTGCCTAAGGGTAAGTATATTTTGAAATAGTTGCGGCCAGTAGAACCGAGCGGCTGTTTTAACATCAAACTTAAACCGGCCATAACCGAGCCATCGTCAAAGATATTGATTTTATACTCAATTAATTCCAAAGCCGGGCTGACGCCGTCCAACGAGGCCCAAGAAATGCCCAGTGTGTCGTCTTGAGAGCTGGGCCTGGCCACCAGCGACCAATTGGAATCTTCCACAAATTTTTCCAAAGCGCTGTCCTTAAAATAAAATTGAACTTGATGAGAGGCAAGGCCCCGTTCCAGATATTCGGCTAGACTCGGCCAGCGAGTATTGGGCTTGCGGGCTAAGGCCTCGATGAGGCCGTAAAACCAACCGGACGAATCGGCTTCAAACAACAAACTTTCTTTGAAGCTTAGTCTTCTAAGAAAATCTTTATCCAGCGCCACCGCGCCATCAACCTTTTTTTGAGTGACGCTTTCAAAAAAATCAATTAAGGTTTTGGCTGATTCCTTAAAATCTAAAAACCACATAGCTTGCGAGGGCAGCCAAGCGGTGCTGACCAATTTAACCGGCTCCGGCGGCACAATCTTCAAATTCAACGCTCCGTCCAAGGCACTAAACTTACCCGAACTTAAAGTTTCCAAACCATCAGCTTCTATTTGAACCAAGGCGTAGCCATCCGGCCGGCCGCCGCCGGGCCAGGCCTGGGCAGCATCAGTGGTAACCACCAAGTAATACTTACCCGGCTGCGTCAGTTGGTCCCAAAAATTAAGCCAGCCGATATATTTTTTTAAGTCGGCGGCGGCCGGCCTTAAACTTTCTCCCAGCGAGCTAACAGATTCCGCGGCCAACCCAACCGAATCCAAAAATTCCAAAGACTTCAATCTAAAATCACCCCCGCCGGCTTTTTTTTTAAAAATATTTAACCAACCGAAATCGTTATTGCCCTCAATAAATTTGGTAATGCCGTCGGCTGGGCCGCCGGCGAGACCCCCGCTTTTCAAACGCGAGTTTATCTCCACCAACTTGGTAAAAACACTGCTTTGGCCGGAATTTACCAGAGTAAAACTGGCAGTGCTCAACAACTTGGTGTTAAGACTGCTAAAAGCCGAAGCCACAAAATTATCTTTTTCGGAAAATAAAAAAACACCAGCGGCGAGCGGCACCGCCAACGCCAAGAAAGTGGCTAAGTAGGTTCTGATCTTAAACCCATTTTCATACCCGGGTTCGATCTCCTCGATTCTCTCGACGCCACCTTGCCCTGCCGTAGCTCTTAACGAAAGAGGGCGCCGGTGGGCTAGTTCCCTAAGTTCAAAAATTCTTTCTGGAGCAGCCAAACTTACTCTAAACCAGTCATTTTCGGTTCTAAATTGATCCGGCTCGGACAAATCAGCTGATTCTAGCGAGGGCGCGATGTTAAGCTTTATCTCCACCGAATCATTTTTGGTTGCCGCGTCGGGCTCGCGTTTGGAAACTAAATCTATGTAAACGTCCCGCCGGGGTGGTTCCACACGGATAAATTTCTTGGCCAGTTCGGCGTCTTTTTGGTCTATGTTTTCCAGCTCGGCTAGGATCGCCTGCCGAGAGTTTTTGGCGGGCTTAGCATCCGCCAGGACAGCATCAGGTTCAAACCCGATTAATTTAGCACCTTTGGTCTGATGCGGCCAGCGGACCGGGAAAGACGAACCTGGCTTACCAGTTTTAGGTCCGGCGAAGATAGCTCGCGTCAACGGGTCGGCTGAACTTAGACCGACACCAGCCAAACTAACCGGCAGAGACGATCCATCTGAAAGATCAAAATCCGGGATTTCTCCGTCATCGAGATCATTCTGATAGACCGGAAATTTCACTCTTTTAATTTTAATCCTGCCGGAAGCGCCGAAATTGGCGGCTCGGCGAGGAGGAATTTTACGGGGATCTACAAAAACAAAATCCGAGTTCATGGATAGTAAAATAAATTCGCATCCGAAAGCGAGATTTGTAAATTCGGAAGACGCTTTCGGCAAGATAGATTTGTATCCGAAAGCGAGATTCGCGTAAAGCGACGTGGTCGCCACGCGACTTTACGTCGTACATTCGGAAAACGCTTTCGGTAAAAAACCGGAATATACCTATAAACATACTCCAGCCACCGCGATTTTACAATCATTTTTTATCCCCACAATACACCAAATAACAAAACACCCAACTCGCCTAGAGAGTTGGGTGTTTTCGTCAAGAAAGCTGTAAGCCGAATTCTGTCCCCCTTCGCTCTGCTACGCAGAGCTTCGGAGGGACAAGTGCCAAAATTGGCGCCTGCCCTCCGTAGCTTTAGCGAAGGAGGGATAATCATTCATCTGGGATCCCGATCGCTCGGGACCTCTAGCGACTCTCTCCGACTTAAATCGGAGCACGGTCTTGCACCAAGTGGGGTTTACAACCTCTCGACATCGCTGCCGAGAAGAATCGCGTTTGACCCGCCTGACGGCGGGCGGGCGCGACACTTTTCACCTTTTGTCCCAACTTCGCGTCGGGACTAGTATAGTCTCTGTTGCGAGCGCTCACGAAATCAGCTGATACCCATGAACGCACCTCCAGCGCGAGGCCGGAGACTTTCCCTAGGCTTGGTCCTTCGATTACTCTCAGGATTACTCCCGGTTGCCTTTCGCAACCACTTGCTTACTCCGCCGAAAGCGGAGTGGTGTTCGGACTTTCCTCTCCTCGGTGCAATCTTGCGATTACCCTCGGAGCGATCATCTCACTTTCTTGACAATTTAATGATATTGCACAAATTCAACCAAGTCAAGCGCCATACTATGGGCATATCTATCTATTCCCACCTATTCTCATTATTCTTATCACTCATACAACGATCGTGTGAATTAAGATAAGATAAATAAAATAGAATCAAATCAAAATAAATTAAAAAGAAGATTCAAAGCAACTTCTCGCTCTCACCTCGGCCGTCTAAGGCCTGATTAACCAGTTCATCGGCGCGGTGGTTTTCGCCGCGGGGAATTGATTTGAAAGTAAGCTTGCCGAAATCAAATTTTAAGTTCCAGACCTTCATGAACAACAACTGCATCCGTTCTTCACTGACTCTGTATTCGCCAGCCAATTGCGAGGCGATAAGCTCGCTATCCACCCTAAACTCCACCGCCAGTTTTTTGGTTTTTTCTTTGCCGAAAAGCTGTTTCAATTTTTTCAAGCCGAAAATAACCGCTTCGTATTCGGCTTCGTTATTGGTGGAGATTTCTTCCAGTTTAGCACCGTATTCTTTTAATTTCTGGCCGGATTCGTTCAACACCACCGCGCCCACCGCCGCCGGCCCGGGATTGCCCCGCGAACCGCCGTCAGTATATACAATTATTTTTTCACTTTTTGGCATAATCTATTAGCTTTAACTGGATTTCGCGATTACCGTTCCATTCATTTATATCCAGCTCATAGACCGCGTCTAAAGTGTCGCCGATTTTGAAATCCGGCGCAAGGCCATTGTGCCTAAAAAAGAGCAGCGGGAATTCTTTGAGACTTTTTTTGTCGAAGGCGAAAATTTTAAGATGCTCGGCTTTTTGCCCCAGTAAAAGCAGTTTTTTAACCTCAACGTCTTTAGTTAAAAATCTTGGCTTGGGGTTGGCTTGGCCGAACGGCTCAAATTTTTTAAGCGTCTCCATCAAACCCCAATCAATCTCGCCGAAAGAAATCTCGGCGCTGACGCGCAATTTTTTCGCCATTAATTCCGGCGTCATAACCCCCGCGGCGTATGTGTCCAGCTTACCCCGGACGGCCGCTTCGTTTTCGGTTTTGAAACTGCACCCGGCCGCCTCGGGGTGGCCGCCGTATTGGATAAATAAATCGGCGGCTGAACCCAGAGCGTCCATTAAATTAAAACCTGGCACACCCCGAAGCGAACCTTTTGTCTTGCCCTCCTCCATATTCTGATACAGCATCACCGGCCGATTGTAACGCTCGGCAATTTTGGAAGCCACCAAACCCATAAGATTAACCGACCAATCGGCCGAGCCTTCCACAATAAAACTCGGCAACTCTTTGTGGGCATCCACGCGGGAACGGACTTCTTTTAAGATTTTTTCCACGATCTCGCGGCGGCGCCGGTTGTTGTCGTTCAAAGATAAAACCAGTTTGTCTATTTTTTGCTCGTCTTCGCTGGTTAAAAGTTCGTAGGCCAGATTGGCGTGGGCCATGCGGCTCGCCGCGTTTATTCTGGGGCCGATGGTAAAACCGAGCGTAAAACTGTCCAGATTGGTGCCGAGTGTTTCCAAATCATATTTGGCCTCAATACCCGCCGATTCCATCAGTTTTCTTAAGCCGATTCTTTTTGTTTTAGCCAGAACAAACAAGCCGTACTTAACAATCACCCTGTTTTCATCTAAAAGCGGCATCATATCGGCCACCGTGGCTAAAGCCACCAGATCCAAAAGCCATTTTTCTTGCCCGTCCCCATTTCCCCCTTTATTCCTTTTTAAAGCCAAGTACAACTTAAACGCCAATCCGGTGCCGCATAAACCCTTAAACGGATATTGATCGCCTTTTTGATGCGGATTTATGAAAGCCGCGGCATCCGGCCGTCCCGCCACGGTTTGATGATGATCCACCACAATCATATCCACGCCCTTTTCTTTGGCCCAGGCGGCCTCTTTGATGTTTGTGGTGCCGCAATCCAAAGTTATTATCAGCCGGGCACCCTTGGCGACGATTGATTCTAAAGCGGTTTGGTTGACCCCGTGGCCTTCTTTTTGCCGGTCAGGTATGTAGACTTCAATGGGATAATTTATATCCTTAAAATACTCGCCCAAAACGGCGGCCGAAGAGACGCCGTCCACATCGTAGTCGGAATAAATAACAACCCTCTCTTTTTGATCTACGGCGCGTTTGACGCGCTCGCAGGCCCGATCCATATCTTTCAACAAAAATGGATCGTGGAGGCCGCCGTCATACCGGGGATTAAAAAACTTTTCTATTTTTTCCGGAGTATCCAGCCCGCGTTCAAAAAGTAGTTGCCCGATAATGGCCGGATATTTTTCCGGCCCCGACAAAAAAACTTCCGCCGCTCGCGGCGCCAGAATCCATTTATAATTCATGAATTACATTCTAGCGCACTTTTCCAATAATAAATAAATATAAATAATAATTATTTCGCCAGTATTTCAATTCCCGGCAATTTTTCTCCGGCCAGAAATTCCAGCATGGCGCCGCCGCCGGTGGAAATATAAGTCATTTTGTCTATTAGCTTCTCTTCCGTCAAAAAACTTACCAAGTCTCCCCCGCCGATTATTTTTTCGCCCTTATTTTCGGCTACCGCCCGGGCTATGGCCAGCGAACCCGCCTTGAAAGCCGGAACTTCGGTAAGGCCCAAGGAGCCATTCCAAATTATCATTCTAGCGGTTTTAATAACTTTTTCAAAAAGGGAAATGGTGTCGGGTCCGACATCAATAATGGATTCGTTCGCGCCAACCCGGCCAACCGGCCGGATGCCCAAGCCGTCGGGCCGGCTTAACGATTTAGAAACAGTCACGTCCACGGGCAGGTGGAGATGGTTCGAGGTCAGGTTCAATTTTTTGGCCTCAGCCGCCAAATTTTCGTCCACCACCGATTGGCCCACACCCAAGCCGCGCGAATAAAGCAAAGTATTAGCCAAAACTCCGCCCAAAAGAATGCCGTCGGATTTATCTAAAAACTCTTTGACCAGTTTTAATTTAGTTTCGGCTTTGGCGCCGCCCATCACCAGTACCAGCGGCCGGCGCGGTTTGGAACGGATCATGGATAAAACCGCCACTTCTTTTTCCAGCAAAAAACCGGCGTAAGATTTTAATAATTTAGGCACGCCGACAATGGAAGCGTGGGCGCGATGCGAAGCCGCGAAAGCGTCGTTGATGAAAATATCCCCACCAGCGCTTAGACTTTTAGCGAAAGCGCCGTCATTGGCCTCTTCTTCTTTATGAAAGCGAAGATTTTCCAGCAAGATAGCTTGGCCGTTTTTTAAGTTCTTGATTTGTTTTTCCGCGACAGCGCCTATAACGTCCTGGCTAAAAAATAAATCGCGGGGCCATATTTTTTTTAATTTTTCAAAAACAGGATATAAACTGTAACGCATATCCCGCCCTTGGGGCCGGCCCAGGTGCGCGAGCAGAATTATCTTGGCTCCAGCTTGGGCTAGATAATTAAGCGTCGGCAAAACCGCTTTAAGCCGCCACTCCGCAGACACCGGCACCGCGCCGTCTTTTATGGGCACGTTAAAATCCACCCGCACCAAAACTTTTTTGCCTTGAATCTCTCCGATATTTTTTAAGCTGGGGAGCATAATATAAGTTTAATTTTTAGCGGGAAGTGGAGATTATTGAGGCAAACTCCTCGGCATTAAGCGAGGCACTGCCGACGAGGGCGCCATCTATGTAGGGCTGGCTTAAAAATTTTAAGGCGTTGGCCGAATTTACCGAACCACCGTACAAAAATTTTATTTTCTTGGATTCCTCGCCGAACATTTTGAAAGCGGTGTGCTTTAATTCGCCGATGATTTGATTGGACCTAGAAGGGCTGTCGGCTTTAGCGCCGGGCGTGGTGCTGATAGCCCAAACCGGCTCGTAGGCCACCGTGAGCCGCTCCAGACTTGATTCATCTAAACCAGCCGCGCTTTTTTTGAAACTCTGCACTACCTCATCAGCCCCATCGCCCTGCTGGAGCTCGCCTACTGCCATAATCACGTTAAAACCTTCGGCTAAACCGACCTTAACTTTTTTATTGACGTCTTCATCGCTCTCCCCGAAGATTCTGCGGCGCTCGGAATGACCCGTCAGAACCCAATTAACGCCGGCATCCTTAAGCATAGAGAACGAAACCTCGCCGGTGTAAGCGCCTTTTTGCTCCCAAAAAACATCTTGTGCGCCCCAAACGATCTGTTTGAATCTGCGAGTGAGCTCCTCCAAAAAAATAAAAGGTGGTAACAAAACCATTCTTTCAAAATCATTAGTTTTAACTGCGTAAGCCACGCCAGAAGACAAAGCCACGGCTTCGTTCAGGGTGGGTGGATTTAACTTCCAATTGCCAACTATTAGTTTCATATCTTAACACCTCTCAAATACTCCGCGGCTTCGTCCGGGTCCACGTCTATGACCTCGCCACCGGTGCCCAATTCAAAACCGCCCCAGGTGGCCAAGCGCGGGTTTATTTCCAAATGCCAATGGTAATAATCGTATTCACGGTCGCGTTCGGCCGGCGGCGTGTGGATAAAAAAATTGTAGGCGGGGTTATCAAGGCCGTGATAGATTTTGGCTAAAGAAATTTTTAAGGCCTCGGCGAAGCCGGCAACCTCGCTGTCGCTTATGTCTTCAAAATAAGAGCGGTGGCTTTTGGGAAAAATTCTGACTTCGTAGGAAAATTTGGGCACGTAAGGCACTAAAGCCGCAAAAGATTCGTTTTCAAAAATAATCCTTTTCTTTTCTTTAAGCTCCCAGGCCAACACATCGCAGTGCACACACCGATCCCTCTCTGTTTGATATTTTTGAGAACCCTCCAAGCTGCGGCGGATGTCGGAGGGAATAAAAGGCAGGGCCATTATTTGGGAATGCGGGTGTGAAATGGACGCACCGGCTTCGCGGCCGTGGTTATGGAATATCAAAACGTAATTGGCGCACTCTTTTTGGGACAATTCCACATATCTTTCATGGTAAACCTCCACCACCTGCCTGACTTCGCCAATATCCAACTGGGCCAGCGAGCGGCGATGATCCTTAAATACCACCACCTCATGATAGCCGGCGTTATCCCTAGCCAAATAAGGACCTTTTCTTGATTCGACGCTGCAGTTTTGGCCGCGGACTATGGGAAATTTGTTTTCCACCACCTGAATCGCCCAACCGCCTCCAGCCGGCGACGAATACACCTTAATAACTTCATTGCCGTGTTCTTTAGGATTTTCAAAAGGGCAAAGGTTGATGGGCGTCTCCCGCTCCGCTGGTTGAGGCGACTTAAAGGCCTCCGGGCGCTTAGCCCGCCCGGTGGAAATTATGACCCAGTCGCGGCTGACCGGATCCTGACGCAGTTCGGAGATTTCTTTTTTATTTTCCATTAAATGTGATGAAACAGATCTTAAAGAGGAACCAAAACATCATTCCGAGCAGCATCACGGAGAAGACAACATCTACAATAAAGAGGCCTCCGTGTCGCGTAAAGCGACGTGGTCGCCACGCGACTTTACGTCGTCTGCGAGGAGTGATGTTTTGGTGAAATAACCCTCTATGTATTACTCGTATTTTTCCGTCCGCAGATACCACCAAATCTTTACCGTCTCCCACAAAGCATTGATGTAGCCCGATAATTTTACGTGGCTTTGAGCATCATTTTCCCAGTAGACCGGAATGATGCCGATTTTGTAACCGAATTTTCGGGCCAAAGCCAAAACTTCCACGTCAAAAGCCCAACGGTTGATTATGGTTTTGGAAAATATTCTTTCGGCCGCGGCGGCCGTAAAACCCTTAAAACCGTTTTGGGTGTCCCAAATGCCCGGAACCGCCAAAAATTGAATAAACAGATTGCCTAAATCACCCAAAAATCTTTTAAGAACCGACTGGGGCACGGCTTGGGTAGCGCCAATAACGTCGCGATAATCGCGCGAACCAATCACCACTTCAAAACCTTCCTGAAACTTGGGCAGTAACTTTTCCAAGTGGCGGATATCCGTGGAATTGTCGGCATCGCTAAAAACCCTGATCTCGCCCTTGGCCGCCAGCATGCCTTGGCGCACCACGTAACCTTTGCCGTGATTTATTTTATTATTGATCACCTTAAGCTGCGGCCAATCACTACAAAAGTTCTGGGCGAACTCGGCTGTACGATCGCGAGCGCCATCCACCATCACTAAAACTTCAGAGCTATAACTTTGGGCCGACAGATATTCTTTAATCCTTTCTAGCGTCCGGCCGATTCTTTTTTCTTCGTTATAGGCAGGAACTATAAGCGACAGGTAGGGCTTGTCCATAAGCTTATTCTAACAAAATAAAGACAATAAAAAAACGGCTCCATCTGCTTGACAGAGCCGTTAAGTTCTCCGCCGCGCCATGTTTAGCGCGGCCCGAATTCCTCGGGATCAAGATCGGGCACGCAGGCCACGCTATCCAGTAGAATCCATACGACCACTGCGAGAACCACGCCGGTACAACAAAGGATGACAATACTCATATCAACAAACCTCCTCCAGCTCGGCTGTTGTTTTGAGAAGTTCCCGGCGATGTATTTCATCCAACATCCGGCCGCTTTCCTTGGCCGAAGCAAAGAACATCAGTACCACCAAAAAAAGAAACCAGACCGCCGAAGAGACAACACTTCCAAAGACAAAACTGCCCATATCCTCCGGCTTAAAAAATGATAGCAGTTGGAGCATCTTGCACCGCCTTTCCGGTTTAGGTTTTTAGAGAACAGCACTTTATTGTTCAAAATACCAAAATCAATGTATTCGGTCAAGATAGGTTTGGAGTATGAGAGCGGCCGAAGATTCATCTATTTTTTCCGAGTTTTCGGCGGCCATTTTGGAACTAAAAATTTCACTCACGGTTTCCACGGGTATGCCGGTGCGGGCTTCTACGTCTTCGGCAAATTCCGTGACTCTTTCCGCGAAATCATTTTTTTGGCCGTTAAAACTCACCGGCACACCTACGATTATTTTTTCTATGACCTCGGTTTTGACGATATCAGCGAGTTCATTAAGCACACCCGGACCATTGGCTATGGTCTTAAAAGGCGTGGCGATTTTAAGCCGGCTGTCGGCTTTAGCCAGGCCGATTCTTTTTTCGCCATAGTCAATGCCTAAATACATCATGCGTATAAAACAATTAGAGCGATAATAAAAATTAAAAATTCAAAAACGGCGATGGGGTGCAGTTTAAGATAAAAATTTCTTAACCAGTGGTCGTCGCCGTGGCGATGGATAACTTCTTTAAGTTCGGCCGGCGACCAGGAAACCAAAAATTTCAACGAAAACCGGCCGTTCTTTTCGGAAAAAAATTTATAAGACCTGCCGGATAGCGGCCACCACCATTTGATGCCCCAGCCCATTCCCACGCTGTCGTGCAGAAAATGGGCTAAGACGGCCAACCCAAAGAGTGCGGCGTAGACCTGTCCCAAAAACCAATGGATTAACAACAGCACCGGCAGATAGGTAAGTGGAAAATGCGTTAGTTCACGGTGGTGGCCCTGCACCCGGCCGCCAATACGGCCGCGCTTGGCCAGTTCCACAAAAATATCCAGATCGGGCAGTAAAGAAAAACCGACTCCGGCCAACACCAGTTGATACGACAAATCCACTCCAAAAAAATTGGATAAAATAATGGAAAGTAATATGCCGACACCTATGTCTAGAAACATTTATTTAGTCAAAACATCAACCCCTCGCGATGTTACAACAACTGTGTGTTCAAAATGAGCGGCCAAACTTTGGTCTCGGGTTTCGTAGACAAAACCATCCAAGCCAACCTTAACTTCCGGCCGGCCCAGAGCCACCATCGGCTCAATGGCAATGACCATCCCTTCTTTCAGTAGCGGTTCGTCGCCGGGTTGGCCATAATTGGGCAGATACGGATCCTCCTGCAAACCGCGCCCCACGCCGTGCCCCGTCAATTCGCGCACTACGGAAAATTTGGCCGATTCCACGTGATGTTGGATTTTGGAAGCGATATCGCCCCAATACACACCCGGCTTGACCATGCTTACGGCCAAATCCAGAGCGCCTTTGGTAACCAACAGCAACTCTTGAGCGGCACGGGAAATATCGCCTAAGCCCAAAGTCACGGCGCTGTCGGTATGGTAACCGTTGTACAAAACGCCCAGATCCAAACTGACAATATCGCCTTCTTTCAAAACCCGCTCGTCGGGCAGGCCGTGCACCACTTCATGGTTTAACGAAATGCACAAACTGGCCGGATATGATTTTTTGGCGCCGGCCGGCTTGTAGCCCTTAAAAGACGGCTTGGCATCGTAACCCAAAACCAATTTTTCGGCCAAGTCGTTTAAGTATTTTAAGCTGACGCCGATTTTCACTTCGGCGGCAATTTCTTGTAAAACACGCGCCAGGATTTTTCCACCCTGGCGCATGATTTCTATTTCTTGGGAAGATTTTATGTATATCACGCCAGATTCAAGGCCTGCTTAATACGCTCGTGAATTTCTTCCACTGTTCCCATGCCGTCCACTTTAATCAACCGGCCGGATTTTTCATAATACTCAATCGCCGGAATGGTTTGGGTGTTAAACCAATCCAAACGCGCTCTGACAGATTCTTCGGTGTCATCACTGCGGCCCCTTAACAGTAAACGTCCAACAGCTTCGTCTTCGGTAATGTCTACCAAAATAGGTTTGATATCGGTACGCCCCAACCAGTTTAAGACCTCATCCATTTCTTTGGCTTCATCCAAGCGGCGGGGCGAGCCGTCTATAATCACGTTTTCCAAACCTGATCTTAAACCGTCAACCAGTTCTCTCTGCCACAAAAAAGAGGCCAGCCATTCCGGAGGCAAACCACCGACCTTCAAAATTTCCTTAACCTTCCGGCCAGCTATGATTTCAGTTCCGGCCATTTCCCTAAAAAGATCGCCGGTATAAATGTAAAGGCAGGGCTCAAGCAGTTTTTTTAAGA
This sequence comes from Minisyncoccia bacterium, assembly GCA_049274895.1. Lineage (GTDB taxonomy): Bacteria > Patescibacteriota > Minisyncoccia > JACQLN01 > JACQLN01 > JACQLN01. Next base: position 21,395 of record JBASTM010000010.1, read on the forward strand.
GTTCCGCCTGCGTGCCTTTGCCCGACCCCGACCGGCCTAAGATGATTATGGTTTGTGGAGACATTTTACTGGTTAGATTGTAACACGCTTGACTGACCGACTTAAACTTGACACAGACAAACCAAATATGACACGATTAAACAAGTACCTAAAACAACCACCCTTTAAGCAGGAGGAAGCAAGATGAAAAAGCTGTTTTGCTGGGCGCTGGCAGTAGTGGTTCTGAACGTGCTCGTGCACCAGATGTGTGTGGCGATCTGGGGGCATGATGTGGCCGTTGCTGTCGCCCTCGCCGCCTTCGTCGCCTTCGCCACCGTCGCCACCACCGTCGCCGTCGTCGTCGCTTTCGCCAAAGAGGAGAACCTTCCTTACTGGCGGGTGATGGTGGTGGTCTTAGGCGAGGCCGGGGCGATTCTCGGCTGGATGCTGCTCTGGCCGCACTCACTACCACTCGCAGCCGGCACGCTTCTAGCCGGAGTCGGCGTCATGGCTCTGGCGGCCTTCGCGGGTGTTCCGGAGCCGGAGAACAAGACGGCTGCCGTCGAACAGTAGCCGGTAGCTGTGCGTCTTGCCAGAGTTCCACACAGCGCCCCAACTCACCACCCAGACGTCGGACGTCTGGGTGGATTTTTATCCCGCACCTTTTGTCTGAAAAAAGTGCGGGATTTTATTTGCGAGAAACGAAGGGCGGTCCTTCGTCTAAAACTTTATGGCAACAAGAGCGCGTAAACTCCCAGACGTCGGACGTCTGGGTTTGTTGATAGCTAGATTCAAAGATGGTTAAATTCAAATATGCTTTCAAAAGAGTTTTCAAAACAACTGGCTGAAAATCTTAAACTTGACATATAAAAACATAGTGCTATACTTGTACAACTACCAAACGGTAGCGGTTCTTACCATCAAAACCAACCCAAGGAGGTTGCTATGAGGCAGTCGTGGCAGGACTACCGAGAAACCGCCGAGCGCGGCCCGATGGCAATTGCCGTCAAGGTCATTCTGGCGGTTTTCGTGCTTTCGTCCTTGATGGGCATGTCGGCCATCGCAGAAACATCCGTGGCTTACTACGTTGACAGCCGGTCGTTCAATAGTGCAACCGTGCAGGCGAGCACCGGCGGCCTCCCGCTCGGCATTTCGGCATGGGGCTTCGTCGACCTTCATGGCAACAAGAACAGCCGCGCTGACGCATCCAGGATGTTCGTTGAATCTCGGTTGATTCGCACAGTATGGCGCAATGCAAGCATGCATGTCGAGTACAACGACGCGCACGGCATTGGAAACAGCATGCTACGGTACGGCATAGCGTTCAACCCCCGATTTGCGTTTCATACGCGTCCCGGCTGGTTGCTGGTGCGCTTCTCCCCGTACGAGACGGACGGCAGCGGCCAGCAGGTGACAATCGCATGGTCAGTTCCCCTCCTTACACGTGTTGCGCTCGGTGGTTTTTCCGACTGGAACATCCAGAGCCACGGGCGAAACAAATGGGTCATTGAGCCGGAAATCGCTTTCGGCCTGAACGAGCGGATCACACTCGTCATCGAGCCACGCTACAATGGGTTCCAGAAGGCAGAGCGGTTCGGAATGGCATTCGGCAGCAAGGTGCAGTTCTAGAAACCGCAAGAGGAGTAACGGTTCCCCGCCCCGATGCGAAGCATCGCAGGCGAATTTTTATTCACCCCCCCCAGACGTCGGACGTCTGGGGGGATTTTATTTGCGAGAAACGAAGGGCGGTCCTTCGTCTAAAACTTTATGGCGATGAGGGTGCGTTCGCGGCCGAAATTGTTGGGGTCGTCAACGGATTTATGGCGGGTTATTTTTTTTAATTTTGATTTTAAGCCCCGGGGCCAGCTCAAAAAAAGTTTCACAAACTCGCCAAGTTTAAGATAGTTTCCAAAACCGTCGGTAAAAAGCAGCACTGCATCACCCTCGCCCGCCGTGAACTTGCCACAGTTAAGATACCTCTCGGCCTTCTGTTCGCCGGTGACCACGCCGTAGCCGATCAGCCGGCCGCGGGAGCCAACGCCGTTGCGGTAAGTTTTTCTGATTATTTTTTTACGGTCCTGTTCGAGTATTTTTAACCAATCGGGCGGCAAATTTTCCCTGATGATATTCCAGTTATCTTTGGATTTGAACTTTAGCTGTCCGTCTTTCTTAAAATGAGCCACTCCAGAATCGCATATGGAAGCCCAGTAAACCGTATTTTTCTTGACCACCACGAACGCCGCTGTGGCAGCAAACAAATCAAAATCACAGTAATTCAGCTTGTCTTTAAACCGGCCGCGAGCGCGATTGTATTTACCCACGGCGGTGTTGGCTTTGGCAAAAACTTTTTTAAGATCGGACAAGCCAAAACTGCCGTAAGTTTTCTCAATTTCTTTGACCACGGCTTCGCAAAATATCTTGGCCGCCGCGCCGGCGCCGGAAACTTTGGGATAAGCCCCGTCCGGACCAGTTTCCAAGGTAACTCCGTCAGCCACCGCGAAAATCGGATGATTTTTGGAAACGGCTAAAAAATCCTCTTGGGCGTGAATATGTTTGCTCCTGTTGCGCAACTCTATGCCGAAGCTGTTCAAAACGGCGAGCCCTCGCGTGAGCACGCGCGAGGTCGGTTCTATTATATGGAATATCTTCATATTCGCGGATTGTAACAGAAATTCAAAAATGATTAAACGATCAATCAAAAACCCCAGACGTCCGACGTCTGGGGTTGATTTGGGTTTGTTGATAGCTAGATTCAAAGATGGTTAAATTCAAATATGCTTTCAAAAGAGTTTTCAAAACAACTCAAGCTTTTAAACCCCGAACAAAAAATGGCGGTAGAGGCGATTGACGGTCCGGTGATGGTGGTGGCCGGGCCGGGCACCGGCAAAACGCAGATTTTAACTTTACGCATCGCCAATATCCTGCTTAAAACCGACGCCGAGCCCGAAAACATTTTGGCGCTGACTTTTACCGAGACCGCCGCCGCCAATATGCGCCGGCGGCTCACCGAGCTAATGGGTACAGCCGGCTACTACATCAACATCCACACCTTCCACGGCTTTTGCAACAAACTGATACACGAGTACCCGGAAAATTTTCCCAGAATAATCGGGAGTGCAGCTGTGAGCCCGGCTGATCAAATTGATATTATCAGAAAGATAATAGACGCCACCAAACTCAAGCACTTAAAACCCTTCGGCAGCAAATATTACTACGCGCCTGAAATCTTAAAAAGTATCCGCCAACTAAAAAATGAAGCATTGGATCCACAGCAATTCAAAAAGATAACCAGATCGCCCAAAGACCTGGAATTGGCTTTAATTTACCAAAAATATCAGTCTGAGCTGACCCGCCAAAAACATTACGATTTTGAAGATATGATTCTAGAAACCGTAACGGCCTTAAAACACAACCAGGTTTTCTTGCTGGACCTGCAGGAAAAATACCAATACATATTAGTGGACGAACACCAAGACACCAACGGCGCCCAGAATAAAGCTCTGGAACTTTTAGCCGGCTACGACGCCAAACCCAATTTGTTCGTGGTCGGCGACGACAAGCAAGCTATTTTCAGGTTTCAAGGCGCCAGTCTGGAAAACTTTCTTTATTTCAAAAACAAGTTTCCCAAGGTCAAACTGATCAGTTTGAAGCAAAATTACCGTTCACTCCAGCATATTCTGGATGCCGGGCACAGTCTGATAGAAAAAAACAAAGCCGTGTTGGCTTTAATTAAACTAAAAAGCCAAACCGATTCTCAAGGCCAGATCAAAGTTGCCGCCTTCGGCCAGCCCGAAGTTGAATATATATTTATATCGGAAAAAATCAGAGAATTGATCAAACAAAAAACGCCGCTAAGCGAAATCGCCATTTTATACCGAGAAAATAAAGACGCTCCGGCCCTAGCTGACTTTTTAAGCCGTCAAAACATACCTTATGTGGTGGAATCGGACGAAAATATTTTGGACGATACAGAAATTAAAAAAATAAATACATTGCTTTCGGCCATAGCCAATTTTGGAAATGACGAATATTTGATAAAAGCCCTGCACCTTGATTTTTTGGGAGTTGACCCCTTAACCATTTACAAATTGACAACTACCGGCTTATCAAGATCAGACCTTGATATAGTGAAAAAACTGGCTGGCTGGAAAAAATTAAGCTATCATTCCGCTTTCCCCAATTTCTTTGAAACCGTTATCAACGAATCTGGTTTTCTTAAAAATTTGCTGGCGCAATCCAATTATCATTATAAACTAAAAAAAATTAACACTCTTTTTAGTGAAATAAAGAAAAACGCCGCCAACAGCCCCGACTACAATTTATCAGACTACTTAAACCAGCTCAAAATACTCAAGGAACACAACCTGCCCCTGCGCTCCCCCGCCGCTCTCTCAGCCGACGCCGTACGTTTGATGACCGCCCACAAAGCCAAAGGCCTGGAATTTGATTATGTGTTCATAACCGGCGCTTACAACGGCCACTGGGGCAATAAAAGGCATAGCCAACACTTTGAACTCCCGCTGGCGGCGCCAATCGTATCAAATGCAATGGATAAAAACGAAGACGAACGGCGGCTTTTTTACATGGCCTTAACTCGCGCCCGGAAAAACGTTTTTATAACCTACGCCCGGCTGTCCGCCGATGGTCGGGAACAAGTACCCAGCCAGTTTATCGGCGAAATCAAGCCGGAACTTAAAGAAGAAATTCCTGGCGCTTCGTATGAGGCCCAGCTGGCCCGCCGCGGATCCATATTGCTTTCACCCCCAAAACCAACGGCAGTGGCATCGGATGAAAAAGCCCTAGTGAGAGAAACATTCCTAAAACGCGGCCTCTCGCCCACTTCTTTGAATAACTACCTGGCCTGCCCCTGGCGGTTTTTTTACGTCAACCTGCTGCGGATTCCCAAAACCCAGAACCGCCACCAAATCTACGGCACCGCCAAACACAACGCTCTTCAAAATTTTTTTGACACCAAACAAAAAAGCGGCCAGGCGGGGCACCAACTGCTCGTTAGCGAATTTGCCCGAAACCTAAAAAAGTATCCGTTGACTTCGGGAGATTATCAAACCTTGCATCAAAAAGGGCGTGGCAGCTTGGCGGCTTATTACAATTTTTATAAAAACTCCTGGAACTATAATACGCTAAATGAGTTTAAGATTTCCGGAATTGATTTTCCCATAGGCGGCAGACGAGCCATCCGGCTAACGGGCAAGCTGGATAAACTGGAATTGTTGAATGGGTCAAAAGGGGGTAAAGGGGTTGTGGTGGTGGACTACAAAACCAAAGCGCCCGAGAGCCGCAACTGGATTTTAGGTAAAACCAAAAGCTCCACCGGCGATTATTTTAGGCAGTTGGTTTTTTATAAACTGCTGACCGATTCCCTGCCTAAAAAAAGGTTGGCGATGGAATCGGGCGTGATTGATTTTGTGGAGCCGGACGATAAGGGCAGATTCAAAAAAGAAAGTTTTGAAATTTCCGACGCCGATGTTAAAACGCTCAAGGAAACCATCGCCCGCGCCGCCGATGAAATCATAAACCTAAAATTTTGGGCCTCTCGCTGCGGCCAAAAAGACTGCGAATATTGCGCTCTGCGCGATTTGATGCCGGGTGTCTTTTAGTACTCTCTCAATTTATGTATCCTCTCGTGCAGGCGGATTTTTTCCAGGGCTTTGGCTTCTATCTGCCGGATGCGTTCGCGGGTAACGCCAAACTCTTTGCCCACCTCTTCCAGAGTATGGGTGGCTCCATCCTCCAAACCAAAACGCATCTGTAAAATCTTCTGCTCGCGGGGTGAAAGATCGGTGATAATATTTTTGATCTGATCGCGCAATAGTTGATGCGCCGCCACCTGCGAAGGCAGTAAAGTTTTTTCGTCTTCAATCAGCTCGCCTAAAGTGCTGTCCTCGTCGCTGTCGCCCACCGGCGATTCCAGCGATACGGCTTCCTGGGTTATTTTTTGGATGTGCCGCACCTTGGTAACGTCAATATCCATTTCTTGGGCGATCTCTTCGGCCAAGGGCTCGCGGCCCAAATCCTGCAGCAGCCGGCGCTTGACTTGGGTATATTTGGAAATGGTTTCCACCATATGCACCGGAATACGAATAGTGCGGGCTTGATCGGCCAGCGCCCGCGTAACCGCTTGTCTGATCCACCAAGTAGCGTAGGTGGAAAATTTATAGCCCTTGCGGTAATCAAACTTTTCCACGGCCTTGGTAAGGCCGATGTTGCCTTCCTGGATCAAATCCAAAAGAGTTAAATGTGAACTCCGCCCCACGTATTTTTTGGCAATGGAAACCACCAAGCGCAAATTGGCTTGAGTTAACTTTTGGCGGGCGTCTTCGTCGTTTTTTTCTATGCGCTTGGCCAGTTCCACTTCTTCCGGACCGCGCAACAGCGGCACCCGGCCGATTTCGCGCAAGTAAATCTGCACGGAATCGTAGGCCGGACCGGCCGGAATGCCAGTCTCGCTTTTTTTGAGCCGCTCCGTACCCGGGGGCGAGAGCGTCAAACGTTCCTGGGCGCCGATAACTTTTATGTTTAAGGCCTCCAAGCGCCGGTATAAATGCTCCAAACCGGAAATGTCTTCTTCTATATTGGGAAATGTCTGGATTATTTCGGATTCGGTCACAAAACCGCGGCCGCGGCCGCGCCGCACCAAGTCGGCCAATTTTTCTTCGGTGACAATGGGGGCTTTGGTTCTTTTTTTATACTTACCTCTGGCCGATTTACGTTTCTTGTAAAATTTTCTGGCTTTAACTTTCTGGCGAGAACGTTTGGATTTATTTTTGTTTTTTGCCATATTTGTCTAAATTTGTTTACAAATTTAGCTACAAACATGAGCATCCGCCGAAGCCCCGAACTAACCGAGGGGCGAAGGCGGACATCATATCTTATAGCTATAACTCGGATAACTTTCTAGAAATCTCGCTAAACTCTTTAACTAAAAGTTCCAAAGCCGCCGCGTCAGACGCGGTTTCGGCTTTTTTGATGTCGGTTTGAATCACTTTAAGCTTGGACTGCAAGTGCTGTTTTTTTAAATTATTCAGAGTCTGGGCAAATTCGGCTTCCGGTTCAATATCAAAATCGGCCAGCATTTCGCTCATAAGGATTATGGACGAATGGGCCGTATCCGGAACTATATCGCTAGCATCTGCCGCCAGACTTTTAGCCAGTGAAAATAATTCGGGGCGGGAAAAGAGTTCCAATTCCTGGTCGCCCAAGCGGCTTTTTAGGTCTGGATATCTTATTAATAAAGATAGCAGATATTCTTCTTGCCGCCAACCCGGCCAGTTGGCGGGAGATTTAGCTTGGGGCACTAAAATATTTTTAGTCTGATCCAACCCAAAATCTTCCCGGGGTAGTCGTTTAATTTCCGAAGTCAAAACTTCCTTGCCCACCTCCACCTGGCGCGATAATTCCTCCAACCAATAATCCCTGTCCAAAGGCGAGAGTATATTTTTTATAAAAGGGAGCACACTGGCCAAAACGGTTTTTTTAGCTTCCAAGGTACCGGAAAAATTATGGAGCGACCGATCCATTATATGCTTAAGGTACAGCACCGGGCCGGACGCGGCTTTAAGCCACAACTCGGGATTTTCCTTAACCGCATCAGCGGTGTCTTTGCCTAAGGGAATAGCTACCACCGCCACGTTAAGCCCGGCCGACATAGCCAAGACGATTCCTTTTTTTAAGGCGTTATCGCCCGGCTCATCGGCGTCAAAAGCCAAACTCAATTTGTCGGTGTACCTTTTTATGAGGCGAGCGTGGGCCGCAGTCAAAGCCGTACCGCAAGTGGCTACGGCATTACGGACGCCGGCCTGGTGCGACATAATCACATCCAAGGTGCCTTCCACTAAAATACACCCGGAATCTTTAAGAGCGGTTTTGGCTTTATCCAAACCGTAAAGCAGTTGGGATTTGTCGTAAAGGATGGTGCCGGGAGTGTTAACGTATTTGCCGGCATCCTCGCGGACAGTCCGGCTTTTTATTTTTTCAAAAATCCGGCCGGTAAAGCCCACTATCTGGCCTTGGCTATTGGCTATGGGAAACATAATGCGGTGGCGGAAACGGTCGTGATAAGCAGACGCCGACGAACTTTGACTTAAACGCTGATTGGCGCTGAGATTTTCCGTGTTGATCCGCGCGTCTATCTGCGTTGATCCGCGTTCAATAATAAGGCCGGCCGCGGCTATTTCTTTATCCTCGTAGCCCTCGGAGGCCAAAAAATCCCTGAGCGACTGCCAGCTGTCGGGCGCCCAGCCAACGTTAAAGTTTTTGATTGACTCCGGGGCGAGACCTCTTTCTTTAACCAGGTAGGCCGCGGCCGCGCGGCCGGTTTGCGACAGCAACTGGCGCTCAAAAAATCTAGCCGCCAACTCGCAGATCTCATGCGTCCGCTGGCGCTGGGAATTTAACTGCGGATCCTGCCGGGCCAGTTTGACGCCGGCTCGTTCGGCTAGCAGGCGCAACACCTCGCTAAATTCCAAACCTTCCATTTTGGCCACGAACGAAAAAATGTCTCCGCCCTCGCCGCAGCCGAAGCAGTGCCACATCTGGCGCGCCGGCGTAACCACAAACGACGGAGTTTTTTCGTTATGAAAAGGACAGAGGCCCTTCCAATAAGCTCCGGCTTTCTGCAGTTTCAAATACCCTTGGATCACCGCCGCCACATCCAAGCGGTTTTTGATCTCTTCGGTGGGAGATAACATAACAATCGCATTATGAATCAGAAAACAAAAATTAGGAAGTGGTTTTTGGCGCTGACTTGACCTTTGGTAACAAAATTGATAAACTCGGGGCAATGAAACTCTACGAAATACACGCGATTCTGAAGCCGAATTTGGATGCGACCTCGGTCAATAATATCGTTGCCGATTTAAGTGAAACTTTGGCTAAAAATGGCTGGGGCGTAAGTTCGCCTCAAATCAAGCCCAACGAATACCTGACCTACCCCATCAAACATTTCAAAGAAGGGCATTTTGTTAACATAGAAATATCCGGGCCGGAGGAAGCCAGTCTGCCGGTGGAGCTGGAAAATAAAATAAAAAATAACGAGTATGTTTTGAGGTATTTGATTTTTGCCAAATCGGCGGCGATGTTAAAGAAAAACAAACCCTTTCCTGTTTTTGACCAAAACCGCAGCCACCGACCCGACAGGCGTTCCGCGACCCCGACCGAACCGGCGATTACCCCCCGGCCGGCGCCGCTGCCGCAAGCGCCGGTTGATATTGAAGCGGTGGATAGAAAGTTGGAAGAGTTACTTAAGTAAACGCGACACCAATATACGAATTCGCGCGAATGACACGAATGAATTTATTCATAGATTCGCATGTCATTTGTAGATTGGCATCGCATTAACATGAACCTCAACAAAATCTTCATCGTCGGCAACCTCACCCGCGACCCCGAAGTTCGTGCCCTGCCCTCGGGCCAGAACGTGGTCAATTTTGGCGTGGCCACCAACAGAGTTTGGAACAAAGACGGCCAAAAACAGCAGGATACCCAGTTCCATAACGTGGTGGTGTTTGGCCGGATGGCCGATACTTGCGCCAAATATCTGGTTAAGGGCAAAATGGTGCTGGTGGAAGGCCGGATTCAAAATCGCAGCTGGGACGCCCCGGACGGCACCAAAAAATATAGAACCGAGATCGTGGCCGAAGGCATTCAGTTGGGCCCCCGCACCGGCCAGGAAACCGGCGCTGCGCTAAGTTCGTCCCGAGCCGAACCGCCGGCTTCCAAAAACCCAGTTAAAGAAGATAAAGAAGACATCCCTATAATAGAGCAGGATTCGGAGGAGGTTAATGTTTCGGATATTCCGTTTTAAGTATTTGTCCAAGAGCGAAGCGATTGGTAACAAATAGTTACCCCGCCCTCTAAGCTGATGAAAATTATTCTTAAGCATAGAGGGCGGGGTGCTCAATTCTGTAGTGAAATTTATTCACTACATTCATAAATTTCAACAAAATTGGCATGGCTTACAAAACAACTACTTCAAGAAAAACAAAACGCAACGAAATCAAACAATGTTATTTTTGCACCAACGACATTGAGGTTTTTGATTTTAAGGATGTGGCTTTGCTCAAAAACTTTTTGACCCACCAGTATAAAATCGCCTCGCGCGGCCGCACCGGCAACTGCGCCAAACACCAGCGCCGGGTGGCCAACGCCATCAAACGCTCCCGCCTCGCCGCCCTCTTACCCTTCACCCAGCATCAGCGCTGAAAATAGCAATTAGGGTAGGGTATTAGGGATTAGCCACTAGAAAAATATAAAGAGGGTTGCCGTTAGGCAACCCTCC
>JBASTM010000011.1:0-74403 GCA_049274895.1 Minisyncoccia bacterium
GCCTTCGCCGTCACCGTCGTCTTCGCCGCCGTCACCGCCGCCGCCTTCGCCGCCGTCGCCGCCGCCGTCGCCGCCTTCGCCATCGACATCTTCGCCAAAAAGGAAAATATCCCTTACTGGCGGGTGATGACAGTGCTCTTGGGCGAGGCCGGAGCGATTCTCGGCTGGATGCTGATCTGGACGCACTCACTGCCGCTCGCAGCCGGCACGCTTCTAGCCGGAGTCGGCGTCATGGCTCTGGCGGCCTTTGCAGGCGTACCGGAGCCGGAGAACAAGACGGTTGCCGTTGGGCAGTAAACAACTGCCATGCGCCTTGCCGGCTTCAACGAGTTCCACACCGCCCCGACTAACACGTCGGGGCGGATTTTTCTATTCCAGGAAACCCCCAGACGTCGGACGTCTGGGGGGATTTTATTTGCGAAAAACGAAGGGCGGTCCTTCGTTTGACTACGGGGCGATACCCCGTAGTAGAACTTTGCCAGTTGCTTTAGGATTAAACCGATTTTGATTGTTGATGTGGTCAGTAACAACTGGCAATGAGAACGACGGAAATCGACTTACCTAAGCGCAACTCAAAGGTTTAATTAGGCAAAGTCCACTACGGGGCTATACAATAAGTGAGATCGTCGCAGTTGACGCCGTAGACCGTGCCGTCGGTGTCGGTAAGCAAAGCCGAGTTGTTGGCTTCCAGCAAGGAACCCAGAACGTATTTTTGCGGATTGGAATCGTTATTGACGCCGTAGGTGTAACCGCCGCCGCTGGGATCCCCCGGCATAGCGGTAATGTAAGTGACGCCCCCGCAAGCGAGCGCCGAGCCCGCCACGGGAAAGGTGGAAGCGGGAATGTACTTGCCTATTTCGTTGTAACAAAATTCCAGCGCCAAGGCGATTTGCCTAACATCAGCCAGGCGCCGGGCGTCGCGGGCTTTGACTCGAGCGGAATTCAAAGACACTAAAGCTATCGAAGCCAAAATACCGATGATGGTGATAACCACCAAGAGTTCAACCAGGGTAAAACCGGCACGTGAATAGCGCTCGCTCAGCCGACCAAAGCGTCGGCTTCGCGAAACACGAAAGCGCCCACACGAATTTACATTCGCGTCATTCGAGCGCATTCGTGTATTGGTATCGCGCTTATTCATCAAAAACTACGGTTTTATGTCGTACAAAGGATCGGTGCCGGCAAAATCGGTGCTGCCGGTGCAGCCGGTGCCGGCCGCGGCGTCAGCATCATTGGTTAAAGCCGTGTTATTGGCGTTTTCCAAAGTGGCACCAATGTGATAGCTGGAGCAAGTGTCGCCCGAACCCAAAGCGGCATAAGAATAGTTAGCGCCGGTTTGAGGATCTTTGGGCATCGCACTCATAAAGCCGCCCGAGACCAAAAGAGCCAGCGATGTGGCCGCGTCGGTTAAACTGGGGTAATCCAAACCGGTATCGGCCGCGGCGCCGTCACGACCTTGATTGGAATCGTAATAACTTTCCAAAGCCAAAGATATCTGATGCAGGTCGGCTATCCGGCGGGCGTCGCGGGCTTTGGAACGCGCGCTGTTTAACGAAACTAACACCACCGAAGCCAAAATGCCGATGATGGCAATAACCACCAACAATTCCACTAAGGTAAAGCCCAGACCTTTGTTTAATCTGATTGATTTAGACATTGTTGTACTTATATAATTTAATATTTAATAAATTGTTAATTTGTTTTGTTGTAACTCTAAAAAACGACCTTTGCCAATATCCCTTTACGAAGTACGAAAAAACACGAACTTACGAACCAAAAAACCTTCGTATATTCGTACCTACTGGTACTTCGTAAACTACAGTCCGCTGCTTAGATTATATATCGGAAGCAATATGGCTGCAACTAACACCCCGGCCGCCCCGCCCAGAATAAGTATCAAAACCGGCTGGATGAGCGAGGTTAAGTTCTCCATTATGTTATCCACATCCTTCTGGAAAAAAACCGCTACTTTGCTCAACAGCACATCCAAACGGCCGGTCTGCTCGCCGATCATAATCATCTGGGCCACCATCGGCGGCACGCTGGGGCTTGAAGCAAAAACGGAATTGATGGTGCTGCCGCGCCTGACCTCCTCGCGGGCTTTTAAGATTATGGCTTTGTAGACGGCATTGCCCACCACGTCGGCGGTTATGGTCAAAGACTGGATGATGGGAATGCCGCCTTTTATAAGCGTGCCCAAGTTTTCGGAAAAGCGCGCCAAATATATCTTCTTAAAGATATTCCCAAAAATAGGCAGTTTGAGTTTTATTTTGTCCCAGTAATCCCGCCCGACTTGGGTTTTAAGGGCGTACACTCCGGAAAACGCGATGCCGCCCATAGCCAAAATTCCCAACCACCAGCTTCCCCTCAAAAAATCGCTTAGGGCTATGATCAATTTGGTCAGCACCGGCAGTTCCTGGCCGGATTCTTCCAAAACGCTGGTCAGCTGGGGCACCACAAAAATCATCATCGCCGCGCCCACCGCCACCAAAGCCGAGATGATAAAAATGGGATAGGTCAGAGCGCCTTTTACTTTTTTATTAAGATCGTAAGAACGCTCCTCGTGGTCGGCCAGATAGTTTAGAACTTCCTGCAGACGGCCCGAGGCCTCGCCGGCCCGCACCACCGAAACATAAAAAAAAGAAAAAACTTTGTTAAACTTTTCCAAAGATTGGGACAGGGCCGTGCCGGAATCCACATCGCCGGCCACTTCCATAACTATTTTTTTTAAGGCCGGGGGCGATTGTTCGGCCAAGGTGCGCAAAGCCGCCACCAAAGGCACTTGGGCGTCAAACAGCACCGCCAGCTGTCGAGAAAAGATAACAATATCCTGGCTTTTTACTTTATTGAAAAAAGGCAGCTCGCCGCCTAAACTTAAGGCAAAACCTTTTTTCCCTACGGCGATTTCCAAAATCACCAGGCCGTAGCGATGCAAAGATTCCACCGCCGCATCTTGGTTGGGCGCTTCCACGGTTCCAGTTTGGATGGCACCTGCAGCGGTGCGGGCCTGGTAATTGAATTTCATTGTTGCTTTTAGTGAGACAGTAATGACGACAACTCCGAAGGGTTAAGCGAATAGATCTCGGCGTTTTCCAGTGAGATCTGGCCTTGGCGGACCAGCTCCGAAAGCGATTTGTTTAAGGAAATCATACCCTTGTCGGTGCTGGTTTCTATGACCAGATCCAATTGGTGTATTTTGTTTTCCCGAATAAGATTGCGGACGGCATAGTTGGCAATCAACACCTCCACGGCCGCCACCAAGCCGCCGTCTACCCGGGGCACCAAGCGCTGGGACACCACGCCCAAAAGGGCTCCGGCCAGTTGGAGGCGTATTTGAGATTGCTGCTCCGGCGGGAAGCTGTCGATGATGCGGTCTATGGTTTGGGCAGCGGAATTGGTGTGCAGGGTGGCAAAAATCAAATGCCCGGTTTCGGCCGCGGTGACGGCGGTGGAAATAGTTTCCAAATCGCGCATCTCGCCCAACATCACCACGTCGGCATCCTGCCTAAAGACCGATCGCAACGCTTTGCGGAAACTTAAAGTGTCGGAACCGACTTCGCGCTGTTCTATTATGGCCTTGTCCGGCACAAACAGATACTCAATCGGGTCTTCTATGGTAACAATGTGATCGCCGCGTTTATGGTTTATCTCATCCACCAGCGCCGCTAAAGTCGTGGACTTGCCGTGGCCGGTCGGCCCGGAAATTATGACAAATCCTTGACTGGGCCGGGTAAACTCGCGTAAAACCTGCGGCAAGCCCAATTCTTCTAAAGTTCTGATTTTATGAGAAATAAGCCGCAAAGCGCCTGAAATATAACCCCGCTGAAGGTAGATATTGGTCCTAAAGCGGACCTTATCCTTAAAACTGAAAGCAAAATCAATTTCCTTGTTTTTTTGGAAAAACTCCTGCTTTTCGGTGTCCATCAGCGCCAAACACAAACCGGCCGATGATTCAGGCGTAATCATCGGCCGCTGGGTCAACTGGACCAGCTCACCGTCGATGCGCAAAGTGGGATGACGGCCCGGAGCGATATGCAAGTCGGAAGCCCCTTGTTCGGCGGCCAGCAGTAAAAGATCTTCTATTTCCCGCTGGTAATTGTTCATAAAAAGCGACACTAATTACTAATGACACACGAATTTACGAATGAATTTTATTCGCGTCATTCGAGTGCATTCGTATATTGGTGCCGCTACTTTAAAATTTCTTTAACTTTGGCCACCACCTCCGTCGGCGTAAAATGGGCTTTGATAATGTAACTTTGCGCCCCCAGTTCTAAACCGCGCTTAACATCGCTGTCCAAACCGAGATTGGTCAATAAAATTACCGGAATTTTAGCCGTTTGGCCGTCGGATTTTAGGATTTTTAAAACCTCAAAACCGTCTTTTTTGGGCAGGACAATATCCAACAGCACCAAATCCGGCATCAGCTCTTTAGCTTTAGCCAAGCCCATCTCGCCGTCCTGCGCCACCACCACGTCAAAACCCACCTCCTTAAACTTGGTGGAATACATGTCCAGCAAAAACGGATCGTCCTCCACTAATAATATTTTGTAAGCCATGCCAATTTTATCTATGAGTGAAGCGAATAGCTATTAAATTGAGCATCCAGCACCTTTTGGAAGTTAAATATTTTACCTTGAAAAGGTGCTGGATAAGGTTTGCCAGTTAAATTTTATTCGCTCCGCTCCAAAATTTAGGTCAAGCCCTTATTCCTCCACTACCCTCAATACTTCTTCTATAGACACCAAGCCCACCAGCGCTTTCATTATACCATCCTGTTTCATAGTAATCATCCCCTGCCGCTGGGCTTCTGCGGCAATGGCAATTTCGGATATGGCCGAGCTTAAAATAATCTTTTCCAAACTGGGCGTCATTTCAAATATCTCAAAAATGCCCACTCGGCCTTTGGTGCCCTTAAAACCGCAAGCGGCGCAGCCCGGCGCCTCAAAAATCTGCCAGGGCTTTTTAAGACCGTATTTTTGCTGTTCGGATTCCGGCATATCTTTAAGAGCATCACTGACTATTTTTGAAAACTTGTCGGGCAGGGGCACTGGCTTGAAACATTCTTTGCACATTTTCTTTATCAATCTTTGAGCCATCCCGGCCACCAAAGTGGAAGGTATCAGGAAAGGATCTATATCCATATCCGCCAAGCGCGGAATAATGCCCAGGGAATCGTTGGTGTGCAATGTAGAAAAAACCAAATGCCCGGTCAGCGCGGCGTGGGTGGCCAGGCCCGCGGTTTCTTTGTCTCGGATTTCACCCACCATGATAATATTCGGGTCCTGGCGCAAAATACTGCGCAAGCCCGAAGCAAAAGTAAAGCCGATTTCCGGATGTATCTGGGATTGGTTTACGCCCGAAATGTAATATTCCAAAGGGTCTTCTAAAGTGATGATGTTGACGCCCTCTTTATTTAAAAAATTAAGCGTGGTGTAAAGCGTGGTAGATTTGCCCGAGCCGGTGGGGCCGGTGATCAGCACGATACCGTAAGGATTTTTTATGGATCTTTCATAGGTTTCCATATTTCTGCCTATTAAACCCAAATCAGCGAAGGTGCCCACGCCCACCGTGGGATCCAAAATTCTCAAGGCAATCTTTTCGCCAAAGGCGGTCGGCAGGGTTGACACCCTAAAATCAATTTTGCCGGAGCCGATCTTGGTGCTAAACCGGCCGTCTTGGGGCATGCGCGTCTCGTCAATTTTAAGATTAGAAAGGACTTTGATGCGGCTGATGATGGCGTTATGCGCCTCGCGCGGCAGAATGATGGAAGAATGCAGAGTGCCGTCTAATCTAAACCGGACGCGGGTTTCGTTTTCCAAAGGCTCAATATGGATATCGGAGGCCTTGCCTTCCACGGCGTGGCGCAGAATGACCGCCACCACCTTGGTAATGGGCGCTTCGGCGGTTATCTGTTCGACTTTCTCTGTGCGAGACTCGGCCACCGGCCCAACCTCCGAAACAAATTCCTGCTCCAATTCCTCCAAAGCACTGGTAACCTCCCGCCCCAAGTTGCGGTACTGCCGGGCCACAGCGTCAAAATCAGTGGCCGAGATAATATTGATTTTAGGTACAAAATTATTCTTAATGGCAATAAATTTAAGCGCTTCACTGGCCTCAACATCTTCAGGGTTGACCATACCAATGGTAAGTTCATTGCTATTTTTTTCCACCGGCAGGATTTTGTAGTGTAAAACCGCATCCTCCGGAATTTCCTGAAGCACCTCGGCCGGTATATTTTTATCAGCTAGATCAAGATAGGGCAGGCCCAAAATGGCGCTCTTGGCGCGCAAGATATCCAAAGGGTTCACCCAATTGCGCTTTACCAATTCTGTCTCCAGGCCCGCCGCGTCGGCCGAAACCTGGAGAGACAGACTTTTGATCTGGCTTTCCTTCAACAAACCATTGTCTATTAAGTAAGCGAGTAATTTTTCTACCATGCCAATTTTATCTATGAGCGAAGCGAATAGCTATTAAATTGAGCACCCAGCACCTTTTCAAGGTAAAGATATTTATACATCTAAAAGGTGCTGGGTAAGGTTTGGCCGCCAAGCGCTTAATCCGAAAAAGGATTATTTTTGCCGGTGGTCTCGGTTTTTAGGGGCAGGCCCGGCGGGGGCAGCAGATCTCTAAAACGCTCGTCTTCCAAAATTTTTACCTTGAGATCGGAGATTTGATTGTTGCTGGCCGTTGTTGGGTTCGCCGGCGGCAAGGCGGTGCTGGGCAGGGCGCTTTTCTTAAAAATACCAAAATAGACAATAGCCGCGCTGGTTAAAACCAGCACAATAAACACTGTTAAAAACAACCGCTTACGTTTGATTTCTTTGGTAGCTACGACAGGCATGCTTTTACGAAATACGAATACTTACGAATTTACGAATGGGATTGGAATTTTATTAGTATATTCGTATCCATTCGTAATTCGTAAATCTACTTTTTAAGTACATACGTTTTCATACTAACACTGTAATCAATGATCGGGTCCACATCGACAACCAATTCGCCTTCGGATGTTTTCTTTTGGGCCACCGCAAAAGAAATCTTGGTAACATCCAGCAGACGCAAACTTTTTTCCACCGCGCCCAGCCAATTCTTAAAAGAGCCGTAATTGCCGGAGGCGCTAACTCCCACCGTCAAGGTTTTTATCATTTCTTTGCTGGCGGCAACAACAGCTCGCGAATTGGGAGTCCGGGCGCTGGTATCCTCCGGAGCTGACTCCACAATAACCCTCACCAAATTCAAACCGTTTTGAGCCGCCAGATTTTCCATAATACTGATCATCTCCGGCTTAAACTCTAAAGATGGCACCGCCTGCTCCAACCTTTCCACGTTGCTTTTTTGTGAATCCAAAACCTGATTGACGGCATTGAGCTTGTCTATAACCTGGCGTTCCAATTCTATGGATTTTTTCTTTAAGGCCGCCTCTTGCCTTAGCGCCGCCACACCCGACCAGCTGGGGAGTACCACCAGCCAGACCAGCGCCACCAAGCCGGCCGCCACTAAAATATTTATGATGAACTTGCTCGACATTATTTTTTTGTAATAAAATCCTTGGAAAAATTAACAACTAAGGTAAAATCCACCCGCCCATCTTCGGCTAAGTTGATATTGGAAGCCGCAACTGAAACCACTTGGGGCGTATCTTCGAATATTTTTATCTGCTGGGCCAAAACCCCATAGCTGGGAGAGCGGCCCGTCAGTAAAAAAGAGGCATCAGTATCATCGCCATCAAAACTCTTGAACGCGACCGTATTCAAAGTTTTTTCTCCCAACATCTTAAAAACCTGCGACCAGTAGCGGTGGTTATCCAAGATATTCTTAAAAACTTCCAGAACATTATTAAGATTATTAAGCCGCGTCTCCAAACTCATATCTCTCTGGCTGGTCAGACGCTGAAGCTCGGTATTAAAAGAGGCCACCTCGCTGTTCAAACGATATTTCCAAAAGTAAAGCCCGGCTGTTACCGCCAACGCTACGGCGATAAGCGCCAAACCCAGCTTGGCCGTGGCGCTTAACTCCAGCGAGGGGCTCCGGAAAGTGACAAAGCGCGGCAAGCCCCGGCTGTTTTTTTCTTTTTTGGGTATTAAAGAGATGTTATCCATGCCAATTTTGTCTATGAGCGAAGCCGAGCTCAGCTCGGCGAAGCGATAGATTCTTAGACAAAGCCCTTACAGTTCCCTCATGGCCAAACCCACCGCCACCGCCAAACTGGGCGAAAGTTCCCGCCGGAAAATCTGTTCTAAAGCCGGATCAAATTTTACCCGGCCTAGGGAACTGCCGATAATAATTTCCACCCCCAAGCGGCGGCTAAGATATTCCGTCAGGCCGGGCAGATTGGCCGCGCCGCCGGTTAGGATAATTTTCTCCACCCGTTTTGATGTTTTTTTATTCAACAAGCTTTCCATTCTTTCCACTTCACTCACCAACTTATCGATAAAGGGTGCGATGACTTGAGCCAATCCTTTTTCCGCCGAAGCGTCCGATACCCCGGCTGTTTTTTTTAACTCTTCGGCTCGGCTCGGCGCCACATTCAAACTGTGCCCCACCACTTTGGTTATTTCTTTACCCGACATATCGGCGCTGTGGCTCATCAAAATAAAACCGTGGCTGATGATGGTCAGATTGGTGCTGCGAGCCCCCATATCTACAATCATTATGGTCCCTTGATCGGGACCCACCAGTGACCGGGCTAAGCTAAAACTTTCCGATTCCAAGGCCGCTAATTCCAAATTGGCGGCTTTGGCAATCCTTTGGTACTTAGACACCACCTCTTTGGGCACGGCTATTAGGAGTATAGTCACCTTGCCTTTACCTGTTGGGGTTGGGGCAGTTGAGGCTACCAAGCCCTCTTCCGGAATGATCAGCCAATCCAGAACCACCTCGGACAGCGGCACGGGAATATAAGAACGAGCCTCAAAAGGCACGGCGCTTTCTAATTCCTTGGCGCTCAAGCCGGGTAATTCCATTACCGTGAGGAAACTGGAAAATATGGGGATGGACATTACCGCCGAACGAGCCTTGACCCGCGCCGAAGCCAAAAGATGTTTCAAGACGCTGGCCACATCGTTTTCGGATATCTTGATTCCCAGAGGCGCATTGGGGCTGCCCAATATTTCTCCAAAAAAATCCGAGCCGTCTATCAAGCCGTAATTCGCTAATTTTAAATGTTCACCTTCCCGTTCCAGCTCCACTATCTTTACCGAAGATGTGCCAACATCAACTCCAAGCTGACGCCGGGTTTTTCGACTAAATGGCCACATAATTATGTTGTGTCTACCCTTAAATTATATCACGATTCCGCTCAAAAATTCAGATAAAACGGTTATCCACACGCGTTTTTAATTTGAGATTTATTGGGTTATTCTGATGTTGATGATCCTAGTAAAATATATAGAACAGACGCTACTGCCTTCGTATTGCCTCAATTGCAGGCAGGACACGCCGGAAGAGCCCAAAAGTTTGCGTTGGCTGTGTTTGAACTGCCATTTGTTATTGTTACCTCGTTGGCAAAAATCGCCCTTAAAACCGGAACTGGAGGAATCTTTTTACATCTTTGACTACCAAAAAGATAAATTGGCCAAAAAACTCATCCACGCCCTAAAATACAATTGGGTTAAAGAGATAGCCGAGACTTTTAAGGTGGCCTTAGAACAGGAACGCTCCAATATTAAAAAAATGGTTTTTGATTTTATCATCCCGGTGCCTTTGCATCCCCGGCGGCTAAGAGAACGCGGTTTTAATCAGAGCGAGCTTATCGCCGAAAAAGTAGCCGAGCTGACCGCCAAGCCGATTATTGAAAATATAATAAAAAGAAAAACTTACCGCCGGCCGCAGATGGAAATAAAAAACAGGGCAGCGCGGATAAAGAATGCCCAGAACATTTTTGAGCTTGTGCAAAATGTGCAAAATCGGATTTTGCACCATAAGACTGTTTTAATTGTGGACGATGTGGCCACCACCGGCGCCACCTTAAAAGAATGCGCCCGAGTTTTGAAAAACTCGGGCGCGAGCAAGGTACTGTCGTTCACCCTGGCACAAGATTGATCTAAAGATGAACTGATTTTTTTCTCCAACCGTTCTCTGCCGTTATTAGATCGGCCATTAACATAGGAAGCTCATCAAACTCTATATAAACTGCCAACAGTTTATCTCTAAAGAAATAGTAGACATCTACTACTACAAAATTGAGCGCACTTTTCTCACCTTTTGAGGTCATGAAATCTATAAAAAGTCTTAAACCTATAAATACCGTCGGGAGATATACTGTCTTATAGGCAAAATCACCCCATCCTTTGCCCTCCAATGATTCATATTCTTCATACTGATCTATATCTAAAGCCAATTCAACTTCCATGGACGCAACCTCCTCTTCTAAGATTTATTAAAAAACTATCCTCTGCCGTACCCCAACAAACTACCATTCCATGCCTAATTAGTCAAATCCATTTAGCACGAGCTCACGATCGTATTCTCGTGCTAAATACGGTTTGTACTTATTAAATTTAATGAATCCAATGAAATTGATCTAATAGATCTATCTCATAAGACCTATTTGCGGCGGCCGGAAATTATTTCCTCGGCGATGTTTTTGGGCACCTCTTCGTAGTGGTTGAACTCCATCGTGTATGACGCCCGACCCTCGCTTAAAGAACGCAGTTGGGTGGAATAGCCGAACATTTCGGATAAGGGCACTTTGGCGTCTATAACTTTAAGCGCCGAATCGCCCACCGCGCTGGTGCCGCCCCGCGCCGCCATTTGCTCGATGCGGGCGCGTTTGGACGAAAGATCCCCGGTAACTTCGCCCAAAAACTTTTCGGGCACGATCACCTCAACTTTCATTACTGGCTCCAACAAAACCGGGCTCGCCCTTTTAGCGCCTTCTTGAAAAGCTATACTGCCGGCGATTTTGAAAGCCATTTCCGAAGAGTCCACCTCGTGAAATGAACCATCATAAAGCGTGGCTTTAACATCAACCACCGGGTAGCCGGCCACCACGCCTTTATCTATCGCCTCTTTGATGCCTTTTTCCACCGCCGGAATAAACTCCTGCGGAATGGCGCCGCCTTTAATGGCGTTGACAAACTCAAACCCGGCGCCGCGATCCAGCGGCTCCAATTTTAAGCGCACGTGGCCGTACTGGCCGCGGCCGCCCGACTGGCGGATATATTTGCCTTCGGCCTCGGCCGTGCTTTTAACGGTTTCTTTGTAAGCTACCTGCGGCCGGCCGACGTTGGCATCCACCTTAAACTCCCGTTTCATACGGTCCACAATTATTTCCAAATGCAATTCGCCCATGCCGGCAATTAAAGTATCGCCGGTCTCCTCGTCGCCTCTTATTCTAAAAGTCGGATCTTCATCGGCCAGGCGGCGCAAAGCCAAACCCATTTTTTCCTGATCGGCTTTGGTTTTGGGCTCAATCCGCACCGAGATGACCGGCTCGGGAAAGACTATCTGCTCCAGCAGTATCGGTTTGTCTTCATCTGAAAGAGTGTCGCCGGTTCGGGTGTATTTTAAGCCCACCGCCGCGCCGATCTCGCCGGCAAAAATCTCTTTGACTTCTTCGCGGTGGTTGGCGTGCATTCTTAAAATGCGTCCGATTCTTTCTTTTTGATTTTTATTGACGTTCAGAACATAGGAACCGGCTTCCAGCGTACCTGAATAGACTCTAAAAAAAGTCAGTTGGCCCACAAAAGGATCACTGGCAACTTTGAAAGCCAAGGCTGAAAAAGCGACTTCGTCGCTAGCCGGGCGTTCCTCCGAAGCCCCGGTCTTGGGATTGACTCCTTTTACCGGAGGTAAATCTACGGGGCTCGGCAAATAATAGAGCACGGCGTCCAACATCAACTGCACACCTTTATTTTTTAAGGCCGAACCGCACAAAACTGGAATAAATTTACCGGCAATAGCGGCGGCCCGCAAAGCTTTTCTTAGTTCAACCAAGGTAGGTTTTTCCCCGCCCAAATAACGCTCCATCAAGACGTCGTCGGTTTCAACAACTTTTTCTACCAGTTCGGCCCGGCATTTTTCGGCTTCAACTTTCATATCATCGGGAATATCGGCTTCAATAACCTGCTCGCCGTGCTCGCCTTCAAAACGATAGGCCTTCATTTTCATTAGATCCACCACACCCTCAAAATTTTCCTCCAAACCGATCGGTAATTGGACTTTTACAGCTTTAGAGGTTAAGCGTTCTAAAATGGAAGCATAAGATTTTTCAAAAGAAGCGCCGGTGCGGTCCAGTTTGTTTATAAAACAAATTCTAGGCACATTATATTTATCGGCTTGGCGCCAGACGGTTTCGGACTGGGGCTCCACGCCGGCTACGCCGTCAAAAACCACCACCGCGCCGTCCAAAACGCGAAGCGACCGTTCCACCTCCACCGTAAAATCAACGTGGCCGGGCGTATCGATTATGTTAATACGCATCTCTTTTTCCTTGGTTTTGACCCCGCCGGCCCGATCTTCGGTCGGCGTCCAAAAACAGGTGGTAGCCGCGGCGGTTATAGTGATGCCCCGCTCCTGTTCCTGTTCCATCCAATCCATGATGGCCTCGCCTTCGTGGACCTCGCCGATCTTGTGCGACACGCCCGTGTAAAACAAAACCCGCTCGGAAACGGTCGTTTTTCCGGCATCAATGTGAGCTACAATGCCAATATCTCTGGTGCGTTCGATGGGGTAATCACGTGACATATGCCAATTTTATTTACGAACGAAGTGAGTAAATATTAAAATTGAGCACCCCGAGCGCAGTCGAGGGGTAATCCTTCGACCTAGCTCAGGATAAGGTTTTGTTACCGCTCGCTTCGCTCGCGGACAAAGCCCTTACCAACTAAAATGCGCGAAAGCTTTATTAGCTTCGGCCATGCGGTGGGTGTCGTTTTTCTTCTTGATGGCGTTGCCTTCGTTTTTGGCGGCCAAGATGATCTCCTCGGCCAGTTTCTGGTCCATGGGCTTGCCCTTGCCGGCCCGAGCCGCCAGAATAAGCCACCTCATCGCCAGAGCCAATTTGCGCTCGCCTCTCACTTCGCGCGGGACCTGGTAATTGGCGCCGCCAATGCGGCGGGATTTTACTTCCAGTTGGGGCGAAACATTTTTGATGGCTGTTTCAAAAACTTCCAAACCGGGCTTTTTCTCTTTCTGCTCTATATTATCCAAGGCCTGGTAAAAAATCTTCTGGGACACGCTCTTTTCCCCATGCTGCATTATTTTATTAATAAACCGGGCGGCCAAAACACTGCCGTGTTTATAATCGGGTTTAATATCGCGTTTGATGTTTATTTTGCGTCGCATGAATCAGCTTTTAGCTTTTAGCTTTTAGCTTCTTAGGATTTTACTAAAAAGCTAATAAGCTAGGAAGCTAATTTTCTATTTGGGAGTCTTAGCCCCATACTTGCTCCGCCGCTGCTTGCGGCCCTCTACGCCGGTAGCATCCAGCAGGCCGCGCACAATGTGATAGCGGATGCCGGGCAAATCTTTAACCCGCCCGCCCCGCAAAATCACCACCGAGTGTTCCTGCAGATTGTGGCCGATGCCGGGAATATAGGCCGTCACCTCCATACCGTTGGATAATCTCACCCGCGCGATTTTGCGCAAAGCCGAGTTGGGTTTTTTGGGCG
Source organism: Minisyncoccia bacterium (assembly GCA_049274895.1). Lineage (GTDB taxonomy): Bacteria > Patescibacteriota > Minisyncoccia > JACQLN01 > JACQLN01 > JACQLN01. The sequence goes on from JBASTM010000011.1 coordinate 13,617, forward strand.
TCATCGTGCGCACCGAAAGGCACACGCCTCTTTTGAAAGGCGACTGGAAAGCGGAGTATCTGTTTTTTAAGCTATTGAACGCAAAAGTCAGCGCCGGCGATTTGGATTTGCGCTTGGAGGTTTTTCTTGGTCTTTTGATTAGTTGATTTATCGTCGGCATTGATTATAAAGGTCAGACCTTGCTAGCAAGGTCTGACCTTGATCTTACTAGGACACATCGGATTTTAAGCTGAAATCATTATAGATTAAAACAGGCCTTGGCGCAAGAACCAGCATCTACCGAGCTTGCGGCCGCAACCTCGGTAGATGAAATTAAATATAATAATAAAATGGGGTGAGCACGGTGTTTTGCGCTCACCCCTGACGTCGCCGACCCCCGAAGAGAAGAGGGTGTCGACTACTTGCTTGTTGAAATCCTTCGGGCCGGTTGAATTTATAGCTGTCTCAACCGGGGTCAATCTAAGTGGGAGCGGTATTTCACTGTCGGCTCCCTCCGACCCGGAAGTCGGAGCTCTAAGCCCAGCTTACTCTACGCGAAACTTAGATTCCCGTTGGGACCGGTGCGTGGGAATTGAACCCACCTATCTCGACTACGTTCGCCTCCGAAGCCTCCGACTCCGATCTCTCCGCGTAGGCTCCCCCAGAGGCACATCGAGATAAACCGTCTGACACCGTTTCCATGCAAGCAAATAGATGCTAGCAAAACATCTGGCCGAGGTCAATAGCAGATAAGACATCTAATAATGTTGAACATCCGATGTTCAACATTATTAGACTAATGATCAAAACAACAACGGGGAGCCGGTTATCAGCTGGAAGATTACGGGAATTATCGGAACTATCAAAGGAAACAAAAAGAAGATAAATATCAACACCAAAAACATACCATAACGCTCCAGTATAACGAGCTGGCGTTCGTAGCGGTAGGGCAAAACGGCGGCTAAAATTTTGGAGCCGTCCAAGGGCGGTATGGGAATTAAATTAAAAATACCTAAAAGGATATTGATGTAGACTATCAAAGACAACCCCAAGCCAGCCGCGGCCGGGATAGGCGCCCAGCGTAAAGCCAAACCAAAAAACAAGGCCACGGCAAAATTGGACAAAGGCCCGGCCGCGGCCACGGCGGCCGGGCCCCATTTTTGATTTTTAAGATTATAGGGGTTATAAGGCACGGGCTTAGCCCAACCGAATATAAACCCGCCCGCGAGATACGAAATCAGCGGCACTAAAAACGAACCCACAAAATCAAGATGTTTGAGAGGGTTAAAACTTAGCCGGCCAAGGTCGCGGGCGGTGGGATCGCCTAACTTGTTAGCCGCAAGACCATGAGAAACCTCGTGCGCCACCACCGACATAATCAGCACCGCTAAATTGAAAATAAGCAATACCGTTTGATCCATATAATGTTTTGTGTTAATGTGATTCTACCATACAAAAAATCATTCGTATATTCGTATAAATTCGTATTTCGTAAAGATATATGACTTGCCCCGTATGTAAAAAAATAAGCGGTTTTCGCATCAAGCGCGTGCTTTTACGTGGCCATTATAATCCCACGGTCAAACAAAAACAGCATCCTAATTTGCAATGGATTAAAATCGGCTCGGGCAAAAGGATCAAAGTCTGCGCCAGCTGCATCAAGGCCTCTCAAAAAAATCCCAACTACTTTAAAGAGGCGGCTCCGAATTTGGTTAAATAAATACTCTATCGAGGTTTAACCTCGATACAAAAGACCCGACCATGGTCGGGTCTTTTGATTCGGTTTGGTGTCGGGCTGCGGGGAATCGAACCCCGGCTGCAAGACCCCCAGCCTCGCGTACTACCATTATACGACAGCCCGTTAAACTACTTACCATGCCCGAAACCACCATCTCGGATGCGGAAATCGTCTAAAATATCCAAACCGCGTTGGTCTTTGATGGTGGGATCTTGGACTAGATTATAAATGGCGTCGCCGGTGTCTTGGTGCAAAATGGCATAGAGCCGAGTTCCGAGCTTATATTCTTTAACCAAATCCACTATCACATATTTATGCTCGCCCGCCGCCAAAAAACGGCTGGTACCCACCAATGTGCCGTACTTGTCGTACGGGTTTTCGTACACGGCCACGAAGCCGGGTCGGGCCAAAGTCACATTATCAACATAAACCCGATTTTCTATGATCACGCCGTCGCTATAGGGTTTTTGATCTATTATTTTAACCGAAGCCAAGGTGGACGCCCGAATAGCAAAATCCGGCGTCGGATTGGCCCAGCCCCTCAACCAAACCACGCCAAAATAAAGGCCGAGGGCTATTAAACCAAAAAACAAGGCGTAAAACGGCACCTCCAACCTGATTCTTTTCATATTTATTGATTGTATACGAAAATTGACGGTATAATCAAGTGAACCTTATGTTTGAACAAACTCTCGAAAATTTTCCCAAACAGTTTGAGTGGCGACCGGAGATAGGCAATGCCGAGAAACTCACTCCAAAAGAAAAGATAATTGTTTTAGGTATGGGCGGCTCGCACCTGGCGGCCGACCTCGCCCGAACTTGGGCGTCTTATTGGGGCAAGATAATGATTCACTCCGACTACGGCCTGCCGGAATTGACCGACGAGGAGTTAGCCAGCTATTTGATTATCGCGAGCTCGCACTCGGGCAATACCGAGGAAGTTATTGACGGACTCAATATGGCACTGGAAAAAAACTTGCCGGTCACGGTAATAGCGAGCGGTGGCCAGTTACTAGAAATAGCCCAAAAGCAAAATCTCCCTTACATCAAACTACCCGCGGAAAATATACAGCCCCGAGTGGCTCTGGGGCACTCTTTACTGGCCATATTAAAGCTGGCTGGCCAAGAAGAAACCATTAAGGAACTGTACGAACTGGTTCACATGTTGAAAGTGGAGGAAATAAAACCCGAGGCCCAAAAACTGGCCGAGAAACTACGCGGCCAAATACCAATAATTTATGCTTCCACGCGCAAGTTGCCTTTGGCTGTAAACTGGAAGGTAAAGTTTAACGAGACGGCCAAGATTCCGGCCTTCGCTAATGCCGTGCCGGAACTTAACCACAACGAAATGGCCGGGTTTGATGCTTCGCCGACCAGCCGAGAGCTAGGCGAAAAATTCTCGTTTATAATCCTAGAAGATAAATACGACCACCTTAAAAATCAAAAGCGGCTGGCCGCTTTGGCCGAGCTATTAAAGGCGAGGGGGCTAACAGTGGAAAGAATACAACTTCAAGGCCAAAACCACTGGCATAAGATATTAAGCTCGGTGGTGATGGCCGACTGGACCAGTTATTATTTAGCCGAATTTTACGGAGTGGAAGTGGAAAACGTGCCGACAGTAGAAGAATTCAAAAAGAAGCTAACTGGTTAAAAAGATTTATGGGACCTATAAGTCCTATAATTAAATATACCGAGATAGCGATCGCTATCTCGGTATATTTTCAGTAGCATATCAACAAAAATTACATCATCTGCCCGCCCTTTTTGCTAGAGGAAACAGCTACCAGTACAGCCGAAAGACCTACCAGAATGTAGACCACTTTGGCCACACCCGAATCCATACCTCCCAACCAGCGGCTGATGTCCCAGCCAAACAAACCCACTAACAGCCAGTTGAGACCTCCCAGAACCAAAAGAATGAAGGCCACTTTGTGTAAGGATTTCATTAATAAATATTTACGAAGTACGAATAATTACGAATTTACGAATTAAATAATAAGTCCCGTGAATTCGCAAAGATCGCCGACGCTATTAAATGATAATAGCTTTATTATACCACAACTAGCGTCCCAGGCCGGCCAGGACGATATTCACAGTCTTGAGGATGATGCCCACATCAAATATAAATGAGCGATTTTTAAGGTAGTAAAAGTCGTAAGCCAGTTTCTCGCGGGTATCTTCCACCGAAGAGCCGTAGGTGTAGTTTATCTGGGCCCAGCCCGTGAGGCCCGGCTTAACTAAGTATCTACGGTCGTAAAAAGGGATTTCTTTGGTCAAAAGCTCGTGAAACTCCGGCCGCTCGGCCCGCGGCCCCACAAAAGACATCTCCCCTTTTAAGATGTTAATAAGCTGGGGCAGTTCGTCTAAACGGGTTTTACGCAGCAGCCGCCCCACTTTGGTTATTCTGGCATCATTGGGGGTGGTCCACTGGGCCCCGCCCGCTTCGGCATCGGTGCGCATGGTCCTAAACTTGACCAGTGTAAAAGACCGACCCTGGCGGCCCACCCGAACTTGTTTATAAAAAACCGGGCCGCTGTCTTCCAGTTTGGTCAAAACAGCAACCAAAACACCCAAGGCCGCAGACGGAATAAAAAGAGCCAAAACTACCCCAAAATCCAAAACCCTTTTGACGCCCTCATAAAAAGTCCGCCGACCCGAGGCGAAATTGTTCAAAAACCAAACGTGATCCACGTTGTTAAGGTCAACCTTGCGCCAGACCCTTTCGCTAAACTTGGAAAGATTGGCCACCTCCACGTGGCCCACGAAATTATAAAGCGACGAGGTTAAAGAACTCTGATCCAAAAATTTATCATCTATAATAAAAGCGCGAATGCCTTGACTGTTGACCAAAGATGCAATATCAACCTGGCGCGGCGGATTCAAAATCTGCGGCAGGTGTTGATGATGGATTTGATTGGCAAAGGCCTGCTGGGGCCCGACCAAAAAATCAACCTTATAGCCGATCTGCGGGTTTTGGTTAAGCTTGATGGCTAAAACCGCTCCCCGCTCGTCCCAAGAAACTACGGCGGTTTTCACCAAGAGATTCTTTTTTAAGATGCGGTTGATCTGGCCGCGCCACAACACAAACAACAAGGAAAAAACGGCAAAATAAATAAAGAGATTGGTTTTGGGAGCCACCTCCGATGAGCCGGCAAAGTAAAACCATAACACCGCCGCCAAAAAGTTAACGATTAAAGAACGGGCGAGGCCGCCGTAAAACTCCAAGGTGTTTTTGGCCGAAGTAATTTCGTAGAGGTTATGGATGTAAAAAACCACCAGCCAAACCAGCATTAGCGGCGTGAAAGCTTGGGCGTGTATGTAAAAAAAATCCGCGGTGGTGTAATTGGAACTGGCCAAGCCCGACACACCGCTGTATCTTAAATAAACCGTGGCCAACAACGCCAAGTAGAGGAATAAAATATCCCCCATCAAGATGATTATCTTTTTGGCTTGGGCGGGCATAAAATGCAGTTTGTTTTTATCTATCTATACAACCAAAAACATGGCCCAAAGTAACCAAAAACCCCGCTCTTCAGAAGGGCGGGGTCTTGATTCATATCTAATAAAACTACTTCTTCAATATCGCATCTATTTGGGCCTGGATGGCTTTGATTTGATCCGCTATCTGCTGGGCCTGACTAGGCGCTGCTGATGACGGTGCGGCCGGAGCCACATATGAAGGAGTTGGCGGGGCTATGGGAGCGCTGACCGAAGAACTGCCCAAAATTTCATTAATCTTTTGCAATGTAGCCGGCCCAACTCTACCCACTGCAGGCAGACCATACTTGGCTTGGAATTTCTTTACCGCGGCTGTGGTCTTGGGACCGTAGAAGCCGCTCACAGTGCCTTCGGGGTAAATGGTTGGATCTTGGGCTAAGAGCTTTTGCAAGTCCATAACTTCATCATTTCTAGCACCAGGATTAAGTTCAGAATCTATAGAAACTGATCCGGAAACCACCGGCGCAACCTGTGCGGCCGAGCCGGATGTGATGCTTTGAATTTGTTGCTGGATAGCTTGAATTTGAGATTGGATTTGATTGGCAGTTCTAGCTTGAACCGACGTTGACGGCGCTGGAGTTGATATGACTTCGGCTTTAGAACCAAAAACATCATTCAACTTAGCCAATGTAGCCGGCCCAACTCTACCCACTGCGGGCAAACCATACTTGGCTTGGAATTTCTTTACCGCGGCCGTGGTCTTGGGACCGTAGAAGCCGCTCACAGTGCCTTCGGGATAAATGGTCGGGTCTTGGGACAAAAGCTCCTGCAGTTTCATAACCTCGTCATTACGAGCACCGGGATTAATTTCCTTAGTTAGAACTGGCGCCATACTCACAGATACTGGAGCTGATACGACTGGTGCAACCACGGGGGCCGTAACAGCTGGAGTTGCTGGTCCAACTGTAGTTGCAGTTGTGGTAGTTGTAGTTTTTGGAGTAGCAGTTGTTGATGTAGTAGTAGTTGTAGTCGTGGTAGGAGAAGCCGAAGAAGTTGAAGATAATGTACTGGTGGTTGATGATGAACTGCTACTGCTAGAGGAAGACCCGCCTCCGCCGGAAGTGGTAGTACAAGTTGAGCTACCCGGGGCCACATTCACCGTTTCAGAGGAACCGGACGGCAGAGACACGGAAAGCACCGACGAAGAACTGCCGCATTCCAAACTAAACACGGTCTTGTCACCCCTATAAGTAAAATTCTTTTTATCGGCAGAAGTTAAATTGATGGTTGACCCTGACGCCAAGGTTATATCCATGTCCGCAGCATTCACAACCAATGTCTCTACCTTACCATTGGTAACGGTTAAATCTATAGTGTTGCCGCCAACGGTAACACTTAGGGTACCCCCACTAGAAATAACCACATCATCAAAAGCCGCAGAAACAACCAGAGGCAGTACTAACCCCAACAACACCCCGACCCTCAAAATGTTTTTAAGTTTCATAAGTAGAGCGTGTTAAAGAAATAAGAGAGCGTTATTTGGGGCATTCAACCACATCCACGCTCAGAAAATCAGCAGCTCCTCCAACAGCTCCAACGGCATTAGCCACGGAATCAGCCATTATGGAAATACAATTGGCACCATTTGATGATCTGAGTATTATTTGGCCACCATTTCCGCCTTCACCGGCTATATAAACTGTAGCAGTCGCATTCTGGGCCGCACCCACTGCACCCACAGTCAAGGAAGGATCAATGGTGAGCGTGCCTGTAACATCGGCATCGGCCCAAGTCGTTGTACCTATAGACACAGCACCGCTTAAACCGTCAACCAATAAAGAGCTCGAAGCTATACCAAAACCGTATCTAACGGAAGACGTAGCGGTTGTAGATGTAGCCGTGATGTAGGAAGTATAGATAAAGTCGCCGATTATGGCGCCTCCGGCAACAGCCAAACCGCCATCGTTATTAACATCACTCGACACAGTGGTGGTACCTATGCCAAACCGACCCATGGTCCACGAAGGATTGGTAGAAGTCGATTTAAAGTAATCAGCATGGACAAAACCTTCCACGATAGCCTCACCTTTAACGGCTAAGGCCGCACCGGGGGTAGTCGTGGCTACTGCCACACTGGACGTGTTAATGGTTGTGGCACCGTAAGTCACCACCGCAACCATAAAAACTGACAGAAAGACCGCGGCAAAGGAAACAAAAAACCTCTGCTTATTATTTATAATTTTAGTCATTTTTTTAAGATTCTCTGGAAACAAAAACCCAGAGAAGCTACTTTAATAATTTCGAGCCTAGCTGATGTTTAACATCTTAACACTAAAAACGAAAAACCTGTAAAGACAGGTTTTCCACAGCTATTAAAGCCTGTATGGTTTTTTGGGTTTTATCTGTCTATTTCTCCATTCCTTATCTCTTCGATAAAAGCCTCACCCTGGACTTTGAACCCCGGCGCCAGTTCTATGACTTTTTGCAGTTCTTCAATGGCTTTTTTGTCCTCAAAAATCTTTACGTATATTGAAGCCAGGTTCAACCGATATTGAACATTAGCAGGCTCCTGTTTAACCAGCATTTCCCAAATCCGGGCAACCTTTCCAAAATCACCTATAGCGGCGTAAGCGTTTATGTATTTAGTATCCGCTACCACCTCGGTTCCAAAATGCTTTTTTAACAAAGCATCCGCTTCCGACGATTTCCCTGAAAAAATAAGTATAACCGAGTAATTATGAACGGCATCCGGAAACTCCGGCGCCAAGTCATAAGCTTTTTTAAGAGCCCTTAAGGCCAAATCCTCCTCGCCGGCCTTAAAATAAGCCTCGCCCAACAAAAAATAAAACTGTTGCCTTTTATCCGAAACGGTTAAACCTTCTTCTGCGGCCAAAACAGCGCTCGCCGGATCCTGATTCAGACCGTGAAGCGTCGAAAGAAAAGCCTTGGCCCTGACGTCGTATGGAAAATCCTCGGCTTGCTTCTTTATTTCTTTGAGAGCGAAATCTATAAATTCCGCTTTATCTTCTTCGGATGTAGCTGGGTCCTGATCTATCCTGTCGGCGTATTGAGCTAGTTGTTCCCTGATTTCGGGCGTGCCGAAAGTGTTGTAACTCAAACCTTTTTCTAGAGCCTTTATACCCTCACCCAGATCGCGCACCCGGCTGCCGTCGGCCGAATAGGTAACCATTCTTAAAGAATTGATTATGCTTTTTGAAGCTAATATCGGCTTCACGTTAAAGAAATAGATCGAAAAAACTAGCGTGGGTACCACCACAGCCATAACACCCCAGCGCAAACCGGAAGGAATTTCTACTTTAGAATTATTTTCAACAACAGGTACCGCCGAAGTTTCTCTATTTTGAGTCCAAAGACTGTGCAAATAAGCCAAAACGGCGAAAAAAAACATATAGCTTGTGAAATTATCGAAGACAAAAATATTATTCACGAAATAAGCGGCCAGCATTCCCGTAAAAACTCCCGAAACACCAACTGTAAAAATATTTTTTTTAGCCAGATCGTATAAAATCTTAAGCGCCGAAAAGAATAAACTTAAATAGGCCAAAAGGCCAACTAGTCCAGTAGACGTCATCCAGTCAAAAAAAACATTGTGAGCCCGGTCGAACCACGGCTCTTGGCGCCACAACTGCGGATCGTAATACTTGGAAAATATGTAAACGAAACTTTCCGGACCCCAACCCAAAACCGGGCGGTCCTGCCAAGCTTCGTAAGCCATGCGCCAAATTATAAAACGGGATTGGGTGGTTGTTTCGCTTAAAGAAATATCGGCGAACCTAGTTAAAACATCGCTATTTCGCACCAAAGACGAATCCTTGATCGATATAAAAACAACTGGAACAGCCGCAAGAAGAATTAAAAAAACCACGGCTAGTTTGCGAATCTTTCCTTTTTTCCATATAACACCGACGACCAGACCAACCGCAAGACCAATTAACAACCCCAGCATAGCTCCACGAGTAGCTGTCTTATAGACGATGAAAAGTTCGAAAATTACCGCGACCGCCAAACCGATCCTTAGCCAAACATTTCTTCCGCGGGACTTAAGCAAGAAAAACAAAATTAAAAAAATATGGAAAACAAGATATATAGCCAAATAAGTGGCATTGCCCATGGTCCCGTCCAAACGTTCATCGCCTTGATGGACGTCCAATACACCTAGAAACTGGAATAAGGCATAAAAAGACGCGGCCAGGCTGGCCAAAATGGAAACGCTCCAAAATTTAACCCAATCCCGTTCTCGCCTAAATACGCTACCTAAAATAATAAAATAAACGAAATAATGCCAATGGGCCCAAAATCCTTCCATACGTTCAAAGCCGGACCAAAAACTTTTATAAGGAGAAATGCTGAATATAGTGGCCAAAAATATGGCAGCCGCGAGGGTAATATAGCTGTAAAGAATCGCGGAAGAGCGGGGTCGGTACTTAGGATCAGCTAAAATAAGCCACAACCAAAAAACAAAAAGGATTTCTATGATAATCCTAAAAATAAAGTTCCTTCCGGTTATAAACGGAAAATATAAAGACTTAGTGACAACCAAAGGCAGAACCGGAACGATAAAGAGACCGATTTTTATGATCCAGCTTACGGAATTTTTATTCAGCATACTTTGTTTGTATAGCATAAAAGCATACCCGTAGCAACAATTCTAATTATATTTCACCCATCATTCTTTCGGCCAAAAGCCAATCTGCCGGGCTATCTATGTTAACACTGTATTTTTCGGCCATGGGATAAATAACCGCTTTGTCGCCGTAGAAATTGGGATTGTCCGGATGGGATAATAGTTCGGTTTTGAACAAATAAATCGCGCCGTTATGGTAATAGGTTTTTTTTGGAAAACTTTGGCGTCTGGGGATGCGTTTATGCAACGGCTCTCGGCTGGTTAAAAGCTTAGCCCAACCGGTTTCGTCTTCCGCCACCGCCCAATAGGGGCTAAAGTGGCCGGGAATCTCCGACATACTGACCACCGAATCCGCTCCTCTAGTTATAAAAAGCTCTAAGGCCTCTTTAATATGCCAAGTTTGGCGCAGCGGCGCCGTGGGCTGAAGCAACATAACAGCATCGGGCTGGTAATCTTGATTTTCTTTAAGCCAGGAAACGGCATGTTGGAGTACCGGCAGATGGGGCGTGCCGTCCTGGGCTAAATCCGCCGGGCGCATAAACGGCACATCCACGCCGTATTTCTTGGCCACCTCGGCGATTTCGGTGTCGTCGGTGCTTAAGATAATGCGGTCAAAAACACCCGACTCCTGCGCAGTTTTTATGGTATAGGCAATCAAAGGCTGTCCACATAAATCGTTTATGTTTTTGCGGGGTATGCCTTTGGACCCGCCCCGAGCAGTAATAATTCCGAGTATTTTCATATTTTATTCGCGTGGGGTCATAAATCGTTAAATGATTTTTGAATATCTAAATCAACTGTAGCAAGTATACTGGCCATATTGGAAGCAGTGTTCCCCCAACCGAACATATCGCTTTTTGGGTACTGACCGTGACTGATCTGAAACGCCATCGCTTTTTTAAGCGAATCGGCGTTACCTTCAACTTCTAAAACATTCTCACCCTTTTCCCTTTTATTCTGCCGCAAACCCGCTAAAACAACGGGTGTGCCAAAATAAGCGCCCTCCCGAATAAAACTGGAGGAATTGCCTACGGCGCAGGCGGTATTTTTTAGGTATTTGTAAAAATCGTCCGGGTGGAGATGTTTGGTAAAAAAAACATCTTGGGGTTTTTCGTTTTCTAGCCAATTTCTGACGGCACTACCCAGCACATCAGAACCGGCGTCAATGTTGGAACCCAAAATTACTTTTGGCCAGGGCAGTTCTTTTAAGGCCAAGATGAGATTGGTGACCAGTTTGATATTCCCCTCTTGAGAGTCGGTAGCCACGGGATGGACCAAAACTAAGATATAGGGTTGATTTACATTCAAGCCAGGAAAAACTCTTGGCGGGATCGTAAAATCAATCTTGGCCACAGCGTCTATGGCTGGTGAACCCACCGCAAAAACTTTACCGGGATCCTCGCCCATTTGGATCACCCGCCGTCGGCTGGATTCGGTGGAAGTAAAATGAATATGGGCCAGTTTGGTAATGGCATGCCGGATACTTTCATCAATTGTTCCCGAAACATCGCCGCCTTCATTGTGGGCTATGGGAACGTTCAGGTAAGAAGCCGCGATGGCCACCGCCAACATTTCAAAACGGTCGGCGTTCACAAAAACAATGTCGGGTTTTATTTTTTTGATTTCCTCGACTAATCTTTCTACGCCCAAACCCACTGTTTTAGCCATAGTTTCCGATTTGCCCCCGTCAAAAAATATAGGCGCGTATGATTCTATTTCAAAACCGTCTTTGATTAAATTCTGGGCCAAAAAATCGTTTCTAAAAACATAATCTTGTCCGGCCCACGACCTTAGACGCGCCAACACATACCACGGCCCGGCGGCCACCCACGATCGCGGCCGGCTGTGGGCGATATTCTTAAAAAAATAGCCGTAAGCCGCCGGCACGCCCACGATTATTTTCAAATCCAAAGCTGGATGATTTTTAATGGCGTCAAGCACCGGCCGCAACCGGCCGTAATGCGCCCGGTTAAAAATCGGCACCAGAATTTTTCTTTTGGGATTCATAATTAAACTATCATTTCGGGAGTTATCGGCTGGTGCCTGGCAATATCCGTTTGGGCAACTCTGCCAACTACAGTTTCAAACTTTTCCGACGGTAAACCGGCCAAATGCGCCTGCGGCCTCATCGCCCCCACCAACTCGCGAGTTACCATAGAACCGGCCGGAATATCTTCCAGCGCCACCAAAGTTTTCCTAAAAAACGGCCGGAACTGGGCTTCACCTTCTTGTAAGGTTTTAGCCGAATCGCCCAACCCGGCCCTGACAATATCTTTGGAAAGATATTCTTCCTTTTTATATGGATCCGATTCCAGTTCTCTGATGCCGCCGACCAAACTAGCCAACTCCGAAGGCGTCATGGCCACCTTATGATCCGAACCCCACAAATCACGGCTCAAAGAAAAATGTTTTTCGATGATGGTCGCGCCCAACGCCACCGCGGCCAGAGCCGAATCAATGCCAATAGAGTGGTCCGAAAAACCTATCGGGATATTGTACCTCTCTCTAAAAAAATTGACGGTACCCAGTTGCAATTCCTCCGGCGGGCAGGGATATTTGGAGACGCAATGCAGTAAAGCCAACTCGGCGCCTCGCCGGCTTAAAAAATCAACCGCGAGGTCAACCTCTTCCAAAGTGCTCATACCGGCCGAGATAATAATGGGCTTATCCGACGCGGCCAGGTAATCCAGCATTACAAAATCCAAAATATCGCCCGAGCCGACTTTCCATAAATCCACGCCGACTTCCTCGTTCAAAAGCTTGGCCGCGCCGCGGCTCATAGGTGTGGAGAAAAAAATTATGCCTAAGTCGTCGCAGTATTTTTTTAATTCCCGCCAGAACCACACCGGTGTGGCCAAAGTGTTTCTTTTGACCCAGTTATACCTGTCCGCGCCCTTAAAATGCGGCGCGACAACATTGATATCAGCTTGTTCGTCTGCCACGGTATGGGTTTGAAACTTAACCGCGTCGGCTCCGGTTTCTTTAGCCAGCCGCGCCAGCTCTTTGGCATTTTCTAAATAGACCTCCACCGGCTGATCCACCTCGGTCTGGATAAAACCCTTACCCACCTCGGCCACCATAAAAACCCCATCGCCGATTATATTTGATAATTTATTCATGATTCAAAAACTTTTTTATCGTCCCAATTATAAACCCATTCACCGCCGACCAGACTGGCGAAACGGCCGCGGTAATAATCGCGGTTAAGCATCTCGGTATGGGTCATATCCCTTTCGGCTAAACCAAGCATGGTTTTCCATTCTGGAATTTCTTTGGACACGATTGATTTTTGTTCCTCTGGCGATAATTTTGCAAAAGAAGAAAGCTCTTTTAATTGCGCTGGGTTTATAGAAACCGGCCCGTCTTTGGTTTTATCGGCTTCAAGAACCGTAAAATGCCTTTCCACATAATCAGCGCCGAGCATCATGGCTACCTTGGCCATTTTAATTCCGTCTCGGGCAATTAAAGAATGATCTGACCAACCCACCGAAGGCGTAAATTGGCGCAACCATTCCAGCCGGGCCAAGTTAGCCATGGCCGCGGTGTTGGGATAACTCGTTACGCAATGCAAAAAGGTGAATTTTTTGTTTTTTGATTTTAACAGCTCGGCTGTTTTTTTAATCTCATCGTCAAACGAAGCGCCGGTGGAAACAATCAAGTGATCAAATTTTTCGGCCAGTTCCAAAATCATCTGGTGGCTGCCGCAGTCGTAACTCGCCACCTTAACCAGTTTTTCTCCTTTATACGGCAGTAAAGTCGCTAGAGGAATCCTGTTTCTGGAAAAAACTGTGAGCATCGGCGTTATGCCGACTCGATTACACTCCTCCACAAAAAACCGGTAATCGGCTTCGGTCAAGTCCAGCAACTTCATCCGTTCAAACTCTGCCTGATACGGCCGCTTGATGGTTTTTCTAACACCGTTATGTTCTTCCAACCCTTCATCAAATCTCTCGCGGGGTGTGAGATCCTCCGAAAAAATTATTTGACCCTTCACAATATCCGCCCCGTTTTCCTTGGCGGCGTAAATCAGATCTTTAAGAACTTGGCGCTCGCCGTTGTGATTTTGACAAATTTCTACGATGATTTTAGCCATTGGATTTTACTTTTTTCAGATAACAATACAACCCTAAAATTAACAAATTTGTCTCTTGACATCAAAGTATCCTGAGATGGCGATCGCCATCTCAGGATACAAAAACAAGGGCGAAGTAAAAACAATTATCTTTGTAGAAAATCCTCTACAATCATCTTGGTGCAGTATTTATTGCCGTCGTAGGTGCCAAAACGATCCAAAAGATTTTTGTTTACCGCCTGGATTTTGGGCTTGAGCGATTCGGCTTGAGATAAAATTTCTTCTAGCGGCTGGCCGCGATAGATTATACCCAAACCGAGTTTTTCCACGCAAAGATTATTAAAATAAATTTCGGGGTCGTCTTTAGGGTCAAATTCCGGAGAGACAAACGGCGTGCCGGCCAGCATTGAAAGCCAGACCGAACCCCAACCGCTACGGGCGAACTGGAGCTTGATGTTTGCGTTGGGAATAACATGAGGCAAAAGTTTTTCGCTCCCGGGCACAGCTTGGGTATCGTTACTGTAAAGCTTGAGGCCGAGTTTTTGAGCTTCGGCGTAAAGACGTTCCAAACCGGGAATGCCGGTTATGGTCACATAAATACCTTCGGCAATATCGTCGTTATTGGGAACCGGCGGATAGATGGTGGGCGGTATTGAAATCTCTTTAAGGTAAGGTCGGCGGCCTTCCAGATAAGAAAAAGTCCCGGGATGGGCTATGGCCATAAACCGGTATTGGGACTCAATCTCCGAAGCCAAAGGGATAATTCTCCTGACTAATTCCCGATCCACTGCAATCTCTTTTTTAGAAACAGTTAGAGTATTTTTGAGAATTTCAGAAGTGTGCCCAAAACTGACTCCGTAACTCAATGGCAAGCCATACTTGACCCGACCGGAACGGGATAGCTCCACAACTATATCACTGCCGGAAACCACTTTTTTGTTCCCAGCTAAATCCTCTACTTCAATATCGCCCTTTAGATAATTGGCGGCCGCTGAATTGACCTCGGTGAACTTGTCGGCCCAAATTTGCAAAGCTTGTTCATAGGTGTTATCACCATAGAAAATAGTTTTAAGAATCTCCCCCAACCGAGGGGCTAGCAAAATTTCGCCGGGATATTTTTGATTCGCGGAGCTAAACTCCTCCAGCATAATCCGTTTCTGTTTCTCGCCATAAACCCACGGTACGATAATGCCACAGCGTTCCCTACCTTCGGACTCCAATTGTTCATTTATAGATAGAGCGATCTCTGTGGTTCTCAAATAAGGACCAGTTCCATAAGCAAAATTAGTGACTATATTCTTCATCTTTTAAGATGTTTGGAAACTAAATCAGCAATATAATCCTGCGTAACTTCCATGGCCTCAAAAGTGGCGCCGCCGACATGGGGCATAATTATAAGGTTTTTATTTTTCCGAGCGTAATCCACCAAGGAATTGTTTTTAAGGTGAACACCATCGCCTTTTTCATCCCACATTACATCCACCGCCGCGCCGGCGATCCACTTTTGTTTTAACGCCTTTTCCAAAACACCATTTTCTACAAGCTCGGCCCGGGCGGTGTTTATAAGATAAGCCGATGGCTTCATTGAACGCAAATGTTTTTCTTTAACAAGATTATGAGTGTCGTCAGTGAGTAACACATGTAAAGAAACGATATCGGATTCTTTAAACAAATCTTCCATAGAAACTTTGGCCACTCCCCGCCCTTTCATGAACCCGGCTGAAACATTGGGATCGCAAGCTAAAACGCTCATGTCGAACGCTTTAGCATACTTGGCCACAATACGCCCGAGTCGGCCAAAACCCAAAAGCCCGATGGTTTTACCTTTAAGTTGGTGTCCACGCCACTTGATTCTATCCCAGCCACCTTTTTTGACATCATCAAAAGCCCAGGGGATGTTCCTGGAAAGCGAGAGTATCAAGGCGAAAGTTTCTTCGGCAGTGGAAGGCACGTTTCTTAGAAAGCCCTTGCGGCCGCGCAGGGAAATTAATTTTATGCCGCGAGATTTTATTTCGGCGAGATCTAGATGATTCATACCCGTGGCTGGAGAGGCGATGATTTTCAAATTTGGAGTTTGATCTAAAAACTTTCTGTCTAGCTGATGCTTAAGCCCGATAACTAAAACCTCAGCTGATTGTTTTTTTGACCGCGGGGCATCCGACCAAAAACAAACCCGCCCCAGTGATTTATAAATTTCCAGAGCTTTTTTAGAATAATCTTTAGGCTCGGTGATTAAAATAGTCATGACAATAACCCTTTGGAAATTAAAAACTCGGCAAACTCCCAATCCAGGGGCGAATCTAGGTCTATAATCTCGCCCGCTAAAAACAAGGGTAAAATATTTTCGCCGCACATGGATTTTTTAACCATGACGGTTTCGTAGCGGGTCACATCCACTTGGCCGTAATGATTGTAAGCCGCCGGCAGTTTTTGCCGCGGCCAGTTGAATGTTTCTTTTTCACCGGCTATGGTCAGCGTGGGTTTTAAAAATCTCTCACCAGCATGAAACATTTTGTACGGTGTAACTGGCGGCTTAGCCACCGTCCAAACCGCATCGGCATCTTTATCGGCCGCGAGCATTTCTATGGCTTTATCTATATCCGAAGTTTTTCTGAAAGGATGGGTGGGGCGAAGGTGGGTTATAAAATCGGGCTTATAATTTTCATTTTTCTCTAACCACTCCAAGGCATGCGCCACTACCGGCCAGTCGGGTGTATGGTCTTGAGCCAATTCGGCCGGGCGGGTAAAAGGAACTTCGCAACCGTATTTTTTAGCTACTTCCGCGATTTCGGCATTATCGGTGGACAAAATCAAGCGGTCTATGTATTTGGCCGCCTTAGCTTTAGCTATGGTGTGGGCGATCAAAGGCTTGCCGCCCAACATTTTTATATTCTTTTTGGGTATGGACTTGGACCCGCCCCGGGCCATTATCAAACCTAAAACTTTGTAATTTTTATACATTTTACAACCTCTTATATTTCACACCCTCAACCTTTTTTATTTCTTCTTCTTTATACAAACCCCAAGTGTCAAAAAACAGAACATTATTGCTGGCCCAGCCTAAAAGCTGGCGCATATTCAAATCTTCAAAGGCCGGGTTATTATTCATCACCACCACCGCATCGGCCTTGGTAAATACCTCCTTCGGACTGTGGGAATGTTTGACTCCTAGATGTTTAATAGCGTCCCGCCTGACCACAGGATCATAAATATTGATATTATTTATCCCGGACTTTTTTAGTTTTTCCACCAGACTGACAGCCGTAGAACCGCGAATATCCGAAGTCACCGGCCGACCCTTAAAAGCCAGGCCTAAGATAGCTACTTTGGGAGATTGGCGGTTTTTTGATTTCAAAAACAAATTGACTTCCCGGGCAATAAAATCAACCATGGCTTGGCTGATGCTTCTGGCACTCTGGGCCAGTTGGGGTAGGTAGTTGATCTTTTTGGCGCTTTCAATAAACAAGAAAGGATCCTTTTCCAAACAAACTCCGCCCACCCCCGGGCTGGGCAGAGGCACCTGACCGCGTTCATAACCCCGGTTGGCCGCCTCAATAACACGACTGGTGTTAATGCCCAGCTTATGGCAAATCAAAGCGAGCTCGTTGGCGAAAGCAAAAGTGACATCGCGATAAACATTATTAACCAATTTAACCATCTCGGCCTCTTCGGGCGAATCCACCAAAACAACCGAGTGGGTCAGGTGATTAAAAATGTTGGCCGCCAGATCCGCACTGGCCCAATTTAAGCCGCCGATGACCTGCGGCAATTTGCGTAATTCCTCCAAGGCCTTACCCTCCACAGTGCGCTCCGGAGCAAAAGCCACCAAAAAATCATCGCCGGCTTTCAGGCCTGATTTCTTCTCCAAGATAGGCACAACAACGTTTCTGGTGGTGCCTATGGGCACGGTGGATCTTAAAATGACCGCATCGCCAAACTTTAAGACACCACCCAGATTTTCCGCGGCGGATTTTATGTAGCTTAAATCCGGTTTTTTTGTTTTTTTATCCACCGGCGTGCCCACGGCGACAAAATAGACATCGCAATTGTTTTCACCTTCAAAATTGGCGGTGATCTTAAAATTAACATTGAGATTATCCTTAAGCAGCTGTTCCAAACCTTGTTCAAAGAAATGGGGCCTACCTGATTTTAGCGAGTTGGCAACTTTCCTATCGGCATCGTAACCCAAGACCCTAAAACCCAGATCGGCTAAAGTAACAGCCAAAGTTAGACCCACATAACCCAGCCCCACTACACCCAACTGCTTGAACCTGACATCGCTTTTTTGCCACAAGTCGTAGAAAGAAACCAAATCAATAACCTTTTTGTCTTTATCAACTATTATTATCTTGCTAAGGCGATCTTTATGCCAATGTTCTTTTTTAATCTTATTGGAGATGAGCGACAAAATCTCATGCGAACTTTTGGGCCCCTCGATCAAAAACGGGTTGGGGTTCATAACTTTGGAAACTGGATCCTCCAACGAAATCCCTTTAGACAAACCCCGGCGGATATCGCCGTCGGTGGCAATGCCTAAGAGTTTTTTATCGGAAGAAACCACTAAGGCGATGCCGGCCGGCACCAGCGTCCGACTGGATTTGTTCAAAGCCAAAAACGACAAAACGGATCCAATGGTTGATTTTGGACCCACACAAATCTTCGATAAATTTTTATATCTATCAACCATCTGGTGTTAAATAAATTTTAACTTACGAATGGCAAATAAGGTCATTTTCAAAAGCAACCAGCCGTGGCGCCAGCGCTGGATATTGGTTTCGCCGTAGGTGCGAGTTTGATAACGAATGGGCAGTTCTACAATTTTTAGATTCAGCTTGGCCGCGCCGAACAGCAAATCAAAATCGCCGAAAGGATCAAACTCGCCGAAATATTTTCGGCCAACGGCTATTTTTTGGTAATCGTCGCGGAACAAAACCTTGGTCCCGCACAGCGTGTCCTTTATCCTTTGACCCAGCAACCAACTAAACATTAAACTAAAAAATTTATTGCCTAATATATTAAGGAATCTCATAGATTCTTTTTCTAACTGATACACCAACCGCGAACCGTTAATGAACTCTCCCCGACCCGAGACAATGGCCCGATAAAATTTAGGCAGAT
Organism: Minisyncoccia bacterium; assembly: GCA_049274895.1. Taxonomy (GTDB): domain Bacteria; phylum Patescibacteriota; class Minisyncoccia; order JACQLN01; family JACQLN01; genus JACQLN01. Next base: position 32,607 of record JBASTM010000011.1, read on the forward strand.
CCTCGGGCGCGACCGTAAGGTCGGCGTCCAAAATCATCAAAACCTCGCCCGTGGCCATTTCAAAACCCAGTCTCACGGCATCACCCTTGCCAATTCCCTTCTGGACAGCATAGCGAATATCCGGTTTGCTATCATACTTATCTACAACTCTTCGGATCTCATCCAGGGTTCCATCTTCGGAATGACCCTCAATAAAAATAATCTCCTGGGAACTTCCAAATCTCGGCAAACGCAAAATTGCGTTCTCAATATTACCTTTTTCGTTTCGAGCGGGAATTATTATGGACACTGAATAATCCCTTTCTTTTTGAGATTGAGGCCGAGCTATAACATAGTGAATTAGACCCAAGCGAGAAAAAATAGGTAGATTAGCAATTATCTTATTAAAAAAAGCAGAAACCAAAGGTATCCCTAAAGGCAAAATTAATTTATTGCCTTTTTTAACAACCTCAAAACCGGCAAGCCAGAGCATATTTTCAACATCACTCGGCGACATCCAGTTTTGAACAGGCCCTTTGGCTTTAAGATTTAATAACTCGGCTAACTGTAAGATAGGTTCCCATAAATAATTGTAATAAGTGATAATTATCCGAGTATGTCCGCGGCTGATTGCCTTAAGAGTATGAAAAGAACTTTCAATATCCGCCAAATATCCAACTAAATCGGAAAATATGACGTAATCAAAAATACCGTCCGATTCAAAATTCTCCGCATCCGCAACAATCCAAGTAAGCTGGGGATATTTTTTTTTGGCTGTTGTTACCATTGCCCTGGAAATATCCACGCCCACACCATAGGCCGGTTTGACGGCATTGAGCAAGTCGCCGGTACCCGAACCTATTTCTAAAACCCGGCTATGCTCCGGCACGATAAACCGGCATAGATTTTCTACGGTTTTGTGATAATACCAATTGCGTTTTTTCCAATAGTCTCTCACCAAAGCTATAGTATTAAAATAATCAACCACTTCTTGTTTGTTCATATCATCTAACAATTTTAACTATACCGTCAGATTATATTTTTTGAATACTCTATCTTTGATTTCTTTTACAGACAAATCCATTCTATCCGCTTGAACCTGAGTCAGATGATTCCTCCAATCACCCACGATTCCTTTTCGATATTGGCTATTCCAAAGTTCCTCGCCGGGTTTTCGACTAAAATTAGACGTTTCAACACCTGTGGCGTCGGAATTTATTTTTTTTTCGGAAAGCTTATCTAAAGCGGAAAGTCTTTCGAAAGAACCAGCTTCAACCATGTTTTTTGAGATATCTTCGGAAACTTCCACTTCCAGATATTCTAAAATGCCGACCAACATTTTTTGTGGTTCGGTTTTCATTGATTCATAGGTATAGCAATACATATTCCCCTTATAATCATTAAGAATGGAATACTCCTTGTTCGCTCTCTTTATAAAAGCGTCGACAAAATCGTCTGAAATATTATCGGTAAGATCCTGCCGGCCTTTTCTAGCTTCATTAAAGTGAAAAGAGACTACTCTATCTTTAATATCCCTTACGATGCAAATTTTCTTCATAACTGGATAGCAATAATCTATCAAATCGAGATAAAATATGTATTCTTGGGTTTTTTCTCCCACCAATCTTTTTTTGCGGAATGAATCGCACCATTGGCTGTATCTGTCTCGAAACATATTATAAAGTTCATTTCGGCTAATTTTATTAAAATAGGGAACCAAATCGGCAAAATAACCATTTCTTGTTTTAGTAAATGATTTAACAAACTTAACTCCGTTATCTTCGTCTATGCTTCCAAGAACGTCAAAAAAGTGCGGTTCGCCAACACCGCTTTTGCCGCCCGGCAAAGTGGGAAAACAATTTATCTCGGGATGCGCGTCCAGCATGGCCGCCAACCAATAAGAACCGCTCTTGTTCATCCCCACCACTAAAAAATCTGGCCCTCTTATCATGTTTTTATCGTTTTAAAAAAATCTTCGTAATTCCCCGCCGAAACTGTTAAAGAATGATCCTTTTCCGAAAATTTGCCGTGATTATAAGCAACTCCATATTTAAAACCAGATTTCCCCAATATTCGTATCGTGTGTTGATTATAATCGCCAAAAGGGTACGAAAAACATCTTATATCAGCCCCGATAACGCTTTCAATCGTTTTCTTGGATTCAACAATGTCGTCGAATTGACTCTCTTCATCTAATGATTTTAAAGAAGTATGACTGTAACCATGGCTGCCTATTTCCATTCCTTTTTTTCTCATTTCCTTAAGTTGGCTCGGCGTCATGAAAAAATCGGTCAAAAACTTTTTCTCGTCCCGGACCATCTTTTTGAATAAAGGATCAATGAATCCATTTTTAACCTCAACCGGCAATCCGGCCAACACCTGTTTCAGGTTAGCTGTAAGAACGGTATCTTTAAGCCTTTTCTGGTTATTGATTCTACGTTTAGAGGAGACATTAAAATCTCTAAATCTTGCTGGATAACAACCCTTAAGATAACTCACCAAGGTGTCGGATACCGACCTTTCGTTCGACTTGGAGAATATCACGTGCATTTTTATGGTCGCCGGCACTATACCGCCAAAAACACAACCGATCGGAAAAAATGTAGCTCTGACCTTATTGGAAGTCAAAACTGGAAAAACATTGGTAAAGTGATCTGCCACACCATCGTCGAAAGTAAGCGAAATATACTTCTTAAGAATATAATCTTTATTTTTTTGATCAATGAAATCACCCAAACCAATTACTCTATAGTGGTCCAATATGAATTTTATTTGCTTCTTAAAATCCTTAAGATTTACGGATTTAAGATTAAAACCGCCTGTTTTACGATCCCTAACGTAATGATACACGACTATAGGCATGGTATCAGTCTAAAAAATCCAAAATAAAATTAGCCATCCTTAATCCGGCTTGGCCGTCGTGTTTCCAGCATTGTTGCGAAACCATTTTTTTTCTGCCTTCGGAATTTAAAGACTGATTTTCCAAATATTTTTTCATCCAATATGCTAAATCTTCCTCGTCTTTAACCACGGTCACACCACCAGTGTTAATTAATTTGGAATAATGCTCAGTTTCAAAATAACGTATGGGTTTTTTCATTAAAGGATATCTCCCCAAATCAGAGAATTTTATATTAATTACAGGCTTATCGAATAAAGCCGCGTCTATAGCAATCGAGGAAGTCAAACTTATCATCATATCGCTGTAAGATAAAATATTGACCAGTCCTTGCAAATCGGAAAAATCCAGATCCCAGTCAACACCCCTTTCCCCGCTGAACTTATACCCTGGTCTTTGGTAAATTATACCCATATCTAAAAGATCTGGATCCAAATCAACCTTGTCGTTAGGAGGAAAGCGAACCACCAGCTGAACATTAAAACGCTTCAGTTCACTATTAAGAATATGATAGATCATTCTTATCAAACTCCTATCGGCATCCCCTCTTTCCCGTCCGGACGGGGCGAAAACAACTATTTTTTTATCGCCGGCAATTCCCAAACCACGGTAAAACATATTTCTTTCTTCCGGCTTGTTCTTAAAATAAAAATCATACTGGGGAATGCCAACAACCTCAATGTCTTTAGAGTCTATATCGACAAAACGGACTGCTTCCTTTTTAACCACATCGTTGTAAACAACTAATTTATCCGGCAAAAGACGGATCATACATCGACCGGTTATTTTGTCCCAAGAAGTTATTAAACCAATGCTTTTTATTTTTCTTCGTTTAGCTTCTTTCAAAAAAGAAATCTCATCGTCGCCAAACAAATGGGCTAAAAACACCAAGTCAGGCTGGTATTTTTCAAAATATCTCCGATAAGTACCGTCCCAAGCTAAAAAGTAATCCAAAAACCTGACAATCTTCCTAAAAATCTTCCTAGCAAAAATTCTATTAAACAATAGTTTAAAGCCGAACAGGATAAAATTTTTATCCTGCTCAAATTTCATCCGGTGCTTCAAATCTACAGTTTTAGTATTTATAAGATTAAACTTTAAAAGACTGAAAATTTTGTTAAGAAAAAAAGGCCTGTAAGACGGAGTTATTTCATAAATAATATCATCTCCGCCGAATTCTTTTTCGAAGTATTCCTTTTTCTCTCCACTGCTTACAAACAATACTATTCTGATTTCTTTTCCTTTAAGAATCTTAAAAACATCGGACCTTAGTATATTCCTGGCTTCAACCCCCTGAAATATGGGAATAAAAACGGTTTTCATCTTAAAACTCTTACTTGTTTTCGATTTCTTCACGTATAAAGTAAAAATAATGGCCATCTTTCCAATACAACCTTAAAAGAACATCAGTTAAAAAACCGACCGCAAAAAGAACTATACCGAGAACTACAAACATAGTTCCGGATACAAATAAAATTCCGGAATCAGAGCCGAAAGACAAGGACGTAGAAAACCAAAACAAAAAACCAACAAGAGTGAAAAAAAATCCCCAACCACCAAAAAACCTGAAAGGCTTGATGAAATATCTTAAAAAGAAAATGACAGCAAAAAGGTCGAAAACTGTTTTAGCCATTTTGGAAATCTTCATCCCAGAACCTCTAAAAACCCTAGGACTGTGAGAAATCTCAACCTCACCAATGATTGCCCCTCTTTCCTTCGCCAAAGCGGGTAAAAAAATCTGCATATTGCCCCAAAGACGAAAATCTTTTATAAACCTGGCCCGGTAAGCCCTGAGCCCGCAACCAAAATCATGGATTTTAAGGTCAAGTAAGAATCTCACCAAAAGATTGGCGACCTTTGAAAAAACGAGACGTCTCCAAGGATCGTATCTTTTTTTGCGCCAACCAACGACAACGTCAAACCCAGAATTTATTTTATCGATAAATTTGGAGATATCGGCTGGATTGTTCTGGAGATCGGCATCTAAAAAAACAAGAATCTCACCTTGGGCGTGCTGGATTGCGGTATCTAAAGCCGGAGTGTTGCCATAATTTCTTTGATGACAAACAGCTCTTAAGGGTTTCAACTCTTTCATTATTTCCCAACTATTATCTCTTGACCCATCGTTTACGAAAACAATCTCAAATTTTTCCGGCCTGTTTTCAAGAGATTTTAAGATGCGCGCGTGAAGCTCTTTTAAGCTTTGGGCATCATTATAAACAGGCACTAGTATGGAAATCATATGATTTATAACCATAAAATAAAAGGCGAGGTTTTGCAACCTCACCTGATTGGACAGAAACCCTAGATTTAGACAGAAACCCTAGATATCGCTCCAGAACTCCAGCGCGAACCCATGTTTTCCTTTAGTCTAGCCTCGACGTAATCCCGGCGGTTGACAGTGCGCCAAGCCCATTCTCTTAATTCCACCAAACGTTCCGGAGACACAGTAGTATTCTTCATGACTGGATTTTTCCAATTCATCAGATCCGGATCAAAACCTGGATCCAGATAACCACTTTTTATAGCCGTCTCGTAAAGACAACTGCCTGGGAAAGGGATGGGGATAAAGAACGTGCAGTAATGGGCGCCGGCGTCAACCAACCGTCTACCAAGATCAATACTTTGGTATATTTCGGCTTCCGTCTCATCAGGAAAGCCAATCATCATATTGATCGGGCAGACAATACCGACCTCAACAGCCGTCTCAACCAGCTTGACCACATCTGTTCTGGAGTGGTCCAGTTTAGCTGTGGCATATTTATCAAGTATACGTTGGGAGGCCGACTCAACCGGGAAAACAATAACACTAAACCCGGCTGCTTTGAGTAACTCCAAGTAATCCCGATCAATCTCCAACCCGCCTCTCTTCGACTTTACAAAAAGATGAACCAAGTTGACACCATTGACGTTAGCTATAATCAAACCTCTACTGACCACTTGTTCAAATATAGCTTTCACACGCCATTTTTTGGCGAGCATACTATCATCCTCAAAATATAGCTTTTTTATACCCAGATCTTGAATCCTATCTATTTCAGAAATAACCCGCTCTACTGATTTGAGCCGCAAAGAACCAATGTCACCACTAAATCCCGATTCATCTTTCTCTGTAGAAATGTGGCAATACGTACATCTAAAAGGACAACCCCGCGAGGTCATGATCGGAGCATATCGGTGCTGACCATGAGTAGAAATATCGCCATGAGGAGCCGCTATTTTTTCATATTTATCGAGGGGTAATAGCTCCCAAGCCGGCACCGGCAACTGGTCCAAGTCAGTGATTACTGTATCCACCTGCGGTGGGGTAAGTTTATAACCATTAGCACCATTTCTACAGACGGTCCCCGGAACACCCTTAAGTGACTCTCCCTTGCTCCATTTCTGGACAATATCCACCACTACACGCTCACCCTCGGTGGTGCAGATTAAGTCTATGGAACTGGAAGACATAAGGCGCGGCACCATGTTGCGGGCATTAACTCCGCCGGTAATAACCAAAGCATCCGGATTCACCTCCCGAACCAAATGTGCCATTTCCAAAACCATACGGGTTTGGGGTGTAAAATTGGAATTTATACCCACAACATTATAGCCGCCTCTTGATACAACTTCACGAATACGCTCCGGCGACATACCTATACGCATCAAACCATTAGGTTGTCTAACTACTCTTCGAAACGTATCATCCAGACTATCTCCAGGCCCACCAACTGAAGCATCAAGCACATCAACTTCAAAACCAGCATCTCTTAATGCTCCAGCCAAATATAGAGGACCTAAAGAACCATCCGGACGGGGTGTTTCTATATCCATCAGCTGGTTCGGCGGATAGACCAAAAGAACCTTAGGTTCCTTCAATAGCATTGAGTTTCTCCTTTTTTGTATTACAACTGGTTAATTTTAAGGTACCATCCAGATAATAACAACTCTGGCTGTCAATATCAACAACCTTAAACCAAGTAAAAAAACCCACCCAGATTACGGGCAGGTTTATAAAATCAATCCCTCTTGATTCTTTTGGTCGTGGATATCAAAACCCCAGAAACATCATCAAAAACATAATCCCCCACCAGAATTTGATGGGTAGATACCGGTACCAATACTCCAGAAACATCATCGGCCACAAAATTCGCCTCGGTCTTTTTATTATGAGGATCGAGGATGGCTTTACAACCACTCATTTGTGCCACCTTTCTTTGTTGGTCTAATTAAAGAACTTTGACCAGATTAAAAATCAATTCTGGCCACCCTGGTACCTTTATAGTCTATACCGAAATCAATAGGTTTAAAACCGAGATCTACCATGGTTTCTTTTAGTCTCAATACTCCTTCTTGATCGGCACAACAAAAAAGGAAATAACCGCCTCCACCGGCACCGATCAATTTACCGCCCAATGCCCCATTCTCGAGTGCAGAGTTATAAATAACATCAAATTCCGGCGAGCTGATTCGGTCGGACATCTCCCGTTTGATTCGCCAATGCTCGTCCATAAGGCAACCAAAATCGAAAATATTCCCCCGTTCGAAAGCCTTAAGCACCTGCCGCCCAATGACTTTGGTGCGATGCTTCAACTTAAGAGCTTTTTGACGATCTTGGTCGCGCAACACTTCCACGCTCTCACGCCGCACTCCTGTATAAAAGAGTAAAGAGCACGAAACAAACTGGCGCACAGTACCGGGACTGATGTTTGGATGGTACCACCTAACCGATTGGTCAGTTCCGATCTCCAAGACCGTGAAACCACCCAAAGCGGCTAGATACGGATCTTGCTTGCCGTCGGGCAAACCCAAGGCCTGGGTTATCCGGAAGGCGCCTTCGGCCAAGTCAGTCTGTGATTTTTGAACGCCCTTAAAATTCCACAAGACGTTCAAGAGACCGACAGCGCAGCTACCGGAAGAACCAAGGCCGGTGCCCATTGGCGTGTCGGCGTGGAAATAAATACTAACCGCCTTTTTGACGCCAGCAAGCTTTAAGGCCTCCCGACCAATGGTATGCTCGACTTCATCCACAATATCAACCGATTCGAACTTAAGATATTGAAGTTCTATCTTCTCCGAAACACCAATCCAGGGCCGGCGCGCGAATATATCCATGAACATATTGATGGCGACACCAAAGATAAAACCGCCGTATTTTTCGCAATAGGAGGGCAAATCGGTGCCGCCGCCCCCCAAAGAAATCCTGAACGGGGTCCGAGACATCAGCATGGTATCCTCCTTTTTTGTTTTTAAGTCAAAGAACCACCCTGTTAAAACTAATCTTATTCACTTTAAGTTGCAACGATTCATAACTTAGTAATACTAATGGTAAATATCATTTTAGGAAATCATAAATCTCTACATTGGTATTTTTGTATTCAATTTTTAAATCGTGAAATGTCAAAGTTTTAGGATTAACCAATTGCTTTTCCCAAGGTCCGTAATAAATATAATCCCCTCCAAGAGTTTTAATATCAACGCTTGATCCATTATAAATTTTTAAAAGTTTGCCAGCATGGCTTTCAAAAATATATCTAAATACTGTTTTATTTTCTCCCTCTTGGCCGCGTTTGTAGTACTGCCCGTAAAGATTCCTCATGTTTTTTAAAAGGTTCTGGGCGCGGTGAAAATCTTTTTCTTCACAAACGTTATCACACAACTCCACCGGGTCGGCCTTCATTATTTTAGCTAAAAAATCCGGATCTACACCGAAAAACTTGTATGTTTCCAAAAAGCGTTCTTCTAGAACACTATTGGCCTCGCCACTGTTTACACCCACTGCCAAAAACGGGCGAGCGGAGGTGTGGTTGTTTAGATATATCGAAGTCACAAAAGACGGCGAAACCACAACCGGTTCGAACGGCAAATTATCATTCATCCAATTCCAAGAATCCGTTACGGAACGGCTGAAGCTGTACTCTTTTAAAATAGCGGGCGGAGAGTTTAAAAAAACAAGAACATTATTAATTTTCTTGGTGACCAAGAAAAAACAAAGAATCATCAAAATAACCGCCATACCCCTAACAATCTTAGCGTCTCTAACAAGTTCATAAAAAGAATGAAACAAAATTATAAAAATAAAAGGGCTTATGGCTCTAAACCAATGATCGGGCTGCGGCACAAAACCTGTCACAAGTTGCACCAACCAGATTAAGCTCATGGCCGCCGTAAAAATCCAATACAAAACAGCTGTTTTGGAATTACGCCAGTAAAAAACCAAATAAACGACAAAAGCCAGTAAAAGATAAAAAAGATAATCGAAGTAAAATGGCGACGGATCGACGACATCAATTCTTCGCCCTTCGGTGATGCCCCAACGGTTAGCTATGTCGTTCGACCAAGGCAAAGAATTAAAAGAAAAATAATTGACCCAATAAGGAATTGTGACCACAACCACCGCCGCCAAAACCGTTATTACCTCGGGTAAAAGTTTAGGATATTTTTTCCTGGCGGCGAAAGCATAAACCAAAATAAAACCAAGCACTAGGCTGACAAAAACCCAGTAATGAAAATAAGTGTAAAACATAAGTCCAACAACGAGACCTAAACTAACTGCCAAGCCACGACTCGGACGGCGCCAAAACAAAAGTAACAAGGTTAAAACAGGCAAAAGAACCAAATAGGTCAACATAGGATCCAACGTCCGAGCTAAAAATAAATCCGTTAGAGGGGTTTTTATGGCTGGATAAAAATTTTTTAAAACAACATCGGAAAATAAATTAATATTTTTAAAAGCATAAGGTAGATATTTAAAAACTGGAGTCAAAACACCTATCATTCCCATAAAATAAGCCCATAACTTATTTCCAGTTATTACCTTGCCTAACCAATAGAACAGTAAAAAAAGAATTGGCGGAATAATAAAATGAGCAAATAAATATGATGCGTTAACGTCAGCTTCAAATAAACCCATGAAACCAGCCATAATGATCATGGGAATGGGAAAGGGACCGAATGGAGAAGGATTGTTGTTATTAAAATGTAGATCGTTAGGCGGAAAATTGCCTTCGTATATTTCCCGGTAGCGGGCTATGGCGCCGTAAGCCTCATCGCTGTGATGAGAAAGCTGAACGGCTTCATACGGTAAATTTAAATTATCCAATTCTCGCCAAATCAAAATGCTTGGCAGAAAATACAAAAAACCGATCATTATGGAAGATAAAGATAAAAAACAAACCCATTTGCAACTTAACTTTGCTTTATTCATTTATTTATTTTGTAAATGGACACATTGGGAGAAAAATAAATCGAAGAAAGTTTTTTATTGCTTCTAAAATCAGGTCGACTGAATTGTTTTTCCCATGGCCCGTAATAAACGTAATCGGCAGATAAATCGCCAAAGGTCGGCATAGGTAAAGTCTTATATTTTTCGGTTAGTTTATTTAAATAATCTTCGGACATAAAACTATCGCCTTTGAGCACGGACTTACCCTTGGAAAAATAATTTATGTATAAAAATCTATTACTTTTATTAAGATTCATCCAGCCGTCCTTAGGACATGGTTCGGTACAAGTAACTTCTTTTTCCGAAAGACGATTCTTAAATACTTCGGTTGTAACGTCGAAAAACTTATTGGCCGCCAAAAATCTATCCTCCAATCTAGCCATGGGCATGGCCGAAGCAAACCCGGCCGCAAGATAAGGACGGCTGGAAGTGTAAGATGCTAAATAAACGGAAGAAACCGGCGAAGAAGACAATAATTTCGGCTCGTGGGGCAAATTTATGTCTATCCAAGACCAAGACGAACTGACACTGGAATCAAAATAATACGATTTTAGAACTTCTTCGTTGGGATTTGCCAACTTGATTATATTCACAATTTTTTTTGTGGGTATAACTAAAACAAGAAAAATAACAACTAAATTTATTATTTTTTTAAACAGGATTTTTGTCGAAATCTTTTTTAACAAATCGTGAAAAATTACAAACAACATAAAAAAAACAATAAAAGCCGCCGCTTTGGTGGCCTGTCCTGGAACAGGCATAAAACCGGTTAAAAACTGCAAGTTTCCCGACAAAACCATCCCCGCCGAGCAAATTAAAAACAAAATCATCTTGTCTTTTTCGCGTTTTCTGTAAAGGAAATAAGAAATAACTGCCAACACAATATAGACCGGGTACCGCCAACGAAATTGAGTAAAAATACCCAAAGACCTACCCTCGGCTACCCCGTAGCGATATACGAAATCTTTGTAATCGGCCAGCTGCGAGGTTTGAAAATAGTTAAAGGCGTAAGGTAAAGTCACAAGAATCAAAGAGATTCCCAATAAAATAAAATTGAAAAATCTTTCGCGGTTGTTATTCCGATCGTAAACCGAATACAAAAAAAGCATACCTATGACCAGCGTGACATAAACCCAATAATGAAAATACGTGTAAAACAAAAAACCTGAAGCCACACCGGCTAAGACCGCGTAAATTTTTAAAGGTTTAAACCAAAACTTGAACAAAAAACCAAAAGAAGCGATTAAAAACGGCAACGTAAGAAGAGGATCGTCGATTCTGGCCAAATATAACTTATGCACTGGAGTGTCTACTAGCGGCACAAATTGCTTTACCACAACACTCAAAAAACCAATAATCCCGTTTAAATTCATATCGTCCACACCCCAACGGTAAAACCAAAAAGCCAGAGGCGTAAGAGATCCGCTAAAAGCAAAAAACAACCTCCAATTTAGGGATTCAAAAAATATTTTTGATAACAAATATAAACCCGCGAATATGACGATGGAAAATAAAAATTGGGCGCTGAGATAGGCTAAGTTCGTATCGCCGTTCCATAAGAAAAAAAACGCCGAAAAAACGAGAGGCGGCAGATGATTTAATACCGTCGGCCTTTGTTCGTTAAAATAAGCGTCTTGGGGCGGAAAATGACCGTCGTAAACCTCGTGGGCCCGCGGCAAATAATCTTTAAGCTCATCTTTGTAAGTTTCCAATTGAGCCAAAACAAAAGAGCTGTCCGAATGATTGAAATTTTTCCAAATTAAAAAAGGCGGTAAAAAGTAAAACAGGGCAACAACAACGCCCAATATCGCGACCATTAATGTCTCAGCGTATTTTTTTGAAAAATTCACGTTATTTTGGCAACATGGAAACAATAAACTTCCCTATTCTCAAACCGGAAGATCCGTCGAACTTATAAGCCTGTTCGCGAAGAAAACGCTCTCTGCCGTCTTTGTCTATTTGAGGATTATTTAGATATAAATTAATGTTTTTTACCAATTCATCTTGGTTTTCGGCTACTCTGCAACAATTTGTCTTTAACATTTTTTTAACATGATCGTAATATTTAACAAAACGACCAACACTCGAAAGATCGTCTTTTTTTTCGAAGCCGTCGAAAGAAACGCAAACTACAGGTTTATCAAAACAAACCGCGTCAATAATTAAGCTGGAAGCGTAAACCACAACCAAATCGCTATGAAACAAAGAATCGGCCAACTTAATGGTTTCTTTGTTCGTAACTTCCTTGTCGGAAAAACTGCCTTCTTTAAAAGAAACACCCGTTTCGTAAATAAAAAAACGCTTCGAAGGAAGGAAGTAATCCAATTCCACTTTGTCGTTGGGAGGCAATCTCACTAAAAATCTTACATCGTCGGGCAAAGAACCTTCGTTTGACTTATTTTTAAGTATTTCCAAAATTTGCCAATCGGTTTCAATAAAACGTTTACCCAAGGGCCCTAAAAAAACAAGCCGACAAGACGGATCAAAGCCTATATTTTTAAAAAAATCCAGCCTGGAAATTCGAGGTTCGTTAAAATAATAATCTAATTGAGGCATTCCGCCGACGAATATATTGCCGCTTTTCATCCCCTGATACTTAACGACTTCCGATTTTATCGTTTCGTTGTGAACAATAAGCTTGTCGGGAGTAAAACGAAACAAACCCTTGTTGGTTATGTTATCCCATGATCTAACCATTCCTACAACAGTAATTCCACTTTTTTTCGCTTCGGCCAACAAATTTATGTCGCTGTTGTGAAAAATATCGGTGCAAAAAACAAGATCGGGTTCATACTTTTCAAAAAAAGGTTTAAAAAAAACGCTGTTTATGGAAATATGGTCTAAAAACCTGGCCAGAGACTTAACGCCCGGAATTTTGCTGGCAAAATAAGCCAAAAATCTGGAGAGGATATAAGCAAAAAAATCTTTATCTTGAGACAACTTTCGTTTTTGATGTAAAAATCTTGTTTTGGTGTTTAAAAGCGATCCCGACAGATACCTAAAAATAATTCCTTGTTTGCGTACGGGCAAATCTTTTATTCCTTCTATTAAAACATTCTCGCTCGCGAAATTTTTAACAAAATAATCTTTCTTGTAATCCGGGCAAAAAATAACTATCCGGCAATCGGCCGTTTTTTTTATTGCTTCTAAAACATCAGATTCCAGTATGTTTCTGGAAATAAATGGATTAAAACTGGTTATAAATATTGTTCGCATAATATTGAGCAACTTTATTCCAACTCATCGACTTAGCAAAATCGATCGAAGCTCTAGACAATTTTTCTTTAAGACCAATATCGCCAATTATGGATAAAATAGCTTCAGCTGCTTTTTTTCCATCATTAGTTGGAACCAAAAATCCGTTTATTCCGTTTTTCACCGCGTCTTCGGCACTTGTATTCAAAGTTGCTATAATAGGCAGACCATAAACAGCAGCTTCCAGAAACACCAAACCAAAACCTTCAATATCTTTACCGTCGTCTTGAGGCAATAAAATAAACAACTCGGCGGCGTGATATAACGCAATTAAAAAGTCTTCTTCGACCTTGTCAAAAAAAACCACCTTGTTTTCAATTTTGAGATTTGACATTTGATATTTAAGATTATCCTTTTCCGGTCCTTTACCCACAATGACGTATTTTAATTCGGGAAATTGTTTGGATATTCGGGCGAAAGTTTCAATCGAATACTCGTACCCTTTTCTTTTTTTTAACGTTCCCACGCTTAAAATATACGGCTTTAAATCGGTAATTTGCTTGCCCTCCGTAACTTTACCGCGTCCTTCCGAAGTCTTGGACGAAGTAGGAGCGAAGGAGGAAAATTTTTCAAAATCCACCCCATGATTTATAACCTCGATTTTTAAGTTGGGAATGATTTTTAAAATTTCTTTTTTGGTGTTATTACTTATAGCCACAACCTTGTCGGCTTTTTTGTAGGCCCAAATCATGAGGGTTTTTTTAAAAAAGCGGTACAGCGGCTGAACCGCTCCCGTGCCTATCGCCGTAATAACTATTTTTTTTCTAAGGCCAACAGAAAAAGCGGTAGCTATGAATCCGTAAGGCCAGCCGTCTAAGGCGTGAATAACTTCGCTTTGGCTGAAAATTCCGCGTATTTTAAAAAAATTAAAAAGTAAGGATACAAATCCTCCGGAAAGAATGTCCATCGAGGTTAAAATTTTAAATTCCCAATCGGGGTTTTCCTTCTTTAAGGCTCGCGAAAAAGACAACCAAAAACTGCCGGAGCCGGTATTTGGTTTTAGATTGTGGTTAAGGAAGCATATTTTCATAACGATTCAAAAACTTGTAAAACATGTTCCAACAATGGAGTTTCCACGGTTTTAGTAACTTAGAAACATCCGAATAGTTGTTTTCACCCAAAAACAAAGAAGAAAAAGGTTTCCGAGAAGATTTTACCGCCACCAACCTGATATGATTGTTTCTGGGAAAACCTTTCTGCAATGCCAACTCTTTCAAACTCTTACGCGCATCATCCTCAAAAAATATTAAATCGAATCCGGCCGAGGCCGCGAAATTTTTAAGAACATTGGGTGCAAACATGTAAGGATGATCGATCTGAATCGAATTTAAAATTTTGCCAGATTTTCTCGACTGTAAAATGAAATTCTTTACCTCCAGGTATAAAACCCCATTGTCTTTAAGAACGCCGTAAGCCCAAGAAAAAAAGTGGCGCGGATCCAAAAAATGATTGAGTGCTTGGGTGCAAAAAACATTGTCGGCTTTAACGGGAAAAGTGTCGGTATTTATATCCTCTATCGAGGCCTGTTTCGTTTGAACGTTGTTTTTTAGGGCATGATTACTTTCATACAAAGAAGGTTCTACACCTAAAATATCGTTACCCAATACGCTTCTTACGCCGCTTAAAAGACCTCCTGTCCCGGATCCAACGTCAATAATCAAGCCCGGCTTAAAATAACGCCCCAATTTTTCGGCTAAAAATCTTCCTTCTTTAAAGCGTTTTCCAAAAATACTGCTTAATTTATCGTCTTTTAAAATATTTCTCTTGTTCTTTAAAATATTTTTCGTCCTGTATTCGCCCGTCGAATAATATTCGTCGTACCACTTTTTGGTCATTCTGGGATTAATGAATATGAGCCCGCATTTTTTGCAAATGCACGTATCTAAATTCAACCCGTCATGAGTCCGCCGAGCTATAATTTCCAAATTGTTACCCAAGCATAAATTACAAGGTAATTGTTCCTTTAAAGATGTTTCATAATTTAAATTCAACATAAATTTAAATGTTTTTTAATAATATTTAAACACTCGTTAACCGACATTTTGCTGGTATGTAAAGTAATGCTCGGATTTTCGGGAACCTCGTAGGGGTAACCCTCGCTCACACCGATTAAATTTTTTATCTCGCCTGCTTCGGCTTTTCGATAAAGACCTTTGGTGTCGCGATTGGAGCATTCAGACACCGGACAGTCCACAAAAAGTTCCGTAAAACGGTCAGGCCCTATGATTCCTTTCGCCAAAGATCTGTCGTCCTTAAAAGGAGAAATAACCGGCACTAAAACGTAATCGCATTCTGCGATTTTTTTTCTGGCTAGACCAGCGATGAATCTGTTATTTTCCCTAATATCCTCGCGCGAAAAACCCAGATGACGGTTTAAAGTACTCCTAACTACATCTCCATCGATTATCTCCGCCTTTTTCCCTAAAAATTCCATGTCTTTTTTAAACGCTTCGGCTAACGTTGTCTTGCCCGAACCGGAAAGACCGGTAAACCAAATAACTTTTTTGCCGGCTAAGGTCGGTTCTTTAACGAAAACTTCTTCGTTGTTTTTTATAGCCGCGGTTATCATCCGTGAAATTTCCGGGCGCATGAACCATTCGGGCGGCTCGATGCCGTTCTCAAGCATTTTTCTGGCTTGAGTACCACTTATATACAGCTTGTCGTTTTCGGAATGGTCATTGCCAACTTCGGCTTCAGTAACATGAAAATTCTTCTTCTTGGAATAAAAAACATTGTCGAACTTGATTATTTCCATACCTAAATCGGGCAATTGGTCGAATATGGTGTGGGAAGCCTTGGGAGAATAAAAATTGCCCACGCCGGTATGATCGCGACCAACAATAAAAGAACTGCATCCATAATTTTTGCGGCATATGGCGGTAAAAACCGCTTCCCTGGGGCCGGCATACCTGGAATAGGTGGCAAAAGCCGCTAAAACAACCTTGCCTTTGGGATAAAATTTTTCCAGCATCATTGCGTATGATTTTATTATGAAATCGGCGTTAAAATCGCCGACTTTCTTTTTGCCCACCACAGGGTGAATCAATAAACCGTCGCAACCGGTCCGTTTTAAGGCTTGAAGCTGGATATATTCATGACTCCTGTGTATCACGTTCCTGGTATGAAAACCAACCACGTTAGACCAGCCTAAGTCGTTAAACAGTCGGCGGATCTGCCGTGGCGTTAACTCGTAAGCTCTGGTTTTGGACTTTCTTCGGCTTACTAAAAATATTTTCCCGCCCAAAAGAACCGGATTCATGCTTTCAATCCTTTTAACCCCGGGATGGCTTTTATCTTCGGTCCCGTAAAGTTTTATCGACATTTCTTTCTTGTCGAAATTAAATTTTTCGTCGAGATCAAGAATAGCTATAACATCGCCTCGACTATCGGCCAAAGCCGCTTTTTGCCCGATTTTCAAACCTTCGGCTTGATCGGCCGGTACGTCTAAAACAATTGGAATTGGCCAAATAACTCCGTTTTTGAGGCGCGTGGAATCCAACACGGAATTAAAATCATCCTTATTCATAAAACCTTCCAAAGGACTGAAAACCCCGGTGGCTATTTGTTCCGCGTCCATTTGTAGATCGTCGTTCAAAACAATTTTAGGCAAAGATTCCAAATATTCCCGCGCAGGCAGTTCGCTGCTCTTTAAGACCCGGTCAACTAGCTTGCCTCCGTGCGGCTCAGGCAAACCGGAATTTATCTCCATATCCAAAAGATAGTTGGTAGCGTCGAAATGTTTTACAAAATCGCCGTTATCATTGTTTTTGATTTTTTTGTTCTCTAAAGCCAACTGGGCATGCCGAATAAGCTTTTTTAACATATTTATGCATTCCATCGGATGCTTGCCGATGGCCGCTTCTCCGGCCAAAGTTAGACCGGCCGCCCCGTCCAAAATGGTGGTTATGACATCGTGAACTTCGGCGCGAGTCGGTTTCTTTTTTTCTATCATAGTTTCCAAAAGATTGGTGGCAACAAAAACTTCTTTGTTTTTTGATTTTGCTTTGTGCAGTATTATCTTTTGGGTAAACGGTATTTTTTCGATTGGTATCTCCTTACTCAAATCTCCGCGGTCAATCAATAAGTAATCCGATTTATCTATGATTTCATCAAGATTCTCTAAAGCATCCAAACACTCTATTTTCGAAATTATTTTCATCGAACCGTTAGTGGCTTTTTTGACGGTGTCGACGGATTTACCGGAACGAGCGAAAGACATGGCAATATGCTCCACTTTATTGGCTAATCCTATAGCTATGGACTGATGATCTTTTTCAGACAACGTCGGCAGAATTATTTTTTTTCCAGAACCGGAATCAACGACAACTCCTTTGTTTTTTCCGACCTCGCCGCCCACCACCACCCTGGACATTACATAACCGTGAGATAACGTGGAAACATCCAAAACCTGCAAAACCAAAGTGTCAAAATCGATGTATATTAAATCGCCTTCTTTTAACTGCTCTAAAACAATTTCCGGCTTAAGGCATATATTTTCCGAGTCTCCCACGATATCACCTTTATGGATTTTAACTTTGCTGCCTTCGGTGTAATAAACCTTGTTTGAAATAAGATCACCGCTACGGATTTGGGAACCTTCGGTATCGATTATAAATGGCAGCCCGACTTTTTGAGACAACGACAAAAAATACTTAAGATCGTCCAAGGTGGAATGAGACATGTTTATTCTCACAAAATCAACGCCTTTGGCTTTTATTTTCCTAAGATGTTCTTCGGTATTCGTGGACGGACCGAGTGTAACTATTATTTTTACATCCATGATTTTATTGATTAATCGTCGATATATTTTCTAAACCATGCTTCCAAATCCAATAACTGCCATAAAAAAAATGAATTATCGCCTTTGCCGGAAAAAAACTCATCAACCTTCTCTTTAACTTTAACACTGTTCCAATAAGGCCGGTTTTTGAAACTCGGAGAATTTATGATGTCGTAAACTTCTTTTTTGAAATGCCGCCTCAACCATTTAGTTTGAAAAGCCCCGAAGAAAAACTTGGGCTTATTCTTGCCCTCGTCCGGAACGATTCCTTCCATAGAATCGCGCAACAAAGTTTTGAACCGGCCGTCCTCCATTTTTAACCTTTTAGGCAGAAAAAAACAAAATTCCGCCAAACGATAATCCAAATACGGCACTCTTAACTCCCGGCCATACGCCATGCTTATGTGATCGTTGAAACGCAAAACCCGCGGCATCTTTATATATTTTATATCTCTATACTGCATATTTAAGAGATCGGACTTAAAAGGTTTCGGAAAATCTGTTTTTAAATCCTTAAATTTTAAAGCAAATTTTGAATCTATTATTCCCGGTTCGCCTTCGCGGGTGAGATCCTGACTTATATTGTTTTCTCTGCCGCCGGTCTCGTAATACTTATACCCACCCAAAATCTCGTCCGCACCCTGGCCCTCCAAAAGAACTTTTACCCCCAGTATTCCAGTTTCTTCGTATAAATTGAAATAATTTATGGTGGAAAAACCTCCATAGGGCTCGTCTTGTATCTCCGTCAACCTATCTTTAAGCCACCAAGTTTTTTCGGGCGTGAGTTTGCTGGTATACAAAAAATTTTTCTGTTTTTTAGAAAGCAAGTTTTTCAAATACTTAACCTCGTCGTAATCGGCGTCAGCCAGCCCGGCCGAAAAAAGACGGAGCTGTTCGCCCATCAGACTGTTCGCAAAAAAAAGCATACTCATAGAATCCAGGCCACTGGAAACGTTAAGCCCCACCGGCGCGTCGCTTCTGAATTGCAATCTGATGGCGTCGGCCATTAATGTTTTAAACAAATCTAAAGCGTCGGTTCGGGAAATGTTGTCATATTGATTCTCTTTATCCTTAAGTAAGGCTAAATCCCAATAAGTTTTAATCGTTAATTTATTTTTCTTCCATACAGCGCATTCGCCCGGCATGAGGCGGTTTATTCCCTTAAAAAAAGTCTCTTTGGAATGATCATAAAAAGCGTGACGTAAATATTCAAATATTATTTTATCGTTCGGCTGAGAACCAACACCCAGTTTAATCAACGCTTTTATTTCGGAAGCAAACTTAAAAACGCCATTTTCAAAAGAATAATAAAAGGGTTTTATGCCGAAATTGTCACGGGCGCAGAACAGTTCTTTTTCTCTCGTATCGTAAATGGCAAAAGCGAACTGTCCGTTAAATTTAAGTAAACAACTCTTTCCCCATTTTTGATAAGCAGCTAACAAAACTTCGGTATCGGTTCCGGTTTTAAACTTAAATTCGGAAAGTTCTTTCTTTAACTCGATGAAATTAAAAATCTCTCCGTTAAAAACGACTACAAAACGTTTATCGTGGCTAAACATAGGCTGATTACCAGCTAAAGATAAATCTAAAATAGCTAATCTCCTATGCCCAAGAGCTACAACCTCATCAGTAATACCATAATAAACACCTTCTCCGTCGGGACCACGGTGTTTCATTGAATCACGCGCTTCGATAAATATTTTTTTATTTATCTTTCCGCCGATTTGTCCAATTATGGCACACATTATATTTTTTTCTTATCTGCCATAATCTGTATCCATCCCTCGCCATGGATTATACGGCTTTTTAAAGTTTCGTAGTCATATCTTTCAAACTTGACCCGGCGGATGTTTTCGAAACCGGCTTTTTCGAACCAGTTTCTGATTTCGGTTTCGGTATAACGATGGGTATAAGGCGTATATAAATTATCCAGCAAATTGTAGCGCTTGTTGGGCGGAACACCGATAACTTTGAATACGGTGTAAGCTGTTTTAAATGGTATCCATCTTTTTAGAAAAAACCTAAAAAAATCGTTAGTTAGCCATTTTAAACCTCCTTTACCATACATGGAAAGAAAAATCCGTCCGCCGGGTTTTGCCACCCGAACTAATTCATCAAATCCCTTTTTAGGCTCCGGCATCAACAAAAGTACACCGGAGCAAATAACATAATCGAAGTAATTATCTAAAAACGGAAGGTCTCCGGCGGAAGAATTCATAAGTTCTATATTGGAAAGCTCTTTAGCCCACTTTCTGTTTCTGCCAGCTTCCAAACCGGCCTCGTTTACATCCACACCTATAACTCTGGCCGCCCCCAGACGCCCCAAGGCCACCACGAATCTGCCTTGTCCGCAACCCACATCCAAACAGATTTTATTTTTAAACCACTCCATGGGGATACCCCATTTTTTTTGGCGTATGGTAAAAAGTTCCACAGACTCCTCAAATCTTTTTTCGTCGTAACCAGGAAATATCTCGTTATAAATAGAAGCGGTTTTATTTTCCGTTTGCGTGGGCTTAAACGACCAATTATCTTTTAGAGGTATTTTTAAAATATTTGTTTCTTTCATTGTTTTTTGTCGGCGTAAATCTGTATCCATCCCTCACCATGGATGATGCGGCTTTTTAAAGTTTCGTAATCGTATCTTTCGAATTTAACGCGGCGTATGTTTTCGAATCCGGATTCCGAAAACCATCGACGGATTTCAGATTCCAAAAATCTATAACAGTAAGGCACGTATAAATTATCTAAGATGTTATATCTTTTATTGGCCGGAATGCCGAAAAAAGAAAAAATAGACTCAACCACTTTAAACGGGATAATTCTACAAATGGAATATCTGAATAGATCATTGACCAGCCATTTAAAACCACCTCGGCCGTAAACCGAAAGAAACATTTTACCGCCCGGATTTAATACTCGAACAAGTTCGTTGAAAGCTTTTAAAGGATCGGGAGTATGATGTATAACACCGCTTGAAATCACATAATCAAAGCCGGCGTCAGGGAAGGGTAAATCCAAAACTGAACCTTCTTGGGCTAAGGCATTACTTATAACTCTTTCTTTGAGTCTTTGGTTAGATAGATCCACGGCCGGTTTACTTACGTCAATTCCCACCACTTTTTTCACGCCAAGTCTCGCCAAGGCCACCAAATATCTGCCACCGCCGCAACCAACATCGAGACAAACTTTGTTTTTGAACCAGTCCAGATCTATATTCCAAACCCTATGCCTTTTAAAAAACAAGTCTACCGAATCTTCGAAGAGCTTATCGGAATAACCCGCAAACAAATTACCGTATATCAACGATGTTTTTTCTTTATAAATAGAAGACATTGTTTTTTATTTAACCCGGGAAATAATATATTCCGCCAACCGCCGACCGGAACCGCCGTCCAGTTTCCAACACTTTTCTTGAACTATCCTTTGTCTACCTTCTTTATCCAGATCTGGGTTGGCAAGATAATCTTTAATATAAAACGAAAAATCATCCGGATTCGTAGCTAACTTTATACCTCCGGTGTTAAGAAGCGATTTTTGATGGTCAAAATCATAAAACCGCCTCAGGCTTTTCCAATAAGGATAATTTTTCGCGCCATCGAACCCTATAAAGACAACTGGTTTTCCAAAAACAACGGCATCCACGGCTAAAGTTGAAGCGAAAGCCACTACAACATCGCTATGATACAGCAAATCAGCCAATTTGTCGTTAACTCTCAAATCTGATCTCAGGGAATCGGGACTTTCCGACGGCGCATCTATGGCTATTTTACCAGGAACAGCTTTGAAGGCACCTAAGTTAACATCGCCTACAAAATATAAACGTAGTATCAGTTGAACATCCAAATCAAGAAGTTTTTTTATGGCTACAGGATTAACAGGATTGTCTTTGGAAAAAATGTTCGGAGTTGGAGCAAAAAAAACCGTTTTTTTAGAAGGATCCAAATTAAGTTTTTTGAACAATTCCTCTTTGGAAATATTCCTGTGTTTAATATATTTATCGTAATGAGGAATACCCGACACAAAAATATCTTTCGGCTCGATATCGTTGTATTTTACAGTCTCATTCTTTATGCTTGGAGTGTTAACCACTAAGCTCCCAGGAATAAACCTGTTAAGACCATGTGTGGTTATGTTATCCCACGATCTCACCATGCCTAAAATCGGTATTCCCCTTTTCTTGGCTTCCCTAATTACAATAACATCGTGGGGTTCAAAAATATCGGTCGAAAAAACCATATCGGGGGAATATTTTTGGAAAAGATTGGAGAAATTTTCCTTATCCGAAAAACGGTAATCGAGCCATCTTAAAAACCGGCGAAAAAAACTAAAACGAGAAAGTTTGGCTATTAACGTCCAAAAAATAAAACCAACCCAGCGGTTATGTTGTTTAGCTTCGGTGAAACGGCAAATACGCCTAGAATCAGTATCTAAAGCGTTTAAAAACAAAGCCGCCAAAAAAGATTCTTTACGGGAAGGTTTCTTAAAATTCAAACCTTCAATTTTAACGTTGGTTCCGCCAAATCTTTCCTCATAAGATTCTTTTTTTTCGGCCGGAGCCAGCACTACGATGCTTAGATTCTCTTTGAGGCTTAATATTTTTAATACGTCCGTATCCAGAATGTTTCTCGCGATCAATCCGAAAAAAGACGTTATAAAAATTGTTTTCTTGTTTTCCATGACCGAATTCTCTAGTATCATATATAAAACCATACATACAGCCAAAATGTTATAAAAGACTGTAACTGTAAAATCGATGAAATACTATACTTCCGAGGAATTAAGAGGTCAGAATCAGGCCGAGGCCCGAAATATTTTGGAAAAATGCTCGGGACCGTTCGTCCGGTACAACTTTGGCATAAACATATTCAAACACTGGTTTAATAAAGAATTCGACTCTGATCCCGATGTTAAAACACTAGATCTGGGAAGCGCCAGCGGCGCTTTTGAGGCTCAACTTAAAGATATCGGCTACAGCAATGTTTACGGCCTAGACATAGACGACTACCGCCTACCAAAAAACAAAGAATTCTTTAAAGATTTTAAAACAGCCGATTTGGGTTGGGACAAAATACCCTGGCCGGATAATCACTTCCAAATTGTCACCGGCTGGTGCATTTTACCCCATCTGGAAAATCCGTTCCACTGCGTACGTGAAATACACCGCATCTTGGCGCCTGGAGGAATTTTCATTTTCTCGGTTCCGCATGTAACTGCCAAACACAGCATAGATTATCTTTCCCAAAAAAAAGATTTTGGAAGTTATCGGGCCACCAACAACCACTTGGTGATTTTCACCCCCGCCGTTATAAATAAAGCCATACTAAAATATTTTGATCTCTTAAACACCGAATTCGCGGTAAGAACCGCCAAAATTTTCAAAAGAGGTCTACAAGGAAAATTAAGAAAAATTCTTTATTTTGGAGCAGAAAAAATATCTCCTAAACTAAAAAGAAAAATAGATGAGCGTTGGGCTTACGACGTTATTTATATAGTCAGAAAAAAATGAAAACTCTGTTTTTATTCATACCTCATTATGTTTTCAGTTCCGACTTGCTGCATACCGATTACATAAAAATATTGTCCGAAAACTATAAAGTGGTAATTTTTAGCCCTATTTTCGAATCAGAAAACCCTGCCGGCTACTACTACTCGCCCAACGTAACATACATACCTTGGCTGGAGGAAAACCCCAAATTTTGGCTATTTTTTACCAAAATCTTGCGGGTTTCTTTGATCAGAGAGTTCGATAATTTGGAATACTATAAATTGCGTCAGTTGACCAAAGCCAATTTAAACTGGCAGAGAAAAATACTTAGACGAGCAGGGTGGTTTTTACCAAGATTCATGCTTACAGCCAAGTTCTTCACCAAATTGGAAGAATTTTTAATAGGCAATTCCCCGAAATTTCAAATGTTGACTAAAAAATACAAGCCGAGCATAGTAGTAACCTGCACTCCCGGATTCAGTTTTTTAGAGGCTGAAGCCATAATCATGGCTAAAAAAAATAGATTAAAAACAATAGCTATTGATTCGAGTTGGGACAATTTTACTTCTAATGCAGTCCAATTCAGAAAAACCGATTACCTGGCTTGTTGGAACGAGATAATGAAAAAAGAAGCTATGGAAATTCATACTTACACCGAAGATAAAGTTTTTGTTTCCGGGGTATATCGTTTCGACCATCATTTTAAGGCAAATCCGCAAGACGTTTCCAGAAAAGAATTTCTTAAAAATAAAAATCTTGATCCTAACTTAAAAACTCTGTTTTTAAGCACGGTCCCGCCCAATACCTACCCTTTTCAGTACGATGTCTGGCGCAAAGTGGTTGAAATGCGTCGTGATGGGCGGATTCCCAACGTTAATTTACTGATACGCTTACATCCCAACGATGACATCACTAAATACGAGGAGTTTAAAAAACTCGAAAATGTTCATATAGAACCAGCTGGCCACAACAAGCCTAAAACCAAAGAAAGTGGCCATAAAGTTGAAATGGACAAAAGTGATTTAGATAATCTTCGTCATTCCCTAAAATACACCGACGTCAACGTAAATTTCAGGTCCAGTTTAAGCCTTGAAGCCACTATATACGATAAACCCGTGATAAACATAGCTCTTTTCGGCTATGTCAATCGCTATCGAGTGGATTGGTATATTCCTATAATAAAAAGCGGCGGGGTAAAACTAGCCGAAAGTGAAGAAGAATTGTCCGGCTACATCAACGATTACTTAAAAAATCCCAATTTGGATTCGGCAGGCCGAAAAGAAATTTTCAACCAATACGTTAAATTCAGAGACGGAAACTCGAGCACCCGCAGCGTCGAAATCCTGAGTAAAATCATAAATTCCTAGAAATCTTTCTTCTGAACACGGCTTTTAAAAAAGCTGTGGTTTTTTTTGTTCCCTCTTTGATTATTTTTTTATCCACCGCGTCAAAAACAAAAAAACTTTTTAAGTCAAACATAAGATAAGAGTGCGACTTTATTAAGTAAATAAAAAATAGAACTGTGGTTAAGGCGTACGTTAAAACCCACTCTATAGCCGCTCCAGTAACGCCAAATAAAGGCAACAATATAGCCAAAAATATCGGAGATAGGAGTGATTCATCCAACGACCGAAGAGTGAGAATTTTGATTTCTTTTAACGCCGTAAGCATCATTCTTAAAATCTTGTAAACGCCGTACAACAAAACTATTCCTGTCATTATCCAAAAAAGATACAGAGACGGAATATATTTAGGAAAAGCGATATATACGATCACAGGAACAACAGCAGCGGAAAAAAGAGCCAAAACAAACGCCAAAAAAATTGAGTATTTGGTCATACGGGTAAAAATATATTTCATTCTATTTTTATCATCCAACTCCCGAGGTAACAAAGCCGCCAAGGTGCCAAGAGGCATAAGCCGAACTATCATGGCTATAATGTTTCTCGCGAAAATAAAATAACCCACCGCTTCGGTGTTTAAAAAAATTCTGATCAGCCACGGGCGCAAGCTGGCCGAAATACGGGACGTCACGAATCTAACACTAAACCAAACTCCGTAATTTTTCAGCAAACCCCTTAAAATAGAAAATTTGACTGCAGAAACTCCTTTTAAGGTTTTCGAATAAAGACCCCAAAAACGAAAAGAAGAAAAAGAAAAAGTGGCCAAGTTACCTATAATATAGGCTCCCATAACCTGTGTGACGCCAAAACCCTGCCAAAACAAAAAAAACAAGATACTTAAAAACTTAACGGCTTCCCCGAAAACAGGAGCACCGACAAGAGAAAAATTAAGTCTGCTTTTAAAAAAAAGTTCCAAAGCCGACTGAGCCACTCTAAAAATCAAAACAGAAATCGCCAATTGGAGATATAAAGTTATATTTTGATGATAATAACCAGCAACGAATTTAGACCCCAATATAACACAAACACTCAATAACGCGGCCAAACCAACTTTTAAAATAAAATATTCCCAAAAAATCCTCTTAGCCGACGATAACTTTTCTTCCTTAAAATATTTACTCAAATCCACCGACACCACAGAATCAACGAACCCTGCCGACAAACTTTCGGCAATGGCGGCCACCGAAATTATAAGCTGGTACAAACCGTATTCGTAAACACTTAAAAGACCCACTATTAAGAATGAATTTAAAACAGTAGCTCCGTAAAATACCAAACTCCAAAAACCCTCTTTGGTTTCGCCCTCGATGAATTTTTCCGAAAAAGAATATTTTTTCTCTTTGTTCATTAAATTAAATTCTTGAAAATTCCTTAGAAAGAATTTCTATCAAAAGAGCTAGACTATGTTTCTCGACGGCTATCTCTCTAAGTTCCTTTCCCATTTCCTGTTTCAACTCCTTAGATAAACACAAAAGTTTTATAATCTTTTTCGACAAATCGTCGGCGTCATTTTCGTTAAAAAGGCATGTTTCTTTTAATTTAGGCGGGAGAATCCGATCAAATAGTTTATTGGAAACTAAAATAGGCGTCTCGCAGGCCATGGCCTCGACAACGGCTTTATCGAAACTTCCCGTGGCCGTTAAATTAACGAATACGCCGCTCCTCACGTAAACAAGTGGAGTATCAATGTTCCTTACCGGTTTCCCAAAAACAACTTTGCCGTCAGCCGTCAAATCAGCGGCCATATTTTTTATTTTTTCCAAATAAACCCGGTTACTTTCGGAAACAGCGGCGCCAACCACATTAACGACAAAAGAAATATTTTGTCTGTCTAAAATACGGGTAGCCGCCAAAAGACATTCCAAATTTTTTATGGGTGAAACCCGACCAAGATACAATACCGAATTTTCTCTACGAACCGAATCCTGATTTCTCTTAAAAAAATCTGTGTCTATACCCACCGGCATCAGGCGTGTTTTTTTAAACCCGGAAACGAAAGAAAATGGCGAGGTGCAAAAAACCCGATGCGACAAAAAAATACCTAATTTGGTGGTTAGCGAACCAAGCGGATGGTTGTACCATAAAAACACCTGTTTTCCTCCTATTTTCCAAAACAAACCGCCCAACAAAATATATAACGGGTTCATGTGCACAAAAACCGAGTTGTAGTCTTTTCTCAGAATCCAAATATATTTGTAAAAAAGAAATACTCGCCTCCAACGGCTAGATCCATATTCCTTTCTTAAAGAAAAAACCCGAACATTAACAGGGAGTTCGGTTCGACCTTGATAAAGACAGATCACGTTGATTCTATCTACCTTTCTAGATAACTCTTCTATCCAGCGGTGGTAAACACCTAAAACGTCGTCGTTTTTATCTACCTTTTGGGTTATAAACAATAATTTGATCATATCATCAAGACATCACATCAAAAAGGAGCTTAGATAAGCTCCTTGTAGTGTTTCTTGTACCAGCTTACCGTCCGTTTCATTCCCGCCTCCAATGGGGTAAACTTAAACTTGCCGATCCACTTATACAATGTACTCGTATCTCCTTGTATGACTGCCTTTGAAGTCTCACCAGCTCTCATTGGTAAGAATTCAATCTTAGCTTTAAGTATATCTGCTATTAATTTTGCAACCTTGATCAACGGCTCGCCCTTACCACTACCGGAATCGATAACTTCTGTGGCTACTTTATCCAATTCTAAAGCACGAACTAAAATCTCAGCTGTATCACCGGCGTAAACCAAGTCCACCAACTGACTGCCATCGCCGTAAACCTGAAGCGGTTGGCCTTGCAAAGCCCTGATTATAAAACTGGGCGCGAATTTGCGAACAGGCTTGAACTTCTGACCTTCTCCATACACATTAAAACCTCTGACAACATTTATATGCGTGCCAAATTCTCGGTTATATAAAAAGGCAAAATCTTTGGCCGTCCTCTTAGTTATAGCATAAGGATTATGCCAAACATCGGGCAAGGTTATGTAAACGCATTTTTTGCCGTATTTTTTAACCGCTTCGAAAACGTTCAATGTTCCTAAAATATTGACTTCGTTGGTTTCGATAATATGTTGAAGTGTTTCGGCTGTACCTAAAATCCCAGCCAGATGTATTACCCCATCACATTCAAAAACAGCTTGATCCACGGCATTTTTGTCGCGAATATCGGCCACAAAATTTTGAACCCCTGGTGCTGATTTAATAACCTTGCGATCGAAACTCACCACTTGGCAACCACGATCTAATAATTTTTGTATAACATGGCTACCGATAAAACCTTGGCCTCCCGTCACTAAAACTTTTTTTAAATTACTCATAATTTTTTTGAGTTAAAGCGTTTGTGAGCGCTTGATAATATAACTTTAAATAAACCTCTTTGGTAATAAAACCAACCGCCATGGCTAGCGATTGTTTTTTAAATATTGCCAGTTTACCCGCATCAGAAGCCAATTCTATCAATTTATCGGCCAATTGTCTATAATCTCCAACCAGGACCACAAAACCATTTTTGCCGTTTATGATGGTTTCGCCGGCTGGGGCGACATCGGTCATCACGACCGGCAAACCCGAAGCCATAGCCTCCGCCGGCGAACGCGCCCCGCCTTCGTAATTAGAAGTTAATAAAAACAAGTCAGCTGTCCTGTAATAGGATATTATGTCATCCGACCAGTTTTCCATGACAACATCCTCTTGTAATTTGAGGCCTAAGATCTGTGACTTAATATTTGTGTGTTCGGGACCAGAGCCGACAATAAGTAAAAGGGCTTGAGGGCATACCTTAACCACCTCGGCCATCGCTCTAATTGCCAAACCAATATTTTTTTCTCTGGCTAACCGGGTAGCCATAAGAATTATAAATCTGTCCGGGTATTTTCTGCGCAAGTCAATCTTGACCGCACCGGTTTTAAATCTCTCCATATCGTAAACTATAGGCAAAACTGTAATCTTGGAGCTTAGGACTTGAAGTTCGAAGCACAAAGAATCCTTGATGCGTTCCGAAACCACACGAAGCCCATCAGCCTTTTTAACCAACCACTTACCTAAAACGACTTTGATTTTGTTCCTTACGGACTCTTGTTGAAAATACAGACTCAAAAAATCTGTGTGGACCTGGAGTTGTAAGGGTAAATTAAACTTTTTCTTTAGTAAGTAAGCAATTAGACCAAGTTCAAACGGGTCCTGTGAGGTAATTACCAACCGGGAAATTGAAACACGGGGGAATTGAGAAATTAATTTAGCACCGGTTCTAAAGATTTTTATATAACCATTGGCCGGGTAAATAAAAACG
This sequence comes from Minisyncoccia bacterium, assembly GCA_049274895.1. Taxonomy (GTDB): domain Bacteria; phylum Patescibacteriota; class Minisyncoccia; order JACQLN01; family JACQLN01; genus JACQLN01. The sequence goes on from JBASTM010000011.1 coordinate 61,911, forward strand.
TTTCCAAAATTTTGATTTTTGGTCTTTGATTTTTGGTTTTTAACAATAATATGTAGTTCCTCCACCAGCTTTCCGTAATCTCTCATCCTCTGCCGAACTTCCGATCCCTCAATAAATATATTCTCGTCGGTTGATAGCATTAAGACTTTCATTATTTTTCCAAAACAAAAAACAACCTGTAACCGTCCAAGACCGGCCTGATGATTTTAATCTTCTTAAAATGACTTTTAAGTATCTTTTTAACCTTACCTAATCGCCAGTTATAACCGTCTATTTCCCAATAATGTTGCCCTGATATTTTTATGCCGCCGAATTTTAACGGTATCCTTAGAAACAAACTTAAAAGATTACTCCTTAAAAAAGTCCTGATGCCGGGAAACTTAAAAATAATTTCCCAACCGGTGGAACGGTACGGCAAAGAGATAACGGCGTATCGGGAACTGACACGCTTGATCTCCAAAAGATCTTTCTCAAACTCACCGAAAGGCAAGTGCTCCAGAACCTCAAAAGCGGTTACCACCCGAAAGGAATCGGCCCCGAAAGGCAACTCTCTTATATCAGCCACATGGTCGGGGTTGAGTTTAGGGTCAAAATCGCAGGTAACCACGCTAAAACCGGCCGTTTTTAAGCAATTAGAGGCCATCCCCGAACCCACACCCACCTCCAAAATGCCGTCTTTGGCCTTGTCTTTAACCAACTGCGAGACTAAGTCTATTTGATAAAAATACGAAATAAACCGTTCCAAGGTGTTGTACTTGGGCTTAAAATAATGCTCTTTGTTTTTTTGGGGTTTTAATTCCATTTTTGAATCAAATTTACCAGCTCTCGAATCGTGTTTTCTATAGAGAATTTTTGAGCTTTGGTTTTGGCTTTTTCAGAAATACTCTCTCTAAAATTTTTATCTTTACCCAGCTTATCTATGGCATCCAAAAATTGTTTTTTATCGTTCGGCTCCACCAATATGCCATCCACTCCGTTTTCTATAATCTCCGAAAGATTGCCGATATTGGTGGCAATAACCGGCAAACCCACACTCATCGCTTCTACTATTTGAAATGAAAAACTTTCAAAGTGGGTGTTAAGAACGAATACCTCGGCTTCTTGTAATTTCCGCATGAGTTCTTCTCTTGGAATCTGACCCAAAAGTTCCACCCGATCTTGTAATTTGAGATTTGAGATTTGAGATTTGAGATTGGTATGCTCCGGTCCATCTCCGGCGATAACTAATTTCCACTCCGGCAAGTCCCGCATCAATTCTACCAAAAAACCAAAACCCTTCCACGGCACCAATCTCCCAGCCGATATGATAACTTTTGGTTTAGAGTGAGTAGCTGGTAGTGAGTAGCTGGTAGTCAAGTCTATACCATTATAGATAACCTTAATCTTGTTGGGATTTCTGACCCATTTTGAAACCAACTGTCGAAAATACTTACTGGGCGTAATTACTATATTGGCTTGATCCACCACAAACCTTTGAACCCAACGCAAAAACTCCACTTTCCAGCCGTATTGTTTGTTTTGAAAATCGTCTATGGAATCTTTGACTCCGAAACGCTGGGTTGATTGCTCCCAAACGTAATCGCCCGGTACTCTTATTATAAACTTTTTCCGGCATAATTTGGCGGCGAGAAGCGACGGCAAGCCGACGCTGATGGTGTCTTGGGCTAAAACCCAATCGTGCCCGGGGCACAACCGTAACGATTTTATAAAATAAAAAAAATGGCGCAGCCCTTTCGGCCAGTTTCTGACGGCCCGAAACGGCAACACGGTTACGCTAATACCGCATTGAGGCAGCTCTCGCTCCAATAAAGCGGCGTAAGTGGCCGGACCGCCGACCTCCGGCGGATAAATGCCGGTGGCGAGCAATAGTTTTTTAGTGAGTAGTGAGTAGTGAGTAGTGAGTAAACCGAAAATTTTATTCATTTTATGGGCTATCGGATTCCAAGAATATTTTTCTTTAACCAGCTTCTGGCCATTCTCGGATAACCGGCGGGACAGCTCGGGATTGTTTGCTATTCTTGTTATCTTTTCGGCTAAATCTTTGGGATCATCAACTCGGCAAAATAGTCCATTGTCATCATCTTTAAGAAAGTCGGGAATGCCCCCAACCGAAGTTCCGATGACCGGAAGGCCGGCTGCCATAGCTTCCAAAAATGAATTGCCCAAACCCTCCGAACGCGAGGGACGTACAAAAACATCGGCTTGGGATAAATACTCTGGAATCAAATCGGGATCAACCTGGCCGACGAATTTGACCCTGTCGGCAACATCCAAATCTTTGGCCAGTTTTTCCAACTTTAATCTATCCGGACCATCGCCAACGATAATAGTTTGTAGTTGGTAGTTGGTAGTTGGTAGTAAAGAAATGGCGCGGATGAGAGTATCAATCCCATTTTTATAAACCAACCGCGAAGTGGTAATGATTGTATAAGTCTTATCAGACTTATGGGTCTTATTGGTCTTATATGAATCTAAATTAACCCCGTTGGGTACAACCTCCATGGGGCAGGTTGCCCCATGCCTACGGGCAAAATCGGCAAGGTACCCGCTAATGGCCTGGATGTGATCAGCATTCTTAAATATCAGCCGCCATAATGGGTAAAATACGCCTACTCGCTTGAGTATATGCTGTTCCGAATCGCCTTCCTGCAAGGTCAAAAGCGTTGGAACCTTTGGATGCAAAAATTTGAAAAATAACCCCGCCAGACCGGCATAAGCGGCCATAACGGACCAAACAATCTGATAGTTATTTTGACGGTGAAGTTTTCTAGCTAACAACACGGCCTTTAAGGGGTATGTTAATTTGGTTCCACTGACTCTGTAGACATTCACCTTACCCATGACCTCCTTGACTTCATGACTTCTACTGAATTGCAGAGATATTAGATCGAAATTAAAATCACCGCTCAAGCGGCTGGTAATCTCTTTAACGGCTATCTCGGCGCCCCCGACCATAGGAAAATAGGCCAGAGAAAAAATCAAAACCCGCGGCTTCTGATGGGTCATAACATTAAAACCATCGGCGCGCGGGTTAAATAACATCTACTTTAACCGGTCAATTTCCTCGGCTACACCCGGCTGGTCGGGCGAAAGTTTAAGCACTTCTTGATAGTATTTGAGAGCGTTAGTTTTATCGCCCTCATCACGGTAATAGGTAGCCAAAGCCAACATTAAATTAACATCTTTGATTACACTTATACCCTCCAATAAAATCTTGGGCGCTTCCGATTTTTTAGCCGTATAAACATTCTTATAGAAATCGGCGAAACCAATATAATAACCTACCTGGTAAGGATCATTGGCTATAGCTTTCTTAAAGTTAAACTCGGCTCTGGCATTATCGTGCAAATAGAACCCGTAGAGATTGCCTAAGTTAGCAAAAGAAAGAGCGTTGGCCGGATACAAAATGCCGGCATATTCCCAAGCGTCGCGCGCGCCCTCAAAATCGTTAAAAAACTTTTTTATAACTCCCACCGCGATCCAATCATCCACTCCGGCTGGACCAGTAGCATCCGCCGCTAAAACCACGGCCAACACCTTTAAATCTCCTCGTTGTTTTTCTATTAGTTCTTGCGGTGCGCTAAAACCTTTACCAAAACGAATTTCACCAATAGGCCGTCCCAAGTAAATAGGAACTTGGGGATTAGCTGAACCAGGAGAATAATAAGATTCTTTATTTACCATTGCGTTATCTACGGAACTAGTGTTATTTAGTTCAGGAATATTATTGTTAGAAGTTGGTACATCGGGAGTCTTCAACAGTTGATTCGCACCAACCACAACAACTATAGCCGAGACAAGACCTAAAACTACTAGTATTTTTCTGTTTATTATAAACATATCAAGAATAGAATTATAACCAAACCACACAAAAAAACAACCCCTCCGATATAGATCGGAGGGGTTGTTTCCTAGCTCTTCTCCAGCACAAGGCAAGGAGAAGCACAAGTTAGCTAGACTAACTAGTTCAAGGTTACGGTCTCAACCACACCGGCATCGCTGTTAGAAAGACCGGGTACTAAGAATCCATTGAACCAATCGTAAGAGTTGATGGACTGCGAAGTGTTGGTTGAATTACCGGACCAGATAAAATCATCATCATCCCAAGCATCCACATTGGCCGCCGTGGTGGCAAAGACATATCGTCCAGTGGTCCAGTTATCGCCTGCGGTTGTAGTGTCGTCAGCGGGCGGCTCGGCATCAACACCGTTGGCGCTGTCATTAAGCGAAGCAAACTGGGCATCGCCTTGCAACTTCGTAGTTATAGAAGGTGTAGAGCTAGCGCCAGTAACATCGGCCTTAAAGACAAAATATCTGGTGTCACCAGCCGGAATCACAACTGATTCTGCAGTCGCGCTGGTAGGATTGGTGGGATTAAAGGTAATACTAACCGTCTGGTCATTGATATCGGAATCAGTAGAGCTGGCAATGGTGGAAAAATCAGAAATAGCCGAATCATTTAGCAAACCAGAACTGGCTCCACAAGAAGGAACGCTGAAGCTAGAATCCGAATAGCAATAAACCTGGTAACCATCCACTCTAAAGGTAGATACCTCCGGGCTCACACCGCCAACGTTGCCATCGCTATCTGGGAATTCCTGTAGATAACCCGAAACGGAAGTTGAAACCAAGAAAGTAAACTTGTACAAACTAATACCGTTTGTTCCAGCTGGAGAGGATACTTTGAATCTGTACAAAGTATTAGCCGTAGTGTTAGAGAACTTTGTACTCGATAAAGCTATTCTTTCCACGGTAGGAACAGCTTTAGCTATTCTGGTCCCGTTAGAAGCTGTATCAGAACCGGCAGCGTAAAGCGCTGTTCCAGAAGATTGTCCCGTGCCTTTCAAACCTCTACTAGTTTCATCATCCGCCGAAGAAGCATCATACTGAACCGTAACCAAGTGGCCGGGGAAAGCCTGCGCTACGGTTCCTATGGCCCCAATATCTCCCTTCACTGTAATCAACATCTGACTATCTTTTAGAACAATTAAATCCGCATCTGTTGCGCCAAATGACGTGCTAAAAGTCGTGGTTGCGTAATCGGTGCTGGAAAAAGTGGCTTCACCAATTTTCTTAGCTCCATTCCATAACGTTACTTTACTTATATCCGAAGGGGTATTAGAAGCCATGGAATCAGAAGAAACGGAGGAAGAAGCAATCTGTAATCCCATTCTTTCTAATCTAATATCTTCGTAGGTTGCGTTAACACGAAGCACAGCCAGAGTTTGATCGGTCGCGCCGGCTTGTACCCATTTAAGAGCTGGACTGGAAGAATCCAAAGCTACCGAAAGCGAACCGCCGCTCTGCAATGTCATAGCTTGTCCGTTAGCTTGCGTAATAGTTTCGGTAACTGCTTGTCCAGATGTTTGGCCGGTGCTCGTCATACTGCCTGCCGCGTTGGTCACACCTAAGCTAAAGGTGGTCGTACCCGCTGTTGCCTCCGCGTCCGTATTGCCTTTAATATCGCACTTTAAGGCAATCGTCTTGACTGAACCCTTAGGCGTAATCACACCGCTATCCAAATTGAAAGTAAGATCATCGCCAGTGGTTACGCTATTAGCCGGGCTATTGGTATTGCCGCCAGTAGTAAGAGCAGTGGTTCCGTCAAATAACTGACAACTCTGTAACTGATCAAATGTATTGGCTGTGCCAGTAACCCTAGTCTTAAACAAAGTGGTGCGAATATCTTCACCCGAAGCCGAAGCATCAAAGATGTAGTTGGCGAAAGTAAACGTTTTAGAACCAGTTACAACATTTTGAGCTGCTGGCGTTGGAGAAACAGTAACTCTTAAAGCTGCAGCTTTTACTGTCATGGTATTGGCCGTAACAGCTGTGGCTGGAGTCGGGGTAATGGAATTACCTGTGGTCTTACCTCTTACCGTGGTCCAATCGGAACCAGGTGTGGTAGAAGCCGCCACTGTGTCATTGCTTAAGAAATCGGTACCCATCTTACCCTTCAAGGTATAGGTGTTGGTGCCAATAGGGAAGGTAACCGTGTCGGTAAACTGAATGCCGTTATTGCCAGCGGCCACGCCATCTACCGGACCGGCCACAGTATTGCCGTTAGCATCCACCAAAGTGATGCTTGTAATATCATCCGTGTCAATGGATCCGCCGGTACCTGCTGATTCCACCAAAGATACATCAAAATTCATAGCCGCTACAGAAATTTCCTCGCCTTTTATTTCTACATCAAAACCACCCAGAACTTGATTAGACAAGTTTACAGCAATATTTTGAGCGGCGGCTTTGTTGGATTTGGTTACATTGATTGTGCCGTTAGAGATTGTGACTTCGTAGCCGTCGTAGTTGGGATTGGCAGCTTGGAACGAACCATTATCATCGGTAGCTGAGCCACCGCCATCCGTTGCTGTCGGCAAAATATCATAACCGTAAACATTGCCGGCAACCTTAATGTCGGCATAGCGGTAAATATCAAAGTCTACACCGCGGCCGGAACCGCTCACAATATCACCCTTGATGTAAATATCTTTGAATTCGCCTTTGGCCAATTTCAAGCCGGTATCACCGAATTTGGCCGTGTAGTACTTGCCATCGCTGGAAACCGTGTGGTCGTAACAATCGCCGCCGTCAATACAGGTTTTAATATTGGTTAAGTCGCCTGTGGCAGCTGAACCGGATTGATTCCAACGAACCGATTTGACTGTAAGATCCTCGGATGAACCCGCGGACAGCTTAACCGAAGCGAAAGTATAGTTGGTCAAACCAACCTCTTTTGTTGGGCTGGAACCGGGCTCTCTAGCACCAGTGGTCAAAGTTAAAGTGCCCACCGCTAGGGTAGAGTTAACCGTCATACCATTACCCACAATCGGCAAAGTACCATTAACCGTGGCTGAACCGGCATCCACCGCGATTAAGCTTAGGGTGGCAATCTGGCCGGCATAAGCATCTTGGTTATTGTCAGAATCGCCAGCTAGTGTCATACCCCGTGTGGTGCCAGCTTTAACTGTAAACGGTTCGTTCAAAACAGCTTGGTGGTTGGAATTGAGCGTTTTGGAAGTACCGATTCTGGTACCGCTTTCATCCAAAACTATAAGACCGCTAAAGACTGAATCTTGGGCTTGGCCAGTCCTTTCGACTGTAACTGATTTCACTGTAACATCACCATCGGATGAAGCTGTAAAGTTAATTTTAGTGAAAGGTCTGGAAGCAAAACTTTCTCCAAAAAGACCTGCCGCCGCCGTGTCACCAGCCAAAGCCACCGTCAAACCGCTACCCGCCGCGACTGGCGTGGTGGGCGTGGTTGGTGTAGTCGGTGTGGTCGGAGTTGTTACCGATCCCGACCCCGCCACAGCGCTGTATTTAGCTCTAGAAATAGTGCCAAAGTAACCCGCCGCTGGGCTGACACCATTGTCCGCCTGCCAAGACGCCACTGCCGCTTTGGTTAAATTACCAAAGTAGCCGGTGGGCGTGGCTGAAAAATGACCCATGGAAGCAAGATACTCTTGCAAACAGGTAACGTCATCACCTCGCGCGCCCACTGTGAGCGATCTCGTAAAGGTGCAAGCCGTCGCGCCAGCAGAGGAACCGCCCTGCAAAGCTATCAACTGCGCCTGCAACGCTTGGATCTGCGCCAGCAAAGAGGCGATTAGATCCGCATTGCTTTGCGCGCCTGCAGAAGGAACGCCTACGAGCCAGGCAAAAGTCGTTACCATCAAACCGACGGAAACGATTTTGCTAGCTAGCTCGCGGCGTTTGCTAGTAAAATAACTCATTTGTTTTTCTCGTGATTTGGTTTAAACCCGCCCAGGCACCTTTTATTTAAAAAAGTCCCCAAACTGGTAAAAACCCGCAAATTTATTTTTTAAAAACTCGCTGATTAATAAATCTTAAGCGGAGCCAAGTCTTATCCCCAAAAATGGGAACCGACCGGACTTTTTAACTCCAAGTATCCTAAAATAAAACCTAAAGCTGATTTTTTAAGGCCATACTGCCGTTACCGAATTCAACCGTATATTCAATTGTCAAAGGACTTTTTCCCTTTCGTTTCGCCCTGCTTCGTTCATCTCAAGCCTTAGTCCGCAACCCCTTTTTTCCTTTTCAACCCTTTTTGTCGGGTAGCGAATTAAGAATCACGATGTTACAGAAACAACAAACCAGCCTTTTTATGGCCTACAAAATTTATCTGGGTAAATTCATAAGTTCCGCTTTATGCCTACCTGGTTGCTATCTTATGCCCTGGGCCTATATCGTGTCAACCATATTTTCTGCTAAACAACACCCCGATATAATCCGTCAAAAATAAAAGGCAGACAGCGAACTGGGTAACAAAAACGACTTAAGGTTCTCCGAACCGCTTTCTTAGACCTCAAAATACCTTAAGTAAACTTTAGAACCATTATACCATACCCCCTATCCTCTTAAAAAAGAGTCAATTGTGGATAAATCAAATGGTTGAAATGGCTCAAAAAGGCACTTTCTTACTAAATGTCTAACTTAAAGTCAAGATAACACAAAACCGCACCTATAAGAAATAAATTGTGGAAAACCTATTTAATCAAGACCTCTTCGCGGTTGCCTATGTCGGCCTTGAACGTTTTTTCTTTGTCCGGGGTGGTTTTTGCCTCCAGTAGTTTTTGGGCTAAAGGATTTAGAATAAGTGTTTGGATGACTCTCTTTAACGGCCGAGCGCCATAAATGGGGTCGTAACCTTTCTTAACTAAATAGTCGCGCAGCTCCGCCGAGACTTTTAATTTAATGCTCTTGGCGGCCAAGCGTTTCTTAACTCTCTCTAGTTGCAAATCAACAATACGCTCCAGATCCACCTTTTTTAACGCATTGAAGATAATAATCTCATCCAAACGGTTCAAAAATTCAGGCCGAAAATTACGCTTGAGTGTCTCCATTATTTTAGACTCAACCTCCTTGGTCTGAAGTTCTTCACGCCGGCCGTCATCATGGGCAAAACCCAAACCGTGGTATTCATGCACGATTTCGGTGCCCAAATTGGAAGTCATAATGATAATGGTGTTTTTGAAATTGACTTTCCGGCCTTTGGCGTCGGTCAAACGGCCTTCGTCCAAAACTTGCAGCAACAAGTTAAAAACCTCGGGATGGGCTTTTTCAATTTCGTCAAACAAAACCACGCTGTAGGGCTTGCGGCGCACTTGTTCCGTCAGTTGGCCGCCTTCTTCGTAACCCACATAGCCCGGGGGCGAGCCCACCAAACGGCTGATGGTATGGCGTTCCATATACTCCGACATATCCACCCTGACCATGGAGTTCTCGTCGTTAAACATAAACTCGGCCAAAGCCCGCGCCAGCTCCGTTTTGCCCACGCCGGTGGGACCCAAAAATATAAACGAACCGATAGGCCGAGACTCTTCGCCTAAACCGGTCCGGGCCCGTTTAATAGCATTTGATACCGCCGAGACGGCCTTAGATTGCCCAATAACTCTCCGGCCTAGTTCAGCCTCTATCCGCCCCAACTTTTCAGATTCTTCTTCCAAAAGCCGAGCCACGGGTATGCCGGTCCAGCGGCTGACCACCCCGGCGATATCGTCCTCATCCACCTCCTCTTTTAAGAGCCGGCTGGAACTTTCCAGCTGGCCGAACTTTTCCGAAGAAGACTCTACGGTTTTTTCCAAAGCCGGAATCTCGGCGTAGCGGATCTCGGCCACCCTTTCCAGCCGGCCCTCCCGCTCGGCGATATCGGCTTCGCCTTTTAAGCGTTCTATTTCTTTTTGGGACTGGCGCATTTTGGTGATCAAATCTTTCTCGCGCAGCCATTGCACTTCCAAAACCTTGTATTTTTCTTTTATATCAGCCAGCTCCGACTTTATTTTTTTTAATTTTTCGGCGGCTTCGCGCTCTTTTTTTAGGGCCTCCTTTTCTATTTCCAAACGCCTGATCTCGCGCGAAAGAATATCCAGCTCGTCCGGCATAGAGTCTATTTCCATCCGCAAAGCCGAGGTGGCTTCGTCAATAAGATCCACCGCTTTATCGGGCAAAAACCTATCCGAAATATATCTTTGGGAAAATTCCACCGCGGCCACAATGGCCGCGTCGGTGATGCGCACGCCATGGTGGACCTCGTATTTTTCTTTAATGCCGCGCAAAATAGCCACCGTGTCTTCGGCCGACGGCTCCAACACCAAAATCGGCTGGAACCTGCGCTCAAAAGCCGGATCCCTTTCTATGTATTTTTGATATTCCTTGAGCGTGGTCGCGCCAATAGCATGGAGTTCGCCCCGAGCCAAAGGCGGCTTTAGCAAGTTGGAAGCGTCTATGGCGCCTTCGGCGCCGCCCGCGCCGATAAGCGTGTGCAGTTCGTCCACGAACAAAATTATGCGGCCTTCGGCGCGATTAACTTCCTTTAAGATGGCTTTAAGCCGCTCCTCAAACTCGCCCCTAAACTTGGTGCCGGCCACCAAGGAACCGATATCCAAAGCCACCACTTCTTTGTCGCGGATGCTTTCGGGCACGTCGCCGGAAACTATTCTTTGGGCCAAGCCCTCCACAATGGCGGTCTTGCCCACGCCGGCTTCACCCATCAACACCGGATTGTTTTTGGTGCGCCGGCTTAAGACTTGCATCACCCGCCTGATTTCGGCATCGCGGCCGATAACCGGATCCAGTTTTTCCCGGCGGGCGAGGTCGGTTAAATTGCGGGTGTATTTTTCCAAGGCCTGATAAGTTTGTTCCGGCTCGGAAGAAGTAACCCGCTCCTCGCCCCGAATTTCTTTTAAGGCCACGAGCAGATTTTCGGTTTTAACGCCGCTTTCGTCCAAAATCTGCTTGGCTTTGGACGGCACCGCCACCAAAGCCAACAGCAAATGCTCGGTGGATATATATTCGTCTTTGAATTTAGAGGCCTCTTTCTGGGCCTGCTCAATAATCAAAGCCAGATCTTGGCCTAAAAACAGCTGGGCCACGCCTCCGCCGATAATCTTGGGCAGTTTATTTATTTCCTGCTCCAACATTTTATCTATCTGGGCCACATCCACCTCTATTTTTCTTAGAATCGTAGACGCCAAGCCGTCCTCCTGGCGCAGTAAAGATAAAAGCAGGTGGAGCGAATTGATTTGCTCGCCGCCTTTCTCTTGGGCTAAAAAATGGGCTTTTTGAAAGGCCTCCTGGGCCTTGGTGGTAAAATTACCGAAGTTCATATTTTGTCTATGAGTGAAACGAACCCCGAAGTAGATGCTCCGCATCACTACGGGGCAGGTAGCTACAAAATATAGACCCCGTACCAAGTCTACTGATGTAATACCTAGTGCAGGGAGCGAGCCGCAGGCGTATCGCCGCTAACCGTTATTAAAGCACTGACCCGATCGGGCTTGGTTCTGGGGTCATTGTAACCTTGTTTATCACTCTAACCATTTAAGTGATAAAAGCATAGCAATGCTTAAAAAATGAGTCAAGCTGGCATGAAATGTGCAGAATACTTAAGTTAGTGCGAACCCATTTCGCCGGCGGCGGCGAGAACCCCCTGCGAAAATTCGGAAAGGTCGTTCAGACCCGATGGGCGGCGGAGTCGAGCTGAGCTCGATGGAGCCGCACCGCTGTAATTTCAAGCATGCCCCGTAGTGAAGCGAAGCTTCTACTACTGGGGTTTGGCGGAGTTCGGATTACTGAAATTCTAACGAATTTCAGTCTTGGCGGCAAATTCTTTGTTCTTTCAAATTAAAAGAAACCCGCCAGAGGTCCGAGGACATGACGGGCAGATTACTTGTGCAACAGGAGTGGTGTTGCCATGTAGAGTAAAAGATTCCACATGATCCACAACGGCTTGATGCCGGAGCGAATGACCTTGATCAAACTTGGCTCCCACGTAAATTCGTAGGCGGGAGGTCGGACTGATATGTGGAAAATCTCTACACCCGGCAACCGTAGCTGTGCCCATCGAACTAAGCGTGGCATATGGTATTCGTCAGATATAAGAAGCACACTTCTTGCGTCAAGCGTGCTAAGCACCGGCGCGAGCTTGGTCAACTCATCGTCGGTGTTAACTATGCCGCTTATCTCTTTGATGCTCCTAACACGGCTAACACTCGTAAGTTCCCGACGCAGAGCGAGTTCCCGTTCTAGCACCTCACCATCATAGCAGCCCGAAAAAACAAGGTGTTTTGCGCCAGTCTGCATTTGTTGGATAGCTTCTTCCATGCAGGCCCTGTTTAAGGCGGTGAGTCTCTGTTTATTATATGTCAGACAAAGACCAGGGACATAGATTGCATCCACTACATTATGGGGAAGACGATCTGCTAACCGCAACATCGTTCCACCTCCCTTCTTTAGTTTTGAATGTTCTTAGCTAAGCCACAATAGCCCAACTCTGTTTTGATGATAACATATGATAAATCCATTGTCAAGAACAATTTGGAGAAAACAAAAAAGCCCTTATTTCAGGCCATTTTTCACTCTCAAATCCTATGATTAAAACTTTTCTTTTCTGTTTTTAATAGAATCGGGAATTTTTTTTTGCCCCGAACAATCCGTACGATTTGGTTGCCTCGCCCCGCCAAAGGCGGGG
>JBASTM010000012.1:0-3191 GCA_049274895.1 Minisyncoccia bacterium
CGTGTTTCAGCTGGACGAGGTCGGTTCGCACCTGCGCGGCGAGCTCGGCGGCCTCCCTGGCGGAGCGCCTGGCCGCGGCGGCCGCGGCGGTATTCTTTCCGATCGTCTGCTCGGCGGCGACGACGCGGGTGTTGAGCACCTTGTTCACAGCAAAGAGGTCACCCACCATCGTCCTCGCGCTGTCGAGATCGGTCCAGTTGGCCTTGGTGCTGACAGTGTAGTCCAGCCGCGCGATCTCCTGCGCGACCACCGAGGTGTTAGCCTTGGCGGCCATCTCCGACCGGATGTCGGAGAACTCGCTCTGGCTCACGAAGAACAAGAGGATCACGACCCCGAACGCCCCGAAGGCGCTGATGGCGACCGACGTGAAGAACCAGTCCCCGCTTCCATGCTCCTGCTCGAGCTCATCCAGCTCCCGCCCGACTTTCTCAGTTTCACCATCCTCTGCCATCTCTTCTACTACTCCTTGCCCGCCTAAGTTTTGCTGCGCAAAATTTGGGTGGGCTTGAAAGGGTTTGTGGGACAAAAACTTTGAATTTAGTGTACTGATTCCAGTATAACATACCTACAGACCTTGTCAATAGGGCGGGCTACTTATGCCAAAAAACCCAGTAAATAAGCCCCGTAGAGCAATTTTGACAGTTGCTGTTCATTAAACCGATTTTGGTTGTTAATGTTCCCAATCTTGGTCACAAAACTAGATAAGTTCCACCCAAATCAACTAAACAGCAACTAGGATTTAATAAAAAACCCAGACGTCCGACGTCTGGGGGTTATTACAATCACTCACCTCTCTTTATTTTTTCCAGAAGTTCACGAACACCCCTTAAAAGCGTGTCCGGAGGACTGGATTCGGGGCTGCGATTGTTGTTTTGAACCGCAGCCGGTCTTGCCTGAACCGACGGTATTTGGGTTTTTGGTTCCGAAACCGTAATTGATTGAAGCGGTGGGGCGGCCAATTCCGCAATCGGGGTGGAATCTATATTTCGAGACCAATAGCCGATGGCTATGCCCAGCGCCAGAATCAAGGCACCGGCCACCAAATTGGCCGGCCGAGCCAGATCCAGATCGCGCCTAACAACTAGAACACGGCGCGGAGAAGGTTCTGCTATGGCTTCCAGATCCCGTTTGGATTCTTCAAAAAATATCTCCAGCGCCTCCAGAACCGGAAGAGGATCACCCCGCGGCCGGCTCCGGCGGAGCCGATTCAGAAGTTCCATCAACGCCTGCTGGCGGCGGCAACCGCTTCCCTACTGGCGCCATCGGAATCTCTTGCCACCGCGACTCCGAGCACTACTGCTCTCGCCGGACTGCCGTTGTCAGCCGGGGAAGCTGCAGACGCCTTGCCGTCATGAACGTCTATCATCTTGGTGCCGGCGCTGTTGGCCTGCTCCAGAAATGCGATGGACCCTTCCAGCACGGCCTCGTCATCCAGCTCCTTTTGGGCGGCCTGGTTGGCGCGCACATACTGGTAGAGCCACACGATCATTTTCATTTGAAGTGTTAGGTAGGCCATCACAAATTTGCGGAAGTTCCGGGCGGAAGCGTTGCTTTCTTCGCCCTCGCTCTTGGTCTTTTCCATCAAAGCATTGGCCCTTGCGGCCATTTCGTCAAAATCGTCGCTATTCTTCTTTCTTGCAGCCACAGCTTGACTCCTTGCCCGCCTAAGTTTTGCTGCGCAAAATTTGGGTGGGCTGGTTAAGGGTTTAAGGTACTAAGGAAGAATGTTACAACCCCGACCTTGATTAGTCAAGGGCGGGGGCAGACTCAATAAAACCCAAGCCAGGCTTAGGTTACCTAAGCCTGGCTTGGGAATCAAAGATTTGGTTGCAATAGATTCGGCACCGACCTACTCTCCCTGGCCATCAAGGACCAAGTACCATCGGCGCTGACGCGTTTCACTTCTCTGTTCGGAATGGGAAGAGGTGGGACCACGTCGCTCAAGGCACCGAAACTGCTGAAACCAAACTACACAAAAACTTTAACAATTTAATAATGTAGCAAACGGCCCAGAATCACAAATTGCGATCTTAGTGCTTTTGTGAACACGCTCTATTAGTACGCCTCGGCTGAACGCCTTGCGGCGCTTACACCTGGCGCCTATCAACCTCGTAATCTTCGAGGGAGCTATGAGATCTAATCTTGAGGGGGGCTTCGCGCTTAGATGCTTTCAGCGCTTATCCCGTCCGAACGCCGCTACTCGGCAGTGCCGTTGACACGACAACCGATACACGGGAGGTTCGTTCCTTCCGGTCCTCTCGTCAGTTTGTTCCCATATTTCTATGAGTCTAGACTATACCTTCATCCCATCGCCAACCTTAGGTTGACAAACCATAGTCTGGCTTTATCGATGGGAGTCGGCGTTTTATTCTCCGACGCAAAGTCGGATAATCCTGCTCTTTCGAGCAAAGTCGTTACGGGGACAAACTCAAAATATTTTTAATTTCAGAATCAGAAAATCTTCTTTGGGAAGAAAAATAATTACTGTTTCTGATGTCTATAATCAATTGCGCTATTTTCATGCGGTTTTTTGCCGAAAGATCCGGCAAATTCTTGTTTTCCAATAATTTGCCGATTTCCAACATTTTACTCGCCTGCACTTTTTTGAATCTAAGATATGGCATTAGCAATCTTACGAGCTGACATACGGTATTGTAACCGTTAATTTTAAGCTCAGTAATTTTATCGTTTCTATTCGATAAATATCCGATACCAATAATATTTCTCAATTCAACCAAGTGCTTTTTATGACGGCTGTCCTGATAAAAATTAAGACAAACCATCAAACGCCAACCACGCGGACTGTCGCTCCGATTTTTAATTTGGACAACAATGCTACCATCGCCATCCAAAAAACCGGCTATATAAGCACAATCAATTGATTTTATTTTGAATCGTCTTCCCACGGTATTATCTTTTTAATTTTGCGGTCCTCTAGCATCTTAATTATACCACAAAATTAACGAAGACTTCACCGTTATGAGCCGAATTACTTTTTCCAATTACTCGGAAAAATAGCAATCACCCTTGCGGGTTTACTAGGAAGAACTCCTCTCAAATCTCCACGCCTGCAGCAGATAAGGACCAACCTGTCTCACGACGGTTTGAACCCAGCTCGCGTACCTTTTTAATGGGCGAACAGCCCAACCCTTGGAAGCTTCTCCACCTCCAGGATAAGGTGAGCCGACATC
>JBASTM010000013.1:0-25052 GCA_049274895.1 Minisyncoccia bacterium
ATACCAACAAGAGCTGGGCCGGGACCGTGAGCGGTCTCGACGCGCTCCGAAAGGATGTGGATGAGCGCGTCGGGCAGACGGCGATGGACCTGCGGTCACTGCGGTCAGGCCTCGCCAGCGATCGAGCCGAGCGGGTTGCGGTGGATGCCCACCAGGACACCACCATCACCGCGCTCCGAGAGTATGTTGGTCTCTCGGACAAGCGCCTCCAGCAGGCCGCCAAGCGGCTGGAGGAGAAGAAGCGGAAGGCGGCGGAGAAGGCGGAGAAGGAACGCCAGAAGGCAGAACGCCGGAAGGCAGAGGCAGAGAGGGACAAGAAGTAGGCAGTACCCCCCGACAGTTGTCGGGTCACCCCGTTAGATCGCAAGGTCTAGCGGGGTTTTTATATTTTTGCTACCGCGAGTATCCCAGGATTCTTTTTACGGTTTTTAAGTCCAAAAGATCGGTATGGCGGAAAATATATTTTCTGGTTTTTAATGGATCGCCGTCGGGATGGGTTATTCTCCATTTGCCGTTTTCTTGTATTTGAGCATAAAGGATATTGCCGTTGCTGGCTTCCACGGGAAAGACAGTAGTTGTAAGTCTGTGGGCTTCCTCTCCGCCGGCCTTAAAGATGTCGTCCAAACTGCCATCCACCATCTTATGGGTGTAAAGTTTCAAATTATCGTTAAACTTGTCCAGGGTGTTGACCAATCTTCCGGGGTTGTTAATACTTCTCCAGTCTCCGCCGGCGAACACCCGGACAAAGGCCGTCAGTTTTTCTTCATTAAAATCAGGCGGTTGCAACTGCCGGTATTCTTCGGGTTTGTTCCTAAATTCGTCTAGGATGTAATTGTAAACAAACTCATCCTTGGCTTCCGGCGGCAGGGCTTCGTAGGCCCGGGCCATTTTTTTAGCCTCGGTTCCAATTTCAGGTGTTGGAGCCGGCTTTCCGATTTCGGTCTCGGGAGCCGCGGCTCCGGTTTCAGCTTTGATGTCGGAAGTCGGAGCCAGCTCGGTTTGCGGCAAGTCTTTCGACTCCGCTTGGGACAGGAAACCGGGTTCCCGGCCGGACAGATTTTCAAATTTTAAGTGCGGCCGGCCGTCGGTGCCAATCTCCATACTGACCTTGTCGCCGGCGTGCACGAGGTCGGTGACTTTGCCGCCGCGGGTTTGGTCGGCCAGTTCCCGGACGGCGTTGGCGGTTTGGGTTTCGGCCCACTTGGCAATATCGCCTTTAGCTTCGGTGTAACCCAGCTCGCGGGCATTTTTTGTAAAAATCTCGCGGGTGGAACGCCAAATTGAATCGCCGCCGGCGTCTATGGTGTTTTCAAACCGGCCCGGTTTTATTTCGGGCGCGCCGGGTGTGGTTTCGGCTCCGACGTCAGCCGGCCCCGACGTAACGTCGGGGGAGCTCGGAGCTCCGATCTCGCCTTCGGTGGGCGTCGGAGGTGGCGGCTCTTGTTCCGCGGCGGTTAGCGGCGGGCTGGCCTCGGCGGTGTCGGGCGCAGCTGGTATAGCCGGAGGTTTGGCCTCGGCACCACTCAGCAGATCTTCTATGGTTTTGCCGGTGCCGCTTATTTTCAAGCTGCCGTAAACGTCCGTAACTTCCTCAAACTTTTTTTGATCGTCACCCATTGCCAAGTCTACGATTTTTTTGGCTTCGTCTTGGGACAGGCCGTCTTTGGAATCAATACCCAAAGCGGCGTCGTAAAGATCAACCAGTTTCCCATTGCGCTCGCCGACAATTTCGGCCACGCTTTTTCCAGTGTCGCTTATTTTCAAGGCGCCAAACATTTCGGTGGCGGCTTGGGCCGTGTCGGCTTTGCCTTCGTGCTGGCCCAAAACACCGGCGAGGTCGGACCACATTTTATGCATGGAAAACGGAAGTTCAGCCAACGATTCCCAAGTCATGGCCGTCCTTGCGCCTTTGGCCAACCCCTCGCTTATTTTCGCGCCCATAGCCAGAGCGTCAATCTGGCCATAATCGCCGACCAGGCGGTTAAAATCGTTGAGCTTACTCTCGTATTTTTTTAGAATTTTTTGCTTTTCGGCCTCGGTTTCGGCTTGGTCCAATTTTTTCTGGACGCGTTCCAACGAGAAATTTATCCAGCGTGCAGTGAGGTCTCCTGCTATATTCGCGGCGGCGGATGTTTTTTCCGAAGGGGACCATTCAGCCAGACGTTCCAAAATATCGCGCGGCAGGCCTTCCATAAAGGCCCGGTTGAGTTCCGCCGAAGTGACCTCGCTGCCTGCGGCACCTCGGTTTTGCTCGGGACCTGCGGTTTTCATTTGGGCCGCTTTGTAGATTCTCCAGGCCTCGTTCTTGGCGCGGCTTAAATCGTCCACCCGAGTTTTTTCAATTACTGCTTCGTTTTTGAAACGGGCTTCTTTGGCGGCTTCGGCTCCGCGCGCGAAACCCATCGCTCCCAGCATTACAAGCCTCAACGGCGCGGCTACGGAAGCGGCTACGGAATAGCCAGTCATATCAAGAGCCAATCTGCCGTAGCGCAATATGTTGCCGCCCAAGTAATTTAGATTTGAAAGATGTTCTCTACCGCCTTGTTTTACGGCGTCGTATTTTTCTTGGGCTTTGGCCTGGTCGCGCCGGGAGTTTTCGGCTAAAGAACCGACAAACCGCCCCAAGGTTCCTTTAGCATCAAATTTACTCGCCGCCTTTTCCAAAATACTGGCAAAGAATTTGTTTTTATTTTCTTCAACAAAGAAACCAAGATTATTAAAACCCAAACCAAGCTTTTCCTTGGCGGCCTCGGGCAGATCCTCAACTTTTTCGGCTTTAGCCACAGTAAAAATGGTTTCCAGTTCCTCCGCGGTCAATTCGGACGGTGGCAGCGGCTCTAATGCTTCTGGGCGGGCGGCGGGCGGATTTTCGGGGGATTGATAAAACTTTCTAACAGTTTCACTATCAACCACGGTACTGCCGGGTTCGTTTTTGGACATTGTCCGGCTGGCGTTTTCCAGCGCGTCCCATGATTTTTTTAACCAGCGATATTGATCTTTCGCGTCCGCGGCCGGTTTTTCTTCCGCCAGTCTTTTAAGCTGAAAAAGCGTTTGCGCAAGTTGGTCTCGGTTGGCTTCGGATACGTCCGGATTTTTTAGTAAAAATTCCGAGATTTGCTCTTGGCTGTCTTTAAGTTGATCTTTCACTATTTCCGTTTCATTTTTTTCCGGTTCTGTTTCGTCTTTTTCTAATTTTGGTCCGGCCACGATTTTGTCTTCAACTTTTGGCGCTATTTCGGGTATTGGGGTTTTACTTTCAAACTCCAATTTTTCTGCTATCCGCTTTCTAATATCTTCCGCGCTGGCTTGATCGCCAAAAGCCATACCCAGTTTTTGCGCTTGAGCGCGCAGGGCCGCGATATCGTCTTCAGGCACCTCGATTCCCCTCGACTCCGCTTGGGATAAATCACTCGGGACCGCCCCGGGCAGGGCGGCCTCGATCGGCTCGGGGCGGGCGAGTTCGGGTTTAGCTTCCACCATCTTTTTTCTTTCTTCCGCTTCCAGCGCGTTTATTTCTTGGGTGACCTTCTGGCGGAGTTCCTCGTAGGTTGGCTTATCTAGTTTTCCGGCGATTTCCTTAAACTTATCGCGGGCGGCTTTTTCGGCGGCGCTGACGCTGAAGTTCGCCAGTTCTTGCCTAAAAACATCCAAAGTAGTTTGGACAATAGCATCCTTTTCTTCCTCGGAAATTTCACTGCCCGTTTCCCGCCGCGTCAAACGCGGCGGCTGGGCTTCGGCTACTTCTTTTGGTTCGGCTGCCGCAGTCTCGGCCGGGGTAGGAGCTGATTTTGTTTCCACGCCTATCTCTTTTGCGAGTTCCGCTTTGGCCTTTTCTATTTCCGCCAAAGCGTCGCCGACTATTTCCTCGTACTGCCCTTTATATTTTTCAAAATTATCCGCTGTCATCAAAACCGGCCTTTCCGGTCCGGACAAAAATCCGTTTATGCTGGGCAGGTAGTCTCTGGGTATGACATTGGAAGCTACTTGTTTAGATTTTAAAATTTTATAGTTTAAGACATCTAAACTTTTTGATCCCGTGTCTCTCAGTAAAGTTTCCAGTTCCGCTTGGCCTATCAGAGTTTCCAGTTCCGACAGCGCTGACTGGACTCTTGATTTCGCGCTTTCTTCGGCTTCTCTTACGAGTTCGCCGAGTCGCCTTATATCTTCCGCGATTTCTTCATAGCTTTTTGCAGTTTCTGTTTCCAGTCGGATTGGTTTGAGGGGAACTTCCTCAGGCAGTTGATCGGCCGCGACCTCTTGGTTGGCTCTCGTCAGTTCGTCCGCTGGAATTCTTTCCGTAAATAATTCCATCACGTGCTCCACGCCGACTCCGGCTTCTTTGGCGGCCGAGTCCATAAACTCGTCGGCTTTGTCTATGGCCTGGTGGACCGGGCCGGTTTTTTTGGTTTCTTCGTATACTTTTAAGGCGCCCGCAATGATCGCGTCTATTTTTTCCTGGTTAACACCGGCCTGTTCGCGCATCGCGTTTTCCACGTCGGCGGGAACGGCTTCGCCCAGCGTTCCTTTGTTTGGTTGTTCCTCGCGCTCTTTCTCGGGCATATTTTTTTAGTCGCTAGTTTTTAATTACTTTTATTGTATCACCGGCCGAATATAATACCAATATGTTTTTTGCATTTCCGCAATCGTATACCGAGCTTGCTGCAGCAAGCTCGGTATATCCTAATTCCCATCCAAGGCTTAGCCTTGGATGGGAAAATTGTTTGGCAAACCATTTTTTAACCACTCCCAGAGGAAATTTGAATATTCATCAGGGTCATTTGTGAAGACGAAATTCTTAAATGTGGCCGATGTTATCTTAAAGCGGTTTCCTAAGTCTAGATAGTCAGATAAGCTTGACCATTTGTATTTTAGCAGAAATTGTTTACTGGATTCTAAATTTCTTACCCCGTATTTTCCCCATTCTTTGTCATGTGCGCTCACAGGGTTTATGTGAATGTATCTAGTCAGATGTTGAAAATATTCGTTGTTATCGATTAATTTTGCCCTGAAAGTCCCCTGAAACACATGGCCGCTTCCTTCATATTTGCGGTTCAGGTACATTGTGTAACCTGTCCCAAGCCGGTGCATAAATTTACTTATCCCTTTTTCTGTTTTTTGACTAAGTATAAAATGGTAATGATTGGGCATAAGACACCATGCTAATATATCAACCATTTCATTTCTTGGCTGTTTAGCATCCAAGGCTAAGCCTTGATAACGTTGTGGGTGATAGAAATCCTCGGGAGTAAAATTAGAATCATTAAAAAAATAAACTCCGTGTAAAAATCTCAAATAGTCATCTTCATTGTAAAATATAGGGGATTTATTTACTCCGCGGTTATAGATGTGATAGTGTCCTGTATTTTCAAATCTTACCCTACGCATTTGTGTGTGTTTATAAGATTCCCATCCAAGGCTTAGCCTTGGATGGGATGGGATTATTGGGGTTGGGAGAGGAATTCTGTGAGAGAAAGACCGGTCTCGGCTTTAACCACTCGTTCTACGGAAAAGGGTGTTAACGAAAACAGTTTGCGTTTGTTGATTTCGGCGTCTTTGGAAACGGCGAAAATCAGACCGGCGAAATTGTTGGTGTAAACATCCACCAGAATGCCGCCCGAAGAGCCCACCTGCGACGAGAGGCCGGTACTCGACAGGATCAAATCGCGGTCAAAATCGTTAACGATAGTTTCGGCAAAAAACATATTCAAAGATTTTAGAATCGTCTCGTAGCCCAAGAGTTCCGAAGGATAGCTGAAGGTGGATAGAGGTTGGTTCACCTCGGGGTAGTAGGTGGGGTCTATGGAATAATAGGGCATAGCTTCAGGCAGGGGGTCGCCGTTAGCCAAGCGAGTCATTTTCCAAATAGAAACGTCGTTGTCGGCTTGTTCCTGGCGGGTTAGGGCATTGGTGTAGGCCTTAGGGAACATTACAATTTTAGCATAAGCCAGATTGCGGGCGGGCGAGCCCTGGCGGATAGCGCATTCAAAATTGTCGTCAAAACCTTCGGCCACGTGAGCATTGGTTAAAATGTGTCCGCGGGGGCTTATAATTATGCCGGAAGCGGCTCTGACTTGGTTGCCTTGCTGGCAGAAAAAATTGACCACTCTGGAGGCGGCTTTATCGTAGAGCTCCTGTTGGGTCAGCCGCGCCGGCGGCTCCTCGACTGCGCTCGGGGCAAGCGGGGTGGACTGCGGCTTAATATTTTTTAACGTTTCTCCGGCTTGATTGATTTGGTTTTGTATTTGGTTGAGCGTGTTAGGATCTATTTCCAATTTGGGCTGGATTAAAGGGGGTGAAATGGGCGAAATGGGAGAAATGGGAACAGGGGCGGGGGTTTCGGTCGGGGGGGCGGAAATGGGGGTAAAGGGAGAAAGGGGAGGAATGGGAGTAGAGGGTTCGGCGGGAGTTTCCTGGCGGTAAACAAAAAAGACAAAAGCGGCGAGGATGGCCAATAAATAAACAAAAAAACGCATAACTCAATCATATCTTATCGGCGCTATCCGTCAAAGATTGTTTTTAACACAAAATAAAGTTACTGTTATAAAAATATGTCCCAATATTATAATCCCCAGCGGACCAGGAATCTTTTTGACCCCACCGCTAAGGTGCCATTTCGGTTGAGCCGTTCCAAAATAGATTTGTTCCTTAACTGTCCGCGCTGTTTTTATTTGGATCGCCGAAAAGGCGTGGCCCAGCCGCCGGGCTATCCTTTTACGTTAAACAGCGCCGTGGATAAACTCCTCAAAAAAGAGTTTGATGCTCATCGGGTTCAAGGTACCGCCCATCCTTTAATGAAAACTTACAACATAGACGCCGTGCCTTTGAATCACCCCCGAATGGACGAATGGCGCGATGCTTTGGGCGGCGGCGTGCAGTATTTTCATCCGGCCACCAACTTTTTGGTTACCGGAGGCGTGGACGATATTTGGGTTAATCCGAAAGGCGAATTTATGGTGGTGGATTACAAAGCTACCGCCAAAAACGGCGAAGTTGATCTGGCAGCCGCTTGGCAAATCGGCTACAAGCGGCAGGTGGAAATTTATCAGTGGCTGCTAAGACACAATGATTTTAGAGTCAGCCATACGGCCTATTTTGTTTACGCCAATGGACAGACCGATCGGGAGGCCTTTGACGGCCGCTTGGAATTTGATGTGGTGGTGCTGGCTTATCAAGGCAACGATAGCTGGGTGGAAGAGGCGCTCGCGGATATGCAGAGGTGTTTATTATCCGAAGCTCTGCCGCCCTACAGCCCGGATTGCGATTATTGTCGTTACCGCGAAGCCGCCGCCAATGTCGAAAGGTAGGTCCTATATGACCTATAGGACCTACCCTACTTCGCTAAAGCTACGCAGGGCAAGTAGGACCTATGACAGAATTAGTTAATCATCTCAAACGCTTAGATTGGGTTTTATTGGGTGCCATCGGGCTTGTTTTTATAATGGGCCTGGCCACTTTTTATGCCAGCCCGTTGGATCACAGCTTATTTTTCCGCCAGCTTATGTTTGGCCTCGCCGGCGGATTATTTATTTTGGGTTTAAGTTTTTTTGATTGGAGGATTTTGAGGGCGAATTCCTGGATATTGGTGGCGGGGTACCTGGCGGGCCTGGCCGCACTTTTTATGTTGGTGGCGGTGGGCCGCGAGGTGAGGGGAGTAACCAGTTGGTTTAAGTTGGGCGTTTTTAATTTTGAACCGGTGGAAGCTGTAAAAATAATTCTGGTGGCGGTGCTGGCCAAATATTTTTCGGCGCGGCACATTGAACTTTACCGGCTTAAAAACATCGTGGTCTCGGGCTTGTACGCGGCTTTGCCCGCGGCTTTGGTTTTAATCCAGCCCGACCTGGGCTCGGCCATCATACTTTTGGCCGTTTGGTTCGGTTTGGTGCTGATAGCCGGCATAAAGGTTCGCCAGTTTTTGTGGCTGGCGGTGTTAGCCTCGATCGCGGCGGGCCTGGCTTGGAATTATGGTCTGGCCGATTATCAAAAAAACAGGATCACTAGTTTTCTTTACCCCGGCCGTGATCCTTTGGGCGGAGCTTACCAAAACCGGCAAGCGCTCATTGCCATCGGCTCGGGCGGAATTTGGGGCAGTGGTTTGGGCCAAGGCACTCAAACTCGTTTGGGTTTTTTGCCCGAGTATCAAACCGATTTTATTTTTGCGGCCATAGCCGAAGAATGGGGCATGCTGGGCATAAGCGTACTGCTCGCCGGCTGGTTTTTTATTTTTAGGCAGCTCTATAAAAGTATTTTGGATTCGCCCGATAATTTTTCACGCCTGTTTGCGGCCGGCCTGGCCATAATCATTGCGGCTCATTTTTTAATCAACGTGGGAGCCAATTTGGGTTTTTTGCCCATCACCGGCCTGCCTTTGGTTTTTGTTTCTTACGGCGGTTCTAATTTCATCAGCTTGTCTATTGGATTGGGTATTTTGCAGGCCATCAGAGCCAGAGTTTACCGGAGGTCGTTTGAGGCCGAAGAAATATGGGAATAGCCACTAGGTCGAAGGAGCTGAGTCCTCGGGACGAACGTCTGAGAGTCTCAGGCTCGAAGAGGTTTAGCCACCAGTGTTATAGTTCTATAATCCTTAATACCACCCAGACGTCGGACGTCTGGGATTTTTATGTTAAGATTAAATTATAACCTATGAGGAAAGATTCTTTTGCAAATGGTGAGTTTTATCATATATACAATCGCGGCGTTGATAAAAGGAATATATTTTTAAGGCCTAGCGATTTAAGTCGTTTTCTTGAAAGTATTAAATTTTTCAACTCAATCGAGCCAATAGGCAGTATAAGAGACATAAAGGAAACATTGGTCAATTCCCAGACGTCGGACGTCTGGGATGGGTGGGAATAGCCACTATTGACTTCATTGGCGGCCTTGGAATATACTTAGCTAATAGGGTAAATCTTAGTATAGGGGCAAGTAAAAATATAAATGAATTATAGAGCTCTCGTTGCAGTTAGCAGAGAGTCATAGTAAGGCACGCCTTAGAAAAAAACCTCTATTAGGTGAAGGTTTTTTTGTGTCTGTCTTTTGTTTTAAGGGCTTTGCCCAAGAGTCCCGATTTGGATTGGGACGATTGGTTGCAAAACCTTAACCCCAGCACTAATTTTGCTCCGATAAATCTTGCGCAGTGCGTCTGCCGAATAGGCAGACCCATCTGTGGGCGAAGCGCTGCGCCCCGAAAGGGTTGGGCTATTCGCCCTCGCGCTTCGCTTGCCAAGCTACGGCAAAATTAGTGCGGGGTTCTATATTTTGCAGCTATTCGCTGCGCTCATAGGCAAAATTATGAATAAGAAACTCTTCTCAACCTATAAATACAAAAATTTTCCCTTGCCTAATCTCTTAGAGGTTCAGATAAATTCTTATCATTGGTTTTTGAAAAAGGGCCTGTCCGAACTTTTTGAGGAGATTTCTCCCATAAGCGATTACACCGGCGTTAATTTAGAGCTTTCGCTGGGCGACTATTATTTTGACGAGCCCAAATATTCTCAAAGCGAATCCAAGGATCATTTTACCTCGTACGAGGCGCCCCTGCGGGTCAAAGCCCGCTTAAAAAATAAGCGCACTAACGAAATCAAAGAGCAGGAAGTTTATTTGGGCGATTTCCCTTTGATGACTTCGCGGGGCACTTTTATCATTAACGGCGTGGAGCGGGTTATTGTTTCGCAATTGATACGTTCCTCGGGCGTATTTTTTACGCTCGTAAACACCCGCAATAAAAACCAGTTTGGGGCCAAGATCATACCCAACCGCGGCGCCTGGCTGGAATTTGAAACCGACTATGACGGCGTCATTTCGGTTAAAATAGACCGCAAGCGCAAAGTACCGATCACCTCACTGTTGAGAATTTTTGGTTTGACGGCGGACGAAGATATCCTGGCGGCTTTCGGCCAGTATGATAACTCGACCGATGTTTCATATATAAAATCCACCTTGGCCAAGGATCCCACCAAAGCGCCGGCTGAGGCCTATATTGAAATTTACAAGCGCATCCGGCCGGGCGACTTGGCCACGGCCGAAAACGCCAAAAGTTTAATTGACGCGATGTTCACCGCTCAACGGTACGACGTTTCCGAGGTGGGCCGCTGGAAGATGGAGTCGCGCCTGCGCCATATCCGCGCCGGCGAGGCCGCCAAATTAAAAAATACTCTAGCGGAAAAAGATCTCAATAAAAAAGCCAGCGGCAAGGTCATCCATTTAATTGACTTGGTGGCCATAATTTCCGAAATCATCCGCTTAAATAACGATCCTCACGCCAAAGCGGACGACATTGATCACTTGGGCAACCGCCGGGTGCGGGCCATGGGCGAGCTGGTCCAACAGCGCTTGCGCTTGGGCCTGGCGCGTTTGGAAAGAATCGCCAAGGATAGGATGTCTACTTTGGATATAAACACCATCACGCCGGCCCAGCTTATCAATGCCCGGCCGCTGATGGCCATCATCAAGGAATTTTTCGCTTCCAGCCAGCTGTCGCAGTTTATGGATCAGGTCAATCCCTTGGCCGAATTGGAGCATAAGCGCCGGTTATCGGCTTTGGGCCCCGGGGGCCTGGCCCGCGAGCGGGCCGGTTTTGAGGTGCGCGACGTTCATACCTCGCACTACGGCCGCATCTGCCCCATCCAAACGCCGGAAGGCCCCAACATCGGTTTGGTGGAATATTTTTCTTCGTATGCCCGGCTCAATGATTTTGGATTTATTGAAACGCCTTACTGGGTTGTCAAAAAAGGGCAAGTCACCGCTGAGGTTAAGTATCTTAATGCTCTGGAGGAAGAAGATAGTTACATTGCCCACGGCGGCAGCCCTTTAGACGAAACCGGCCGGCTTTTAGACGAATTTGTTCAGGTGCGCTATCGGGCCGAGCCGACGCTGGTGGAGCGAAACCGGGTGGATATGATAGACGTTTCGCCCCAGCAGATCATCAGCATTTCCACATCGCTTATTCCTTTTTTGGAGCATGACGATGCCAACCGCGCTTTGATGGGTTCCAATATGCAGCGTCAGGCCGTGCCTTGCGTCAAGCCGCAGGTGCCCTTGGTGGGCACGGGCACGGAGGAACGGGCGGTGCAGGATTCCGGCTACGTTATTTTGGCCGAGGAGGATGGTGTGGTGGAAGCGGTGGACGGCCGCCGGATTCGGGTCAAGTATGCTAAACCCGTTAAGGATAAGATGCAAACAGAGCTTAAAATGTTTCGCACCGAGGCGGCCAAAGGCGGCGGCGAAATGATGGAATACAAACTCCATAATTTTGTCAGATCCAACCAATACACTTCGCTTAATCAATTTCCCCGCGTGGTTAAAGGGCAAAAGATTAAGCAAGGCGAGGTTTTGGCCGACGGTATTTCCACCGAGGACGGCGCTTTGGCGTTGGGCCAAAACCTGAAGGTGGCTTTTATGAGCTGGCGGGGCGGCAATTTTGAAGACGCCGTTATTTTGTCCGAAAAAATAGTGGAGCAGGATATTTTTTCTTCCATTCATATTGAAAGTTATTCTTTGGACGTGCGCGAAACCAAGCTGGGGCCGGAAATCACTACGCCCGACATCCCTAACGTCTCCGAAGAAAAATTAAAAGATTTGGACGAGGCCGGCATTGTCCATATCGGCGCCGAAATGGGCCAGGGCGATATTTTGGTGGGCAAGATCTCACCCAAAGGCGAGGCCGATCTTACCGCCGAGGAACGGTTGTTAAGAGCCATCTTTGGAGAAAAGGCCCGCGATGTTAAAGATGCCTCGCTGCACCTGCCCCACGGCAAGAGGGGCCGGGTAGTCGGCGTTAAAATTTTTGAGCGCGACCAAGGCGATAAACTTCCCGCCGGCGTCATTAAAACCATACAAGTGGAGGTGGCGGAGTATCGTAAAGTATCAGTCGGCGATAAATTGGCAGGCCGGCACGGCAACAAAGGCGTCATCTCTATGATTTTACCCGAGGAAGAAATGCCTTATATGGAAGACGGGAGTAGCGTGGATATTGTTTTGAATCCCCTGGGTGTGGCCAGCCGCATGAACATCGGACAGATTTTGGAAACCCATTTGGGCTGGGCGATGAAAGTACAAGGCCTAAGAGCGGTAACGCCGGCTTTAGCGGGCGCCACCGAGGCCCAGATAAAGGCCGAGTTAAAATCGGCGGGTTTGCCCGAAGACGGCAAAGTGACGCTTTACGACGGCAAAACCGGCGAGGCCTTTTCACAGCCAGTCACGGTGGGCGTGATCTATATAATGAAGTTAAACCATCTGGTGGAAGATAAAATCCATATGCGCTCCATCGGGCCCTATTCTTTGATCACCCAGCAGCCCTTGGGCGGCAAGGCCCAGTTCGGGGGCCAGCGTTTTGGCGAGATGGAAGTCTGGGCTTTGGAGGGTTACGGCGCGGCTTATACTCTTCAGGAGATGCTCACCATAAAATCGGACGACGTGGTGGGGCGGGGGCACGCCTATGAGAGCATCATCAAAGGCGAGCCGATTCGCACACCCAACATTCCGGCTTCGTTTTTTGTGCTGGTCAACGAAATGAAGGGCTTGGGCCTCAATGTGGAACTGATCAGCGCCGAGGTCGGCCCGCCGCTGGAGTTTAAGCAGGAGATGAAGGCGGAAGCAGAAGCTGCCCTATAGGACCGATAAGTCCTATAGGACCCATAGGTCCTATGAAAAACCAAATTCCGCCCAACTTAAAAGACTTCAAAGCCATCCGCATCCGCCTCGCTTCGCCCGAGGATATTTTGGGCTGGTCTTACGGCGAGATCACCAAGCCGGAAACCATCAACTACCGCACCCAGAAACCGGAGAAAGAAGGTTTGTTTTCCGAGGCCATTTTCGGCCCGACCAAAGACTGGGAATGTTATTGCGGCAAATATCGCCGGATTCGTTACAAAGGCATCGTCTGCGATAAATGCGGCGTGGAGGTTACCCGGGCCATCGTCCGCCGGGAAAGAATGGGCCACATCACCTTGGCTTCCAGCGTGAGCCATATTTGGTTTTTGCGGGGTGTGCCTTCCAAAATGGGTTTGCTGTTGGATCTGGGTGTGCAAGAGCTGGAGAAAGTTATTTACTTTGCCGCCTACATTGTGACCGAAGTGGACAAGGAAGCCCGCGTTAGGGTTCTGGAAGAAATTGAACGGGAATATAAATCCAAAGCCAAAGCTCAAACCACCAAAGGCGCCCAACGGGAATTAAAATCTCTGCGCGACGCGGCCGTGGAGGAGCTAACCAAAATTAAAAAATATCAGGTGCTCTCCGAGGCCCAATATTATAATCTTTCGGTTAAATACGGCGAGGTTTTTAAGGCCGATATCGGCGCCGAGGCGGTCAAAAGGATTTTTGAAGAGATGGATTTGGAAGCAGTGCGCCGCGAAGTGGCCGGCAAATTGGAAAAAATAGATCAAGCCGTCGACAAGAAAAAAATCCTGCGCCGCTTGAGATTGGTGGAATCTTTGATCCGCAACAGTATTCGCCCGGAGTGGATGTTTTTATCGGTTTTACCGGTTATTCCGCCGGACCTTAGGCCGATGGTGCCTCTGGACGGCGGCCGCTATGCCACCTCCGACGTCAATGATCTTTACCGCCGAGTCATCAACCGCAATAACCGCTTAAAAAAACTGGTAGAACTAAAGTCGCCCGAGGTTATCATCCGCAACGAAAAGAGAATGCTGCAAGAAGCGGTGGACGCTTTGATAGACAACTCGGCCCACCGCGGCAACGAGCCCACCGCCACCACGGCCGGCGGGGCGAAGCGGGCCTTAAAATCGCTGGCCGATATGTTAAAGGGTAAACAGGGCCGGTTTAGGCAAAATCTTTTGGGCAAGCGGGTGGATTATTCCGGCCGTTCGGTGATTGTGGTCGGGCCGGAGTTAAAACTTCATCAAGCGGGCTTGCCCAAGCGCATGGCTTTGGAAATTTTTAAGCCCTTCGTCATTCACAAATTGATTTACGAAAAAGAAGTCGCTTCCAACATCAGGAACGCCTCGCGGCTCATAGAAGATGAAACGGATATAGTCTGGGAGGCGCTGGAAGAAGCCATTGCCGACAAAGTTATTTTGTTAAACCGGGCGCCCACTTTGCACCGTTTGGGCATTCAGGCCTTTCATCCGATTTTAATAGAGGGCTCGGCTATTCAGGTCCATCCCTTGGTTTGCCAGGCCTTTAATGCCGATTTTGACGGCGATCAGATGGCCGTTCATCTGCCGCTCTCTAAAGAAGCTCAAAACGAAGCCCAAGAGATAATGCTTTCGGCTAAAAATTTGTTAAAACCGGCCACGGGCGAGGCCATAGTCGATCCGCAGAAAGATATAGTTTTGGGTATTTATTGGATGACAAGCGAGGGAGAAGAAAGGGATGAAAAGGGTCAAAAAGGGATGAAAGGGGATGGCAAGATGTTTGGCTCCACCAACGAGGCCATTTTGGCTTATGATTTCGGCGAAGTGGATTTAAGGGCTAAAATAAAAGTCCGTTTCGGCAAATCCGGCGGTGAGTTGATTGAGACCACGGTGGGGCGCCTCTTGTTTAATAAAATCCTGCCCGATGAGATAGCTTACGTCAACGAGGTTATGACCCGCAAGAAACTGGTAAAGCTGACGAGCCGCATCGTCCAGACGCTGCCCCAGCCGCAGGCGGTCAAATTTTTGGACGAGATTAAAGAGCTGGGTTTTGAATATGCCACCGTGAGCGGCATCTCGTGGGGTATGGACGATATTACCGTGCCGGCCGCTAAACCCGGCATCATCAAAAAAGCCCAAGCCGAGGTAGACCAGATCCGGGCTCATTACTTAAACGGCCTTTTGACTTTGGAGGAAAGAAAATATAAATCGGTGGCCGTATGGCACCGCACCAAAGAGGAAATCGCCAAGCTGGTGCCGCCGACTATGCCTAAGACCAATCCGGTCTTTATGATTTTTGATTCGGGCTCGCGGGGCAACATCAGCCAGTTGACGCAGATGGCCGGAATGAAAGGCGTGGTGATAAATCCATCCGGCGAAACCATAGAACTGCCTATCGTGCCGTCGTTTAAGGAGGGCTTTAACGTTTTGGAGTATTTTATTTCCACGCACGGCGCCCGCAAAGGCACCACCGACACGGCCCTAAAAACCGCCGCGGCCGGCTATTTAACCAGACGGCTGGTGGATGTGGCCCAGGATGTGGTGGTGCGGGAAAGCGACTGCGGCGACAGCGAGGGCTTGATAAAATATAAAGCCGACGGCGAAGAAATCAATCTGCCTTTGGGCGAGCGCGTTTGGGGCCGGACGGCTTTGGAAGAGTTCAAAGATGCGGCGGGTAAAGTCGTAATTAAAAAAGGCGATTTGATAAACCGCGAGCAGGCGGCCAAAATCGATGAGGCCGGTTTGGCCCAAATTAAAGTGCGGTCGGTGATGCGCTGCCGGAGCATCAAGGGCATTTGCGAAAAATGTTTTGGCTACGACCTCGGGTCCAATTCTTTGGTTAAGATAGGCGAGGCGGTGGGCATTGTTACGGCTCAAGCTATCGGTGAGCCGGGCACCCAGCTGACGATGCGCACTTTCCATGTGGGCGGCGTGGCCGGCGCTTCCGATATCACCCAGGGCTTGCCGCGGGTGGAGGAAATTTTCGAAGTCCGTTCGCCTAAAGGCGAGGCGGTGATTTCCGAGTACGATGGAGTGGTGGCCGATGTGGTGGCGCGCGGCGTGGAGAAGATTATCAAAATACAGGTTTCAGATAAAGGCGGTCCGGCTTCGTCCCGACAGAAGTCGCGGACTACGCCGGATGACCAGGTCAAAGAATACAGCCTGCCGGTGGGCGTGAGTGTTTTTGTGGACAAAGGCGATTTGATCTCCAAAGGTCAGCAGTTAACGGAGGGCAACTTAAATTTGCAGGATATATTTAATCTGTCGGGTTCTGAAGCCGTGGAGCGTTACATTATTAAAGAAGTAGAAACGATTTATGTGACGCAGGGGGCGAGCATCAATGAAAAATACTTGGAGGTTATTGTCCGCCAGATGTTTTCGCGCGTGAGAATCATTGACCCGGGCGAGACCAACTTGCTGCCGGGCGAGGTTTCGGAAAAATGGACTGTTTGGGAAGAGAACGGCAAAGTGAAAGGGGGTGAAAAGGGAGAAAAAGGGAAAAAGGCGACTTACGAACAATTGCTCTTAGGCATCACCAAAGTTTCCTTGACCACCGACAGTTTCCTTTCGGCGGCTTCCTTCCAGGAAACTTCCCGGAGTTTGATCAACGCGGCCATAGAGGCCAAAGAAGACCGCTTAAGAGGGCTTAAGGAAAACGTCATTGTGGGCCGCTTGATTCCAGCCGGGACGGGGAATAGGCCATAGCCCCTTTTTCCCATTTGACCCCTTTTACCCCCTTATGTTAGGATGGTTTTACTTTCCGCAGACAGCAGGCTTGCCCCGAGCGTAGTCGAGGGGTAATAAATCCTGCCGAGGAAATCTTATTGGTCCTATACGGCTTATAGGTCCTATAATAAAATGTCTGCGGAAACGCAGGCATTTTATGTTAGCCAAAGCTCAAAAAATAAAACTGGTGGAAAAATTGGCCGAGATTTTGCGCAAAAACCCCAGTATTCTTTTTGTTGATTTTACCGGCCTTAATATGAGTGAACTCTATACGCTTAAAAAGGAATTAAAAAAAGAAGGTCTCGGCTGGAAGGTCTTAAAGAAATCACTGCTGGATTTTTCTTTTGAAAAATCAGGCCGGGCCGGCTTTGATTTATCGGGCCACAAAAGTGCGGTAGCGGTGGTTTTTGGTCCCAGTGAATCGGATGCTCAAATGGCCAAAATAATCCACGAGTTTATTGTAAAGAATAAAAAGATGGAGATTCTAGGCGGCTTTTTACTGGGCGAGAAAATGCTAAAAGACGCCGTTACGGTTTTAGCCAAATTGCCGCCGCGTGAGGTTCTGCTTGGCCAGGTGCTAACTATGTTTATGTCGCCGGTCGTTGGATTCGCCAGAGTGTTGGACGGGATAGGTAAAAAATAAAAAGTTAAAAATAAAATATAAAAATATGGAAGAAACAAAAAGCAATATAGAAGTTCCGGCCAAGTTTAAGGACTTGGTGGAAACGGTGGAGAAAATGAATGTTATGGAGTTGGCCGAGTTGGTTAAAGTTTTGGAGGCCAAGTTCGGGGTGTCGGCGACCGCAGTAGCGGTTGTCCCGACGAATGGAGGGACGGAGAACACGGCAGAGGAGAAAACCTCTTTCGATGTGGAGTTAAAAGAAACCGGCGCTCAAAAAATCGCCGTCATCAAAGTGGTGCGCGAGGTCACCGGCTTGGGGCTTAAAGAGGCCAAAGATTTGGTGGACGGCGCGCCCAAAACCGTCAAAATGGGCCTCGCCAAGCCCGAAGCCGAGGAGATAAAAGCCAAACTCGAAGCCGCCGGCGCCAAAGCCGAAATCAAATAGATATGCGAATGGCGAATAAACACTAATATTACGAAATACGAACTTTCACATTGAAAGCAGCCACTCTGGATTCGTAATATTCGATTGGATTTGTTATTCGCATATAACTAGATTTCAAAACTGTACACCGTCTGGCCTTTAAGAAAATAAACCACTCGCTCTTGCGAGTTGACCACAAAAGACCTGGCCCCTTTGAGCTCGGGGTGGGTGAGCCGTCTTTTTAAGTTAAAGTTTTTATCCCAGGCCACAATCACGCCTTCAGCCGGAGCGAGGGCATAAATATTTTTATGATTGGATAAGGTGAAAATTTTAGCGATGGTCTCGGCGATAGTGACCTCGCCTCTTTTTTGGCCGTTGGCCAGCTCAATAATAGTATGTTTGTCGACCAAGCCGAAAATGGAGCCTTCCACAGCGAAGTTAGTAGTGAGTAGCGAGTAGTTGGTAGTTTGATCGGATTTGGTCCAGAGTGTAAGATCACCCACGGTTATTTCGGGAGTGGTGGAGCTGGCTAGGTAGGGCAGTTTATAAATAAGTCCGTCTTCGGCTAAAAGATAAAAAGCTTCGCGGTATAAAGAGATTTGAGCTAAGGCCGGTTGGTTTTCCGCGCGGGCCCAGATAGTTTTGATTTGGGGTAAGGTCTGATAGGCCGTAATTTTGTCTGGGGTGGCCACGAAAACAATGTTGGGGTCGTCGGGTTTTTCCATAACCGCCTTGATGCGGTCGCCCGGCTCCAAGGATTCCAGACCGCCCACTTTTCTGTTAAGGTCGAATTTGTAAAGGGTGTTGGCTCCAAAAACAATAATTTTATTTTTACCCAGCGCCAGCTCACTCGGCTCAAAATCGGCCGAGTTGTTTTCCAAGGTCAGCACCGTGAAGACGTTGCTCACGGCCTCCAATTTGAGCAAGGACTGTGAGATTTGAGCCAGCTCTTGGGCTAAAGTGGCCCGGGTGGTTTTGAAAAGCCCCAGTTGGCCCAGACGCTCCAGTTTTTGGGAGGTTAAAACCAAAAGTTCATTGGCTTCGGTTTCGTTTTTAACTTCAATCAGGGTGGCTATTTTTTCTTTAAGATCGGTTACTTCTTGGACCAGAGTTTCGGCTTCTTTTTTGTTCCCGGCGATTTCTCTTTTTATCTTGAAGGCCACACCGGCCACGCCGGCGGCCACCACCGCCACAGCCAAAACCAAAATTATTGGCTTCAGATAAGTCCTATTAGTCCTACTTGCCCCTCCGTAGCTCCATAGGAGCGAAGGGGGGTAGGTCTTATTTGGCTTGGCTATCAACGGGGCAGGCATGGGAATAATGGGTGTAAGGGGCGAAGTCTTTTTAGGATACAGCACCACTAAAGCCAGATTTTTAATGCCTTCGCCGGAATTTTTTAAGTATCTAACGAGATCCCTTTTTTGTAATTTGTACGTAAGTTCGCTCTCGTTAATTTTATGTATCTGGTTGGTGGCGAGAACAATAGTGTCGTTTTCCAAAAGTTCTCCCGAGACGATATTTTCGAAAGACCAACTCGTCGTCGTGTCAGACGTAACCGCGTTTGACGCGGCGATTATAGATTGCAGTTCATCACCTCTTAAAATTAAAGCCGAAACCTCGCCCAGTTTGGCTAAGTGCAGATTTCTGTCTTTCAGGGCGGCCGCGCCCATTCTTAGTTTTAGGGCCGTGGACGGAGTCAGCCAGTTTTTTTTAGCGGCTAAAAGAATGTTGGCCCGTTTTAAGGCAAAGCGCAGGGCCGAGAGCGGGGTAACAATAGTGTTTTTGTAGTATTCGTTTTTTAAGGTGTTGGCCAGTTCCGCCACCAGCTGGGCGTTTTCCTTCTTGCTTTTGTTGGAAGATACTTCGGCTGCAATGTAAAGGTGTCCCAGATTGGCTTCGCGCTCCGAGGGCGTATAAACAAAAGTCTCGGTGTAAGACGAGCTTAAAGGCGATTTATCCAAAATAGCGAGTTCCTCAGGAATAAATTCCATTTTTGCCATTTATAAAGATTAACAGCATTACTTGCTAATTTTCAAGTTGGGTTGCTAGGATAGGATCTATCAGACCAATAGGACCAATATGTCTTATAATAAAAATATCTTAGAAAACCTTTTTGGCGCCAAAGCCAGAGTTTTGAAACTGTTTTTTCAGCGGCCGACTCTGACGCTGTCGGTTTTGGATATCGGCAAAAAAACAGGCCTTAAAAACAGGGCGATTAAGCCGGTGATTGGTGATCTAGTAAGATTAGGTATTCTAAAGAAAATTAACGGCAATGGTAAGAAGAAAAAAAATAAAATCAAATAAAATTGTTAAACATTGGATGTTTAACAATAATAAATTTTATCAGCTTAACACGCGCTGGCCGTATTTTAACGAGCTTAAAAGTTTGGTATTAAAAATAGCTCCGCCGTCTTTTCCCAAAATAGAGCGGGGGCTGGCGCGCTTAGGCCGGGTAAAGTTGGCGGTGGTCACCGGAGTTTTTTTAAGCTTGGATAACACCCGGGTGGACATTATGGTGGTGGGGGACGATATAGATTTTAAGAGATTCAGCGACTTTATAAAGAGGTTGGAAGGCGATCTGGGCGTGGAGCTTAGATATGTGGTTTTAGGCACGGAAGAATTTAGATACCGCTTTGATATGTTTGATCGGTTTGTGCATGATATACTGGAATATCCGCACAGGAAAGTGATAAATAGACTTAAAATAAGTTTGTAGTGAGTAGTTGGTGGTGAGTAGGGCATTTAGCTCAGTGGTAGAGCGTTCCGTTCACATCGGAAAGGCCGTAGGTTCAATCCCTACAATGCCCACAATTAAATAAGTCCTGTAGGTCTTATTGGTCCTATAGGACTTATGAAATATCGTCCTTCTGTATCAGGACGATATTTAGGAAATATCGGTCAGCTTTAATTTTCTAAATCTGTCCCGCGAGCTTTCCATCTGCCTCAAGAAGGCCTCAATCTGGTCAACGCGATAGTACCTATAATTGTTTATAGGGTTGCGGTAAGGGCGCAGTTTGCCGCCTTTATCCCAATTGCGCAGAGTGAGAGTGGTAACTCCCACAACCGCCGCCGCTTGTTTAATGCTTAGATATTTTCTGCCAAAGCTCATAATGGTATAGTAATGTTTTATAATCTTTGCCTATCAATCTTTTATCTCTTTTCTATATATTTTAAGTCTATGTCGCGAAATAATATTTAGCAAGAGAGGTTTATGCACATACCCATAGATCTCTTTTAGTGTTGTTTTTGGAGTTTGATTGTCTTTTTAGCCCTACCATCAGGTATTATGAAAGATTATGATAACTTTGGTATTTTTATAGGGAATAGGCCGTTAAAACTTGTCTCCGAGATGTTTCTATGGTTTTCCACAGCCAGACCCCTTGCTAGGCGATATATGTGATATACTGGATATATCCGATAACGGTATCGGATGTTGTAAAAACGGCACCCAATCACGACAGACGTGATTGGGTTTTGCTTTTTATGCCAGAAAAAAACGATTTTATTTTAATAAGCCAGATAGCCAGAGAAACTCCGTATAGTCCGGAGTATTTGAGTTTGTTGGTTAGAAAAGGGCGGATCAGCGGAAAAAAAATAGGGAGAAATTGGCATGTCTCCAGAAGCGCATTGACGGAATATTTAGCCGGCCACCGGATGGTGGCGGGGCCTGCCCTCATTTCACCCCTTTCACCCCTTTCATCCCGTTCCATCCCTTTAGCTTCGCTGGCCAGTATGCCGGAAATGGGTGTAATGGGAGGAATGGGTGAAAAGCGAAAAGAAGAAAGCTTGGCGGCCGATGTTAAAAAAGAATTGGATGAATTGGAAGAAATTTATAAAGAGCGCGACACCAATACACGAATACGCTCGAATGACGCGAATGAAATTCCTATAAGTCCTATAGGACCGATAAGTCCCATAGGCCCTATAGAAAACAAAACAAAATTTTCTTTTCCTTCTTTGCCGAAATGGGAGAAAGGGGTAGTAAAAGCAAAAGGGATGATGCAATGGGTTGAAATCGCCATGGTCAGCGTTTTAGTTTTAGCTTTTGTGCTGGGCGGCTTCAACCTCAAGTTCGCCAACGCCCTTTACGGCGCAGTCAAAGAATTCGTACAGGATGCCATGACCCTGCAAGGCCACGTCCCCGGCACCCACGCCAACGACATTCTGCTTTTAGACAAGGAAGGCAAAGTCTCCATCTACGGCCATATCGAAACCCAAGGCCAATTCCGCTCCTATGTTCAAGACGGCATCGCCCCCATCATTGTTGATTCCAAAACCACCGTAGCCAACCTCTCGGCTGATTACCTAGATAATCTTTCTGCCCAAGACTTTACGCTCCAGCTGGTCACCAAGAACGGCCCCGTCACCTACGACAACGTGAAACTGGAAGGCGGTGTGGAAGTCGGCTCCCTCCTTAAAGTCAGAAACGCCGCCCAGTTTCTTGATTCCATCAGCGTGGCCAAAAACCTTTCCATCGGCAGTGACCTCATCACTAATGGCGCCGCCACTATAGCCGGCAAGCTCCAGGCCCTTTCGGGCGCCCTCTTCGCCGGCCGCGTCACCGTCACCGGCGATGTGGACGTATCCAACTTAATCGCCGCCCAAAGAGGCCAGATCAAAGAAGGCGGCCTTACAGTTAGCGGCTCGACTCAACTCAACACACTGGGTGTTACCGGCGGCGCCTCCATGAGCGACTTGGGCATCAGCGGCAACTTCAGCGTCGCCGGCAAAGAAATATCCCTCGGCGACTCCGGCGCCGACAAGATGACCGTGACCGCCAGTTCCACTTTCAGGGGGCCGTTTGAAGTCACCGGCTACACGGCCAAGTTCGGCCGGGGCATAGAAGTTCTGGCTAACGGCATCAGCGTTACCGGAGCATCATCAATAACCGGCAACACCACCGTGACCGGATCACTCACAGTCAGCGGCTCTGCCAGCTACGGCCTTAACTTCGGTGTGGGCACATCAACTCCGGGAGGGGCGTTAGGGGTGAAAGGGGTGGGAATGTTTGAGGGGTTTGTCTCGGCTGATTACTTTACATCCACATCAACAAACTCAAGCTGGCTCCAGGGCCGTCTTGGCATTGGCACCACCACACCCCTCGCCCAGCTCTCGGTGGAGTTCACGTCGCTGACCGACGATGAGCGTCCGGCTTTTGTTGTTTCCGACGAAGGCACGTCCACTCCGGCTTTTCTGATCAACTATGCCGGGAATGTGGGTGTTGGCATAGCGAGTCCAATCACAAAATTTCATATCAACGCTACCGATGGTTTAGTTATTCCCGTAGGCACTACAGTCCAACGCCCCAGTTCCCTGGTTGCCGGCATTATCAGATACAATTCCACCTCATCCCAGTTTGAAGGTTACAGTGGTTCCACTTGGGGTTCTCTCGGCGGGGTCATAGATGTGGATCAAGACACTTTTGTCAGCGCGGAAAAAACGCCGGGCGCCGACAACGACGAATTAAGGTTTTTTACGGCCGGCACCGAAAGATTGGAAATCACCTCGTCCGGCAATCTGGATCTTTTTAACGGAGATTTTAATTTAGGCACGGACGGCAAGGCCACCTCCACACTCGCATCTCTCGGCGGCCGCATCAGCATCTACGACAATGCCCAGGCCTCCACATCTCCGGGAGCCATACTATCTATACACGCCAACACAACAACTCCTGCCTTCCTTCTTAACCAGGCCGGAGCGGGGGACATATTTACGCTGCAGGACAACGGCATCACCGGTTTGATTCTAAGGGACGGCGCGTTACTTGGTATCGCCACCTCCACTCCCACGGAAAGATTTGAAGTCGCCGGCAACGGCCTGTTCAAAGGCGGTTTGTATGTAGAGGCCACATCCACCATGTCCAGCTTGATTGCCACATCCACATTGGAAGTTCGATCCACTGCTTACACCGGCGGCCTCTTATTCGCCGCCTTCAAGGAGAAAGTCGGCATCGGCACATCCACACCCGGCTCGCTCCTTTCTGTCCACGGAGCCGGCAACATCGGTGAACTGACTGTGGAAGGTTTATTCAAAGGTGGCACACTTACAGCTACCTCATCTATCATTGCCGCTCTCGGATCAGCCAGCGCCCCCAGCTACACTTTTCTGGGTGACACCAACACCGGTCTCTGGTCAGCCGCGGCCGATACATTCAACATTTCCACGGCCGGCTCGGAAAGAGTCCGGATAGATTCATCAGGCAATCTTGGCATCGGGACGACGACGCCGGGGAATCTTTTAGCTGTGGATGGCAATGTAACTATGGACGGCTTGTATGCGATGGGGACGACCACGACATCCAGCTTGATCGCCACATCCACTTTGGAAGTCCGATCCTCTGCCTACACCGGCGGGCTCTTGTTCGCGGCTTTCAAAGAGAAAGTCGGCATCGGCACCTCCAGTCCCGGTTCTCTGCTCTCCGTGCACGGCAATGCCAATATTGGTGAACTGACGGTGGAAGGCCCTTTCAAAACTTCATATGTTACATCAACCTCAACCACAGCATCCTTTTTTAATGGAGCGATTGGAATTGGTACCACGACTCCGGGGTCAGCTCTATCCGTTAAGGGCGCCGGTTTATTTGAGGGTGATCTGACAACCTCATTTCTTAAATCCACTTCCACTGTGGCTTCTTCTTTTGGCGGAGCGCTGGGCATGGCCACTTCCAGCCCGTGGGGTCTCTTATCAATAGAACACACCACCGCGCAGGACTTCCGGACGCCCTCATTTGTCATCAGCGATCAAGGCACCTCCACTCCTTCCATATATGTGGATGGTGGTTATGGCCGGGTCGGTTTTGGCACATCTTCGCCTTATGCTCAATTATCAATAGAGATAACCGGCGAACCCGGCAACAACTTTAACGAAGGCCTGCCTGCTTTTGTGGTTTCTGCCCGTGGCACTTCCACTCCGGCTTTCTACATTGCCAGCGCCAACGGCAATGTTGGTATCGCTACTAGCTCACCTGGTTCGGCTTTCAGCGTCGGCTCGGGAGCTACCGCGCTCTTCAGCAGTACGGCTACCACAACATTCTCGGGCGGCATCAATGTTAAAGACACTGGCGGGCTTTCATCCGCAACTGGTTTGACGATTACGGGTGGAGATATTCTTTCCAGCGGGAAGCTCACGCTCACCGGCTCTTCAACATCCACCATTCCGCAGTTAACTTCTACGATATTTACCGTCCCGACATTAGAAGTTTCCACGATACTTAAAAACTCCGGCACGGCGACTTCAACCTTTGCCGG
Source organism: Minisyncoccia bacterium (assembly GCA_049274895.1). GTDB lineage: Bacteria > Patescibacteriota > Minisyncoccia > JACQLN01 > JACQLN01 > JACQLN01. The sequence goes on from JBASTM010000013.1 coordinate 24,610, forward strand.
AGGGCTTTCTGTGGGCACGGGTGGTCTCAACATCACATCAGGCGGTTTGTATGTGGATGTTGGAGATGTAACCTTTGACCAGAAACTGGTGGTGAACGGCAACGTCGGCATCGGGACGGTAAGTCCGAATGCAAAATTACACGTAAAAAACACCATTGAAATAGGAGACGCGGGAGTTCAGCATGGTCAACTTCAATCATCCGGCAATATGTATTTCCAAATTGATTCAAACAATAACCAGACAGACATGAGTTATAGTTTTAATACCAATTCTGAGACTATTGGTGGAGGAACGGCTCTAATGACAATAGTAGATACAGGCAACGTCGGCATCGGGACGACGAGTCCGGGGAATCTGTTGGACGTAAACGGATCGGGTAATTTTGACAGTTTGTACGTGCAAGCCACATCCACCATGTCGTCTTTGATAGCCACCTCCACGC
>JBASTM010000014.1:0-47343 GCA_049274895.1 Minisyncoccia bacterium
GGCGAAGACGACGGTGACGGCGAAGGCGGCGAAGGCGGCGGTGGCGAAGGCGGCGGCGACGGCGGCGGTGGCCGCATCATGTCCCCAGACCGCCACACACACCTGGTACACGAGCACGTTCAGAACCACTACTGCCAGCGCCCACCAAAACAGCTTTTTCATCTTGCTTCCTCCTGCTAAGGGGTGGTGGTTTTAGGTACTATATTTAGTGTAGCATATCCAATATATGCTTGTCAAGTAGGGGTCGGACTATGCTATAATATAGCCAATGAACAGCACCCTCGCCTTTGTTTTAGGTCTTATCGGCGGAAGCTACATAAACGCTTTGGTTTGGCGGCTGTACCGAGGTAAAAATACCGTTTGGGCGAGGTCGGAATGCGTGCGGTGCGGCCATAAGCTGGGTTTTTGGGATTTGATTCCTGTGGTCAGCTTTTTGATGCTAGCCGGCCGGTGCCGCTACTGCCGAGCTAAAATCAGCTGGCAGTATCCGGTGGTGGAACTGGCAAGCGGTTTGGGCCTTTATTATCTCGCGCTTAATTTTGAACCGGATCTTTTTATCTGGCTCGCCGGAATTTTTCTGATCACGGTTTTTGTTTTCGTCTACGACCTAAAATACCTTTTGATTCCCAACGGCGCGGTGCTGTTGGGGGTTGTCTGGGCGGTGGCGGGACTAGCTTATTTCGGCGGCGATTTTTTAACATCCTCGCTCGCGGCCGCGCTCGCGTTCAGTTTCTTTTTTCTGCCGTATTATTTGTCCAAAGGCAAATGGATGGGCGGCGGCGACGCCAAACTGGGTTTGTTTTTGGGCTTGTGGTTGGGTTGGCCCGCGATTTTAGAGGCGCTTCTTCTGGCGTATGTTCTGGGCACGGTCGTTGGGCTTGCTCTGGTCGCGAGCGGGTTCGTTACGTTCAAAAGCAAAGTTCCCTTCGGCCCTTTTTTAATTACGGGCGCGTGGCTGGCTTATATGTGGGGCGATGCGATTTTGCAATGGTATGGCAACATTTTACTAAACTACTATTAATGGATAATCTAAAAACCAAAAACCGTTCCGGTTTTACCCCGTTAGAAGCAGAACGCCCCACGGCAAGCCGCGGGGGTGAATGCCGGACAGCCCTAACGAACGCAGAGTCTAATGCTTCACGTGAGCTTCTAACGGGGTTTACGCTGGTGGAGATGATCGTCGTCATCGGCATCATTGGTTTTATGTCGGCCACGGTGTTTTCCAACCAGAACAGGGGTTCCGACCAAAGAAAACTCGCGCTGGAAACCCGCCGCCTGTCACAGGATTTTAGGAAAACCCAGAATTTCGCCTTGTCTTCCACCACCCACAACTGTTCCGGCAGTGTAAAAGCCGTTCCTTTTGGTATAATTTTAGATGCGGACGCCCCGGACCGTTATTTGGTGGTGGCTGATTGCAACGCCAATAAAATTTACGATGCCGGCAGCGATCCTATTGTATCCACTACGATTTTTAATTCTGTCAGCATAGACAACCTTAGCCCCAAGAACGGCGCCAATGCTTTAGAGATTTTTTTTGTGCCGCCCTTGCCTCTAACGGCCATCAATGCCGATGAGTCGAGTTCGGCCAGCGCCGTAATCACCTTAAAAGGTTTAAGGAACGATGCGCTCAAGCTAAACATCTATATTAATTCCAAAGGAGCCATCAGCATACAATGATCTCAAATCTCAAATCTCAAATCTCAAATCTCAAAACTGAAAGCTGTTCGGGGTTCACTTTGGTGGAGGCCATTGTGGCCATTGGCGTGATCTCGGTCGGCTTCGTGGGTTCGCTGGTGCTACTTTCCAAAAGTTCTTCGCAAGCCAATTTGCTTAAAAGCCGCGTGGTGGTGTCTCATTTGGCGGCCGAGGGTATAGAGGTAGTGCGAAACATCAGAGACACCAATTGGCTCAAAGGTTTTGATTGGCGGACGGGCCTCGCCGACACAACTAACGGCATTGTGGATTACGATAGTACGGCAGTGGATGGTTCGGATACCAGCGAAGGCAGAAGGTGCCTTAACTGGAGCGGCAGTTTTTACAAACACGCCTTGGCCTCGGGCGGCTATGCTTGCAATACCACTTTTAAGCGGCATCTGGAACTTAGCTCCAAATCGGAAACCATTTCGGGCCAAGCGGTTAACTATTTAGAAGTTAAAAGCATTATGGAATGGCGAGAGAAAACCCGCACCCAAACCATAACCGTAGTGGATCACCTATATGATTGGAAATAGTAAAAAAATCAAATCTCAAATCTCCCCGAAAAGGCCAGTGGCCCTCGGGGCTTTACTGGCAAATCTCAAAACTGAAAGCTGTGCGGGCTTTACGCTGGTGGAGTTAATTGTCGCCATCGCCGTTTTCGCGGCCACGGTGACGATAGCCAGTTCTATTTTTGTTTCCAGCGTCGGCTCGCAAAGAAAAAATATCAATCAGCAGGAAGTTTTGGACAACGCCCGGTTCGTTTTGGAAACTATGGGCCGGGCCATCAGGCAGAGCACGGTGCTGACCTGCCCCGACCAAGCTGCTTGCACCGCCGACACCATCTCGCTTAATCATCCCGTCAAAGGTCCGGTAACATATCAATTGTCCAACGGCCAGATTTTGGAAAGCGGCACGGCTTTAAGCTCGGCTGGGGTGGTGGTGGAACGCTTGAGTTTTACAATTTTAGGCAATAGTCTGACCGATAACAGCCAACCCCGGGTGGTGATAAGCGTGTCGCTTAAAAATTCAAGCCCCACGCCGGGAGTAGAGGATTCAATTGATCTTGAGACCACCGTTACCCCGCGCAATTTGCAGATCCAACAATAAAAATATGGATTCCCGAGGCATCGCCCTATTGATAACTTTAGTTCTTTTAGGCACAATGATTGCCACATCTTTAAGCGTGGCGGTTTTAGTGACGGGCCAAACCGGTATCACCCGCTTGGTGGATGATTCCGTTTTGGCTCTGTTTGCCGCCGATGCGGGCGCCGAAAAAATGTTTTACGCCTGCTCGGGCAAAATTCCTTATCCGGCGCCGGCTAACTTCACCAATAGCAACCTAGGCAATGGCGCTGAATATAACGTCTATATGGCGGATGCCTTGGGGAATCAAACCAACAATTGCAACGATACAAAAGTTATAAGTAGAGGGCAATATAACACCGCCCAGCGGTCGTTTGAAGCTAGTTACTAAATGCGACACCAATATACGAATGCATGCGAATGACACGAATAAAAACCCATTTGTATCATTCGTGCGAATTAGTGGATTAGCATCGCGCTATGACGAAGTCGGCAGCCCAAGAACGAATAGCCAAACTCAAAGCGGAGATCAACCAGCACCGCTATCTTTATCATGTTTTGGATAAACCGGAGATTTCCGACGCCGCCCTGGACAGCTTAAAGCATGAACTGGTTAATTTAGAAAAAAAGTTTCCCGACCTAATCACACCCGATTCGCCCAGCCAAAGGGTGGGCGGTGCTCCGTTGCCGTTTTTTAAGAAAGCGAAACACCGCGTTCCCATGCTTTCTTTGGAAGATGTTTTTGGCGAAGGCGAGTTTGAAGCCTGGAGCCAGCGGATATTAAAATTGGTGCCCCACGAAAAGTTGGAGTTTTTTGGCGAACTTAAAATTGATGGTTTTGCCGTTTCTTTGGTTTACAAAAATGGTATTTTATCAACCGCTTCCACTCGCGGCGACGGCCAGACGGGCGAGGACGTGACCGAGAACTTAAAAACCATAGAAGCGATACCTCTGGTTCTGCGCTCGCCGCCAGCAACAGAAATCAGAAAAATCAGTCTGGACCCTGATCGGGTCCTGAAAAGCGTAAAGTCCGGCGAGGTGGAGGTGCGGGGCGAGGTCTTTATGACCAAGGCGGTTTTTGCAAAGATAAATCGTGAGCAGAAAAAACTGGGCCTCGCCGAATACGCTAATCCCCGCAATACCGCCGCGGGCAGTGTCCGTCAACTGGATCCCGCTGTGGCCGCTAAAAGGAACTTGGATTTTTTGGCCTATGATCTGGTTAGCGATCTGGGGCAGACCCGGCATTCCCAGGAGCATGCACTTTTGAAGTCTTTGGGTTTTAAGACCGATAGCTATGCTTCGGAGCTTAAAAGTGTTGAGATGGTCAGAAAGTTCTGGGAAAAAATAAAACGCGAGAGGGAGAAATTATCCTGGGAAATAGATGGCGTTGTTATTTCGGTAGATGACAATCGAACTTATACCAAGTTGGGTGTGGTGGGCAAGGCGCCGCGCGGCGCCGTGGCCTTTAAGTTTCCCGGAAAAGAATCCACCACTAAGGTTAAGGCCATTATTGTCCAAGTCGGCCGCACCGGCGTACTGACCCCGGTAGCGGTATTAGAGCCGGTTGAAATTGGCGGCACCACGGTTACCCGAGCCACACTTCACAATGAAGACGAAATCCGGCGCCTGGATGTGCGGGTGGGCGACACGGTTATCGTCCAGCGCGCCGGCGATGTGATTCCCGATGTAGTCAAAGTTTTAGTGAATCTTCGGCCTAAAAGTTCCAAAGTATTCCGCTTTCCAGCGAAGTGCCCGGTCTGCGGCGGCGAGGTCAAACGCTTAAAAGACGAAGCGGCTCACCGCTGTGTAAATAAAAATTGCCCAGCCCAACACCGTGAAGGGTTGTACCATTTTGTTTCTAAAAAAGCTTTTGACGTTGTCGGTCTTGGCGCCGAAATTGTTGATAAATTGGTTGAGGCCGGTTTGGTCAAAAACCAGGCGGATTTCTTCAAGTTGAAGTCCCGAGATCTTTTAGAATTGGAAGGTTTTGCCGAAGTCTCGGCTAGTAAGTTGGTCGCCTCCATACAAAGATCAAAAAAGATATCTTTGGCTCGGTTCATTTATGCGCTGGGTATAATTCACGTGGGCGAGGAAACAGCCAATCTTTTAGCCGTCTATTTTGGCGATCTTAACGATTTAAGGCGAGCGGGTGAGGCCGAACTGCAAAAAGTTCCGGGCATTGGAGAAAAAGCAGCGTCTAGTATTAAAGTTTGGTTTGAGGATGCGGCGAATAGGAATATTATTCGTGGATTGCTGAAGGAGATTGACGTCCAGCGCCCGCCCAAGATTTCTAAAAAACTGGCCGGCCAAACTTTTGTATTGACCGGCACCTTGGAAAACTTGTTGCGCGATGACGCCAAAGAAAAAATCCGTCTGCTAGGCGGCGATGTTTCCGGTTCAGTCTCCAAAGAAACCGATTACGTGGTGGCCGGCGCCAACCCCGGCTCCAAACTTGATAAAGCCAAGGGTTTGGGTATAAAGATAGTTTCTGAGCGGGAATTTATGGATATGGTGGAGTAATTGACTGAGAATCGCTATTTTGCTATGTTGATTAACATTAATCAATATCAATCAATATGGTAAACGTAATTCCCATAACTAAAGCCCGTATAAACTTGGGCAGTATTGTAAAACGAGCCCGATTAGGCAAGGAGTATTTTGTTTTGGAAAAAGACGGCTATCCCATGGTTGGTCTTATGGATATAGACGCTTTTGAGGATTTTTTGGAAAACCGCGAGCCAAAAATTAAAAAACAGATAGCCAAATCCTATAAAGAATATAAAGCAGGCAAAATGCGCCCAGTCAGTCTGTTGCTTAAAGAGTTAAATAAAAAATAAAGTTTTAGCATGGCGTTCAAGGTTTACACTACTTCCAGCTTTGATCGCGAACTTAAAAAAGCGGTGAGCAAAGATCGTGTGTTGCTCACCGCTTTTGAAAATATTGCGGCTGTTTTTTCCGCCGATCCCTTCAATTCAAAAAGAGAGTATAACATCAGAAAACTTACCGACGTTGATCACGGTAAATGGAGATTGCGTCTGGGTGACTATCGGATTAGGTATGATGTTGATGGTCAAAAAGTGATATTGCATTCAATCAAAAATAGAAAAGACACTTATAAATAGAAACCCCCAGACGTCGGACGTCTGGGAAGGTTAGGTCAAGTTTTACCTGTTTTTCAAACCTGTTATTATAAACAGTATGATAAGCAAGGAAGAAGTTAAGAAGATTACCGAGCTAGCCAGGATAGAAATTCCGGAAGATCAAATAGAAAAATACCAAACCGAACTTTCGGCTATTTTGGATTTTGTGGGCCAGCTCTCAAAAGTAGATACCTCGGGCGTGGATCCGATCAGGCAAATAACCGGTTTGGAAAGTATTTTTAGAAAAGACGAAGACCGCGGATTGGTTGATCAACAATCAGGTCACGAATTGGTCCAACAGGCGCCGGAGCATAAAGGCGGATATTTTATTGTGCCCGAAGTGCTAAAGCGCGACACCAATACACAAATACGCGCGAATGACGCGAATAAATAATGGACTTATCCAAACTCACAATCGAATCGGCACATAAGTTGCTAACTGATGGTGAAATATCGGCGGTGGAATTAACCTCGCACTATTTGGCTCAAATTGATTCCAGGAACAAGGAGCTGAATGCCTTCTTATCAATCAGAGCCGACAAAGCTTTGGCCGACGCCCAAGCAGCCGATGTTAGAATCAAAAACGATCAGGCGGGTTATTTAACCGGCATTCCCATAGCCGTCAAAGACAACATTTTGGTCAAGGATGAAATCTGCACCGCCGGTTCCAAAATTTTGGAAAATTATAAGGCCGCCTACGATGCCACGGTTATCAGCCGCTTAAAAAGGGAGGGCGCGGTTATTTTAGGCAAAACCAATCTGGACGAATTTGCCATGGGTTCGTCCACCGAGAATTCGGCCTACGGCCCCACCAAAAATCCGCACAATGTTGCGCGTGTGCCCGGCGGGTCGTCGGGCGGTTCGGCCGCGGCCGTGGCGGCCGATATGTGCCTCGGTGCCCTCGGCACCGATACCGGCGGTTCCATCCGCCAACCCGCCGGTTTTTGCGGTGTCACTGGTTTGAAACCGACCTACGGCGCGGTGTCCCGCTTTGGCGCGGTGGCCTTGGGCTCGTCGCTGGACCAAATCGGCCCCTTGGCTAAAAACGTAAAAGACACGGCTTTGATTTTTGAAACAATTTCCGGCCACGATCCTTTGGATTCAACCACCTTGCCCAGCCGCGAGCGCGGCGTCAACAAAATCAACGAACTTAACATCCGCGATCTAAAAATCGGCTGGCCCAAGGAATATTTTGAGGCCGAAGGTCTGGATCCTCAAGTTAAAGAGATGGTTATGAAGGCGATAAAGTGGTTGGAATCGGCAGGCGCTCAAATTAAAGAGATCAGTTTGCCTCATACGGCCTACTCTTTGGCCGCCTATTACATTATTCAGCCAGCCGAGTGCTCGGCCAACCTCGCGCGTTACGATGGTATCCGCTACGGCGCCAAAGCCGACACCCCAGATCTTATAGCAACCTATTTTAAGAGCCGCGGCCAGTTTTTAGGCGCCGAAACCCAGCGGCGCATTATGGTGGGAACTTATACTTTGTCTTCCGGTTATTATGAGGCCTATTATGCCCAAGCCCAAAAAATGCGCGCTTTAATCAAACAGAATTTTATCAACGCCTTTGAAAACGTGGACGTGATTATGGCGCCGGTTTCGCCGGATGTCGCTTTCAAACTGGGCGAGAAAACCGAAGACCCTTTAAAAATGTACGCGGCCGACATTTTTACCGTCCCGGCCAACTTAGCCGGTGTTTGCGGCCTGGCGCTTAGTTGCGGTAAAATTAACGAACTCCCCGTAGGGCTTCAAATTTTGGGCCCGTGGTTCGGGGAGAATTTGCTGTTTAAGCTGGGCGAGTATTTGGAAAATGGACTTTCTTTATAGTTTAGCCGATTTTTTAACCGCTTTGGCCCGCGAGCCGGAATTAAAAACCTCGCTCGCGGTATTTAAGGTTTTATTTATTATCATCTCGGTATCTTTTTTGGGCCTCACCATTTGGTTTTATAGCCGCGCCGGTTTTTTTGCCCAAAAGAAGCTTTACTATTCTTACTTTTTTAATAAAGAGAAAAAACCCGAAGCAGGTTCGGCTTTACCGTTAAAGGAACTCGCCGATTATTGGCGGCAGCTTGTTTTAAGATTAGATTATCAGGACGAGGCCCAATGGAAACTGGCGGTGATTGAGGCCGATAATTTTTTTGACCATGCCTTAAACCTGCTCGGCTATCAAGGCGAGAGTCTGGGCGAGCGTCTGCAAAAAATCCTGCCCGAGCATTTGGCCAACATCGACGAAGTCTGGCGAGTGCATAAATTAAGAAATGCTTTGGTGCACGACGCCGCCTTCCAGATCTCGCATAGCCAGGCCCGAGACGTCATCGACACCTATTACCAGGCCTTGCGTGATTTGAAAATTTTGGAGTAAAAGATTCGTGGAATGATTGAAGTTCGACTTCAATCATTCATAAATACCTGTATTTTACAGTGTTTTTCGGGTCTGTTTTGGCACGGTGGTGAGAGGTATTGACAAACAGCTAGGATGGGAGTATAATTAAAACATACAGTCAGGGATAGCTCTTTTCCAAGACTGTTTAATCTAATCGCGGCGTTCGGGGGTGCCAAAGGTTCCCCCGGCGCCAATTTCTCTCATGCAGTGCTTTTTGAAAATGGGGTAAGTAGAGATGGCTAAGAAGGAACGTGGTAACGGCAAGATGGGTCTGGGTGGCAAGGCGGAGCGGATGCTTCGTAGGAGCCAGGCCACCGGCGTGGGTGTGACCCAGCCCAAGCGGCTGGATCGCAACGAGACCGGCAGGTTCCTCGTCGCGGCGCTCGCGGACGAGTTGAACCCCGATCTCGGCATCTTCGTGCCGAAGTTCCCGGTCTCGGCCGGCCTGGTCCTGATGAACATGGATGGGCCGGTGGAGGCGCCCGACCCGGTCTGGAAGGGTCGGTCCATGACCTACCTCGTTCCGCATCCCGGGATCGTTTTCACCGGTGTGGTGGAGGCCAAGAACGTGGCCCACGCCGAGGCCATCGCCATCGTGGAATCTGGCTGGGCGAACGGCGTCAACAACGGGCTCGCGGCGGCTCGGGCCAAGGTCCGCGCCGGCCAGATCATCATCGACTACCTCCACTTCCTGGAGGGCAAGAACAGGGTCGAGTTCCAGCTGAACTCCGGCTTCGTGGCCGGGGACATCGTCACGGACCGCTGTCTCTCGGTGGCGGAGGAAAGCGGTGTCGCTCTCAAGTTCATCAACGTCCGTCAGAGCGCCCAGTTCGGGCACGAGGAGTTGATGGAGAGCCTCGGCGGCGTGATCACGATCCAGACCTTCGGGGGAGCGCTGGAGTATACCTACCGGCTGCCTCACCCCAAGGCCGTGGCCACCGCCGTGCGAGGTCTCGTGATCGCGGTGGAGGGCCGCGGTACGGACCAGAAGGCAGTGCAGCACTTCAGCCGCATGCCCGAAGACGAGAGGCGGTTGTTCATCTTCTCGGCCTGCGACGTGCTGGACGACCTGCTGGAGATGGAGGTTCCCGAGGCCGCCGAGGCAACCCGGGTGTCCGGCAACGGCCACGACACTGGCGACGAGGCCATCGAGACCGAGGCCGCCACGGAGGAGGTGGCCGAGACCGTCTGACAGGAAGTCGACGGTGCAGTAGTTCTTTCGCTCCGCAGTGGACAGGATGTCCCTGCGGAGTTTTTAATTTTGACTTTACCGCCAACATTGCGCTATATATGAAGGTATCACAAATATGTCTCCGCGAATCGTGATTCCTCTCATAGCGGTTCTAGCCGTCGTCGCCGGTGTTTTTGTCTATCCGCCCGATTTTTTTCCTAAATCCGTCAGCCAGCCCTTCCGTCTGGGCTTGGATCTTTTAGGCGGCACCCATTTGGTGTATCAAGCCGATTTGTCCGATGTGGCCGAGGGCGACCAGGCCTCTTTTATGGAAGGACTCAAAGATGTAGTCGAGCGCCGCGTCAATTTGTTCGGAGTTTCGGAACCGGTGGTGGCCATCAACCGTTCGGGCAAGAGTTGGCGGTTAGTGGTGGAGCTCGCCGGAATCAAAGACATCAATCAAGCCATAAAAATAATCGGCGAGACGCCCTATTTGGAATTCAAAGAAGAGCGCTCCGAAGAAGAGCAAAAAAAACTGGCGGAATCTTTGCAGGGTCAGGCCGTAGATTTAAGCGTGCTGGATCCGTATTTTACTCCCACGGCTTTGACCGGCCGCTACATCAATAAGGCCAGTTTGAGTTTCAATCCTCAAACCAGCCGACCCGAGGTTTTGCTGCAGTTTAATGAAGAAGGTAAAAATATTTTTGCCGAAATAACCCAAAAGAATGTTGGGAAACCGCTGGCTATATATTTGGACGGCGAGCCCGTTTCAGCGCCTATAGTCCAGCAGGCCATCACCGACGGCAGCGCCCAGATCACGGGAAATTTTTCGGTCAAGGAAGCTAAAGAATTGGTGGAAAGATTAAACTCCGGCGCTTTGCCGGTGCCGATCAATTTAATTTCCCAACAAACCGTAGGCGCCGCGCTGGGCCGCGATTCTTTGGTAAAAAGCTTGGCGGCCGGTTTCGCCGGTTTTGTTTTGGTGGCGGTGTTTATGATTTTTTGGTATCGCCTGTCCGGTTTGTTGGCGGTCGCGGCTTTGTTGATTTACGCGGTGTTGACTCTGGCGATTTTTAAGCTGATTCCGGTAACTTTAACCTTGGCCGGCATCGCCGGTTTTGTATTATCCGTGGGTATGGCGGTAGACGCCAACATCTTGATTTTTGAAAGAATGAAAGAAGAGTTAAGAAGCGGCCAGCCCTTCGGTTTAGCTGTGGATGAGGGTTTTAGACGGGCTTGGACTTCCATACGCGATTCCAACGTTTCCAGTTTGATCACCGCTTTTATTTTGTATTGGTTCGGCGCCAGTTTGGTGCGCGGCTTTGCTTTAACTTTGATTATCGGCATTTTAATTTCTATGTTTTCGGCCATAACTTTGACGCGGACATTTTTGAAAGTATTTGTCGGCACCAGATTAAGCACGGTCAAAGCGCTCTGGAGGCAATAAGGGCTTGGCCCAAGAAACGGAACGAAGTGAACGTTTCTTGGTGGCCAAACCTTACCCCAGCCCCAATTTTGCAATGGATTAGCAAGCGAAGCGCGAGTGGCGAATAGCCACACCCCTAATAAGGGCGCAGCGCTTCGCCCCTAGCGGAATCCCGCTATTCGCGGGGCGCACTGCGCGAAATCAACCGAAGCAAAATCGGGGCGGGGTGCTCAATTTTAATAATTACTCACTTCGTTCGTAAATAAAATTGGCATGTTAGCTATTATTCCCAATAAAAAAGTTTTTCTAATCGTCTCGGGCGTGTTGGTGGCCGGGAGTATTTTAGTTCTGGCCGGGTGGGGTTTGAAACTGGGCATTGATTTTACGGGAGGTTCGCTCTGGGAAATGGAATTTAAAAGCCTCCGGCCGCACAACGAGGAAATTCTAACAGCTTTGGCCGGCTACAAAATTGAGCCCGCGGTTTTTCAACCCACTGGCGAGCGGGGTCTTATAATGAAATTTCGTGCCGTCAACGAAAACACGCACGAAGCTATGAAACGAGACCTGAATGATCTTTCGGCTCTGGAGGAGCGCCGGTTTGATTCCATTGGGCCCACTCTCGGTCGGGAACTTCAAAAAAAATCGCTCCAAGCCGTTGGTTATGTTTTGGTGTTGATAGTTAGCTATATTGCCTGGGCCTTTAGAAAGGTTTCCCAGCCGGTGTCTTCGTGGAAGTACGGGCTTATTGCCGTCACCGCCTTGGTTCATGATGTTACTATTCCCACTGGGGCATTTGCGATTTTGGGCCATTTTTACGGAGTGGAGGTTGACTCTTTTTTTGTGACGGCTATGCTTACGGTTATGGGTTTTTCGGTACACGATACCATTGTGGTTTTTGACCGCATCCGTGAGAACTTAAAACGTCGGCCGGGCGACGATTTTTCGCTTACCATCAATGCTAGCGTCAACGAAACCTTGGCCCGCTCCATCAATACCTCGTTGACCGTGTTGTTGGTGCTTCTAGCCATATACTTTCTAGGCGGGGTCAGTGTAAAGTACTTTGCTTTGGCCCTTATTTTAGGCGTGTTTTTTGGCACTTATTCCTCGATTTTCGTGGCGGGGCCGTTACTATCGTACTGGGCCGGGCGAGGCCGGCGCTAGGGAAGTTTAGCCACTAGGGGGTGGGTCCTATTTGACTTATTTTTAAGGGAATGCTAGTCTTTATAAAGTCAATAATTACAAGTTAATCCCGCTCTTTTTGTCCATACCGGTAAGTCTATAAGAAATAGGGTCGGGCTGGACTGCGATTTGCACAAAAAGCGCAGGGACTAATCAAAATGGTTAAGTTTGAAATCAAAAAATTAATTAACCGATTAGTGGAAAACTTGTCGGATCGTTCTAGGGACGTTATTTTGTCCCGCTTTGGCATTGGCCAGGATGATTACGAAACTCTGGAGGCCATCGGCCAGCGCTACGGCATTACCCGCGAAAGGGTGCGCCAGATAGAGGCCGATGCTTTGAGGCATATTAAAAGCCCGGCTAACGAACCGTTGGTCAAGCCGGTTGTAACCGCGCTGGGTGAATTTGTTAAGTCTCGCGGCGGAGTTATGGAAGAGGCCGAACTTAAAGCTTCTTTTGCCTCCAACCATTTTGAGGCCAAACCGGAACCACTAAAAAAGTACGAAGGCGCTGTGATGTTTTTTTTGCAGCTCGCCGGCAATTTTACGCGCACCAAAGAAGACGATAACTTCTGGCCCCGCTGGGCTTTAGACAACGCCGCGCTTAAAAATCAGGAAGGTTTTGTCAATCACCTGATCAGCCAGTTCAAAAAAGAAAAGCACGTGGTGGCTGCGGGCGAATTTACCGTCTGGGCCAAAAAGTATAATCCGGCTTTGAGCCCGGAGGCAGTACTGGCTTTTCTGACTTCGGCTAAAAATATCTCTAAAAATTCTTTTGACGAATGGGGTTTGATTTCTTGGGCCGAAATTTCGCCCCGCGGCGTTCGCGATAAAGCTTACTTGGTGATGAAGCGCACTCAAAAACCGCTCCACTTTACCGAGGTGGCTAGCGAAATCAATAAGGCCGCTTTTTCAGAGCGCGTGGCTTTGCCGCAAACCGTCCATAACGAACTTATTAAAGACGGCCGGTTTGTGCTGGTGGGCCGCGGCCTTTACGCTTTGAAAGATTGGGGCTACGAGGCCGGCACCGTGAAAGACGTTATCAAAAGCGTGCTTTCGTCTGGCGGCCCGATGAACCGCGAAGAGGTGATCAAGGCCGTTTTGTCCAAGCGCATGGTCAAACCCTCCACCATCATTTTGAACCTGAACGGTTTTAAGAAGAGGGAAGACAACAAGTATCACTTGGCTTAATGTTGAACATCCGATGTTCAACAGTGTCCATCAGTTGGTTAAGTCTAAAAAGTACCGCGAGCTTACGATCGTAAGCTCGCGGTATTTTGTTTTGACTTTGGCGAGTTGATATTTTAGAATATAGTCAATTCAAGTTGTTCTTTAATTCTCTAACAGGAGGAATAAAATAATGGGCTGGTATTTGATGTACCGGTTTCATCCCCAAGGCGATGATGGTATTGCTCGGTACAAGTTTAGGATAATAGGTGTACCTACTAGTGCGCGCGATCAAACGACCTATGCTAAAGCCACAGAGATTGGCCGGTGCATCTGGCGAAACATAATAGAAGAAAGTGCTTCTGACCCGGACGAAATCAGCAGTCCCGAAATTGTTTGGAGATTTCCGTTAGAAAGTATACAAGATGATCCCGTTGAAGCCATACCTGTGGATTCGGGAATCCACCAGCCCGATGAAACCGCCGAGCGATAGCCCCATCCCGTTAGAAGCCTTAAGGCTTCTAACGGGATTTTTTGTGATGTTAACAAATAAAGGCGATCACTGGCGAGTGTTAACATTCTTTTTTCCGGACTTGCGACTAATAAGGAGTATTATGTTATTAAAAATGTTAGCCCTCAAAATTTGACATCCGGTCAATTAGTTGCTTTTATAGTATATACGTCAGAGATGGCTGTTTGAGACAGTGCGGCCAGCTCTTTAAAATCCTAACCCTTCAAAAGGAGAGTGTCAGATGTTCAAGTTTTCTCTGATGGCGTTTTTTTTGGCCACGCTGGTGTGGTCGTGCGGAGACGGGAAAAAAATACCAACCTCTCCGCCGAATCACGAGGAAGATATAGAAAAGTCTCCAACCAGCGGCGGCGAAGTTGTTTCCCATAACTGGGATTTGAGCCGTACAGTACCCTTGGATTCTGTGCGGGCTTTTAAACCCGATGCCAAACTTTTTGTTAGAACCGCTTTTGGCGGCGAGAGTCTGGAGGATTTTGAAGTCAAATTTGTGGCTGTGGTTGACGGTGAATTGCCGGATATTTCTCTCATTATGCTGGAGGCTTCCGACCCGCGCCTGGTGGCATTGGGCGGGGCGGCTCAAGGCATGAGCGGCTCGCCCGTGTTTTGCGAGCAAGGTGTAGTTGGCGCTCTGGCTTATGGTTTTGATATGCAAAATCATCCGCCATATTACTTTATGGCCACGCCTTTGGAAGCCATGATCAACGGAATCTTTCGCGATTCTGATACGGTTCTTAAGGCTGGAAAGATGGCGTCCATCAATGGCAATAAATTAAAGCCATTGTCGCCGGCGTTTTTGGCGACTGGAGTTTCTTCGCGTCTGGTAAAACATCTGGAAGCGAACAGTTCCAGTTACAGCCAGATAGTCGGGTCTTTGGTGTCTAATGTTTCTTCGGCTAGCCGCGCCAGCGATTTTGAACAGAAATTTGAACCCGGCAGTCCTTTAGCCGTCGCGCTTTTGGTGGGTGACGATGTAAATATGGCTGCTGTGGGCACTGTTACATACACCACGGGTAATAAGATAATCGGTTTCGGCCATCCGTTTACCTGGCTGGGGCCTGTGGAATATCCCATCATTGGCGCTAAAGTTCTGGTTGAAATTTCCAATCTGTTTTCACCTTTCAAATTCGCGGTTTTGAACAGCGATATTCTGGGGGTGATTACAGCCGATCGCCTGCCCGGCATAGGCGGAGCACTGGGTCGTGAACCCGAGATGATAGAGTTGGCGACAACGGCCAAGATGAACGGAGAGAATTTTTTATGGAAGCACCGGTTGACCGAATCCGGCCCGCCGGATCTGCAGGCGTTTGCGGGTATGGTGGGGCTCTTTGGCCCAATGGTTAATAGGGTGGACGATGTAACCGGTTCCAGTTTTCGGGTTAGCACCCGTATAATCTTTAAGGATTACTACACCGAGGTTTACAATACCCGCTTATATGCTTGGCCGGGGAGGGTGGCTTCGGAGTTATTGTTCACGGCGGCCGATGAGTATGCTTTTGGCACTTACTTGCCGCTGGTTTTTAATCGTGAATTACCTCTACAGCCGAAGGAAGTAATAGTTACCATAGAAATGGTGGATAGTCTGCTCGTAGGGCAAATTGCCAAAGTCAAGGCGGATACATTGGCCACGGCTGGAGATGTTTTACCGGTGGGTGTGATGTTAAAAGTCGGATTGCTGGAGGAAAGATGGGTTAATTTTGAAATCGCCCTGCCCGACACTTTTCCGCCCGGGGTTTATAATATTGAAGTCGGCCCCGGCGATATGATTTACGGCGAGCCGTTTCCCGAAGGCGAATTTGAAAGAGTTTGGCCCGATACCAATATTTCTTACGAACCGACTTTGGAGGAACTGCTTCAGCAGATAAATTCGGAGGATAAAAAAACTATCCTCCAGGTACGCCTCAATCTGCGGAGCCCTGATGTGCCCGATGAACCCGTCTATCCGGTGTATCCTCCTCCACCGACACCATATCCGGGTTTGGGAACGGAGAAACAATATGGTGAAATGGAGTCTGATACGCCGGAGGCTATGGTTATTCCGCCGCCCATAGCCGTCACCCAGCCGACTGGTCTTGTTATAACCGGTTCCAGAGCCAGAGGGATTAGGTTAAAGAATAAAAAATAAGCTCCGGCGCAATTTGTCGGAGCGGCTTGTCCCGCGCTTTGAAAAAGGCGCGGGATTTTATTTATCGGAAAGTGTTATAATATATATAATGTTTGAGAATCCTTTAACCTTACCATTAACGGTGTTCGGTTTTATATGGCAGCAGTTTTGGGTGTGGGGCTGGCTGGCCTTGCCGCTCTTGTTGGCGCCGTTGATTTGGAGAGCTTGGATATACTACATCCGCATCCGCACCATGCGCAAGTTCAAATGGGTGATGCTGGAATTGCGCCTGCCGTCGGATGTGGAAAAAACACCTTTAGCCATGGAGCAGGTTTTGGCGATCATGCACAGCACGTTTTTTCCGGGCAGTTGGTGGAAACGCTATATAGAGGGCCGGGTGCAGGAATGGTTCAGTTTGGAAATGACTTCTTTTGAAGGCGAGCTTCATTTTTATTTGCGTACCATCGCTCATTTCAGGAATATGATTGAGGCCGCCATCTATTCCCAGTATCCCCAGGCGGAAATTTTTGAAGTGGAGGATTATACCGTCAACGTGCCTATGTTCGTGCCCAACGAAACCCATGATCTTTTCGGCAGTGAATTCAAATTGGCCCGCGAAGACGCCTATCCCATCCGAACTTACGAAGCTTTTGAGTTTAAGGCCGAAAGCCGAGAGGGCATGTCCAATATTTCCAATGTGGATCCTTTGGCCGGCGTGGTGGAAACTATGGCTAAACTTCGCGAAGGCGAACAGGCTTGGATCCAGTTTGGCATTCTGCCGGTTGGCGACGATTGGAAAAAGGAGGGCGATAAGGTGGCCCTAAAGTTGGTGGGGCGGCCCAAAAAAGAGGATCCCCAGGGCTCGTACACCTTGGCGCTTCTTAAAAAGGAACTCTCCGACATTGCCGCCGGCGCGGCCCAGGCGCCCTTTAAGGCGCCGGAATTTGAACCGTTTCAATTTGGCCCACCGTCCAGCGATCCCAAGCAACCTCATTCCTTGATGCAGTTTTTAACCTCGGGCGAGAAGGAGATTTTGGAGGGGGTGGAGAAAAAAATCGCCAAAGTCGGATTTAACTCCATGATCCGCGTGGTTTATATCGCCAAAAAAGAGGTCTATAACATACCCACATTTTTTCAGGTTAGCTCGGGTTTTAACCAATTCAACACCCAAAATTTGAACGCCATCAAACGCGACAATAAAACCATAACCGCGGGCAAATTTCCGTTTAAGAAAATAAAAGAGATGCAAAAAAAGAGGTGGTTGCTTTTCAAGTACCGATTAAGGTTTAAGCCGGCCACGATGTTTGTTTTGAACATTGAGGAACTGGCCAGCTTGTTTCATTTCCCCGGCCGGGTGGTGGCGGCTCCCACCTTGCCCCGAGTCGGGGCCAAGAAAGGCGAACCGCCGGCCGGTTTGCCCAGCTACTGATAGGACCTATAAGTCCTATTGGTCCTATAAGACCTGTTATGGATAACAACCAAGTAACACTATTCGCCGAAACCAATTTCCGCAACGCCAAGCGGCGCTTTGGCATTAAAGAAGACGATCGCCGCCGCCATATGTACATCATCGGCAAAACCGGCATGGGCAAGACCACCATGCTGGAGAATATGATCATTTCCGACATCATCCACGGTAAGGGCGTGGGTTTTATAGATCCGCACGGCGATTCGGCCGATAAAATTTTGGATTTCGTGCCGCCGGAAAGGGTCAAAGACGTAATTTATTTTGACCCTTCGGATCTCGATCGCCCCATTGCTTTTAACGCCATAGAAAATGTGGAGCCGGAGAAAAAACACCTGGTGGCTTCGGGTTTGATGGGCGTGTTCAAAAAAATCTGGCCCGATGTTTGGTCGGCCCGGATGGAATATATCTTAAACAACACCATTTTGGCCTTGTTGGATTATCCCGGCGCCACTGTTTTGGGCATTATGCGGATGCTGTCTAATAAAGATTACCGCAAACAGGTGGTGGATCAGGTCAAGGATCCGGTGGTCAAATCGTTTTGGGTGGATGAGTTTGCCAAATATACCGACCGTTTTGCGGCCGAGGCCACGCCGGCCATCCAAAACAAAGTCGGGCAGTTTCTTTCGGCCGCGGTCATCCGCAACATTGTGGGTCAAGTTAAAAGCGCTATGGATATGAGAGCGATAATGGATGAAGGCAAGATTTTAATAATGAACCTGTCCAAAGGGCGAATCGGCGAGGACAATTCCAAACTGTTGGGCGGGCTGTTGGTGACCAAATTGCAGCTGGCCGCGATGAGCCGGGTGGATATTCCCGAAGCAGAGCGCCGCGATTTTTATTTGTACGTGGACGAGTTCCAGAATTTTGCCACCGAGTCTTTTGCCAACATTCTTTCCGAGGCCAGAAAATACCGCCTGGCGCTGGTTTTAGCCAATCAATACGTGGCCCAACTGATTCAAAGCGTGGCTGGCAGTAGAAGCACGGCTGTGCGCGACGCCATTTTTGGCAACGTGGGCACTATCATATCTTTCCGGGTGGGCGCCGAGGACGCCGAATTTTTGGAAAAAGAATTCGCCCCGGAGTTTACGGCCGTGGATGTGGTCAATTTGGCCAAGTACAATATCTATTTGAAACTGATGATAGACGGCGTGGCCTCGCGCGCTTTTTCGGCCACCACCTTGTCGCCTTACCCCCGGCCGGCCACGAGCTATCGGAAGGATATTATCAAACATTCCCGGGATACTTACGGCACGCCACGGGAAGATGTGGAAGCGGAAATTGCCGAATGGGCTGGCGTGGGCGAGCTGGTGCCCGCCAGGATCCGGGAAAAAAGATCGGAGAGGGCCGCTGTTTTCGGGTCAGCCGCCGCGGTTTCGGACAACGCCGGTTCCGTTAAAAACTTTCCGCCGCGGTTTGACGCGGCGGGCTCGCCGGCTTTGTCGCCAGACAAAACCCGCTCGCCGTCGGGCCAGCCCCACTCCACTGAAGTTCCGCGGGGCAAGCAGATGTTTGAGGCCGTTTGCTGGGAAGGCGGCGAAAAAGTTTGGGTGCCTTTTAAGCCCGACGGCGTGCGCCCCATCTACTGCAAGGATCATCTGTATAAATTAAGCGAGGTCAAGCAAAAGTTGATGACGGATCAGTATAAACCCACCAGCTTGCGAGATGCCTTAGAGCAGGGGGGGATTGTTGATAATCTTGGCGGCGCAGCCAGGCCTCACAAGAAAAAAAGTAAACCTAAAGGCCCGCCGGCCGACCTCGAAGGTTTGCGTTCTCTCTTATCTGATATTAAACCCACTCCTTGATGACATTTTAGACAAAAAATGTTACCAAATGGGTTATGAATAATCTAAATGGTGTGAAGGCGTGCCTTGAGCGACTTGTCCCGAGCCATGTTGAGGGAAGTCGAAGGGTTTTTGTAGCTATGAGCGGAGGAGTTGACTCGTCCGTGGCCGCGGCGTTGCTTAAAGATCAAGGTTACGATGTGACGGGGGTGTTCATGAAAAACTGGGCCGACCCGGCTTGGCCTTGCCCGTGGCAGGAAGATCGCCAAGATGCCCTGCGGGTTTGTATAAAACTCGGCATTCCTTTTGAAACTTTTGATTTTACCCGCGAATACAAGGCCAAAGTGGTGGATTATATGATCCGCGAATATGCCTTGGGCCGCACGCCTAACCCCGACGTGATGTGCAACAAAGAAATAAAGTTCGGGTTGTTTTTTGACAAGGCGCTGGCAATGGGCGCGGATTTTATTGCCACAGGGCACTATGCCCGCCTGCGGCGGAATGACCAAATCCCAAATCCCAAATCCCAAATAAATCCTAAACTACAAACTACAAACTACAAACTACTGACTGCAAAAGATAAGAACAAAGATCAATCCTACTTTCTCTGGACATTAAAGCAAGAACAACTGGCCAGGTGTTTGTTTCCCATTGGTGAGTTTGAATCCAAGGCCCAGGTCCGCGCCGTCGCGGCCGAATATAATCTACCCACGGCCGACAAAAAAGATTCGCAGGGTATTTGTTTTATGGGGCCGGTGGATGTTCAAGAGTTTATTAGACCCCATGTCAGTCAGATTGCGGGCGCGATTGTAACCACGTCTGGCCAGAAGGTTGGCGCGCACGCCGGTTTGGATTTTTACACCATCGGCCAAAGAAAAGGCATTGGCGTGGGCGGTACCGGGCCGTATTACGTGGCCCACAAAGATTACAAATCAAATACTTTGGTGGTGGCGCCGGCTGATAATCCATCGGCTTTGGAATCCAATTCTCTGGCGGCCGATGAGGTGTCGTTTATTGGCGCGGAGCCGGCCGACAGGGCCCAAGTCCAAGCCGCCATCCGCTATCGCCAGGAACCTGTTCCGGCTATTTTGCGAAGAATAGAAAATGGAAAATGGAAAGTAGAATTCGAAATCCCGGTCCGCGCCGCCGCTCCCGGCCAGTCGGTGGTGTTTTACAATGGCGAGGAACTCTTGGGCGGAGGGGTCATTCAGTAATTTTCTTTGTTCTTTTTTCATCATCTTTCACCATCCTTCGTTTATACCACGAGCATACGATCGTATGCTCGTGGTATTTATAGTATAATCAGATAGTATAATCAGAAAGATGTAGTCAAATAGTACAGCTAAATCGGATATGCCTAATTTAGGGAAGAATATTCATCGTTTAGGTCCAAATCAACAAAAAGTTATTTTATTGATCTCTGCTGGTGTTGGGCTAAGTCTGGCGAAATCACCCAAACAATATTTTAGGGTGCTTAAGGAAGTTGGATGGGAATGGCAAAAAATAAACAAACATTCTTTGGAAAAGGCGGTCCGTTCTTTGTATAGATCAAGGTTAATCCGCGAATCAGAAAACCCTGATGGTTCTTTGACCATGGTACTAACTGACAAAGGTAAAGATAAAATTATCACTTTTAATATAGATAATATAAAAATCAAGAAGCCCAAAGTATGGGACAAAAAGTGGCGTATGGTAGTATTCGATATTCCTGAAAAGAAAAGAGCGGCCCGGGATGCTTTAAGAGAGACTTTAAAGAGGGTAGGTTTTTATGAATATCAAAAAAGTGTTTTAGTTTACCCTTATCCCTGCCAGGATGAACTGGATTATTTAATTGAATACTACAATATTAGACCCTATGTTAGAATTGTTACTGCTGTGGAACTGGATAATGAACTTCATCTTAAGAAAATCTTTAGTGTACCCTGAGCATACGATCGTATGCTCAGGGTACGATTATTGTACGCTCATTGGGGTTTTTCTTTTTTTGGTTTTTTCGCTAATATAAGAAGCAATGAATTCACAGGAAATCCGCCAAAAGTTTCTCAAGTTTTTTGAATCGCGAGGGCATAAAGTGGTGCCGTCGTCGTCTTTAGTTCCCACCGATCCTTCGGTGCTTTTAACCACGGCCGGGATGCAGCAGTTTAAGCCGTATTTTACGGGCGAGAAGGATCCGGTGGCCGATTTTGGTTCCAAAAACACGGTTTCCGTGCAAAAATCGTTTCGCACCTCCGACATAGACGAAGTCGGCGACGAATCACACCTTACCTTTTTTGAGATGTTGGGCAACTTTAGTTTCGGCGGTTATTGGAAAGAGGAAGCGATCAAATATGCTTATGAGTTTATTACCCAAGAATTGAATTTTGTTATTGATTACGTCAGTGTTTTCCGGGGTGATTCAGAAGTTCCAGCCGACAGCGAATCCGAATCTATTTGGAGTTCGCTCGGCATTACCGATATCAGAAAAGCCGGCCGTGAGGACAATTTTTGGGGCCCGACCGGCGCGGAGGGTCCCTGCGGCCCAACTACGGAAATATACATAAACGGTGTGGAGATTTGGAATTTAGTCTTCAACGAATACTACTGCAAGCCCGATAAAACTTTAGAGCCGTTAAAAATCAAAGGCGTGGACACCGGCATGGGCCTGGATCGGCTAGCGGCCGCGGTCCAAAACAAAAAAAACATCTTCGAGACGGATCTTTTCCAGCCAATTTTAAAAATCCTGCCCGAGATCATAGATTCTCGCCATCGCAGAATCACAGCCGATCATCTGCGAGCCTCGGTGTTTCTTTTGGCCGACGGCGTAATACCATCCAATAAAGATCGTGGTTATGTTTTACGCCGTCTACTGCGGCGAGTCTTCGCTTACGAACATATCTATAAACTTTCACCTCAAGTTTTTGAGTCTGTAATCATTTCGGTTATAGATAATTACGGATTTTTTTATTCGGAACTTGCTAATCAAAAAGATAATATTATAAATAATTATTTTTTGGAATGGGAAAAGTCTAAGAATGCTTTGGAAAATGGGATTAAGAAAATTTTTGAATTTGATAAAATTGATGCTCCGATCGCTTTTAACCTGCATCAAACATTTGGTATTACATATGACATTATAAAAGAAGTTGGTGGTGTTAAAGCGGAAAGTTTGACTCCAGAAGATTTTGAAGCCGAGTTTAGAAAACATCAAGAAATTTCCCGGGCCGGAGCGGAAAAAAAGTTCGGCGGACATGGCATCACCGAAGGGGATCTCACCGCGGCTAATCTGGAGGAATTAAAAATAAAAACACGTTTGCACACCGCCACCCATTTATTAAACGCGGCTTTGCATAGGGTTCTGGGTGATCAGGTTTCACAAAGAGGTTCCGATATTACAGCCGAGCGCACCCGGTTTGATTTTTCTTTTAACAGGAAGCTGATGCCCGAGGAAATTAAGCGGGTGGAGGATTTGGTCAACGGTGCCATTGCCGAGAATTATCCGGTAACAGCCGAGGTTATGGACCTCGCCGACGCCAAAAAATCCGGCGCGCTCTATTTTGGTGGGGTTAGTTACCCGGATCGGGTCAAAGTTTATTCCATAGGTAATTCCTCGACAAGCTCGGAACCTCCTTTTAGTCGGGAGCTTTGCGGCGGGCCGCACGTCGAACGAACGGGCGAGCTGGGAAAATTCCGTATTATCAAAGAGGCAGCCTCATCGGCTGGGATCAGGCGGATCAGAGCGGTTGTGGAATAGGCAATGTGTTGTGAATGTTGTATAGTTAGAATTAAATATGCGAATAACGAATAAACGCGAATATTACGAATAATTTATTCGTAATATTCGAACAGATTCGCCATTCGCATAAAATTATGAAAGAAAACATCTATATTGATCTTAACGAGGATATCCAATCTGTGATCCAAAAGGTTCAAGAAGCCGAAACAGAAAATTTGGATTTGGTGGTGCCTACCGGAGCCAGAGTCCTTCAAAATATCGTTGACGCTCATTTAATAAAAGAAGCCGGAGACGAAAACGGCAAGATTTTGACGGTGGTCACCAACGATCTGATGGGCCGGATCTTTGCGGAAAGAGCCGGATTGGCCATATCCGGCCGGGTGAGCGGAAGCGAAAGTATCCGCTCGGTTAAAACATCAATCAATACCGGCCGGATCAGCGATATTATTCCCAGAAAAAAAACCGCACCCGCTAATTTTTTATCTAACAGCCCCAATTTTTCCTTAAAACCATCTTTAGCCAAGGCCAAAGCACCACCCCCCAAACTAAGCCGTGGTTCCAAAGTTGGTGAAAAGAAGTCGGAAAATTTTTTCTCGCCTCGGAGCAAAGGCGAGACCGGAGCCGATTTTCTCAAATCTTACCGTGAGGAAAGAACCAAAGCCAACGTTTTTAAGGAACTCCGCGAGATAAATAAAGTAAGGTCGGTGGGGCCCTTTCGGTTTGGTCCCGCTTTCTGGGTGGGTGTTGTGGTGGTGGTCGCGGCTGTGGTCGGTTTTATTGTTTTTGGCGAAACTTTGCCGCGGGCCGAGGTCACGCTTTATCCGGCTAGAGAAATTAAAAGCACGGTGGTGGATGTTTTGATCTCCAGTGAGAATACCGCTATCAATTTAGCCAAAGGTATAATCCCGGGTGAACTGCTGACTATGGAAAAATCGGAGAGCGGCGAGTTTGCGGCCACCGGGGCCAAAGATGTTTCCGAAAAAGCCAAAGGCCAGATCACCATCTACAATAATTACTCTGCCCAGCCCCAAAACTTTATTGTTTCCAGATTCCAGGCCGAGGTTGCCTCTGGTGAGACTGGCCCAGGCAAAATATTTTGGATCACTAAAAGCATTACCGTGCCGGGCATGGTCACTAAAGACGGCCAAACGACTCCGGGCCAAATCAGCGCGGATGTAGTCGCGGCCGAGCCCGGCGAGGCCTATAACATCGGCCCAACCAAGTTTGCTATGCCGGCGCTTAAAGGCACGCCTCGGGCAGGAAAAATTTATGCTCTTTCCGAAGCTCCCATGACCGGTGGCAAGACGGGCCGCGCCAGTGTGGTCTCCCAAGATGATGCAGCTCGAGCGGCGGATGAATTAAAGGAAAAATTAAAACCCCAACTTGATGAGTTTAAGAAAAATCTGCCTAATGGTTTCCAGTTCTGGCCGGAGGCCTATAACGAGGAGTTAGCCGACAGCTCCACCAGCCCCGAGCTGGGTGTGAGCGCCGAGAAATTTAATGCCGCCATAAAAATAGTGGCCCGGGCGGTGATATTTAAGAGCCAGGATTTGGATGCTTACATCAACCAGCAAATATCTTCGACCCTAGATTCGGGCAAGGTGGCGCTGTCTTCGAGTAAAGAAGTATCTTTCTTAAAGCCGCCGGTGGTGGACTACCAAAAAGGCATTGCGAGCGCCGCTTTGAGCGTCAAATATGATGTTATAGACGAACTGGATACCGAATCTTTCAAAAAGGAAATTTTAGGCCAGCAGGAAAAAGATATTAAAAAAGTATTTTCGGTCTATAAAAACATAGAGCGGGTGGAGGTGGAACTCTCGCCGTTTTGGGTGCGCGCCGTCAGCTCCAACCCGGACAGAGTTAAGATAAAGGTGGTGGGGTTGTAGCTTATAAAATCGGGATTTTAAGTCGTCTTTTCCTTTGTTGACGGCATTTATTTTGTTTGTTATACTCCCTGCGTTACTAAATAATGAAAAAAGACGCTATCCGCAAGGAAGGGGTGGTCACTGAGGCGTTGCCCAGTGCCACTTTTAAGGTCAAGCTGGATGATGGTACGGAGGTTTTAGCCCATCTTTCAGGCAAGATGAGGCTTAATTTTATTCGCATTCTGCCGGGCGATAGGGTAACATTGGAGTTTTCGCCTTACGATGATAAAAGGGCGAGGATAGTGTATCGCGGCCGATAGTAATTGTCATGAACCCCAGCACCAAAGCCCGTTCGTGTATCTCGCTAGAATAATTTTATCTGCGATTTCGCCTGCGGCTTCGGTGATTCACTGCCGAGATTATCAATCGGCTTGGTGCGGGGTTGCATATTTGTAGCTGTTCGCTACGCTCACAGACAAAATATGAAAGTTCAACCATCGGTTAAAAAAATGTGCAATAAGTGTAAAATGGTTCGCAGGAAGGGTCGGATTTATGTTATTTGTTCAAATCCCAAGCATAAACAACGCCAAGGCGCATGAGAATTGCCGGTATAAACATTCCAGACGACAAAAGAGTTGAAATCGCCCTCACCTATATTTTCGGTGTGGGTTTGACTTTGTCCCAGCAGATTCTATCGGCCACCAAGATAGATTCCAACAAGCGGGCCAAGGATTTGACCTCGGATGAGGCCAATAAGGTTAAAGAATATATTGAAAAGAATTTTAAGATAGAAGGCGAATTAAAAAGAGAGATAACCCAGAATATCAAAAGAAAAAAAGACATCGGCAGTTATCAGGGTATCAGGCATATCAGAGGCTTGCCGGTGAGAGGCCAGCAAACCAAGACCAATAGTCGCACCCGCCGGGGCAATACTAGAAAAACAATGGGTTCGGGTCGAAAACCAACGGCGCAGAAGACGTAAAAAATTCCGTAAAATCATCATTCCTCGCAGACGACACGGAGTCCTCTTTATTGTAGATACTGTCTTCTCCGTGATGCTGCTCGGAACAATGATTTTACTTTTGAAACAGATAAAATTGGCATGGGAAAAAAGAGAATCATAGAAAAAGAAGCGGCTTCGGGCGAAACATCGTCCGGTACCAAAGATAAGAGTCAAGCTCCAGCTGGGCGCCGGGTGGGCGTGGTGGAAAAAGGCCGGGTGTATATTCAGGCCAGCTATAACAATACCCTGGTCAGTTTTACCGATGAGAACGGCAATTTGTTGGCCCAATCTTCGGCCGGCGGTTTGGGTTTTAAGGGTCCCCGCAAAGCCACGCCCTACGCGGCTAGCCGGATCATAGAATCCTTGGGAGAAAAGATGAGAAAAGTTGGCTTGCGGGATATAACCGTTTTTGTGAAGGGCATTGGCTCGGGCCGCGAGGCCGCGGTCAGGGCTTTGGTGGGACAAGGGCTTAACATCACGTCAATCAAGGATATTACGCCGATACCGCATAACGGGCCAAAATCGCCCAAACCCCGCAGAGTCTAAGGGTTTTGTATAAATAACATGATTATTGAATCAAAACAGTTAAAGGTCAGAGTATACCCCTCACAGTTCGGGGTGCTCAATTTTATAGCTATTCACTTCGTTCAGAGTATACCCCTCACAGTTCGGGGTGCTCAATTTTATAGCTATTCACTTCGTCCCGCTGAGCGGGACTTCGTTCATAGATAAAATTGGCATGTATCAAATAACTTGTAAAAAATGCCGGCGCTTGGGTTATAAGATTTGTGATTCGGTTAAATGCGGCTTGATTCGCAAACCTTATCCGCCCGGCCAGCACGGCAAAAACGCCCGGCGCAGGGTGTCGGAGTTCGGCCAGCAGCTGGCCGAAAAACAAAAGCTCAAACTTATCTATGGTGTCCGGGAGAAGCAATTTAGAAGATATTTTGATTTTGCTTCCCAAAAAAGGGGTGTTACTCCGCAGATATTGATGGGGCTCTTGGAAAGCCGGCTTGATAATGTTGTTTTCCGGCTGGGCTTGGTTACCACCCGGAGTGCCGCGAGGCAGTTGGTTGGCCACGGCCATATATTGGTCAACGGTAAAAAAGTGCACTCGCCTTCATATGCGGTCAGACCCGGGGACTTGATTGATATTAAGGAGTCAACCAAATCGGGCCAGCTGTTTGGCAACACCCGCACGATTTTGAAAAAGTTTTCTCCGCCCATGTGGTTGGAGTTGGATAAAGAAAAATTGTCGGCTAAGGTTTTGGCGGCGCCGGATAAAGATTTTCTGGCCGGGATTCCGGTGCAAGTTTCCAAAGTTTTGGAATATTATTCAAGATAATAATTCCGCTCCAGCTAGTCCCACAAGGATCAACCTGGACGGTTACAAAAATCATGCAAAAATTTTCACTGCCGCAGCCGCCCAAAATTATGAGCCGATCCGGCAACTCGGCGACCATAGAAGTTGATGCGCTTTATCCGGGCTATGGCACTACTTTAGGCAATGCCTTAAGACGGGTGCTGCTCTCTTCCATTCCCGGCGCGGCCATAACTTCGGTAAAAATTGCCGGTGTGGATCACGAGTTTTCCACCATTGCCAACGTGATGGAGGATGTCATTCATATCCTACTTAACCTAAAACAGGTTAGGTTTAAGTTGCATAGCGATGAAAGCGTTGCCATAAAACTTTCGGTTAAGGGCGAAAAAAAGGTTACGGCGGCTGATTTTCAAACGGTCTCTGGCCAAGTGGAAGTGGTCAACCCCGACTTATACATCGCCACTTTAACCGACAAAAAAGCCAATTTAGAAATAGAAGCCGAGGTGTCTACGGGGGTGGGCTATGAGCCGGTGGAGCGCCGCAAGAAAGAAAAGATAGCTATTGGCAGTATCGCTTTGGATGCCATTTATACGCCCGTCAGAAAAGTTAAATTTACGGTGGTTAATATGCGGGTGGGCGACCGCACCGATTTTAATAAACTGGTTTTTGAGATAGAAACCGACGGCTCGGTACGGCCGGAAGTCGCTTTTAAGAAAGCTGTTGATATTCTGGATGAGCATATCAAGATTTTGGGCGGCATAGATATTCCTGTCGAAGAAGAGAAAAAAGAAGTGGAGGTTAAAAAGGTTAGGAAGTCCAAGAAATCAGAATAGGGCTTATAGGTCCTATAAGGTTTATGAAACACCAAAGCAGGAAGGGCAGAAAATTCGGCCGAGTCAAAAAAGTAAGGCGAGCGCTTTTGAAAAGCTTGGCGGTGGCTTTGATTGACCAAGGCCGAATAAAAACCACCGAGGCCAAGGCCAAGGAACTAGCCCAAGTTATAGCGCCTTGGGTTACCAAGGCCAAAAAAGGGGGATTAGCCAGTATTAGGGAGCTCGCCAAAGTTTTGCCGCCGAGTTCGGTTAGCAAATTGGTTAAAGATATTGGCCCTAAATACCAATCCCGGAGTGGCGGTTACACGCGCATTATCAGATCGGGCGAAGTCAGGAAGGATGGGGCGAGGCTGTGCTATATAGAGTTCGTATAGCGCAATGCCAATATACGAATTCGTGCGAATGACACGAATATGAATACAAATAAAGAATATAAATTTGATGCCGGGGGGCAAATATTAGGTCGGCTGGCCACCCAAGTGGCGGTGGTTTTGCGCGGCAAAGATAGCGCCGCGTTTTCTCCCAATAATCCCGATCTAACCAGAACAGTTGTGGTTTTTAACACCGATAAGTTAAAATTTACCGGCCATAAACTAGAGGACAAAAAATATTTTAGACATTCCGGCTATCCGGGCGGCATCAGCCAGCGGACCTTGGGGGAACGGCTGGCCAAAGATTCACGGGGAGTTTTAAGAGACGCTGTCTACGGGATGCTGCCTAAAAACAGATTGCGCGATAAATTTATCAGAAACTTAAAGATATATAAGGGAGAAATAAAATAAAATGCCTGCCAAAACTCAAACTAAAAAAGAGAAAGTCTTGATCCCGCTTGCGCCGGTGATCGTGGAGACTAAAGAGGATGTGGAGGAACATGAAGACACAGCCGGTGTTTTCAGCGCGGAGAGAAAAGACACCAAAAGGTATTTTGAAGCGGTGGGCCGGCGCAAGCGGGCTATGGCTCGAGTCAGGATCTTTACGGCTAACCCCAAAGAATCGGCGGCCCAAGGCGGTTTTGTGGTCAACGGCAAAACCTTAAAAGATTATTTTAGATTGCCTCAGCTTATAGAGCTGGCTTTGGAGTCTTTAAGCAAGTTGAAAGCGGCCGATCATTTTAGAGTCTCGGTTAAACTGGCCGGCGGCGGCGCGAGCTCGCAGGCCGAGGCGGTGCGCTTGGGCATAGCCAGGGCCTTGATAAAATTTGACCAGAACTTTAGAAAAAAACTCAAAAAGTCCGGTCTATTATCGCGCGACCCGCGCGAAAAAGAACGCCGCAAATACGGTTTGAAAAAAGCAAGGCGTGCACCACAGTTTAGCAAGCGATAAAGTATTTTTTGGCACTTTCCCGAGTTGCCCAACTGTAAGCCGCAGCCCCGTACTGAACCGCAGGTTCTAGTACTGGGGCCAGACGCGCTCCGCAGTTTTCAAAACGATAGTTTTGAGAACGAGGAGCGAGGGAAGGGACAAAGACATAATATGTCTTTGTCGGAAACGGTAGTTTCCCGCGGAGGAAACATTAAAACCGAGTGGTTTTAAGGAGGAGCGAAATTTCTTGAGCGACGACGCTCCGCAGTTCTCGAAACGTTAAAGGATAAAGATTCTAACCTATAAAATCTCTCCACTAGTGGAGAGATTTTAATTTAATAATAGTTTGCGATGTCTTTAATATTTTAAACTTCAGGATTGCCTGTCCTGAGCGTAGCCGAAGGGCGAAGACGGAACACAAACTTGTTGCCTGGTTCCCGCCCGTCGCCGGATCTCGCCCAACGGTCGTTCAGCCACAAACTGCCGCCGTCGCGATCCAGCGCGAAGACGCTCGGGTGGCCGTCGGAGCCGGTTATTTGCTTCATGCCCATATAAATCCATTCATCTAAAGGTTGGTTTAAAGGTTGGTTTCGATACTTCAGACAGTAGTTGGGACCGGTATCGGCCGGACATAATTCAAGTCCGAGAATTTGAGCGCGTTCGTAGATTTGATCGGTCGTAGTGCTGCTTTTTAATCCGAGATCGGCTACGGTCAAACGAATGAGCGTGGCCTCCTCAGGATTTTTGCCCGGCACGAATTCCCTGTTCTTAAGCATTGATTTCGTATAGTCGGAAATATTGATGCCGGCCGCTTCCATTTCGGAAATGAGTTGCTCGGCCGACTTGCCTCCGATCTCGACATTAACTCTCGCAATTTTCTTATCGGGAAACGACGTGTAGACGTGCTCCAGATTCCCCGGCAGTTTCTGGAATATGCCCGGTTCAAGCTGGCCGACATACGCTTTGGTGTTTTCGTTAATCTGGCTCGGCACGTGAGCGATTTGTTCTCTGACGCATTCAAATATGACCAGCATGTCTTCTTCGGCATTTCTGCCTTGGCGAAGCTCGGCAATGCGAGGGTCTTTTCGATAGGCGAAGCCTTCGATTGTTCCATTGATTTCGTACAGCAAAACAAGATCATCTTTGGTGAACGGCTGGCCATCTTCATGCTTCTTCTCAAGGGCGGTGAGCATTCGCATGTCCTCGCTTTTCTTGCGGTAGGCGTCCGCTTCACCTCCGAATTCCGAAAGCTTACTGTCGAGAGCTTCTTGCATGACCGGCTCGACTCCTTGATGGGGTAAAATGCCTCTCACTTCGCCGATCCTGTTGTCTCCATCCATGCGGATCGCAAGACGAGGTTGGGTCGGAGCGCCCGATGAATCATTGGTGTAATACACATAAAAATCGCCGCTTTCTATTTGGGTCTCGGCGGTGGACCGTCCGGCCGTGCACCAGCCGGTGCCTTTACCTTCAAGAGATTCAAATAGCGTTTCAGCCGCCGCGTTGTCGCCCTGCTCGTACTTGACCCACTGTCCGTGGACTTCCTCACGGCTTTCCATCGAGGCGGCAAGGGACTTGGAAATGAGCTCGGCATACAAGGTCGGAAATTTCCTGTCGAACTCTCGGCGAGCTTCCGAATCCTTGTTGTCGTCCTTGACCCGCTCATAGAGATCGGCGATCTGCGCGAGCGGTTCTCGGTAGATGTCCGGATACGGGGCGACCGTGCTGTCGGTGCGTTTCTTAAACTCACCGCGTTCCTTGTCGAATTGCGAGAGCTTGATGATCTGATTCCAGGCGTAGTACTTAAACCAGGCCGGATAAACGGCGTCGTCCGAAGTGAGGTAGTCTATCCAGGCGTCGAGCGACACCCTCTGGTCTTCGATGGCGACGTCCATCATTTGTTCCCGAACGTCGGCTGGAATTTCCTCCACCGCTTGCCCGCGTTCTCGAGCTATTCGTTTTTGGAGCTCAAAGTAGCTGTCCGGAAAATTCTCTCTTTTTATGATGAGAGCGTCGTATATCTTGTCACGAAACATTTCGAGGTTACGCTCGCGTTTCCGTTCATCGGGGTTCAAAAAGATGTTCTCCAGCCGATCCATGTAGGCCTCGATGCGTTCGGCCGGGTCGTTGGGCACTTTTTCACCCGTTTTCTGTTCATCGCGTTCAACCGCCCGCTGGACTTCGGGAGAGGTCTGCAGTTCGGGGTTTTTGAGATGGAGGGGGTGTTTTTCCATAGTTAAAACAGTCTAGCAGAAATTGACTGTTTGATAAACGTTAAAACTCTCCTTCAGCCAGTTTTATGGCGCTGTCCTCTAAAAGATAAAGTTTGGAGTCTTTGGACAGATAATTTATAACAGACACGGTTTCGGGCCAGAGTGCCAAGTTGACTTGGTCACGAGCGTCTAGTTCTACCACTTTAAGATTTTGATTTTCCAAGAAGATCAAATGCTCGCTCTGGCTGTGCCAGTAAAGGTCAGATATACTGTCGGACGACTCATAAATAGTTTCCTGATCGCCTGATTTTTTTAAGGGCTGTTCGGTTGTATCTTTCAGCCACATCACACCCAGAGTATTGTTGTCGGTATAGGCGACTTTGGCGCCGTCGGGTGAGATCAAAACGCGTTGGGGCCGGAACTTGGTTTGACCTAAAAGCGAAACGTTTTCCACGGCCGAATCCATCAACAACAGAATATCGGGATTTTTAAGGGCGATGATTTTGTTGCCGTAAGCATCAAAATCAATTACATCACTTAGGGCCAAATCGGTCACCGTTTCCTCGGCGATATTCAATTGAAAGACTTTACCTTCTAATAGTATTAACAGATTGTTGTCGTCCACAAACCAGAGTATTTTAGCCGGGGTGAATTTGGTGGGCAAAGGCAGAGTGCTGGGCTGTTTGACCACGATTTTTCTTTCGTAAAGCAACGTGAGATTGGTCAGTTTTTGTGTTGGGGCGTCCCAAATGTACCAGCTGGTTTGTAACGCCGCGACGCGTGAAAAAATAAATTTTCTGGAGTTGGCCGACCAGCCCTGATTATTTTTTGGCAGCTCGATGTTCTTGGTTTTTATTTTATCGGCAAAGGCCAGTGGTGTGGCGGTGGCGTTAGGATTGTCCAAATCGCGGATAACTATCTTGGCCGTATCCATCTTTACCGCCATAAGTTCTTGGTTGGGGGAGACGCTAAAGTCAGTTAAAGCCGGTTCCGACCGCAGAGTTTGGAGAGATAATTTTTCCGGAAACAGTATTATATTTTCGGCTTCAGTTACTAAACCGGGCGTGACTTCAAATTCCTTTTGCCAAGGTTGGTAGCCGGTTTTGGCCACTTGGGCTTGGTATTTTCGCAGAGGCAAAAGGTTTTTTATTAAGGCCGCCGTGGTTTGGTTGGTTGGTTTGGCATTGATGGAGATTTCGGCATCGGCTGGCGTCAGAGTCTTAAGGTAGACGCCGCCGGTGGCCAGCGGGCGGTTAGTTTCAAAATCCCAGCGGTAACCGCGGGCGTAGGCGAGCAGTATAAAACCGATAATCAAAAAAGCCGCAATAGCCAATCCCAACAAAATTCGGCGGGTTTTACGGGTCATTTTGGTCTTATAAAAAATAGCACACCCGGATTCATTTGAAAAATAAGCAGGCGGTGCTAGGATGGTTCCGTAACATGGCAATAAAAATCGGCATAGATCTAGGCACAGCCAACACTTTGGTTTACGTGCCGCCCAAAGGCATTGTCATCAACGAACCTTCGGTGGTGGCGATTAGTTTGGACGACAATAAAATTATGGCCGTGGGCGCGGCGGCCAAAGAAATGATCGGCCGCACGCCCGAAAACATAATGGCCGTGCGCCCGGTCAAAGACGGCGTCATCGCCGATTACCGCATCACCGAGGCGATGATCCGGCATTTTATTAAAAAAATAACCGGCCGGTTCAGTTTTTTCAGGCCCGAAGTGATGGTAGCCGTGCCGGCCGGCATAACCTCCACCGAGCGCCGGGCGGTGGTGGAGGCCACGCTCAAGGCCGGAGCCAAAGCGGCTTATGTGGTCAAAGAACCGATTCTGGCGGCTTTGGGCGCGGGCATTCCCATCAACGAGCCCTCGGGGCATATGATTATAGATATCGGCGGCGGCACCACCGAGGTGGCGGTGATATCGCTGGGCGGGATTGTGGCTTGGGCTTCGGCCAAGGTGGGCGGCAACGCTCTGGATGCGGCTATTCAAAATTACATCCATAAGGTTCATAATTTAGCCGTGGGCGAACGCACCGCCGAGCAGATAAAAATCACCCTGGGTTCGGCCATCCCTCAAAAAGAAGAAGAAATTTTAGAAATAAGAGGCCGCGACCTGGTGGCGGGCTTGCCCAAAACCATAGAACTCCACGCTAACGAAATTCCCAAAGCCATCAAAGACACGCTGGGCGAG
Source organism: Minisyncoccia bacterium (assembly GCA_049274895.1). Lineage (GTDB taxonomy): Bacteria > Patescibacteriota > Minisyncoccia > JACQLN01 > JACQLN01 > JACQLN01. The sequence continues at coordinate 33,574 of JBASTM010000014.1, forward strand.
GTGATCAAAACGGTTAAAAAAGTCTTGCAAGAAACGCCGCCCGAACTGGCCGCCGACGTGATGGACAAAGGTATGATACTTTCGGGCGGCACGGCCCTCTTGAGGAATCTGGACAGTTTGATAATCCAGGAAACCGGCGTGCCCTGCTATGTGGCCGACGAGCCGTTGTTTTGCGTGGCCAAAGGCACGGGCATAGCGCTGGAAAATTTGGAACTTTATAAAAGAGCGTTGTTTGCCAAGCGATAACTATAAGACTTATAGGTCTTATAAGTCCTATATGACCTATCAAAGGCAGTTAAATTATTTGGATTTGGTTCTTAAAAACGGTCGCGCGCCCCACGCTTTTTTGTTTTACGGCCGGGACGCGGCTTTTCAAAAAAAGACGGCCGTTGATTTTTTAATCCGGCTCAACGGGTCAAAGGAAGCCGACGCGATTAAGGCCGGAATTCATCCGGATACTTTTTTCGCGCGCCGCTCTCAAGATAAAAAAGACATAACCATTGCCCAGATTCGCGACCTCAAAAGTTTTGTTTCGCGCACCCCCGTCAGTTTGGAACATAAAGGAGTGTTCGTGGAAGAGGCCCAATATCTTAACGAGGAGGCCTGGAACGCCCTCTTAAAGACTTTGGAGGAGCCGGCCCCCCATGCCGTCATTTTTATTTTAAGTTCTTCTGTTAAGAACATACCCTCAACCATAATTTCCCGGGTGGTCAGTTTGCCATTTTCCAATTCCGTTCTTAATCCGCCTTCAGTAAAAGATGATATAATTATTGATAAGCTGGCGGAGTTGGAAAATTTGTCGGCGGCGGACAGGTTTGATTTGGCCGAAGATCTAGCCAAAAAAGAAAACTTGGCGGAGATTATGGATCACTGGCTGTTGGCTTTAAGAACCGAGATGTTAAAAAACAATTTTCCTCCGAACAAGTTAGCAGCGGCGGCCGCCACCAAAGATATTTTATTATCCACCAACGCCAACGCCCGCCTGGCGCTGGAAAGTCTTTTTCTTAAATTTTAATGGCCAACATCCTAAAGTTCATCGTTTTTTTGGCGATAGTCATTGCCATTGGAACTTTCGCGGTTAATTTTTATTTTGGCAACCTGCTGACGCCCCAAGGCGGATTTTTTATAAGTGTTGACAAAGGGTCCACTTGGCAGAAGTTCGGCGTTTTGGACGACGGCGGGAACATCAACCGGCTCAACGTAACCGACTTAAAGCATAACCCCAAAGATTCGCGGATTTTATACGCCGCCACTCTGGGCAACGGCATTTACAAAAGTGTTAACGGCGGGGAAAAGTGGCACAAACTGGCCGACGCCAATAAAATCCTTGATTCGCATGCCGATGTTTACAGCGTGGCTGTTGACCCTGACTTGCCCGATTACAAAAATAAAATTCCGGACAGGTTTTATTTGGGAATATATCAAAACAACTTCGGGCGGGTGCTTAAAACCGAAGATGGCGGCCTATCTTTCAAGGAGGTCTACATCGCGGCCAAATCAAAGCGTCCGGTTTTTGACGTTAAAATTGATCCCTACCGCGCCAATGTGGTCTGGGCCGCCACCGGCGAGGGTCTGTTGCTTAAAAGCGAAAACTACGGCGAGACCTGGCGGTTGGTTCAGGAATTCGGCTCGGCCATCAATTCTTTTTTAATAAACCCGAAGAACGCAAACCAGCTTTTTGCGGCCACTTTTTTAAGAGGCATATTCACTTCGGCCGACGGCGGCTTAACTTGGGTGGACGAGAGTGAAACCTTAAGCAAGTTTCCGGGTTCTAAAAATATAACCGGCGTTTCCAGAAACCCGGCAGATGGGCGGATTTATTTGGGAACCAGGTTCGGCTTGTTACGGTCGGGTGATTTCGGCGTAAATTGGGAACCGGTGAACGTTATTTTCCCCAACGAGGCCCTGCCGGTTTTGGACGCGGCTTTCGGCGGCCCGGGTTCCGCCGATGTGTATGTGTCGCTGGCCAATCTTGTTTACAGCACCAAAGACGGCGGCCGGTTTTGGCAGGTGCGCAAACTGGGCACTAGCAAAAAGATCAACGTCTTATGGGTGGATCCTAAAAATACGAACCGTGTAATTGCCGGCGCCGGCAAATAAAAAATAAAAAATGGAAGCGCAAGATTTCAAAAACAAACTAAAAGAGACGGCGGGGTTTTTATCGACGGAACTCGCCAAAATAAGAAGCAGCCGGGCCAGCCCGGCTTTGGTGGAAGATATTTGGGTGGATTATTACGGCGCCAAAACTCAACTTAAGGGCTTGGCCAGCATCAGTTCGGCCGACGCCCGCACGATAGTGGTGGAACCGTGGGATAAAAATGCCGTGGATGCCATTTTCAAAGCCCTGTCGCAGGGCGGCTTGGGGGCGCAGCCCATTGTGGACGGCAGTAAAATAAGAATAAGCTTGCCGCCGCTAACGCAGGAGCGGCGGTTGGAGATGGTTAAACAAGTTTCGCAAAAAATGGAAGAGGCCAAAATCCGGGCGCGCCGAGCGCGCGACGAGGCCGTTAAAAGCATCCAGCAGGAAAAATCCGAAGACATCAAATTCCGCAAGAAAGAGGAAATAGAAAAGGCGATGAAGGAAAATGGGCAGGTTCTGGAGGAGTTAAAGGAAAAGAAAGAAAAAGAGTTGATGAGCTGAATTTCCCAAGCCTGGCTTAGGCAACCTAAGCCAGGCTTGGGTGTTAGTGTCAAACATTGGATGTTTGACATAGGTTAATACGTCGTTGTTGACCCCGCTTAGCGGGGTTGACCCTTGGTTTGCTTCGGCAGACCGGGGGTCTTTTTTAATTATAAAAATTTGTATGTTATGCTTGTTTTGTTTATGACCATTCTGGTTTTTTTAATTGTCTTGTCAGTTTTGGTTTTGGCCCATGAATGGGGCCATTTTGTAACTGCCCGCCGGGCCGGGGCCAGGGTGGAGGAGTTTGGGTTTGGCTTTCCGCCCAAAGTTTTTTCTTTAACCAGAAACGGTACCATTTTTTCTTTTAACCTTATTCCTTTCGGCGGGTTTGTTAAAATTTTTGGCGAAAACGGCCAAGACCGCAACGAACCGGGCAGTTTCGGTTATTTGAAAATATCCCAAAGAGCCAAAATACTGGTGGCCGGTGTGGCTATGAATGTGGTTTTGGCTTTCGCGCTTTTGAGTATTATCAATCTGATGGGCCGGCCGGCTATTATTGACGATGCCAATATCCACTTGGCGCGCGATGTTAACATTCAGATTTTGGAAGTGGCTTCCGGCTCGCCGGCCGAAAAAGTCGGTTTGAGGGCTGGTGACATTATTAGCGGTGCCACTAGCGGTGGTTCGGTGCGGGAATTTGAAGACGTCTCTGGATTCAAGAGTTTTATTGACAGCGTGGCCGGTCGCGAGATTGAGCTTGGCATTAAGCGGGGCGGCAATCGTCTGACCATACAAATTATTCCCCGAACGAATCCGCCGGCCGAAGAAGGCGCCTTGGGGGTCAGTCTCGCCCGAATCGGTATCATTAAATCGCCTGGGTATCTCTTTTGGTGGAACGGACTTAAAGATACGGCGGTAATGATCGGCATTATAGCTTCGGCTTTGTTTTTATTTTTTAAGACTTTGATTTTGGAGGGGCGATTGATGGGCGAGGTGGCCGGACCCATCGGCATCGCCGCTTTAACCGGCCAGGCCTACACGCTGGGTTTGGCTTACTTATTAAATCTGGTGGCCGTGCTTTCGGTGAATCTGGCTATACTCAACATTCTGCCTTTTCCGGCTTTGGATGGTGGTCGCCTCTTATTTTTAGCTATTGAAAAAATTAAGGGCTCGCCGGTGAGCCATAAAATTGAAAACGCCGTCAATGCCGCCGGTTTCGTTCTGCTCTTGGCCTTAATGGCTTTTGTGACCTGGCAAGACATTGCTAAGTTTTTTTGATATCACATAAACAAACCCCTTCGCTACGCTCGAATCCCCAGCGAGGATTCTCACTGATGCGTCGGCCTCACTCTCCCCTCGTAAAACCTCGGGGAACCCTGCCCGTTCGGCCGACGAATCAGCTCAGGAGTTTATTTATATTTTTAACAAGTTAGCAGAACCGCTCCGGAATGGTGTTTTGATTTTTTTAGGCGGGGTGCTAGGATTTAAGGGCTTTGTCTAAAAAATGGAGCGAAGTGAACATTTTTTAGCTACAAAACCTTACCCAGCACCTTTTAGATGTATAAATATCTTTACCTTGAAAAGGTGCTGGATGCTCAATTTTATAACTAATCACTCGTCGCGCCTGACGCGATTTCACTCTTAGACAAAATTGGCATGCGTTACTCTCAATTTTTTATAAATACCCTGCGTTCTGATCCTAAGGACGAAACTTCCGTGAACGCTCGGTTGCTGTTGCGGGGCGGGTTTATGGACAAGCTGATGGCCGGCTCGTACACTTTTTTGCCTTTGGGCTGGCGGGTTTATCAAAAAATAGAAGAGATTGTGCGTCAAGAAATGAACGCTATCGGCGGCGGCGAGGTGTTGATGCCGCTCTTGCATCCCAAAGACATTTGGAACGAAACCGGCCGCTGGAGCGACCCGGGCGTTAAAGAAATAATGTACCAATTCAAATCGGCCGACGGCCGGGAATACGGGCTGTCGTTTACGCACGAAGAGATTTTTTTGGATATCGTCCGCAAGCGATCGCTAAGCTATAAAAATCTGCCGGTCAAGCTGTATCATTTTTCCACCAAATTCAGGAACGAGCCGCGGGCCAAATCCGGCCTGTTGCGCGGGCGCGAATTTATAATGAAAGACCTTTACAGCCTGCACGCCACCGAGGAAGATCTGGACAATTTTTACTGGCAAATCAGGGATGCCTATTTAAGGGTTTTTGAACGGCTGGGCTTAAAAAAAGTCAAAGTGGTGGAGGCCTCGGGCGGCGTGTTCACTTCGGGCCACACCCACGAGTTTCAAGTTATCCATCCGGTGGGCGAAGACACGATTTATCACTGCGCTAAATGCGATTGGGCTCACAATAAAGAAATACACGTCCATAAAGTCGGCGCCAAATGCCCCGAATGCGGTGGAGAAGTTGAAACGGCCAGCTCCATTGAAATTGGCAATATTTTTAGATTTGGCACGGTCTATTCGGAAAAAATGAAAGTCAACTTCAAAGATTCCACCGGTCAATCCCAACCCGTTTACTTAGGCAGCTACGGCATCGGCATGAGCCGCCTGGTGGGAACTTTGGCGGAAATATTCCACGATGAGGCCGGATTGGTCTGGCCGGAGAGCGCGGCGCCATTTTTAATTCATCTGGTATCGCTAAATAATACTAAAAGCCAGGCCGAGCAGCTGTATCAATCTTTGATTAAGAAAGCGTCTGACGTTTTATGGGATGATCGCGACGAATCGCCCGGCGTAAAATTGGCGGATGCCGATTTAATCGGCGCGCCTTTTAGAGTGGTGGTCAGCGACAAGACATTGGCTTCTGACAGTGTAGAAGTCAAAAGACGTGCTAGCCAGAAAGTGGAGTTGGTTAAGTCGGGTGAGCTAGCGGAGTGGGTTAAAGTAAATTCCAAATCACAAATATGATTTGGTGCTTGTTATTTAACCATGTATTTTCTCAATAGGATTTTTGGTCATTTTGCCAAAGATATCGGTGTTGATCTGGGCACGGTCAACACCCTTATTTATGTTAAGGGCCGGGGCATCGTTGTCAATGAGCCGTCGCTGGTGGCCATAAACAAAAAAACCGGCCAGGTTTTGGCCATCGGCCGCGAAGCCAGAAAAATGGTCGGCCGCACGCCCGGTCATATCGCCGCCATAAAGCCGCTGGTTGACGGCGTGATTTCCGATTTTGAAGTTACCGAACAGATGCTTAGGTATTTTTTTCAAAAAGTCCATGGTGATTCTTTTTATATGGTGCCTCGCCCGCGGGTGGTGATTGGCATTCCTTCGGGCGTGACCGAGGTGGAAAAGAAAGCAGTGGAGGAAGCCGCCCGCAACGCCGGCGCCCGCGAGGTGATGCTGATAGAAGAGCCGGTGGCGGCGGCCTTGGGCGCGCGTTTGCCGGTGCAGGAAGCTTTGGGCAATATGATTGTGGATATCGGCGGCGGTACTACCGAGGTGGCGGTGATATCCTTGGGCGGTTTGGTGGCGGTGCGCAGTTTAAGGGTGGCCGGCGAGAGATTAAACGAGGATATCATCCAACTCGCTAGGGAGGAGTATAATTTATTGCTGGGTCCGCGCACCGCCGAGGATGTCAAAATAGCCGTGGCGGCGGCGGTGGATCTAAATGAAAAATTGGAAACCACTATGCGCGGCCGCGACCTTATTACCGGTTTGCCCAAAGAGGTTGTCATTACATCTAAAGAGGTAAAAAGAGCCATAACTAAATCAGTGAAAATTTTAGTGGATGTGGTGCATGAAATTGTGGAGCAGACTCCGCCGGAGCTTTTGGGTGACATTATGAAACGGGGTATTGTCCTTGCCGGCGGCGGCAGCTTGTTGAGGGGTATCGACGAGTTGATCAATAAAGAGACGGGTATTGCTGTCAGAGTAACTGATGATCCGCTGACCGCGGTGGCCCGAGGCACCGGCATTGTTTTAGAAGAGACCGAAAAATACCAAGAACTTTTAGCGGTCAAGGAGTACGCAACCACGCCCAGAGAGTAAATTGGGGTTTAATTATGTTGAGATGGCAGAAAGTATTTTTATTTTCTTTGGTCTTTTTGGCCTTGTTCTTGGCGGACCGGGCCGGGTTTTTTAATTATACTTTTAATTTGATTCATCGCTGGGCGGTCAGCCCGGTCACCAGAACGGTGAGCTATTGGGGCGAAGAAAGTTTTTTTCTGTTTAAGAATGTTTTAGGAGTGAGAGGGTTGATTCGGGAAAATCTGTTTTTGAAGAATCAGCGGGATTTTTTTCGGGGTGAATATTTTAAGTTGGTGGAGACAAAAGAGGAAAACGAATTTTTAAGGCAGGCCCTGGACTTAAAGAAAGAAGGCGGTCGGAGAATGATTTTGGGCACCATTTTGTCTTTTGACCCTTTCCAGGCCGCCGATTCGCTTATTATAAATAAAGGTCAAAAAGACGACGTGGTTGTTAATGATGTGGTGGTGCTGGCAGGCAATATCTTGGTGGGTTTGGTTAAGGATGTAAATCAAAAAGAAAGCCGGGTGCTTTTAGTAACCTCGCCCCAGAGCCGAGTGACTGTGGTTTCCGAAGATGACCGAGTCAAGGGGGTGGTGAATGGCTCGGCCAGCGGCGCTTTAACGTTGGATTTGGTGCTTAAAGAAGCCCAATTGAATCCGGGACAGATTTTACTAACTTCGGGCCTGGATGGTGTTTTTAGAAGGGGACTTTTGGTGGGAGAAGTTGCCAAAGTTACTCCCGACGCTTCGGCGCCATTCCAAAAAGCTTCGCTGCGGCCGTTCTTTAACCTGCGTGATTTGAAGCAGGTTTTTATAATGGTTTCCGAATAGACCTGAACGAAATCAGTAGAATAAATATACTAGGGTATAATAAAAGTCCATATCAATGTTTATTAATGTAGCATTATCTTGCTCCAGCTTGATTATGGTGTGGATAATATGGGCTTAAAGACTTGACTTTTTGATATTGATTTATTTTATTAAAAATGATGTAAAAAAACATTGATAGACGTTTTTGCATCTTAACAGGTTAATTTGCTTCTGTTTATTTTATTTGCTAACATTTGGGCAATAATAATTAAACTTAAAAAAAATGGAACCCCAAGACACAAATTCTCAATCACCCAAGAGTTCACTCTCGGTGCCTTTATCAATTATGGTGGCCGGGTTGCTGGTGGCCGGCGCGGTTTGGTTTAGGGGCAGCGGCAATGTTGATACCACTGCCACTGTCGGCGGAGCTAAACCCATAAAAGTTGAATTGGGCAATTTGCCGCCTTTGGGCGAAGAAAAAGCCAAAGTGGCCATAGTGGAGTTCGGCGATTATCAGTGCCCGTTTTGCGGAAGATTTTTCCAACAGACTGAACCTATGATTCGCGAGCAGTATGTAAAAACCGGCCAGGTTAAATTTATTTGGCGCGATTTTGCCTTCTTGGGCCCGGAATCTTTTTGGGCGGCCGAGGCGGCCCGCTGCGCCAACGATCAGGGTAAGTTTTGGCAGTACCACGATGTTTTATTTAACCGCCAAAACGGCGAGAACCAAGGCGCTTTTAGCAAAGATAATTTGAAAAAATTTGCCGGTGAGTTGGGTTTGGATCAAACAGCTTTTGATGCTTGTTTGGACAGCGGCCAACATACCCAGGCCGTCAAAGATGATACCGACAACGGCAGGTTGGCGGGCGTTTCCGGCACGCCGGCTACGTTTGTTAACGGTCAAATAGTAGAAGGCGCCCAGCCGTTTGAAGTTTTCAAAAATTTAATTGAGAGTCATCTAAAATAAAATGGAAACAGATCAATACAATCAGCCGCCGGTTCAAGAATTAAACAAACACGAGCGCCGCGAGTTAAGACGGCAGGAGCAAGACCAGCAATTTGAGTCTTTGAATAGAAAAAGGAAAATAAAAAAAACCGCTGTCTGGCTGATCGCGATTGTTGTTTTATTGCTGATTGTTGGGGGGGCTTACCAGTGGACCAAGAGTTCGGAGGCCAACAGGCCCGGCGAGGCCATACCTGTTCAACCGGCCGAGCATATCCAGCCCGGCCAACCTCTGCCCGGCCTCTATCTTTCCAACCCGCCGGTTTCGGGCTGGCATTACGGCGAGACGGTGGAGTGGGGTATATATGATCAAGAACTGGTGGATCAGAACGTGATTCATAATTTGGAACACGGCGGTATTTGGATTACCTATAAACCCGATATTCCGGCGGAACTGGTGGAGAATCTCAAGCGTGTCGCGGGAGAATATAAAAGAAAAGTTGTTTTGTCGCCCCGCGCGGCCAACGATTCGCCCATTGCCCTGGCCGCCTGGGGGTGGCTGGATAAGTTTGACTATTTTGACGAAGCCCGCATAAAAAAATTCATCAAGGCCTACAAAGACAAAGGCCCCGAATTTGTGCCCTGATTCGGTACGATGTTGAACATCGGATGTTCAACATCAAGTGTCGAACATTGGATGTCTGACGGACATTGAGAAACGGCTCAACGTGTTGAGCCGTTTTAGGAAATAAAAATCCCCTCCGACGACGTTGCATCGGAGGGGTGTAAGGCCCAGCGGCGGGCCTTGTTTAACGACCGGAAGATGTTCTCACGCCGTTGAATGGATCAAGCGCGCTTTTCCATTCAACCCACTCTTCCGGTCATTGATATTGGAGCAGAGGATCGGATTCGAACCGATGACCTCTCCCGTTTTGGCCGGGAGCGCTCTACCTGGCTGAGCTACCTCCGCTCCTGAAAGAACAGTAGAAACCATCCTAAACCATAGCTGTTTCTATGTCAATCACGCCTTGAGGCGACCGTAAGAGCGGGGTCAGATCACGGCTGTTGTTTGGTTTTTTTCTGTGTTATGATTTTTTGGTATCCACTTTTCCAAAATGGCCTCTTTTAACGATAAAGATTTTTCAAGTAGAGATAGGTCGGATAAAAAAATACCCCGAAAACCAAAGAAACCAGCTGGTTGGTTTCATTTGGAATCCGGGGTCAAGCGGAGCGTGGTGGGGATTATTCTTTTGGCGGTGGCCGTGGTCACCACTTTGTCTTTCTTTGGCTTGTCCGGGTCGTTTTCCCAAACCGTGACCGACGGCGCCCGCTATCTATTTGGTTCGGGCAGTTTTTTTGTGCCATTAACATTGTTTTTAATGGCTTTTTTTATTCTGGTTTCCGAAAAAAAGAAAATTTTGGGCTCAACCATAGTCGGCGGGCTGTTGTTGATTTTAAGTTTTCTGGGAATCGTTGAATTATTGTCTCACAGCCGCGCCGGCGGCGAGGTGGGCTACTATTTTAGCTGGCCTTTTTTGTATCTGTTTGGTTTCTGGGGTTCGTTGATATTTTTTTTGGCTTTCTTTTTTTCGGCCGTTTTGATTTCGTTCCGCATACCCCTTAAAGATCAAATAAGAGAAAAAATAACTTTTAAGCCCGATGAGACCGGCGAGCTGGTTCCCGAAAAAAAGCTGGTTTTGGAAAAGGGCTTGATGACCAAAATGGCCACGCTGGCCAATAAAACCAAACTGCCCGCCATAAAAAAATATGAGCCGCCCAAACCGGCCGGTGAAACGGTAACCATCAACGCTCCTCAAACTACTGTAACGTTACCGTCAGCCGAGCTCTCACGCAAAAAACAGGAAGGGGCGGCTGGATTCAATGTTCTGCCTCTGGCTGGCGGCTACAAGTTTCCGCCTTTGGATCTACTGGAAGACGAAGGCGCTATGCCGGTCACAGGCGACATTAAAGCCAATGCCGTTATCATTCAAAAAACTCTGGAAAACTTCGGCATACCGGTGGAGATGTCCGAGGTCAACATCGGCCCGGCCGTAACCCAATTTACCTTAAAGCCGGCTATGGGCGTGAAACTGGCCAAAATAACGGCTCTGCAAAATGATCTCTCTTTGGCTTTGGCGGTGCACCCCATCAGAATAGAAGCGCCCATTCCCGGAAAATCTTTGGTGGGCATAGAAATTCCCAATCATAAATCCATGCTGGTTCGGTTAAAAGGCATGCTGCAGTCTTTTAATCAATCGGAGCAAAAAAGTTTTCTTAACATCGCTTTAGGCAAAGACGTTTCGGGGCGTCCTATTTGGTCCACTTTAACCCGTATGCCGCACCTGTTGATAGCCGGCGCCACCGGTTCGGGCAAAAGCGTGGCTATCAACGCCATGATCATCAATTTATTGTATCAACACTCGCCCGAAATCCTGCGTTTTATTATGGTGGATCCCAAACGGGTGGAACTGACGCTCTACAACGGCATTCCCCATCTGTTAACGCCGGTGATTGTGGAGCCCAAAAAAGTGATTTCGGCTCTGCGCTGGTCGGTCTCGGAAATGGAACGCCGCTACAGCGTGCTTTCGGAAAAGGGTGTGAGAGACATTGCCGGCTACAATACTCAAGTCAACGCCAAGCAGGGCGAAGATCTGATGCCGTATTTGGTAATAATAATTGATGAGCTGGCCGATTTAATGGCGGCTTACGGCCGGGAAATAGAAGGCGCGGTGGTGCGCTTGGCCCAGATGGCCCGGGCGGTCGGGATACATTTGGTTTTGGCCACCCAGCGGCCCTCGGTGGAAGTTATTACCGGTTTAATTAAGGCCAACATTACCACGCGCCTGGCTTTCGCGGTGGCTTCGCAGATTGATTCGCGCACTATTTTGGATTTTTCCGGAGCCGAAAAATTGTTGGGTTCGGGCGATATGCTTTTTGTCTCGGCCGAGTCCGGCAAGCCCCGTAGAATCCAAGGCACCTATGTTTCGGAAAAAGAAGTTAAAAAAGTGGTAGGTTTTGTAAAAGCCAACTTGCCCGAAGACGCGCCCGACGTTAACCCCGACGAGGCCTTGGGTTTGGAAAAAGCCGTGGCCGACGGCAGAACTTCTTTGTCCATGGACCTTGGTGGTGTGGATGGAAACGAAGCTATGGCAGACGAACTGTTGCCTCAAGCCAAAGAAGCGATTATGCAGGCCGGCAAGGCCTCGGCTTCTTTGCTCCAGCGCCGTTTAAGAGTGGGCTACGCCCGAGCCGCCAGATTGTTGGATATTCTGGAAGCCCAGGGCCTCGTTGGCCCGGGCGAGGGTGCCAAGCCCAGGGAGGTTTTGATAAGCTCGTCAGTTAACCGGAGATCAGATGATGAAAATGTTAGTATGCCGTTAGATCAAAAACATCCGCCAGTTTAACGTCGAGCGGTGACGAAATCCGTATCGTTGAAGGTCAGACGTAACCGATTGACGATACAGGCCTCGTAACCTTTGGACACTCTACGGTCTGCGATTTGTAATTTAGTGCTTGGGGTTTTATAGTGTGGGTATGCCTATTGCCCAAACCAAAGACAATCTTAAGCTCAACGACTTTTTGGTGGAAAGAAGGAAGTTTATGCGCTTGCGCTTCGGTGATTTGTCGGCCCGGACGGGTATTCCGGCCAAGCACTTAAAAAAAATTGAAAAAGGCGAGTGGTGCGATCTGCCTTCGGGGGTATATGTTAAAGGTTTTTTAAAAAAATACGCCCAGATAGTGGGTCTGGATGAAGCCGAGGTGGCGGCTAGGTACGAAACCGAATGGAATCAAATCTGTGCCTTGCCGGTTTCAGCTGGCCGCGGTCAGAATTTAAGCGAGTTAAGTTTTCTAAAAGACATATCCCTTAGAAAGTTTTCCGCCGTGGCGGCCGTTATTTTGGTGGCTGGCTATATGGCCTGGCAGTTTAGGGTGATTTTAGAACGTCCCGACTTGAATCTGGATAATCCTCCCACGGAAGATATTGTCAGCACGGCGGCGGTTTTGGAACTGGCCGGTCGGGTTTCGTCGGGCGCTGTTTTAACGGTCAACAACGATCCGGTTTACCCCGAAGAGAGCGGTGATTTCAAAAAAAGCGTAGAATTGCTGGTGGGCCTCAATGTTTTAGAGATTAAAGCCGTAAGCCGTTTCGGCAAGGAATCAAAAATTATAAGAAGAGTAACTTTTAATCCTTAAACGCGACACCAATACGCGAATGCGCCCGAATGACGCGAATAAAATCAATTCGTAAATTCGTGTGTCATTAGTAATTAGTGTCGCTGGTAATCGTGGCTAAAAAAAATATAGAAGATAAATCTGATTTGGGAAATAAGGCGCTTCAGGAAACCGTCAAAGAAATCAAAGAGCGCTTCGGCGAGGGCTCTATTATGGTTTTGGGCCAGGCCCAAAAAGTGGACGTGGATGCCATACCCACCGGCGCCATTTCGCTGGATTTGGCTTTGGGCGTGGGCGGCATACCCAAAGGCCGGATTGTGGAAATCTACGGGCCGGAAAGTTCGGGTAAAACCACACTTACGTTGCACGTGGTGGCCGAAGCCCAGCGCCGCGGGGGCTTGGCCGCTTTTATTGACGCCGAACACGCTTTGGACCCCGACTACGCCAGAAAAATCGGTGTTAACATAGACAATCTTTTAATATCCCAACCCGATAACGGCGAGCAGGCCCTGGATATTATGGAGGCCTTGGTAAAATCCGGCCGGGTGGCCGTGATTGTAATTGATTCCGTGGCGGCTTTGACGCCCCAGGCCGAAATAGAAGGCGAAATGGGCGATATGCAAATGGGCCTGCAGGCGCGTTTGATGTCTAAGGCCCTGCGCAAAGTTACCAACCTAGCGGCCAAAACAGGCACTACGGTTATCTTCACCAATCAAATCAGGATGAAACTGGGTATAATGTTCGGCAATCCCGAAACCACGCCCGGCGGCAACGCGCTTAAGTTTTTCTCTTCGGTGCGGATGGATATTCGCCGCATCGCCCAATTAAAAAACAAAGACGAAATTGTGGGCAACCGCGTGCGGGTGAAGGTGGTTAAAAATAAAGTGGCCGCACCCTTTAAGCAGGCCGAGTTTGACATTATGTACAACCAGGGCGTGGCCAGTTTAGCCGATGTTTTGCAGACCGGCGTGCGGCTGGGAGTTTTGGACAAATCGGGTTCGTGGTTTCAATACGGCGGCGAAAAAATCGGCCAGGGCACCGAGGCCTCGGTCGGTTATCTTAAAGCCAATCCCAAAGTCTTCGCCGACATCGTCAGCACCATAAAAAAGAAAGCCGCCGAAGCGCAGGTGGTTTGATTGAAGTCTCACTTCAATCAGTGACAGAAACGGCTCAACGGCGTTGAGCCGTTAAAAATGTCAAACATCGGATGTTTGACAGAGGTTCATAATAAAACAACCGGA
>JBASTM010000015.1:0-5100 GCA_049274895.1 Minisyncoccia bacterium
GGTTTTTTAACGCTTTTTTCTTTTTACTTTTCGCTTAAAGTTTTCGGCCGCCTGCGGCACGTTGAAAAAAGAAAATTTTTCTGGCACCCTTAGTCTATTAAACTGCGAGTGTATCGTAAGCTTACGATCATAAGCTTACGATACTGTAATCTCTCTCACGCAAGAGATTGACAAGTATTTAGGCGATATGTTACATTCCGATAAGCTCTTAATAATCACCCAACACCCGAAGGAGGTGTGAAGTGGAAGTCAATAAGCTTGGAATAGCAGGAGGTCTCGTGGTCGCTGTTCTTTTGTTGTTCTATTTGACGTTTCTAAACCACGTCGGCGTCAACAATATCGGGATCGTCTACGATTCTGTTGATGGGTCGGTAACCATCCAGAAGATGCCGGGATGGTATGTAACCCCGCCGACGGTTTTGGTAGCCCAGGTCAGTACTCTGCCGATCAGGGTTACGATTCCGTCCAACGCCCGGGTCATTGTAACTAAGCTGGTTCGGTTCCGTCCCGACGGAGCGATTGATTTCGTCAATATCCAGGGCTTCGATTATTCCATGGGGCAACAGTTGGAGAATATTCTCTTGGGTTACGCTTTTTCTGGCGGTGAGTACCCGTTCATGGAAATCATGCAGGAAGCCGGATCGGAGAGTATGGAAGGTATTTTCAACAAGAGGTCCCCAGCTACTGCGACCAATCCTTGACTCCCTACGGAATAGAACCAGTTGAAAGGGATGGAGTATGAACAATCTATTGAATCTTTCCGGCGGGGGAGACGTCTTGATGAGGATTATAATGGGGATTTTTTCCGTCTACTTGGTACTTACAAGTAGGTGGTATATGAATTTGGTTTGGATGACGGCGGCGGCAATCAGCATTGATACAAACCAGCGTGATTTGTATTTCAGTATTGCTGTTTTGGAAGTGCTGATTTCCTTTTTAGTTCTCTGGGGTTTTTTGTGTAAAATCTGTCATACAATAACCAAGAAGGTATTCTCGTTATAGTTACGTGAATAATTTCTCTTTCCATCCCACTGTGATCCCGCCGGGTTTAACTCGGCGGGTTTTTTTATTAATGTTATTAATAGTAGACTTGTACTAATATGTGCAATATCGGATTTTGCACAAAAATCTGGGGGTGTTATAATATTTTTATGAGAAAAACGGTTTTTGCTCCAAACGAGTATTATCATGTTTTGAATCGCGGAAACAATAAACAGACAATATTTTTTAATGACGCCGACAGAATCAGGTTTTTACTTTCAATTTTGTTGTTTCAATCGCCTTTGGTTATAAAAAATATGGATAGAGTAGCTAAGGAATTTGTGCAAAATCCGATATTGCACAGTAATAAGGAAATAGATGATGAGATGATAGGCGATATTATTTCCAATAGATTCGTCGAATTAATCTGTTTTACATTAATGCCCAACCATTTTCATCTATTAATTCGCGAAATAAAAAAAGGAGGAGTGGCAAAATATATGCAAAAAATTCAAATCTCCTATACAAAGTATTTTAATATCAAAAACGACAAAGTGGGTCATCATTTTCAAGGTGGTTATAAGGCAGTTCATATTACTAAAAATAACCAATTACTTTATTTGTCCACCTATATCCATCGCAACTCCAGGGAGATAAATTTATGGAAAGGTAGAGAAAATTTATATCCTTGGTCTAGTCTGCAAGATTATACCAGCATAAACCGATGGGGCGATATTTTGAAAAGAAACATTATTTTAGGACAATTTGAAAATCCTAAAAAATATAAAGAGTTTGTGAAAAATAGTAGCGCTAAAACGCTGCGCCGTTTAGATAGAGACTATCTGTTACTGTTAGACTAATTTGTGCAAAATCCGATATTGCACAAGGTTATTTGGATTATGGGTGAAGAAAAATTCAAAAAAGAAATTTGTCTGATTCTTCACAACATCCGCAGCGCCTACAATGTCGGCGCGATTTTTAGGACGGCCGACGCGGCCGGAGTCGGAAAAATATATTTGGGCGGCTATACCCCTACGCCGGCCAACTCCAAAGTAGCCAAAGTTTCGCTCGGCGCGGAAAAAACAGTGGTTTGGGAAAAATATTTTAACACCTGGCGGCTGGCGGAAGAATTAAAATCAAAAAAGATCAGAATTGTGGCCTTGGAACAGTCAAAGAACAGCCGCGATTATCGCGGTTTTAGACCCAAGTTTCCTTTGGCTGTTTTGGTGGGGAATGAGGTTAGGGGGCTATCGCCGCGCATTCTTAAGCGGGCAAGTTCGGTTTGGCATATTCCCATGCGCGGCAAAAAGGAATCATTGAACGTGGCCGTGGCCGCGGGCGTATTCATCTACAAGGTTTTGGAGTGACGGTTTTATGGTTATGAAAAGCCCCCGCTTAGCGGGGGCCGTTTTTTATTATTCTTCGTCTTGGGAAACAGGAGGTTTGTCCGTGTTTTCCATATAATTTCTCAAAAAATCCATACCAGTGGCCAGTATTATTCCAAACCCGAAGCCGGCCGCGGTCGCTCCCAGCCAGCCCAGTTGTCCGTGTAACAGCAAAGAACTTAGTAAGCCAAAAGCAATCGCCGATATCGCCACGTCGCACTTCAGCTGTTCGTCCATCTTGTCCCCCTTGTTTGGATTCTTTTTTGAGTTGTCAAAGAATCTTGCTATTATATAAAACATTCTAGTTATAAATCAAATGTTGAATCATCGAATTTATTTTGATTATGCCGCGGCTACGCCTCTGGATCCGCGCGTCAAAAAGGCTATGGACGAGTATCTGGCGCACGGCGGGGCTAATCCGTCAGGGCTTTACAATGAAGGCCGGGAGTCCAAAATGGCGCTCGAGAACGCCCGCCGGGCCGTGGCCGGTTTTCTCGGCGTCAAACCCGGCGAGATATTTTTTACTTCAAGCACCACGGAATCGAATAATTTGGCGATTTTGGGTGCGGCCCGGGCCAATCAACAGTATGGTCGGCATCTTGTTACCACTAAGGTGGAGCATGTTTCGGTACTGAATGTTTTTAAGCGTCTGGAGGAGGACGGTTTTGAGGTCAGTTATTTGCCGGTGGACGAATGGGGCCGGGTTTCGGCGGATCAAATAAAAAAAGCCGTTCGGCCGGACACCATTTTAATCTCGGTTATTTTCGCGTCCAACGAAATAGGGACAATAAACCCCATAAGATCCATAGGCCGGACGATTAAGGAATTAAAAACCGGAAACGGTATGCCGCTGTTTTTTAGCGATGCTGCCCAGGCCGCGCCGCATACAAAGATAAATCCTTCTAATTTAGGTTTGGACATAATGTCGTTCAGCGCGAGCAAGGTTTATGGACCCAAGGGCGCCGCGGCTTTATATGTAAAAACCGGAACCAAAATAAACCCGATCATGCTGGGCGGCTCGCAGGAAAGCGGTTTAAGGCCGGGCACGCAGGATGTGGCCGGAATTGTAGGTTTTGCCGAGGCCGTTAAAATTGTTCAAATGGAAGGGGAAAAAGAGGATGGCCAACTGGCTGAGTGGCGCGATAAGATAGTTAAAGAAGTCACGGCGGCGTTGCCTGAAGTTTTATTAAACGGCCACCCTCAAGAGAGATTGGCCAACAATATCAGTTTTTCCATCTCCGGAATCAAAGCCGAAGAACTGGTTCTGGCCATGGACGAAGCCGGTTTCGCGCTTTCAACCCGATCGGCCTGCGATGTTAAAAATTCCACGCCGCCGCATGTGATAAAAGCCATTGGCCGCGACGACGACGAGGCCTGGGGCACGCTGCGGATCACGTTGGGGAGATATACCACGGCCGAGGACGTGGAAAGATTTATAGAAACATTTATAAAAGAAGTTAAAAAATTTAAATCAATAAAATAAAAATATGGCACATCAACCCCAGCAATTCAATTTAGGAGACTTAAACGGTATTTCCGCCAAAACCAACGAAATCCATGAAAAGAAACTGTATGCCGGTTATGTAAACAAAAGGAACGAAGTGGAAGATAAGTTGTCAAAACTGACCCCGGAGGAATTATCCGCCGGCAACCAGACCTATTCTTATCTGCGCGGCTTAAAAGAGGGTGAAACCTTCGCCGCCAACGGCATGATCTTGCATCAGCTCTTTTTTAGTATTCTGGGCGGCGCGGGCGACCCGGCCGGAACCAAAGTTTTGGGGGCCATAGAAAAAGAATGGAGCAGTTTTGATAGTTTTAAGCAAATGTTTACGGCCGCGGCTATGGCGGCGCGGGGCTGGGCGATTTTATGTTGGGACTTTTCCGATATGAAACTGCACATCTACACCGCCGATGCCCAAAACCAGGGCGGGGTTTGGAATTGCGCCATTTTATTGAACGTGGACGTTTACGAACACGCTTATTTTATAGACCACGGTTCCGACCGCAAAGCTTACTTGGAAGCGTTTTTCAAAAATATCAATTGGCAGAAGGTGGATGAGTTATACGGGCAAATATCAAACCATGCTCAAAGTTAAAGTTAATCAGAAGCTAGCTAATTTTGCCGGTACAACATTTGACGGCCAACGGTTTGATCTCGCCCAGTTGGCTGGCGGTGGCAATGTGGTGTTGTATTTTTACCCCAAAAACGACACGCCCGGCTGCACAGTGGAGGGCGTGGAGTTTTCGGAATTAAACAAGGAGTTTAGAAAACTCAATACTTGGGTCTTGGGTATGAGCCGCGACAGTTTGGATTCGCATGCCCGGTTCTGCCATAAATACAATTTGCATATTCCTTTGCTTAGCGATCCCGAAGGCGAGTATGGCCAAAAGTTGGGCATATTAAAAGATACGGGCGGTTTCAAACGCACCACGGTTTTGATCGGCCGCGACGGCAAAGTCAAACATATCTGGGAAAACGTTAAAGCCAACGGCCACGCCGCCGAAGTTTTAAGCCAAGTCAAAAAACTGGAGCACCAAGCTCAAAAGAAATTGGCTTTAGGCAGGGATTTGGGTTCTGTCCGCCGCGGTTACACTAAACCCGGCCAGCGCGCCGCCCGAAAGTCGCGGCGGGAATGAACTATGGTTGTAAAACCCATAAAAACCAGAAGGTTTAGGCCGCCGCGGGATGATCTGGAGGAGTTTTTGGCGTCCAGTCTTCCCCGGCTGGGAGAGA
>JBASTM010000016.1:0-8713 GCA_049274895.1 Minisyncoccia bacterium
GATTATTGATGAAGAACAAAGGTTTGGCGTATTACAGAAAGAGAGGATCAAGAAATTAAAAAATAATATAGACGTTTTGATGCTTTCGGCCACACCCATCCCCCGCACGCTCTATTTGGCTATGTCCAACCTAAAGCCCATTTCCAAAATCCAAACCCCGCCTTTGGGCCGCGAAGCCGTGGCCACCAAAGTGGAAAAATTTTCGTGGGACTTGATAAAATCGGCTATTGAATTTGAACTGGCCCGCGGCGGCCAGGTTTTCTTTTTGGAAAACCGGATCCATAAAATCGCGGGCGTGATGGATAACTTAAAAAAAATTCTGCCCGCGCCGCGCCTGGCGGCCCTGCACGGCCGCATGGGCGAGAAACAGATTATAAACGCGGTGGAAAGTTTCAAAAAGGGCGAAACCGACATCTTGGTTTCCACCACCATCATTGAAAACGGAATAGATTTGCCCAATGCCAATACCTTAATCGTTTCTGATGCGACACGATTGGGGCTTTCGCAGGCCCATCAGTTGCGCGGCCGGGTGGGGAGGCGCGACACCAAGGCCGCGGTATACTTTCTATACAATCCCAAAACCATCTCCGCACTCGCTGAAAGCCGGCTTGCGGCGCTCGAGGAATTTTCCAGCTTAGGCGACGGTTTTAGAATCGCCCTGCGCGATTTGGAACTGCGCGGCGCCGGCAACATTCTGGGGCGTCACCAATCCGGCCGCATCAACCAAATCGGCCTTAATCTGTATTGCGAAATGCTCTCGCAAGCCGTGGAAAAACTAAAAAAATAACTAAAACTGGCCGAACGCTATTTTTCT
Organism: Minisyncoccia bacterium; assembly: GCA_049274895.1. Classification (GTDB taxonomy): domain Bacteria; phylum Patescibacteriota; class Minisyncoccia; order JACQLN01; family JACQLN01; genus JACQLN01. The sequence continues at coordinate 815 of JBASTM010000016.1, forward strand.
TATCTTATCAAATACCATACGATCGTCATATAGGTGATAAGATAGATTTTTTTATAAAACAAAGAAAACCGGCGATGTTCATTATCCATAAATGAAGTTGAGATCTACTTTCCTCGGCGGGTAGCAGATCGATTCGCCAAAAAATAAATACTCGGCGTAATTGATGTGATATTATTAAACAGATGGACTCCGTTTACCTAAACGCCCTCAACATCGCCTTCGGGACGGCGCGGATAAAAAAGCTGCTCAAGGTTTTTAGAACGGCTGAGCGGGCTTGGAACGCGCCAGCCGGAAAAATTTTGAAATTGGATTTTAATGGCGGAAGCATCGCCGAGGCCCTGCACGAAAGAGAGGTAGTGGATCCAAAAGCCGAATGGGCACGGCTGGAAAAGTTGAATATAAAAACGGTTTCCTTTTTTGAAAAATCATATCCCAAACTGCTAAAAGAAATTTCATCGCCGCCGATTCTGTTATACTTAAAAGGCAATGCTGATATTTTAAGAGAAAAAGGCCTGGCGGTGGTCGGCACCCGAACGCCGTCCAGCTACGGCCGCGCCGCCGTGGACATGCTGGTTCCCCAAATAGCCAAAGCGGGGCTCACGGTGGTGAGCGGCCTGGCCCAAGGCGTGGATGCTTTGGCGCATATGGCCACGCTCAAGGCCGGCGGCAAAACCATCGGCGTTCTCGGTTGCGGTTTGGATCAGATTTATCCCAAAATGAACGAGAGTTTGGCCGCGGAAATGCTGAAAAAAGATAATTTGATAGTTTCGGAATATCCCGTGGGCATGCCCGCTTTAAGGCAGAACTTCCCCGCCCGCAACCGCATCATCGCCGGTTTATCCCTGGGTACGCTGGTGATAGAGTCCAAAGTTGATGGCGGAGCGCTGATCACGGCCAAGCAAGCTCTGGAAGCCAACCGCGAAGTCTTCGCCCTGCCCGGCCCCATCACCTACCCCACCGCCGCCGGCACCAATAAGTTGATTCAAGAAGGCGCCAAGGTGGTTTTGTGTGCCGAAGACATTTTGCAAGAATTGAATTTGAAAATTTTAACCGGAATGGAAAAAATAAAACTTAATTTGGACAAGCTCTCGGCCGATGAAAAAAACATAATCAATGTAATACAAACCGAACCCGCTCACATTGACAAAATAATTCAAACCACTAAACTGAAGCCCTATGTGGTCAGCTCAACCTTAACCGGATTGGAAATGAAAGGATTTATAAAAAACACCGGCGGGCAGATTTACACAATAATATAATCCAAATGATCCGAATGTATCCCAATGCTCCGAATGGGGAATAATTTATTAGTATCATTGGGATAAAATTTGTAGATTGGGATTATATTTTATTTTATGAATTTAGTCATCGTTGAATCCCCCGCCAAAGCGCGGACAATTGAAAAGTTTTTAGGGCGCGATTTCAAAGTGGAATCGTCTTTTGGCCATGTGCGCGACTTGCCTAAAAGCAACTTGGGCATAGACGTGGAACACGATTTTGAGCCCAAATACATAGTGCCGGTTAAAGCCAAAAAACAGGTTGCCTTGTTAAAGAAAATCGCCAAAGAGGCGGATAAAATAATACTGGCCACCGACGAAGACCGCGAAGGCGAAGCCATCGCCTGGCATCTGCTGCACGCCTTGGGCTTGGAAAAATCCAAAAAAGAAATAGAAAGGATCGTTTTCCACGAAATTACTCAAAAAGCAATACTGGAAGCCCTAAAACATCCGCGGCAAATAGAGCAAAACTTGGTGGACGCCCAGCAGGCCCGTCGGGTTTTGGATCGCCTCGTCGGCTACAAACTTTCGCCGATGCTGTGGAAGAAAGTTTCGCGCGGGCTTTCGGCCGGCCGGGTGCAATCGGTGGCCGTGCGATTAGTGGTGGAGCGCGAGCGTGAAAGGGAAAAATTCCAAAAACAGGAATACTGGGACATTATAGCTAAATTACAAGCGCCAAATTCCAAATCACAAACAAAAGAAACTTTTGAGGCCAAACTTCACAAGATAAATGATAAAATCCTGGATAAGTTTGCGATCAAAACCGAAACCGAGGCCAAAAAAATTCTGACTGACTTAAACAATGCCGAGTGGAAAGTTGAAACTGTAGAAAAAAAAGAGGCCAAGCGCAACGCCTATCCGCCCTTCACCACCAGCACCCTCCAGCAATCGGCCGCCCGTAAATTGGGCTTTTCGGCCAAGCGCACCATGATGCTGGCCCAACAACTTTACGAAGGCGCCGATATTGACGGCGACCGCACCGGCCTTATCACCTATATGAGAACCGATTCGCTCAATTTGTCCGCCGATGCCGTGGCCGTGGCAGCCGGATTCATAAAATCCAACTTCGGCGAAAAGTATTTGGAGACTAAAGTTTTCAAAACCAAATCCAAGGGCGCCCAAGAAGCCCACGAGGCCATCAGGCCGACCGACCCGTTAAGGACGCCGGAAATTATAGCTCCGCATCTGGATCCGGCCCAATTAAAACTTTATCGTTTGATTTGGCAGCGCTTTATGGCCAGCCAAATGGCGCCGGCCGTTTTTGACGCCACCACGGTTGATGTCGCCGCCGGACCCGCGCACACTTTTAGAGCTAACGGTTTAATTAAAAAATTTGACGGCTTCACTAAAGTTTATTCGCTAAAAACCGAAGAAACTATTTTGCCGGAACTAAAGACTAATGAACCGTTAGACTTGATTGAACTAAAGCCCGACCAGCATTTTACCGAACCGCCGGCGCGCTACTCCGAGGCCTCTTTGGTAAAAGCCCTGGAACAGCATGGCATCGGCCGGCCTTCTACCTACGCGCCCACGCTGTCTACCATTCAGGCCCGCGGCTACGTGGAACGCGACGAGCAAAAAAAGTTTAAGCCAAGCGAGATGGGCCTTATCGTCAACGACCTTCTGGTGGAACATTTTCCCAAAATCGTGGACATAAACTTCACCGCCCAGATGGAAGAAAAACTGGACGACATCGCCGAAAACAAAATTGAGTGGGTGCCGGTGATTCGGGAATTTTACGGGCCGTTTGAGGCCAACCTAAAAGAAAAAATGGACGAGCTTAAAAAAACCGATTTCAAAAGAGACGAGCCCACCGACAAAATCTGCCCCGAGTGCGGTAAACCGATTGTGATAAAACTGGGGCGCTTCGGCAAGTTTTACGCCTGCACTGGTTTCCCCGAATGCAAACACACCGAAAAAATCGTGGAAAAAATAGATATGAAATGCCCCAAGTGCGTGGAGGGCGATGTTATCGTAAAACGCACGCGCCGGCAAAAAACTTTCTACGGCTGCTCAAGATACCCGACATGTGACTACGCCAGTTGGCAAAACCCGAAAAACAAAAGTGTGATGGAGCCTGCCCCGTAGTGAACCGAGTTTGCGAGGTTCTACTACTGGGGCCAGTTGGACTAATCCTAAAATAAAACCCAACGAAGAATCTCAAGAGCCGGTAAAAAAAGAAGAGGCGAGCCTTAAAGGTTCGCCTCTAGCGAAGTCTTTTGGACTTCGAGGAACTGTTTCTCACACCTGCCGGACACAGTTCAGCGGCCGGCTGATGATGCGGGAGTGGGTCCGGCGGTCCGTCATCCGGACCAACTGACCCCACTGGCCGTTCTCACCGACCAGCTGGCACTCGTACCAGTCGCCGGCAAACCAGACCTGCCACCGCGGCTCGCTTGCCTTCGCCACAGGCATGTTGCCGAAGCTGATGATCGGCTGACTGCCAGCGATGCCGCTCTTGTGGACAGCGAACACGACGATGAACAGCACCGCGATGCCGACCAGGCCTACCACAACGATCGTCTCCATCTCTCAACTCTCCTTTTAGGTACTACGTGAAACTGCTTTTTGACTCTCTATATACCATCTTAGCATATGGCTATATCTTTGTCAATAGCAACCAGTTTTTCTGTCTGCTATCCTTAAAATATGCCGGAAATACTGGAAAATATAGCCCAAAAATACCCCGAGGCCGAAGCACTGGTGATTCGGCAAGCTTTTGAATTTGCCGAAGCTGCACACCAAGGCCAAAAGCGCGACTCCGGCGAGAAGTATCTCTCCCACCCCGTTGAGGTGGCTAAAATACTGGCCGACCTCAACTTGGACCACGAAACCGTTTCGGCCGGCTTATTGCACGATGTTTTGGAAGAATCAGACATTAAACCCGAAGACTTGGAAAAAGAATTCGGGCCGAATATCGCCTTTTTAGTGGGAGCCGTCACCAAGCTCCACCGCGTCAGCTACGGCGGGGACAAGGGTTTTATGGAAAACTTCCACAAAATGATTCTGGCCACGGCCAAAGACATCCGGGTGGTTTTGATTAAACTGGCCGACCGGTTGCATAATTTGGAAACGTTGGATGATTATAAAGGCAACCGGGAAAAAATCGCCCGCGAGACGCTGGAAGTTTACGCCCCGTTGGCCGATCGTTTGGGTATGGGCGAAATAAAAGGCGTGATGGAGGATCTCGCCTTTCCTTATGTTTATCCTCAAGATTACAAAAAACTTCTGGACCTCACCGCCGGCCAGATCGTCAAAAATAAAAAATACGCGGAACAAATAAAACCAGCCGTAGAAAAAATCTTAAAAGAAAACAACATTGGCTATCTCGCCGTAAACGCCCGGGCCAAACATTTATACAGTTTGTGGAGAAAACTGCAGAAATACGATTTTAATTTGGAAAGGATTTACGATTTGGTGGCTTTAAGAGTGATTGTGCCGGACGTGGCCGCTTGTTATGAAACTTTGGGCATTTTGCACAAGTACTGGCCGCCTCTGCCCAACCGCATCAAGGATTTTATCGCCCTCGCCAAACCCAACGGCTACCAATCTTTGCACACCACCGTCTTTTGCCAAGACGGTAAAATAACCGAGTTCCAGATCCGCACGCCCGAAATGCACACCAACGCCGATTACGGCATCGCCGGCCACTGGAGTTATAAAGAAAACGCCAACCCGCTCACCAAAAAGTACTCCTGGCTGCGCCAGCTTCTGGAATGGCAAAAGGAAAATACGACGGCGGCGGATTTTTGGGAGAACGCCAAAATAGATTTTTTCAAAAACCGGATTTTTGTGTTCACACCCAAAGGCGACGTTATCGAACTGCCCGAAGGAGCCGTGCCGGTGGACTTTGCCTATGCCGTCCATTCCGACTTAGGCGACAAATGCTCCCAAGCCAAAGTCAACGGTAAAATCATGCCCATAAACGAAGCTTTGAGCGACGGCGATATAGTGGAAATCGTGATAAACAAAAACCAGCGCCCTTCTCGGGACTGGTTAAAATTCACTAAAACTTCTAAAGCCCGCGCCAAAATCCGCGAGCGTTTACGTTTGGCGTCTTAAAGCTATTTTGAGTGTTGGAGATATTTCATCGCCTCCCGACTATTAAAAGCTTTTGAAACCCGGCCTTCTTTGATGGCCCTTAATCCTTCTGCCACAACTTTTTTTTCACGCTTCAAGAGCAGCTCTTCTTTAAGCAAATTTTTCCTGGCTAGATCGCGAAAATACTCCGACTTTGAAGTATAGTATCCTCTTTTTACCTTCTTCTCTATTTCTAAATTAAGTTCTTGGGGCAAAGATATTGGCACGATAACTCTAGTCATATTTTTATAAAATTATTTGTATTACATTGTAATACAAAGTATATTTTACTGTGCGGTACCCGTCAAGCGCTTGATTAACCTGTCCAAATCCTCTTGGGAATAAAAACTGATGGCCAGTTTGCCTTTTTCGCGGCTGCCGGAAAAAGCCACCGGCGTGCCCAGCGTTTCTTGAATGGTTTTTTTGTAACCTTCCAGTTCCGGGTCAATGGCTCGCGGCGGTTTGGATTTGTAAGATTCTTCCTGTTTGACCAATTCTTCCAGCTCGCGCACCGACATTTCTTTTTTGACGGCTTCTTCGGCCAAGAACCTTAGGCGTTCGGGGTTTTTGATGGCCAAAAGCATCTTGGCATGGCCTTCGGTTAAACGGCCTTCGGAAATGTTCTTTTGGACCTCGTAGGGCAAGTCCAGCAAACGCACCCGGTTGGCTATGACCTCGCGGCTCTTGCCCACCTTTTGGGCCACCTGCATTTGCGTTAACTTAAATTCCTGCATCAAGCGCTCGTAAGCCAGGGCCTCTTCCACGGGGTTCAGGTTCTGGCGCTGGACGTTTTCTATTAAAGCCAGTTCCAGTTTGGTGGCTTCGTCGGGGTTTTTAATGATAACCGGCACCTGCCTTAGCCCGGCTAGACCCGCCGCCTTAAGCCGCCGTTCTCCGGCAATAAGCTGGTACTCCACTTGAGTGCCCCACGGCACGGCCAGTTCAATTTTAGAAACCAACAGGGGCTGGATCATGCCGTACTGCTTCATAGATTCGGCTAAACTCGCGAGTTCGGTTTCATTAAACTCCCGCCGGGGCTGATAAGGATTGGGCTTTATTTTTTCCAGTTCAATATAAAAAATACTGTCCTCTTTGGCGGTAGTGGCCGGGGGTTGGGATGGCGTAAAAACTCTAGCCGGCGGCGATTCGGCTTTACTTGCGCCCTCTTTATTTTTTTGCGGAATCAAAGATTCCAAGCCGCGACCTAGTGCCATTTTTTATGGATTATTTTGTATAATTTTTTCTTCAACCTTATCGGGGATCGGAACTGGATCCTGGACATCTTCCAGCGCCAGTATCTCCTCGGCCAATTGCCGGTAGGCCTGGCCGCCTTTGGAATAAACATCATACTGCAAAATGGTTTTGCCGTAAGAAGGCGCCTCGGCCAAAGAAACACAGCGGGGAATGACCGCGTTAAAAACCCGGCCGGGGAAGTTGCGGTGCATCTCTTTGACCACATCGCGGTTCAAGCGGTTGCGGCGGTCGTACATAGTGAGCACCGCGCCCAAAACATTGATATTATGCCCCAAATTTTCCCTAATCAAATCAATAGTCTTTAAGAGATGCCCGATGCCTTCCAAAGCGTAGTACTCGCATTGTACCGGAATCACCGCAAAGTCGGAAGCGGCCAGGCCATTTATGGTTAACAGCCCCAGCGAGGGCGGTGAATCGATTAAAATATAATCATAAGGCGTAGAGATTCGGGCTAGGGCCTCGCGCAGGCGAAATTCGCGGTTGGGTTGGGTTACCAGTTCTATGCCCGCCCCAGCCAGGTTGGGATTGGCGGGCAACAAATCCAAACCAAAAACTCCGGTGGGGCGGATGGCTTCTTCGGGCACCAGGCCGCTGGTTAAAACATGATAAAGATGCCACTCCACCTGGTAGGGGTCCACGCCCAAACCCGAGGTGGTGTTGGCCTGCGGGTCCAGATCCAGCGCCAAAACGCGCTTGCCGTGGGCGGCCAAAAACGCGCCCACGTTTATAACACTGGTGGATTTGCCCACCCCGCCTTTTTGATTTACGAAAGAGATGATGCGCGCCATGTTTGATTTAATTTTACATCACGATTCTCTAATTGACAATGAACTATTTTTACTAGAAAATACCTTAATCGGGGCGAGTGATGAAACTGGCAAACATGCACGACTCAAAATCGTGTGCCGCAAGGCTTGAGGGTTCAACTCCCTCCTCGCCCACACAGATACTACTAACAGGTTTTTTATTTTCCAAACAATGGGCTTCCGCAATGGAAGCCCATTGTTTTTTCGCAACGCTGCGCGCTTCGCGCGCGGTAAGTGTCAGGCCTGTCCCGAACGACGAGGGGTTCAATCCGAAGATTTTTTGAACGAACGATTTTTTGAGGGGTAAAGGGGTCGTTTCGTCTATTCCGTCAAGCATTTGCGCGTCTTTTATCCAACCCCGCAGGGGTTCAATCCAAGCAACCGCCCCTTGCTCCAAATTACCGATTTTCTCCTCCAACGACTTCTTGCGGGAGAGAAGCTCCGCCTTCTCCGAGCGGTATGCTTCCCGCTCAATATCTTGG
>JBASTM010000017.1:0-31841 GCA_049274895.1 Minisyncoccia bacterium
GAGTATAATATAGTCATGCGCATTGCTATTAACGGATTCGGCAGAATCGGGCGGATTTTTTTCCGTCAGGCCTTGGGCGAATCCGACATAGATATTGTAGCCATTAACGATCTGGCCTCGGTGGAGAATCTGGCTTATCTGTTGCGCCGCGATACGGTTTACGGCCTTTATGAAAAGCCGGTGGAGTTTAGGCGCGGTTACTTGGTGGTGGACAGTCAAAATATATTTGCCTACAGCGAAAAAGATCCGGCCAAACTGCCGTGGCAGGATTTGAATATAGATGTGGTGGTGGAATCCAGCGGTGCGTTTGCTTCAAGCCAAAAAGCCCAAGCGCATCTGGAGGCCGGGGCCAAGAGAGTGGTTATAAGCGCGCCGGCTGATGCCGACACACCCCACGTTTTGCCCGGATCCAACAACGATCAAATCATCAGCACTCTGGCGCGGATAACCTCGGATGCTTCCTGCACTACCAATGCCGTGGTGCCGGTGCTGAATATCCTCCAAGCCAACCCCGGCGTCAAAAAAGCGATGTTAAACACTGTCCACGGCTATACCGCCAGTCAAAGTTTAGTGGATGGGCCGGCCACCAAAGATTTTTTGCGCGGCCGGGCGGCGGCGCAGAACATCGTGCCTTCGCACACCGGCGCGGCCGAGGCGGTGGTGTGGTCGCAACCGTGGTTAAAGGATATGTTTGAAACGGTGGCCATTAGGGTGCCGGTGCTGACCGGTTCGCTGGCCGACTTAACTTTTATGGCCGGCCGCAAAACCAGCGCCGAAGAAGTCAACGACATCTTGCGCCGCGCGGCCAAACAGCCCCAGTGGCAGGGGATATTCACAGTTTCCGAAGAGCCGTTAGTATCGTCAGATATTATCAAAAACCATCACACTTCCATTGCCGACTTAACCCACACCAAAGTGGTCGGCGGCGATTTGGTGAAAGTTTTGGCTTGGTACGACAACGAATGGGGCTATTGCGCCTCGCTGTTGAAGCACGTGTTGAGTTTGAAGGAACTACTCTAAAAATGGCTTGTTTAAGCCACTTTTGGCCTTGGGATTGACAAACTGCCATAGGTTTGCTATTATTATAGATACAGACTAAGGATAGTCCTTTTCCATTACTAGGTGAGGAATCACCTATTTTCCAGAGGAGCTGAAAAGTGAGAAAGATCTTCGGGATCCTGCCGGGCGTGTACCTGGCCGCCATAGTCATTCTCTCTGTAGTCAATCTCTGGTTGGACTGGCAGTATATGATGGATCTCACCGGGAACTACTACCCACCCAAAATGGCTACGACCGTGGTGGCGGTCGTTCTCCTCTTTCTACTAATCCTGTTCTTCAAGGTATACGATCTGTGTACCTGGGCCGCCCTGTCGGCGGAGGAGAGGCGGATCGCCAAGAACCTGGAGCCCTACCTCAAGAAGATCCTCCACCTCTAATTTGGGCGGCTAAGCCGCCAAAGGCAGTTGGCCTAAGTGCTCGCGCGAGCACTTAGGCCTTTTTTATTTGGATTTGATAAATCAAGTATAAATAAGGTATAGTACCGTGAGTTCTTTTTTCATCTAAACAGAGGGAGGATGGGCAATGAATAATGTTACCTTTGAGCCGTTGGCGCGCCGGCGTTATCGCTGTTTGCATCCGGGCTGTCAGGCGATTATCAAGCAAGCCCATCTGGATAGCCACCGCAATACGCACCAAGAACGCCGCCAGCCACGGGTTGAAAAGCTGCCCCCGGCCGAGCCGATGCGGAAGGCCCGCAGAAATTACTCGGGTGAGGTTAGATGTCCATATTGCGGGGGGATGAGTTTCTCTATACTGTTCCACGGCGGTCAAGTAGTTAGTTGTCGGAAGAGTTTATGTCAAAAGACATTCATTGTAGAATAGTTCCCCAAATACCCAGGCCGTCCCGACTTTACGTCGCGGACGGCTTTTTTATCCCGCACCTTTTTAGCTAAAAAGGTGCGGGACTCTGTGTTAAAATATAGATATGATCTATATTGGTTCCGATCATCGCGGTTACAATCTTAAAGAATATCTTAAAGATTATCTTGCCAAGTCAAAGATTCCATTCAAAGATGTAGGTAATCACAAATTTGATCCGGAGGATGATTACCCCGATTTTGCTTTTAAGGTGGCTCAAGAGGTCGCTAAGGATTCAACTAGCACCGGCGTGATGATTTGCGGTTCGGGTTTGGGTATGGTCGCGGCGGCCAACAAAGTCAAAGGCATTCGGGCGGGTCTCGCCGTTAGCGAATGGTATGCCCGGCACGGCCGGGAGAATGATGATTTGAACGTGGTAGCCATTGCGGCCGATCAAACAGATTTCAGTATGGCCGAGAAGATATTGAAGGTGTGGCTGGAGGCCAAGTTTGATCCGCAGCCCAAATATATTAGGCGAGTGGAGAAAATTAGAAAAGCAGAAGAATCATGGAGATAGTTCCCGCCATTTTGGAATCGGACTGGCCCAACGTGGCCGAAAAAATCAAACTTATGGACGGTCTTACGGACTGGATCCAATTAGATATTTCTGACGGCATTTTTACGCCGATCCAGACTTGGTCTAACCCCCAAGAACTTTTAGATCTAAATATAAAATCAAAAGTAGAAGTCCATTTGATGGTGGCCGATCCGGCGGAGGAGATCAAAAGATGGGCGGTGGGTCCAGTCAGTCGTTTGGTGGTGCCCATAGAATCTTTGAAAAATGTTGAACATCCGATGTTCAACATTGGGAGAGAAGTTGTTTTAGGTTTTAATATAGAAACGCCGTGGGAGATGCATCGGGACTTGATTGGCCAAGTCGGTCGGGTTTTGTTTTTAAGCGTCAGGCCGGGCTATCAAGGGCAGGAGTTTGATGGGCGGGTGATTGATAAAATCAGGTCTTTTAAGTCGGCGTATCCCCAAATCAAAATAGAGGTGGATGGGGGAATTGATTTAGATATTGCTAAGGATCTTAAAGAAGTCGGTGTTGATGATATTGTGGTGGGCTCGGGTATATTTGCGTCGGACGATCCTAAGCAAGCAATTCAAAGTTACAAGTTTATATAATACTTTATATAGTATCCTCACAATTCATAACGTATACCGAGCTTGCTGCAGCAAGCTCGGTATACGTTTGGGGCAAAACGGTTTTTTTCTTTTTTCGCAATAAATTTGCTAAAATTAAAACGTGGAAGCGCTGCACGACACCAAATTAAAACAGCTGGAGCTCAAGGCCAACCAAATCCGGCAGGATATTATTGCCATGCTCTTAGCAGCCGGCTCGGGGCACTCGGCCGGGCCGTTGGGCATGGCCGATATTTTTACGGCGCTTTATTTTCACGTTCTAAAGCACGATCCCAAGCACCCCGAGTGGCCCGGCCGCGATCGGCTGATACTTTCCAACGGCCACATTTGCCCAGTGCGCTACGCGGCTATGGCCGAGGCCGGCTATTTTCCGCTGTCGGAATTAAAAACTTTGCGCCAGCTGGGCACGCGCTTGCAGGGCCATCCCCACCGCGTCGCCCTGCCTGGCATGGAAACTACATCCGGCCCGCTCGGATCAGGATTATCTCAAGCCGCCGGTATGGCGCTCGCGCTAAAAATGGACGGCGCTACCAACAGAGTCTATTGCGCTATGTCGGACGGCGAGCATGACGCCGGCCAAACTTGGGAGGCGGTGATGTTCGCGGCTAAATATAAATTGAATAATCTAACCGGCATATTGGATCGCAATAATATTCAAATAGACGGCTACACCGAAGACATTATGCCGTTGGATGATCTTAAAAATAAGTACGAATCTTTCAACTGGCACGTCATAGAAATCGACGGCCACAATATGCGCGAGTTTGTGGAGGCCTGCGCTACGGCCGAAACTATTTTTGAAAAACCGACAGTGATTATCGCCCACACTATTCCGGGCCAGGGGGTGGATTTTATGGAGCGAAAATTTGAATGGCACGGCAAGCCCCCTAATAAAGAGGAAGCTGCCGAGGCCTTGAGAGAGCTGCGGACGCTGCAGGGGCAGATTGAAGCCGGACACATGGACTAGGAATTAGCTTCTTAGCTTGCTAGCTTTTTAGGTTTTAACCCCCTAGAAAGCTAAAAGCTAAAAGCTAAAAGCTGTTAGTGAACCTCAACGCTTATTTAGTGAAAGATTTGTCTAAACCGGAACTAAAAGCCACCCGCGACGGTTACGGCGAGGGTTTGGTTTTGGCCGGGGAGAAAAATAAAAACGTGGTGGTGCTGTGCGCCGACCTGACGGAATCCACGCGCTCGCTGGCCTTCCAAAAAAAGTTTCCCGAAAGATTCGTGGAACTGGGCGTGGCCGAGCAGAATATGGCTTCGGTGGCGGCGGGTATGGCCCTGGCGGGTAAAATTCCTTTTGTTTCTTCTTATGCCACTTTCAGCCCCGGCCGCAATAACGAACAAATAAGAACCACCATTGCTTACAATGAGGCCAATGTAAAAATCGCGGGAGCGCACGCCGGCATTTCGGTCGGCCCGGATGGGGCCACGCACCAGGCCTTGGAAGACATCGGCTTAATGCGAATGCTGCCGGGGATGACGGTGATTGTGCCTTGCGATTACGAAGAAGCCAAAAAAGCTACGCTGGCGGCGGCGGAATTAGCCGGTCCGGTTTATTTGCGTTTTGGACGCGAGAAAACTCCAGTCATAACCACGGCCGATACGCCTTTCAAAATCGGGCAGGCCGAAGTTTTCAAAGACGGCCGCGACGCGGTTATTTTTGTTTGCGGTCCTTTGATCTACAACGCCTTGAGGGTGGCTTTAGATCTTGAGGAAGAGAAAATATCGGTGGCGGTGGTTAATATACATACTATAAAACCGTTGGACGGCGAGACAATCTTAAAATATGTCCGTCAGACCAAAGCCGTAGTTACGGTGGAAGAACATCAAATTTATGGCGGCTTGGGCGGCGCCATCGCCGAATTTTTGGCCAAAGAATTGCCGGTGCCGATGGAGTTTATTGGTGTCCATGATTCTTTTGGCGAATCCGGCCAGCCCGAAGAACTGATAGAGAAATACGGTCTGGGTGTGGAATCAATCAAAAAGGCCATTAGGAAAGTTTTAACCAGAAAGTAGCTGATTTTCATCATTGACAAATTAAATGTAAAGGTGTATAATTAAAGATAGGCAGTGAAATTGGAAATTTGATATAATTAGCTTGGGCGAGTTGCGCACAAAAATCAAACAAAGGAGGATAAAGTGGTGATCAAGAAGAAGGCTGATTCCGTCGTGAATCAGCCCCGCGAGGCCAAACAGATATTGGTGGCGAAGGGAGTTGTTGATTGCTCCAAAAAGCATCACCCCAGAAGGCCGCCGCCGGCGGCTGTAAGAAAAAGTAGGATTCACTGGAAAGTCGTGTAGCGCGCCAGCGCCCTAACGAGGCAGACTCAAACAACAGTCTGCCTCTTTTTATCCCGCACCTTTTGTTTGCAAAAGGTGCGGGATTTTGTGGTAAAATTATAATAATGGTTTTTGATGTTATTACCATCGGCACGGCTACCCGGGATTTTTTTGCCAAAAGCCGGGCCTTTAAGGTTGTATCCACGCCCGAGTTTGTTTCTGGTTTTGGTTTATGCCTCCCGGCGGGCGGCAAGATTGATTTGGAGGATGTTGTTTTTGCCACCGGCGGCGGAGCCACCAACGCCGCGGTTACTTTCAGCCGGCAGGGCTACCGCGCCGCCGCCGTCTGCAAGATCGGTGACGATGTTTCGGGGCGCGAGGTTTTGAAAGATTTGCAGGCCGAGCAGGTCAGCACCGGTTTTGTGGTTGAGACTAAAGATTCAAAGACGGCTTATTCGGTTTTGATTTTGTCGGATACAGGCGAGAGGACCGCACTGACTTACCGCGGCGCCTCGGAAAATTTTGAGCGCTCGGATATCAATCCCGGCAACCTCGCGGCCAAATGGTTTTATATTTCCGGTTCGGTGCCTTTAGATGTTGTTGGTGTTGTTTTGGATAAAGCTAAGGAAACTGGTGCCAAGGTGGCGATGAATCCTTCCCAAAGCCAAATCAAACTGGGTCTGGGCGGTTTCGGCGGGATTCTAAAAAAACTTGATGTGGTTATAATGAACCGTGAGGAAGGATCGCAACTGACCGGTGTGGATTATAAACGTGAAGAAAAGATTTTTGGGGTTTTGGATGAGTATGTTAAAGGAATAGCGATTCTGACCGACGGCCCCAAGGGGGTTTGGGTCTCTGACGGCAAGAAGATCTACCAAGCCGGAATTTTTAAGAATAAAAGTATTATTGATAGAACCGGCGCCGGCGACGCTTTCGGTTCCGGTTTTGTGGCTGGCCTCGCAAGGTCAAACAACATCGAGGCAGCTATTCGCCTCGCCAGTGCCAACGCCACCAATGTGGTGGAATATATTGGAGCTAAAGCTGGGATTTTGACCAAAGATCAATTTGAAAATGATTCGCGCTGGAGGGAATTAAAAATTGAAACCAATAAAACAAGCGATCAATGATGAATCCTCAAGAAAAACTGGCCAAGATTTTAGGCGTAACAACTGGCACGCTGGGCAATTTTATAAATTCAATTTCAGTTTCCACCGGCCGGGGCGACGTGGTGGAGAAACTGGTTGAAGAAAACGATAAAATAATTGCGGAGACGTTAAAAAAAATAAACAGCGGCGGCGGCAGCGCCGGCCATGTCCGGGGCGCTTTGCAAAAAGCCATCTTTTACCACGAAAAGCAGTTTCTAGATTTCTTGCGGAGCGTGGAGGGCGAGAATGAATTTGAAAAAGCCGCTAATCTTTCACGTTCGCTGGCTAAAGCCGGCCGCGGCTTCTTTTTGAAAAAAGATTTTATCAAGGACATATTTTTGAAACGCCGGCCGGATAATCTGTTAAATTATTTGGGTTACAAATCGGTGGACGAACTTATCGCGGGCAACGATTTGATGGAGGCCTTTAGCGCTTTAAGGTTTGTGGAATCCGATGAATGGATGCACCAGACTTTTACCGAAGCTTACAGCAGTTTTACTGTTGCCGATTTCGAGGAGCGAGATATTGAGGTTAAGGTTTTAAGCGCTAAGTGGCACGATATTGCCAAAAAATTCGTAGAAAAAAAACATCACAACGTCAGCCACCTTAAAGAATTCGGGGTCATATTCTTAAACCCAATCAAGATGGACATTCCCGGCAAGTTTTTGCGAGATTTCGCCCTGCTGTTGCATTATTTTCACGAGATAGAGTTTTATTCCAAGCTTTTCAAAAAATATTCAGTTTTGCCGGATTTTGCCGAGAAATTCAAGTCGCTGTTACGAGGCGACGTTAAAGAACTGATGGACGTGAGCCAGAAAAACGCCTGGCTGATCGTTCAGCGTTATCTGATTAAAGAAAACCCGCAGGATCCGCGGCTGTTTCAGCCGCGGGTGAATCCGGAATCAATCCATTGGACCAAAGGCGAGCGCGATTTGGTAGGCATCTCGGAAAAAACCGGCGGCAAAGTTGATTTGAGTTTATGGTTTAATTTGGATTGGGTGGGCGGTCTATTCCAAGGTGAAGCAGACGACCCCGCCACTGAAGTCGGGGCAGGTGAAGTGGTCAGTTTTGATTTAGAAGACAATGCTATGTCGCTGGTCTCGTTTATGGAGGGCAAAAAAGAGGTGTTGACCTATCATCAGCGCGAGGCCATGTGGACTAAGATTTTTGCCGAGTATGCCGGCGGAGAAGACAAACTGGAGGAGATGATTTTGGATAATTTTGATAAGGGTTATATTGTCCTCTAATTTATTCGCAAAAATCATTACTCCTCGCAGGCTATTTGGAGCCTCTCATCTTATGGAATATTAATGTCTTCTCCAAAGGCCTGCTCGGAATAACGATTTTTACTTTATGAGTTTGAAGGAAATCTTTGTAAGGACAACTAGAGAGAATTGGGCGGTGGGGCATTTTAATGTCTCTAATTTGGAATTGTTAAAAGCCGTGGCGGCGGCGGCCCAAGAATCCCAAGCGCCGGTGATGATTGGCACTTCCGAAGGCGAGCGGGAATGGCTGGGGCTTAAAAGTGTGGTGGCTTTAATTCGGGTTTATCGGCAGGATTGGCCACATATCTTTTTGAATGCCGATCATACCAAAAGCGTCCAAACTGCATTTGACGCGGTTGAAGCCGGTTATGATTCGATCCATTTTGACGGCTCGGCTTTATCCATATCCCAAAACATCAAACAGACCAGAGAGGTTGTTGAATACGCCCGCGACAAAAATCCAGACATATCGGTAGAAGGCGAACTGGGCTATTTGAAGGGTGAATCGCAACTTTCCAATCAAAAAATAAAAATCAATCCTTCCGACTATACCGATCCGCAAGCAGCTGCTGAATTTGCCGAAAGAACGGGCGTGGATCGGCTGGCCATAGTTATAGGCAATATCCACGGTATCAACTTGGACGAGCCACGACTGGATTTTGACCGATTGAAAGAAATCAGGCGGGCCGTCGCGGAAAACGTGACGCTGGTTTTGCACGCCGGTTCCGGTATCGTTGATGATGATATCAAAAAGGCCATAGCCGCCGGCATCGGCAATATTCACATCAGCACCGAACTGCGGGTTTTGTTTAAGAGGGGGTTGGAGGCGGGTTTGAAATCTAATCCAGATGAATATGCCCTTTATAAGCTGGAGCGTGAAGTAGTGCGCGAGGTTCAGGAATTGATCAGGCAAAAACTCCGTCTCTTCGGCAGCGTCAATAAAGCCATTTGATCTTTGTATGATTTGGTGTTACACTAACCCCAACTTAAAAGCTGTTTTTTTATTTACTTATGTCTATCAAACTAGAGGTAAAAATCAGGGAAAAAGGCGGGGTCAATCAACTTAGGCGAGATGGTTTGGTGCCGGGTGTGGTTTATGGCTCGGGGGTGGAGAACGCCAGCGTGTCGGTGGGCCGGTCGGATTTGGAAAAAGCTATAGCCAAAGCCGGCGAGACCACTATGGTGGAGTTGGTCTTAGGAGGCGGTTCCTCCAGTGAGGTTGAGTCGGTCAAAACTAAGCACGTTTTGATTCATGATGTGCAGCGCGACCCGGTCAAAGATCTTCCCATCCACGTTGATTTTTTGGAGGTGCGGTTGGATCAAAAGATCAAAGCCGAAATTCCTGTGGTGTTTGTGGGCGATTCTCCAGCCGTTAAAGAACTCTCGGGTGTTTTAATACGAAATATTCAACATATTGAAGTTGAGGCCCTACCGCAGAATCTGCCGCATAATATTGAGGTGGATATTTCGGGACTTAAAACTTTTGAGGATCATATTACCGTGGCCGATATTAAAGTCGGGCCCAGTGTTAAAATACTTTCCAAGTTAAACGCCATTGCGGCTTCGGTGGTGCCGCCTAGAAGCGAAGAAGAATTGGAGGCGCTTAAAACCGAAGTGGTGGAAGACGTTTCTAAAGTTGAGGGCGTGGTTAAACCCGAAGCTCCGGCTGTGGAAGGTGAAGTGGCTTCTAAGGAGAAGGTTGTGGAATAGGATTGTCGGCGGACAAACCTTCTCGTTACGCTCGAGTTCCCAGCGTGAACTCTCGCTGGCGCGTCGACCTCGCTCGTCCCTCTTCCGCGATTGCTTCGCAATCGGGACTCGGGACACCCTGCCCGCTCGGTCGTCGAGCCAACTCGAAAGTTTGTCTGCCTTACAACCCCATTTGCGGTTGGAACCGTGCCCGCTCATTCGCAGAACCGCGCGGTGAGCTTATTATATTTTATGTTAGAATAAAATGGATGCTTACCCGGCGTCCGTTTTTGTTAATAATCGCGGCTTTGGTGTTGGCGCCGCTTTTTGTGTGGGCGCAGGAGAACGGTTCTAAACGGGTAGAATTGGAATCTCAAATAGCCGCCATAGAGTCCGAAATAGCCGGGTTGGATAAAGAACTGGTTCAGATCCGGGGGCGCAAAGAGACTTTAAAAAATGAAGTGGCCCGTTTGGACAACGAAATAAAAAGGGCGGAGTTGACCATCAAGGGCCTTAACTTATCCGTTCGGCAGACAGAAAGCACTATCTCGTTAAGGATTGAAAGCATTAAAGAAGCCGAGACAAAAATTTCCAAACAAAAAGATTCTCTTTCGGAATATCTGCGCACCATCTACAAACAAAACGAGCTGTCGCCGATAGAAATTCTTTTAGTTAAAAAAGACTTAGCCCAATTTTTCCAGGAAGTTTCAGCGCTGGAGAACGTGCAGCAGGATCTTAACCAATCGCTGGACGATTTGACGGTTTTGAAAGAACAGCTGCAAAAAGAAAAAGAAGCGCTGGAGGAGAAACGCGAGGAACTCTTGTCTTTAAGGGCTTTGGCGCAGATTCAAAAACAGAATGTTGAGACCAAGAAAAGCGAAAAAAACAAAATCTTAAAATTGACCCAAGGTCAGGAGAATGTTTATCAAAAAGTTATTCAAACCAAGAAAAAGGATATCGCGGCTATACGGAGTCAGATTTACTACTTGGAACGCACGGGCGTTAGCGCCGAAGACGCCGTAAAGTACGCCGATTTAGCCGCTAAGAGGACCGGTATTAGAACAGCTTTTTTGCTGGGATTATTGGAGGTGGAAACGGGCCGCCGGTACGAAGAGGGAATTATTACCGCCGGCAGCCATACCGGCAACGGCAACTGGCAGACGGATTTGTATCAATGTTACATAAATTTAGGCAAGCGCTCGTCGGCCGAGAAACAAAAAAACGCTTTTTTTATTATCACATCCCGGCTCGGTTACAACCCCGACACTATGCCGGTTTCCCGCAAACCCAATTACGGTTGCGGCGGGGCGATGGGGCCGGCTCAGTTTTTACCGTCCACCTGGCTGTTGTTTGAAGATCAAGTGGCGCGGCTGACCGGCCATAATCCGCCTGATCCTTGGAAAGTGGAAGATGCTTTCACGGCGGCGGCGCTGTACTTGGCCGATGCCGGCGCCGCGGCTAAAACCCAAAACGCCGAATTGCGGGCGGCTAAGGCCTATATTTCGGGCAGCCCCAACTGCACCAAATACATTTGCAATTTTTACTCGCGCGAGGTTCTGCGCATCGCGGCTTTGATAGAGCCGAATCTGTAATCCAATAAAAAAGTCCACGCTCGTTTGAGCGTGGACCCGTTCTGTTTCCCGGAATTTAACCGCCGAGTATTCTTTTTATGATGTCGGGGATATGATCTTCTTTACAGACCACTACCATCCAATCCTTGCGGATACCGATGGCGGGCCTATCCCAACTGCTAAACTCGTCGTTGGCCTCGGTCCAGAAAAATCTTTTCAAAGCTTGAGCCTTACTTGTAAGTTCCCAAACTTGGGCGCGAAGTTCTTCTGTTCTGGTGGGGGTGGGGACACTGCAAAACGCCATTTCCACCTCGGCCAGCGCGGCTTTCTTCTGCATCATCGCAATTAGAGTCCACAGCCGGCGCAGGTAGAGTGAAGCTTCCCCAAGAATTTCCTCACCTTCCTCCGCTTCAGCCGGCGGTTCTATCAAATCGCTCTCACCAATTTGCTCCAAATCCTGCCGAATGACTTCCAACCAGCTCATACGTCCCATTCTGGATTTACCTCCTCGCTAAGGTTAAAGAACAATGATGAACTTATATTAAGTTTATATTGCTAAATTGTCAATATATTTAGGTAAAGTGAACGTTACCGCTGGCTAAGGAGACCAAAGACGGGAAAAAGAAAGAGGAAAAGAAATAAGATCCAGTCCTTGGAGCCGGTACCAAAACGTACCGGCTTTTTTATTACGGTAAGTTTTGATAATTTCGGCGCTGATAGAGCCGAATCTTTGATTTATTTGACAAAACTAATGGCGGGGCGTAAGTTGGGGATACGTCTCGCCGCACGTAAAGCGGCATAAACGCAGTACCTTCACAAGGAGGGCCCGTATGGGCGCTGAAGAAGTGAAGCAGGACGCAACACCAGTTGCGGAGCATGTACATCCGCTCGCATCGGTGAAGGAAACCATCGGTACCTGGAGCCGGTAGAAGAAAAGGTGGAGTGTTACCAAGAACGCGGAGGAGATGCTCGGTCTGCTCCACTGCGGTTTTATGGTTGTTGGAAATGCACAGGAAAGCATTGAGCGTATCTGTTTCTATCTAGATGTCGCGGATGGTCACGTTTCGTTGTTGAACTTCAATTTACCAGGCGAATCAAGAGATTGCTTTAGTTCACAAACGCATTTCCTTGGTCAGAGTATGCCATGGTACAAAGTCAGGCAAAGCATTGCCCGTAAGGCGTTTGAGACCATCATAAACGCGGTGTTCAAAAACCGGAGCAAGGGTGGAGATCCTCCGTCGTGGCTATGGTTGGTCGAGCGCCCAGAGTTGGTTGACAAAATACTCTGGTTTTTCCGGGTGGACGAAGATGAATCACGCATCAGGAACGCGTACAGCCACGGCGTGGAGACGGTGTATGGCGAAATAGTACACGCGTTTCTCGTTAAGTTCGCGATGCAGGGGTGGAAGCTTATGTACTTCGGCAAGTATGAGAGCGACCACGACCGCGCTATCCAACAGCAACTGCGGGAACGTCGCCCGCGGTTCATTGAGGTTCTCTGGGGTATCGGCGAGCTCGAGAGACTCTTAGACCGGGACTGCGAGTTGGATGAGGCCTGTATGGCTAAGTTGGAGGAGCTTGCGTTCCGGCAGGGTTTACAGCTACCCACAGAGAAAAAAGACCAATTTGGCATTTCCTGGGATTTGAGCTATCGGAAACCGACATCTCTCGCCGAAGCGCACTACGGCGGTTCTATGCCGGCCATTGTGCTCACGCACCGCCGCATTGTGGCGGAGGAGCAGAAACGGTTTGACCAACTCCGTGATTTGGCCGAGCGCCGCGACGAGCTTGAGCGGGAAGAAGCCGCACTCCGGACATCCGTCTAGTCCGTTAAACGCCCGGCAGTGATTTGTTCTTTCAGACCGTCCCGAGAGAAATCGAGGGGCGGTTTTTAATTTATAACATTTTTCTTACGATCGTGAGAGGAATGTTATATAAAATGTTGGGAATTTGGGAATTGTCGAAGGATTATTGGAGGCAAGTCAATATCAGCCCGGTGGAAATAATGGCGAGAGTGTTTTTTCTTGAAACGGTGGCGACGAGCTGGCTTAAGTTTTTAATCTCAATGGCCATAAAGCTGGGTCCGTTAAACCAAATTGACCGCGCGCCCGGCCAAAAAAGATTTTATATTCTCCACCGTGGTCTTTATTATCTCTTCACGCGCTTCGGTGGTGCAAAAAGCGATGTGCGGAGTGATGATAACCTGGGGCAGATTGATTAGAATATGATCCTCCAAAAGCGTTTTGAAGTCTTTTATATTGCCGGCCCCAGCGGCCAAAAGTTCGGCTTCTTCTTTTAATTGGCGTTCCGATTCCAGAACATCCAAACCGGCCCCGGCCAGATGGCCGGTGGTTAGGGCTTTCAACAAAGCGTCGGTTTCCACCAGTTCGCCTCGGGCGGTGTTTATCAAATAAGAACCTTTTTTCATTAGCTCTATATTGCCGGAATTTATTAAATGTTTGGTCTCGGGTGTGTAGGGTGTGTGCAGACTGACGATGTCGGAGTTTTTTAATAATTCCTCCAGAGTAGTGTATCTAAATCCAGCTTCGGCCGCGAATTTTTGGTCGGGCTTAACATCGGCAGCCAAAACATTCATCTCCAAAGCCCGGGCGATTTTAATGACATTGCGGCCGATGCGCCCCACGCCGACCACGCCCAAGGTTTTATCCTTAAGATCAAAACCTTCCAATTTATCCATACTAAAATCTTCGCTTTCCAAAAGCTGGTGGCGGGCCGAAAATATTTTTCGGGAGAGCGTCAAAATCAAGCCAAATGTAAATTCGGCCACCGTGCGCGAACCGTAAGCCGGCACGTTGGCTAAGCCGATATTTTTTTGCCGGGCCTCGCCAATATCAATATGATCAAAACCGGTGGAGCGGGTGGCGATAAATTTCAAATTGGGTAGAGCGTCTATAACCGCACCGGTTATCTCGGAGCCGACAAATACCGACACCACCTCTGCGTCTCGGGCCAGATTAATGTTAGCGTCGCTTAATTTATCGGCCACAAAAACAATTTCCACCTCTCGCAAGTTGGCGGCGACAAACTCCTCTTCTTTTTTGGTGATCTCAAAAAATATAACTTTCACTTAGTTTATTATATGAGGTTTCTGGGCTTGGCACAATTGTAGACGGGGGTGTGAATAACTTACACTTGCTAGATGAGTCGAAGGTTGTGATACAATTGATGTTATATGGACCCTGAAATTGATTCGGCGGCTAAGTCAAAAGTGGGTGTGGCTGTTTTGGTGTTGATAGTGGTGGCGCTGGGTTTCTATTTGATCTGGCGTTATTCTCAAAAAGGCGGTGAAGAAAAGACTTCGGCGCCGACTTTGGGCGAGCAGGTTTCCGGCCAGGTTCAAACACCCACCGAGAGCGTGCCCAATGTGAACCCTTACGAGGCCGAGACTAATCCTTTTGAAAAAGCCAATCCGTTAAAGAATATCTATAAGAATCCGTTCGGGCAGTAACCAGTTTACGAAATACGAATGGGTACGAATATACGAATAAAAGAGAGGTATAATTTCCAACTCTGGCTCGCCGGAGGAGTGCTTTTGGTTGGGTTTTTGGTTGCCTATACCATTACCGTCAGCGCTCAAGCTGATTTGTCACAGATTCAGTACCCGGTGGCGGAACTGGGCAATTGCGGCAATGAAGAAGAATGCCGTAGTTTTTGCAATGACGGCGATAATTTGCTGGCTTGTGTTAGTTTTGCCGAAAGGAACGGTTTGATGTCTGATGAAGAGGCCGCTGAAGCCAGGAAATTTGCCAACTTGGGCGGCCGGGGGCCGGGCGGCTGCACCGATAAAATACAATGTATTGAGTACTGCGAGGATATAGATCATATAAACGAGTGCGTGGCCTTTGCGGAGCGTCACGGTTTTATTGATGAAGAGGAATTGGCCGAGGCCAAGAAAGTGGCGGCGGCTTTAGAGGGTGGAGCCACTTTGCCGGGTGGTTGCAAAAATAAAGCCCAGTGCGAAGTCTATTGCGACGATCTGGATCATATCAACGAATGTTTGGATTTTGCGGAAGCATCCGGTTTTTTGAGCGAGGAAGAACTGGCCGAGGCCAGACAGGCCGCTAGAGCTATGGAGAGCGGCGCTAGGCCGCCGGGCGGCTGTAAAAACAAAAATTCTTGTGAGGATTATTGTTCCGATCCTAATAATGTAGAAGAATGTTTTGCTTTTGCCGAAAGAGCCGGTTTTATTCCCGAAGAGGAGTTGGAAATGGCCAGGAAAATGATTCCTTTAATGAAGGCCGGCAAGATGCCCGGCGGCTGCAGAAGCAAAGAAGCCTGCGAGGCCTATTGTGAAGATGAAGCCAATTTGGAATCTTGCGCCAACTTTGCCATAGAAGCCGGTTTAATGGCGCCGGAAGAAGCCGAAATGTTCAGGAAAACCGGCGGCAAGGGGCCGGGCGGTTGCCGCGGCCGGGATGGGTGCGAAGACTTTTGCAACGATCCGGCCAATCAAGAGGCCTGTTTCAGCTTTGCCAGCGAGCATGGTTTGATTCCGCCGGAAGAGTTGGAACAAATCCAAGAAGGATTCCAACAATTCCGACAAAGCATTGAATCGGCTCCGGAAGAGGTAACTGACTGTTTAAGATCGTCTTTAGGCAGTGATACCTTTGACAAGCTTCAAGCGGGTCAGGGTATGCCGGGGCGCGAGATGGGTAATGTGATGCGTTCTTGCTTTGAAGATTTTGCCCGTTCGCAATTTGAAGGCGCCGGGGGCGAAGGTTTTGGTCCCGGTGGCTTTGATGGTGAACATAAGGGTGGCTTTGGTCCGCCGCCCGGATTTGAAGGGGAATTTGACGAGGGTGATTTTGAGCGATTCAGAGAAGAAGGTGGTTTTCCAGGCGATGGTCCCTCGCCCAACTCGGGATCTTCGAGCGGTTTCCCCGGAGGTGAAGGTGGGGGTTTCCCTTCCGAAGAAGAAATTGAAAAGTTTCAAAGAGGCGAATTCAACCAAGGCGGATTTGAAGGTGGCCGCGGGCCATCCCCAGAAGAGTTAGAACGGTTTAGCGGCGGCGAGGGTTTTGAGGGTGGTGTACCTTCTCAAAAGGATCTCCAAAACATAATCCAACAAAAGACCCAAGAGCAGTTTCAACAACAATTCCAGCAAGAATTTCAATCTCAGATTCCATCGGGCGGTAGTCCTTCGCCAAGCTCAGGATCTGGCGATTTCCAGCAATTTTCTCCTCCGCCGTCCGGAGGTGGAACCACCGCCCCGCCGCCCACCTCATCGGCTTTGGACACCATCTTAGCCCCCTTTGTGAATTTTTTAAGGTAGCTTATTGAGGTCGAACCTCAATGGGGATAAAACAAACCCCCTCGGCTGCGCCGAGGGGGTTTCCTGTAAGGTATTAAACAAACGGCTCAACGGGATTCCCGTTGAGCCGTTTAAATTTAATATCCTTGTTTTTGCAATAGTTCCTGAAGTTTCTTGATCAATCCATTTAATGAGTCCAGCACCGCCGAGGTGGTGGTAGATGTGGTGGTGGATGGAGAAGTCGTATTGCCGGTGTTGCCGGTAGTGTAACTGCCGGTTTGTTCCAGTGTGCCGCCCGTGCCTGCGCAGGTGATTTTGTAGTAGTAGGTAGTATTGGCGGTGAGACCCGTCAAAAAGAAATAATGGCTGGTTTTATTGGTGGGATCGCCGGGTGTTTTACTGGTGCCGTAGCTGGTACTAAGACCATACTGGAAAGAGCTGTCGCAGGCCGAGCTGGTGCCAAATTCAATACTGATAGCTTCTTTGGGCGTAGCATCGGTGGGCGTGTGGTGGGGACCCGAGGTGATAGCGGGTGGAGTGTTGGGAGAAGCGGTAGTAAAAACATAATCCTGCGAGTAGCCGATGTTGCCGGCGCGGTCGGTGGCTTTGGCGCGGATATGGTAAGTCGTACCAGAACTTAAGGTTGGCAGATAAGCTCCGTTGGAGATCAAATAATTATCCGAAAGAGTTTTAATAGAGCCGTAGCTGGTGGTTAGGCCATATTCGTAAGTCATCTTTGTTTCTTCATTGGTGTTAGATCCAATATAAATTGGTTGGGTTTGGGCGGTTAAATTGGGGTAGCCGACCGCTAAAGTCGCTGTCGGCGGAGTGATATCGCCGGTGGCATCGATGACGTTAAAAGAACTGGGGAGAGAATTATTGGTTTCGTTGGCTTCAGCAATTTTGTTATTAGGGTCAGCTTTGACGTAAATGGTTTTGGCGCCGCCGGTGGTGTAGGTGAGTGTGAATTGAACATAGCAACTTCCAAAAGGTGCTAGAGTGGTGGGGCAATCATGGCTTAGTTTTTGGAATGTGACGCCGCTCGCTCGGCCGGAGCTAATATCGTTGGAATCAAGAACAGTACCGACGGCATAGTCGGGAGTGAAGTTGGATATATAAGCTGTTCGGGTGGGGTCATAGTTGGCGATTCTGAAACCAACAGTAGCTGGTTGATTGACATTGGGAGATGAGGGCGTGATGGAAGGAGTTGTATCGACCTTTAAATCAGGGAGGGAGGTGGTTGGAGTTGTAGCAACTGGTGTTGAAGTCGCGGTAAAATAACCATCGCTGTAATCTATGCCGCCGGTGGGTGTGATGGAGATATTGGCCGAAGGGCAAACGCCGCCGACTTGAGCAGCGCAGGTGTCAACCAAAGAAATACCTACTTTGAAATCTTCGGCATTAGGAATCGGCTCGGCCCAGCCGGTCCATTTGGACCAAGTATAGGAAGATTGGGTTACCGGCACGCCGCCGTCGGCTTGCCAAGCGGTATTGCCCCGCTTCAAAAGTACGTTCCAATAATATTTTTCTTTACCTATGAACCCGCTGGCCAGCGGATTTTGCCATGTAATGGTATAGGAATTGCCTTTATACCAAGTTTCACCGCCGTTGGGGTAGGTGATTTTTAGTTCGTTGCTTGCTGTGGTCGAAGGCGAGGCAGGTTGAGCCGGTGTGGCTGGCACGGCGCTGGTCACGCCCGGAACTGCCGGTGTGGCCGGTACAGCAGGCATGGCTGGTGTGGTTACCATCGGCACGAGGGGCGGCGTTAAAAGACTGTATTGCCAGCAGTAATATATGCTTTGATAGCAGTATTCAGCCGGCGGTTGATAGCGAATATCATAGAGAGTAAGGGAAACATAAATACCGCTGGTGTTGCTCCAGACGATGGCGTAATTATTCCAGGCCCAAGTTATATTGCCCAAAGTATCGGCCGAGGATGTGATATTTTTCCAAGGATCAGATATCATTACCGAGTACAAACGGGCATGTTTCAAAATCAATACTTTGAATCTAAGGGTATCTTCTTCGCCGATCTTGCTTTTAAGAATGCTTAGAAAATTTTCTTCTCCTACAATCTCTTGATCCTTTAGACCTTGCAACTTTGCCAAAATGTCGTCGGGTATACCTGCTGATTTCAGATTGCTTAGAGCGTTTTCGGTGATGATGAAAGTCGGCCCGAATTTTATCATCTCCCCGAGCTTGATCGTGTTTTTGTCGAGCCGCACGAAAGCTATACCGCTGTCTTTTCTGCCGTTTCTTATGTTTAGGTATAAATTAGGCGCAAAAGCGATTGACGATTTGTAAATTGGGTAGGCAACTCCGCTACCACCAGCCCCAGTGTTGGGCTTGCTGCCGTCGGGCCAGAAACTACGGGTAGGAGTGCCATACCAGCTGTAGCCACCGCCCGGTTCCCAATGGTCCTGCGATATGGACCAAAATTTATCTCCGTCCCAGGTAATAGTTGGCTGCCAGTCAAAACCGGTAACATAGCTTTGGTCATGGGTCATTTTTATTGGAGATACAATGATATTTCCGTTTGTGTCCAGCGCAGAAAAAATTGAGCCGTTGCACATGATACCAAACCTGTCGCGGCCCCACTCTATAGCCGTATCGCAGGCAACCGGCGAGGGTATGACGTTTAATTTTAACATTGTGACTCTGGCTTGTGACGGAGAATAACCAGCAAAGCTGATACCGTTGTTGGAGGCCGTATTCCAAGCCAGGCCATACTGATTGTCGTTCCAGGCGATGGCTGGTCCTGAATGAGGAGAGATTCCACCTGGGCCCAGGCGGGTGGCTGAAGTTAAATTACCTTGGCTATCAATACGAATGAGATAGGTTTGTGTGCCGGCAGGTTCATTCACCGCCAAGATTACTCCATATTCTGATCCAGTCCATTTAATGGCTAAATGCTTCCAAAGAGTGTTGCCAGGTTCATATATGCTGCGGGGGGCTATTATGGCGCTCCCGTCCCAGCCGATGGAAGAGAACTTTAACTTCTTCGCGGTTGCGTCCACCCACACGATTCCGTATCCGGTATTGCTTGAGACAATAGCCGGCGGGCCCGATGCGCTTTCATTTGTGATTTTTATTTCGCGCAATGGGGCTGGTGAAGAGGAACTTTGGAGTATAGGTACGGTTGGAACATTGGGTGTTGTGAATGTAACTGGTTGCGTGTGAAGCGGTGTGGCCGGTGTGGTGGTTGCTGGCATAGAAACTGGTGGAGTAGTGGTCGCCATTTGTCTTTGTATGCCAGGTGCTGTCAGTAGTCCCGGTGGTATGGTGCCCGAAGGTGTGCCTTGTTCCATCAAATCTCGCACCACACCTTGGCCCAGTTCCCTAAACTTGGCGATGGTTTTGGGGCCTACTGTGCCTACGGCCTCAACATTGTGTTTTCTTTGCCAACGCTTAACTGCCTCTACAGTTCTAGGTCCGTAGAATCCCGTGGCCAAACCTTCAGGATAGATTTCTCTGTCACGCGCCAAAAACTCCTGGAGTTTTCGCACATCATCACCGCGCGAGCCCAGGGACAGGGAGCGGGTGAATTCGGGCAGCTCGATTTCTTCATCAGAAATGGGAGTAAGGGGTGAAAAGGGAGACCCCTCGACTGTGCTCGGGGCAAGAATGGGTGAGGCCTGGATACCCGTTTCTGTTTTTAACTCGGTAACCTCTTTCTGGAGAGTTTGAATTTGGGTCAGCAGTTGCAGAATTTGTTTTTGGAGAGATAGAATCAGCGCGTTGGTATCAACAGTAGCTTGCCCTGAACTGGTTGAAGGGGTTTGTGCGAGGGCAAAATTGGCACAGCCTAAGCCAGTCAACGTCACTAGAGCGAAGACGATGGGTATTTTAAGAAAAGTTTTGGATGGCATTTTGTCTGGCTAGTGTACTCCAAGCCTGACCGCGTCAGACACGGTCAGGCTTGGCTAATATCTTACCTACGCAGACCCGAGAGAGAGCTTTGCAGTGATCTTAAAACAGTTCTGATTTGAGCCGTAGTGTGCAGAGTAACGTCGTAGACCGAAGCAGTGGGTGTGCTGGAGCAAGTGTAAACCGCTCCGCCACCGGTGGGCTGGCATTGGGTGGAGTTGCTGTCCGACATACAGTAACTGCCCATAGAGTGATAGCCCGAGGGGCAACTTGAAGTGGTGGTAGAGGTCGTAGTTGTAGTGGAGCTGACGCAAGCCGAACCACTCCAATACTGGCCGCTGGGGCAGGATGTACTAGAGCTAGTGCTATGGCAGGAGCTATTATACCAGAAGAAATTAACTGCTGTGCATTGTGACTCGGTAGTACAGGTGCTTGGATTACTGCCACATGATGTAGTTGAACTAACGCAGGCCGTGCCATTCCAGTACTGTCCGCTAGAGCAAGTAGTGCTGGAAGAGGTGGATGAAAACGAACTGCATCCGGAGGCCGGTGTGCTGGAACAGGCATACAGCGTGCCGTTGGCGGTGCGATATTCGGTCATGCCGGAATTATAACAATTGTTGTCGCCCATAACGTGCCAGCCGTCGCCGTACTGGGAACAAGAACCGGTTGAAGTGGTCGTGGTGGTTGTGGTGGATCCGCTCGGCGGAGTGCAACCGGTAACTGGTGAATCGGCGCCGGTGCAGGATTGGACCGACGAAAGACTAGGCGAACTTACCGATGTGTACTGCGTTCGTGAACTATTCAAGCAATAACTGCCGTACACACTCCAGCCGGAGCCCAAAGGCGAACACCAGGTGCTCTGGTCGGAACCGCTTGTATAAGTTGGGCAGTTAGTCGCGGTGTAGTTGGCGCCGTTAGTAAGATAGCTGGGATAGTTGTAGTCGCATTTGGTTTCGTTGTTTAACTGGCAGTATCTTTTGTTTTGCTGATCCCAGCGGCTGTAGGCAAATCCCGGACAGGAGTTGGCATCACCCGCGTAAGTGCCGCCCCCACTACTAGTGGATGAGGAAGAAGTACAACCGGCGGTTGTAG
Source organism: Minisyncoccia bacterium (assembly GCA_049274895.1). Taxonomy (GTDB): domain Bacteria; phylum Patescibacteriota; class Minisyncoccia; order JACQLN01; family JACQLN01; genus JACQLN01. Next base: position 21,248 of record JBASTM010000017.1, read on the forward strand.
CGGTATCACCCCGCTTGGCCGATTTGGTCATATTGCCATCACAATATATCTGGTTGCCGGTGGAGTCATTGTGCATATAATGGCAACCGGTGCCTAAAAGAGTAGTCAAAGCGCTGTCACAAGTTGTACCTGTAGTAGTAGTTGTGCCAGGTGTTTCATCTGTATCAGCTGGACCATAGCAGCCGGTATCATTAGGATAATCAATCAAACCATCAGCATCGTTATCTCGTCCATCGGAACAGGCGATGGCGGTGGTAGATGTGGTTGTTGAGCAACCGGCAGTGGCTACAGTGGCGCCCTCTTGGGCTGACTTAGTCATTGGACCATCGCAGTAAACGGCCTTGCCGTCGGTGCCAGAATACATGTAATGGCATTCGGTTCCTAGAAGCGCTTTCAAAGAGCTGCTGCAACCGGTGCTGGTGCTGGGAACATCTTCAGTGGTGTCTTCCTTGCTATAACAACCAGTATCGGCCGGATAATCAATCAAGCCATCAGCATCGTTATCGCGTCCATCGGAACAGGCTGTAGAGCCGGTAGTTGTTTGGGTGTAAACCACGCAAGCCGCACCGTCAAAAATTTGGCTGGATGTGCAGACTGCGGCCCGCGAACATTTGGAGGAATCGGGCATACCGAAGTCAGCACTCGTGGCCAGGCCGGCGTTAGGCGTCCACACATTGGAGTTAGGTTTAACACTGGCACAAGCCGCCTTTAGCTGATCAATTCTGGCTGTATCAGCATCATTTCTAATCCACGATTTTAGGCCAAGTGAATTCCAGTTTTGCTCTTTTTGGCCGCCGGTAGTTGTGGTGGTGTAATTACAGCTGGGGTCGGCCGAATCGATGTAGCCATCATTATCATTATCACGGCCATCGGCGCAGAGTGTGGGCCCGGCCTCAACAGTTTGCTGGCCATAATACTCACTTTCACATTTTTGAGTGGCCGTTTGCGCTGTGTTGGAAAGAGCCGCCCAGGGGATAGGTTCGGATGATTGCGCCCAAGTTTTGATTTGTTTGGCCTCAGCCGCAAAGCCGTATCTGGCCATACAGCTGGCAAAAGAATCCGTCGAGTAGATGGCCCTATTGGCGGTAGTAGTAGTGATTCGGGTGGTGTAGACTACGCCGAATTTAGTTTCGCATTCTCCGGCCACGCCCGTACTGCTGCCGGGGCCATTAGTGTAGCAATAAGATCGGGCTTCCTCGCTGGAGTAGACGATTTTACCGTTGGAAAACTTGTAGGGGAAGGTTAGCCCTTCTTCAATCTGTTTGACTATGACTGGTGTTTCCAGAGTAGTGCTAAACTGGCCGCTCGCGCAATCGGATAGGGATAATTTGAGAGGAAAACCAGCGCTGTCGGCGTTAAATACCGGTGAGGACAATTCCTTGCGACAAGCTGGATAGCCCAAGTAAACTTCGGACCCCTTGGCGTTGTAAACCGCAAATTTTTGAACGCCTTCAGGGTCATAGATATTAATGGTGTAGCGATTATCGGTTTGGATGGAGGAGACTTTTTTCAAAACAGCGATGGTGTTGTCGGCTCTAGTGGTTTCGCGCGGTTTGCAAGCATAGTAGATGCCGCATTGTTCGGATTTATAGGTGACGATTCTCTCTTCACCGGCCGGGCAGGCATCCACTGTGGGCAAAGCCGGGCAGATTGGCGGTTTGGTGCCCGCGGGTCGGCAGGCGTATATGGGACAACTTGAATAAGACGACGGATCGGAAACCGGATATCTTTCTTCACCGGCCGGGCAGGTAATTGGTGAATATACGGCGCAGACCACGGGGTCGGTTATCGGTTTGGGCGGCTTTTGACCTTGATATAATTCTTTAAATTTAGCGATGGTTTGACGCCCAACTACACCCACCGCCGGCACGCCATTTTTGGTTTGCCACTTTCTCACCGCTCTTTCGGTGCTAAGGCCATAGTAGCCGGTGGCAATGCCCTCGGGATATATAGTTGAATCCTGCGCTAAAAATTCCTGCAGTTGCCGCACATCCTCGCCCCGCGAGCCCCTAAACAACGAACGGGTTAGATTTGGCGGCGGCACAAACTCCGATTCGGTTCCCGTAACTTCAGATTCGTCTATATCCACCGGCGGGTAAGTGAAAGGAGGCAGAAATGTTGGAGGCGGGGTGCTGGCGGTCGGCGCCGTTGGCGTGGTCGCCGAAGTAGTCGGTGCCAGCGCCGGTGTGGTCACCTTTAAGCCAGAAACCTCTTTTTGTAGCGATCCGATTTGGCCCAGCAACAACTGAATCTGTTTTTGCAGTTCTTCCACACTGGTTTGGGAAGTCGTCTGGGCGTTAGCTGTAAGGACGAAGGCCAAACTTATTAATAAGGGTATAATTATTGTTTTCTTCATAATTTGTTGCTTATTTATTAAAACAAGATGTTGAACATCCGATGTTCAACATCTGGCGTTTTATTTAGAAGGAAATGTTTGCTGTCCCTGATTATCATTGGCCTCTTGAAGTTTCCGGCCTATCAGTTCGCCTAAACTTTGAACTCGCGTGGATGATTCCCGGCGGTTATAGCCCCGGCGCGATTGGGCTTGAACCAGCTGGCTGATCAACCTTTGCAAATCGTCGGCGTATTCGTCCATAGTTTCACGGGCATCGCGGTATTCACCGGCGTTGAAAGTGTCTATGACTTCTTGCAAAACTCCATCCACCTCGGCCCGCACGGCCGTATCTTTGACCCGTTTGGCCATGTTCTTAATGTCGCGGATTCTAAAAATCACACCCTCAATTTCGCCCGGCTGGCCGCCTTCATGGAAAAACCGCATTTCCTCTTGAGCTTCTTGATAGTTGCCGGCGTTATATAAATTTTGCACTGCGTCGGCGGCTTGTTTCATTTCGGCCAAGGTCTGCTGGGTTCGGGCTATGTCTAGGCCGATATTTTGAATAGACTTAGTTTTAAGCACTTTTTCCAAGCGCTTTATGGATTGGGTAATTTGTTTTATTTCTTTAGGAATTTGCAAGCGAGCCCGCACGGCGTTGATCTTTTCCCAATACTGGTTGTCGTGAAACTCTCTCACCGCGTCGTTGGCATCGGCCAGATTTGAAGAGTTGGAGGCAATGGAATAGAGCTTATCTACCTCGGCCAGCACATTGTTAAGCTCATCCAGATCCGCCTGGCTGGCTTGTTTTCTGATTTCACGAAGTGTGCGCTTGATTTCACCCCGGAACTGATTCATATTCCGCAGGCCATCTTGGATGTGGCGCGGGTCATAAAATTCTTGAGGTTGTTCTCCCTCGTCAGTTATAAAACCACCCTTGCCTCCTTCATTATTATTAGGCGGGACAGGCATAGGGGGTGTCTGTTCCATCGGTGCCGGTGGTGGGGGAGGCGGTGGAGCCCCGACGTTAGAAGTCGGGGTTGTAGCTGGATGCGATTCAACTGTGGTCACAGCCGACTGTGACGATTCTTGGGCCAAGTGGCTGATACTGGCCAGATAGAATTCGCCTTGGGTGATTTGGTTGACGCCTTCCAGCGCCAAAACCGACGCGCCAATAACGGCCACGCCAGTGAGCAATGATAATAAATTCATATGAAAAATATTAACTAGTAAATTATATCTAGTGATTGAGAACGACTTTGTTTACTTAATTTTAACATAGATTTTCGGGTTAATAATGTGTCAAGCAGTAGGTTGTGGAAAAGTATTTTGCTTGGGGGATGGTATAATAAATGTGTCAAAAAGGTATTAGTCTTTAATCCTAAAATAAAATGAGAAAAATAATTTTATTGGCGGTGTTTTTTGTTTTCGCGCTGGTCGCGTCAAACACACTGGCGCAGGAGGGAACAGTTCCGTCGCCTGCCGATACAACCACGACCATGACCAGTCCCTCGACTTCAGTCGGTACGAGTCCAACAACTCCCTCGGCAGGGTCAACTGTGGCTCCGGGTCAGGTCGGTGGCAATGTGGGTGACGAGGTTTCTCGTCTGCAAAGAGAAATGGAAGAAAAAATTCGAGCTATTCGGTCGGAATATCAAATTAAAATAACGGAGGCCAGAAAAGCGGTGCAAGCATCCAGGCAAAGCGCCAGGCAGAACATAAAACAGAATGTTAAGCAGAATGTTAAGCAGCAACGCCAGCAGATTCAGCAAGGTATCAGACAGAATATACAACAAGGCGTGGAGCAGAAAGTTAGGCAGAACGTGCGTGAGAACGTGAGGCAGAATATAGAAGGCCTGCTGCAACAGGGTGGAACTAGCGGTGGATTTCAAGGGCAACAGCAGGGCTTTCAGGGTACACAACAGCAAAATCCAATAGGTACCACACAGGAACAGTTTGGCCCATCAACTCCGTTCGGGGCAAGCCCTCCGCCTTCAGGTCAGAGTGGCGGCTTGCCGGGACCCGGTCCCAGCAGTGGTTCTTCGCCGAGTTCCGGTTCGGATGGCGGTGGTAGTCCCTCGTCGGGCTCGGGACCTTCGGCGCCAGCCCCATTCAGCTCCAGCGTTTTGCAGAAGTTTTTGCCGAGCTATAGCTGGTAGAAAAATCTGGTTTGTTGTTTCAGTCTGGCCTAAGCTTAGCTTAGGCCATTTGACTATAAACAAAATGAATTGTTAAACTTAATCCATTCTAAATACGGACAGATCTTTAAATAAGCGGCGGTTCACCTCAACCAGAGAGAGGGGGTGGTTTCGTTGGCACAGACGCGGTTGGAAAAAGAAGACGCTCTAACTCAATACCTCAAAGAAATCACTAGCTCCAAACCGCTCCCACGCGAGCGGGAAGCCGAGTTGGCGAAGCGGATTCAGGCGGGTGACGAAGTGGCGCGCCAAGAACTCGCCGAGGCGAATTTGCTGTTTGTGGTGAGTGTGGCCAAGCAGTTTCAAAACCGCGGCCTGACGCTGGCCGAACTCATCAGCGCCGGCAACCTAGGGCTCATGACCGCGGTGGACCGGTTTGACGGCCAGCTGGGGAATAAGTTTATCACCTACGCGGTGTGGTGGATTCGGCAGGCCATAATGAAGGCACTGGCCGAAGATGGCCGCATGGTGAGATTGCCGTTGAGTCAGTTGAAATTGGTTGGAAAGATTGTACGCGCGGCCAGGAAGCTGGAGCAGGAAAGCGGCGAAGTTCCGAGTCTGGAAGAGATTGCAGCCGAGCTGGAACTTATAGTTGAGGAAGTCCAGAAGGTTATGTCAAACAGACAGTCTATTTATTCGCTAAATAATCCTGTCTGGGAAGAAAAAGATAGTATGACATTTCTGGACACAATGCGAGATGAGTCAACTCCGCCGGCGGATGACCGCGCTTTGTACCAAGACAACTATGAGGCCTTGGAGCGTCTGGTTGACGCGCTAGATAAACGTGAACGGAAAATAGTGAGAGCGTACTATGGGCTCAACACTGGAAGCTTTATGAATCTTGAGGAAATCGGCGATGAAATGAATCTTACCCGCGAGCGCGTTCGCCAGTTGAAGGAACGCGCCTTACGCAAGCTTCATGATCCGGCTTTCATAGCCCGCGTCTTTAAGCCCGAGGAATCAGTCGTAAGATAGTATCCCCTCTGACCTATGTCGGAGGGGCTTTTTTACCGAAAACAGAAAACCGAATATACGACCCATCCGACAAGGCCCAGGGTCGTCCTGAGCCGGGTCGAAGGACGAATCTTGTTTTCGGATACGAATTTATTTTATCGAACCTGTTGACTATCGATAAAATTAGTTGTTAAACTCAACACACACCAGCACGGACAGATCTTTCACAAAAGGAGGGAAATATGGAATTTAAGGAAAGCATAGCTGTGACCATAGCTGAAGGTGAATCCGGTGTTATTATCACGGCCGGCCGAGCCACTTTAAGACAGGTATCAATGGGTCTAAAAGAAGGCAGTGGTGAAATTAGAACCGCGCGGCCGGTGCTATTGCCCGGTGGCCACAGCGACGCGGTTTGGATTCAAAAGCATGTTGTGGTGGACGCGGCCAAAATTGAACAACTCACCAAAATTGGCATCAGCGAGCTAGACGTAATTTTGATGCATCCGGATGAGTTCAGACCTGTTGACGCCGACGCGGCGGTGCGTCAACTGGATCGCAAGCGGGAACTGGAACAGCAAACCGCCGAAGCCATGGCTATGACCATCCACCAATGCGCCGTAAAAATTTGCGAGCGGTGCTTGGTTTTGTTTTATAGCTTGGAAGGGCGGGACATAACCAATATTCCTTTGATCAGACAGCAGGCCGATTCCAAAATAGTCAGGGCAGTGGCTTCTTTGGGCGAGGCCATGCGCGAGCTTCAACCGCCAGTCATACAAGCCATTAATGATCTTTTGAACGGCGAAGGCCGAGTGCTGGCGGCGCTCCAAGGCATCCATCCGGCCAGACAAGCCGAAGCCAGAGAGGCCTTGGATTTGGCCATTGCCAGTGTCCGCGTGGCTTACTGGTTCAAGAAGATTGTGGAGCGCGGTACTTTATTAGATTGGGGCTATGAGGATATCGCGCCTTTTGAAGCCGCCGATTTGGAAGTATTTTTTCTGGCCGGGCTTTTGAAAGACAGCGGCGCTTGGGCCGGGCAAGGCCAGGAGAAACACGAAATCAGAAGTGTCCACGTGATCAAACTGTTGCGCGCTCATGGTTGCAATCTGCCCGATACTTTGGAAGAGCTGGTGTTGCGCCATGGCTCTTACGACTGGAAAGGCCAGTATGTGTATCAATCGGAGCTGGTTATGGCAACCGGTTTGGCTGACAGCCGGGAAGGAGAAGTAAGCATAGTTTCTTTTTTGCAGCGGGATCGCAAGGATGAGGAACTTTCTATTCAAGAAGAGTTAAAACCGTTTGCCAGAATGATAGGCGAGTCATCGATACTTCGAGGTCTGCCAGCTGTCACGACGCAGATTTTTGTGCGTCAACTGCCGAACAAGTTTACAGCCGGAGTGCTGATACTGGCGCTCACGGAAAAATTCAAATCACAAACTGAAGCCGGCCAGACCGAAATTACCGCTCTCGCGGAACTGGTTTTGGGCTTGGCGGTAAGCCCCGGCTACAACTTAGTACTCCATAAAAAAGGCAACTTGCCGATGATGGCTTATGTGCTGGCCGCCATCGCCAACGCTTTCAACGTTCTGCCGGTGGGCGCTTTGGTGGAGTTTAAGGATGAAAATGTTCACGGCCGATCGGTCAAAGAAATGCTCAAGCTGGATGGCGGCTTGGCTGTGGTCGTTTACGCCAAGGACGCCAGCGACCCATACTCTCCGTATCTGTTATTGATTGCTGCCAAATCCGGCATGTTATTAAGGTCTAAGGATCGGAAGATTATTCCCTTGGGCAGTCAGCTTTATGAAAAGATATATCGCGGCGAGAGAAGGTTAGTTGTAGGCATTGTCAGCCGCGATATATTTTTGCAGTTCTTTTCGCAAAATGTAGAAGATGTTCCCAGATACCGGGAAGGGTTAAGAAGGAAAGAAAAGGTGAATTAAGAAATAGCACGAGAATACGATCGTATTCTCGTGCTAAAAAAAGAAGCCCCTCTGACGTTACGCCAGAGGGGCTTTGCACTACTCACTCGACTTCGTCGACGTTGCGGTCTAGAAGCAGACCGCGAGGTCGGCGTCCGCCGCCAGCTGGCGGGCCTTGCCGATGGGGACGAAGGGATCGCTGTCGATCCGGGTCGCCCGGGTGTCCAGCGTGGATGCCACCGTGATCAGAGGGGAGTGCTGCTCCTTGAGCGCGTCTTTCTGGACGCGCCAGAGGCGACCCTGCTGGTCGACGTAGGCGCCCGGCTCGCTGATCTCGTTGAACTGGATCAGGGACAGCGTCGGCTGCGACTGGCGGCTGAACTGTTCCATATCTTTTCCTCCTTAAGGAAAGGTATGGGTGGAAAGAACTGCCCTAAAACTTAGGTTTTTGGCCGATTTGGCCTTATACCTTGGTTCTGGGCTTCAAAAAAACACCGGGTGCCATCTGGCACCTCAGCTGGGGTAGTCTAACTTATGGTCAAAGTCTTGTCAACTATTTTTTCTTTACCCGTAATAAGAAGCAATATCAGAACAAACGCTGTAAAAGACATTAAAGGCAGAGTGATGTAGCCGAAGTTCATTACGAAACGTTGGGAACAACTAACCGAATAGCCCACCGCCTCGCAGACCAGCGAGGGCAACCAACCTAATTGCAGCAAATAGTGATAACCAGCGATAATAGCGCCAATCACGGATAGAAATTTGATATATGGCACAACCGAGAAATCTTTTTTGATCAAAGCCAGACCTAAAATGAAAACTTGAGGGTATAGGAAGATTCTTTGATACCAGCACAGTTCGCAGGGTTGGTAGCCGGCTATTTTTGAATAAAACAAACTGCCCAGCATGGCCGATAAAGCGATTATGAAAGAAAAAAGCAAAGACCTGTTTTTGATAAAGCTTAAATCTTTTTTGGCTAAACGGCTGATTATTAAAATTATAATTCCAAGCTGTCCTAAAACAGTCAAAGCCGAAAGTATGTTGTTGGCGGTGGCGATCATTGTTTAGGTTGGGGGAGTGAGCAGCTCGTTTCTTCGGCTAAAGTTTCCAACGGGATTTCTCCGGTCAGGCGCGAGCCATCGGCGAATTCCCAAGTGGGGTAACCCTCTATGTTTTTATTTTGACAGGTTTGGTTCTGGCCTCGGCCGTCGGGCGTGGAGCATTCCACATACGGCAAAAGCCGTTCGGAACGACCAAACATCTTTTTTTGTGTTTGGCAGTGCGGGCACCAGAAAGCGCCGTAAAAAACGGCGCCGTTGTCTTTTAAGCACTGGGCGAAAGCGTCGAGCTCACCCGGTTGTTGGGCGGCGTAAATGGCGTAGCCGCCCAGCCCCGCCGCCACGATTATCACAAGACCGATTATTATTTTAGTTGTAGACATTTGATTTTGTTTATCTTGATTTCTAGATTATATCTTTTTAGAGTATTGAGAATGGCTGTCAATGGTTTTTCAAATATTCTTTTATTCTCTCGCGATCTTCGTTTTCCTTATCACCCTTGAAATACAGCTCAATAAATTCAATCTGTTGCTCTTGCTCAAAATAAGAATAAATAATACGCAAGAGGTGATTATTTCTTAGAGCGCGGCACGCCAGATGGGCTTTTACAACTTTAACTTTCGCCGAGGAGTGAACGATTATAAAGTTTTTACCAACGCCCGTTGGGGTAACACCGAGAACCTTCTTGAACTTTTCAAAATCATCATCCAGCGTCTTGTATTTTTTGAAAAATCGCTTGAATTCTTTTTCAAACTCCGAAATTTTATCAAAGCTCGTCATATTCTCTTACCGAAGTTTCTTCCGGACGATAAAAGACATGCTCGTATTCAAGCGGTGCTCTGTCTTTCGCCGCACGCCATGGCGTATCAAGATGCGATAACGCAGAAATTTGCGTTGCTGTCAGATCTCCGAGGCGATCAATCTCCCAATCAATGTGCGCAAGCTCTTGCGCCGAAAGGGCTGACAGATCAAGAGGTTTGTTTGGATTAACAAGATACTTAGTTTGCTCGTGTTTATAAAACTTACTTTTTATCTTCTCAACCTTGCCTTGTCTTTCCAACCTATCAATGAATTTGGCAAACATCACGGGAGTGGGGCCATAATTATTTTTAATATACTTGGCGCCGATAAGTTGCTCCTCAAATTTTTCATAATAATCAAAATCAATAAAATACAACAATTTATAGATAACGGTCTGGCCAATATTCGGTTTACCCCCAATCTTCGCGAGAATATAAAGTAGTGTTTGCTCAAATTTTTCCGCTTTCTCTTGAGGCACATTGATACGAATTTCGCTTTCGGCTTCTTGTTTTTGTTTCTTTTTGCCCTCAATTTTCACAATTGTTTTCGCTTCTTCCTTCCCCTCCAAAAAATTTTCAAACGGAATATCAAAAACCTCCGCCATTTTTTTGGCTTCGGTGATGGTTAAATCTCGTTTGCCCTGTTCTATCTGCACATAGGTCGGGCGGGAAATTTTAAGCGCGGACGCCAAAAACTCCTGCGTCAAATTGCGCTTTTTGCGTTGTTCTTGAATGAATTTAGCAAGCATATCACCAGTATAGGCGATGCAGGTTTTCTTGTCAATAGTAATGTAAAGAAATTATACACACCCCATATTTGAACCGGAACTTTGCCGATTTTCTTGCCCCGTAGTCAGCTTCTTGTCCCATAGCGAAACAAAGTTTCTGCTACTGGGATGCTGTACTACTGGGGTTTTGATTCGATTTGCATAAAATTATGCATAAACATTTACTTTCGCGTCCACATAATTGTCGTAAATATGAAAGTAAACTTTTTGTGAGCGGTCTTCGCAATCTTTTTCGGAGTAGGTCGGTTCGGGGAGGTTGTCGTAAAGCATATCCCTGATCGTGATTTTTACATCGGCGCGTGTTTCTTCTTTCCGCTTCCAATCCAGAACAAATTTCTCTGTTTTTAATTTTGCCAATAGTTCATGCGCGACCTCCTTCACCTGCCCCTCTTCGTCCGGATTAAGATTTTCCTTCCGGATAAGGTCAAAAATGGCCAATTCCTCTTCGGAAAGATTCTCTTTTATCGCCCGCGCGTCTTCCTCGCTTAATTCTTTTGCCAACACGACAAGCTCTTCAAAAAACGCATCGAGGTCGCGGGATCCGGTGT
>JBASTM010000018.1:0-12979 GCA_049274895.1 Minisyncoccia bacterium
CGCGCCGCCCGAAAGTCGCGGCGGGAATGAACTATGGTTGTAAAACCCATAAAAACCAGAAGGTTTAGGCCGCCGCGGGATGATCTGGAGGAGTTTTTGGCGTCCAGTCTTCCCCGGCTGGGAGAGAATACGGTGGTGGCGGTCGCCTCCAAGATTGTCTCCATCGGCGAGGGCCGGTGCATGCCTCGGGATCGCGTTAAAGATAAAGACAAACTGATTATCGGTGAGGCCGACCGGTATTTGCCCCGGGACCAGGTGCCGGGCCGGTGGGTAATGCACACCCTAAAAGACAATATTTTTATGCCTTCGGCCGGCATAGATGAGAGTAACGCCAACGGCTATTACATTTTGTGGCCCCAAAATCCCACTAAGTCGGCTCAAAAGATTGGGCAGTTTTTGCGGAAAAAATATCGGCTCAAAAATTTAGGCGTGATTATAACCGATTCCCATTCCGTGCCGTTGAGGCGCGGTGTTATAGGAATTTCGTTGGCGCATTGGGGTTTTGAGCCGTTAAGGGGTTACCGCGGCACCCAGGATATTTTCGGCAAGAAATTAGTTTTTTCTCAAACCAACCTGCCCGACGGCTTGGCCGCGGCCGCGGTTGTGGTTATGGGCGAAGGCCAGGAACAGACTCCGTTGGCAGTTATTAGCGATCTTAACGGCATCAAATTTACTGCTCATACAGTTCGGCCTCGGGGTCCTTTTTCCAGTTTTGTGGTTAAGCCCCAAGAGGATATGTACCGCCCTTTTTTATATGCGGTTAAATGGCGAAAAGGCCGAGGCGGGGCTAAGTCCGCGAGCTTGTAGAACGGCTCAAAAACTGATAAAATTAAGGCAATGGATGCGAAGCTGTTAAAGCTAGGTTTAGGCGCTATTTTTTTGATCTCCTTGGCTTCTTTAGGAGCCATTATTCTTTTTATAAATCCCCATAACGCCGGCTGGCTGAATCTAGCTCTTTTTACGGTGGTAGTTTTTATGCTGGTTTTCAGCTTATCTTCATGGTTAGGTTTTTGGGTGAGAAAAAACTTTATTACCGAAAGGAATCAAGACCGGATTTTTAAGATGATTTTTAGACAGGGGGCTTGGGTAGCTATCCTGCTGGCGGCCTATTTATGGCTTAATCATTTTAGACTGTTTAAGGTTTTTACGGTTCTCGCGGTTCTATTTTTGATAATCGGTTTAGAGTATTACTTTTTGGTTCGTCATGAATATCGTAATAAAATCACCGGAAGCTGACGCGCTTGAAAAATCCTTGGGGTCAACAGCCGATCCGGAAAATCGGCGCTTGAGGCGTTTTTTGGAAATGCCGGATTTGTCGCGAGTTCCCGGTAGCCCCATCCGCGAACTGGTGGAAAATATTCTTAAAATTCCTGATTTTAAGGAGTTTGACGCGATTGAGGTTCCGGAAATTGTGCCGGTTAGCGTTGGTTTTGACTTGTTTGATTTTCCCACTGATCATCCCGCCCGCTCCAGATCGGATAGCTACTATGTTGACGACAATAATATCTTACGCACCCACACCACGGTGATGTGGTATTACTATCTGAATGACGAAAAAGTTAAAACAAAAATCGAAAAAAGGGAACCGGTAGGCTGTTTTTCATTCGGCAAGGTCTACCGCAAAGACGAGATTGACCGCAATCATATGAATGTTTTCCATCAGATGGACGGTTGGTATCTGGTGGCCAGGGATCAAAAAGTAATCACTACAGGCGATTTGGAGAATGTTTTAATCAGCATTGCTCGAGCTGTTTTCGGGCGGGATATAAAATATCGCTTTAACCCGGATACTTTTCCCTATACCGACCCCAGTTTGGAGATGGAGATTGAGCGCGAAGGGAGGTGGGTTGAAGTTTTGGGCAGTGGGATGGTTAAAGGCAGTGTTTTGGAAAAAATGGGCGTGGATTCAAAAATGTATAACGGCTGGGCGTTCGGTTTCGGTTTGGAACGCTTGGCTATTGTCAGTATGGATTTACCCGACATCAGATTGTTGTGGTCCAACAATGAGCGCGTCAAGCGCCAGTTGAAACTCGGCCAAAAGTTTGTTGAGGTTTCCAAATTTCCGGCGATCACGCGGGATATCTCGTTTGTGGTTGATAAAAGTTTCGTACCCAATAATTATTTTGATTTGATAAGGGACTTGGGCGGCGACTTGGTTGAGGAGGTTAAATTGTTGGATAAATACGAAGACGCTAAAAAATTCGGCGCGGATAAGCTAAGCTATACCTATCGCATTATCTACCGCTCCAACGAACGGACGCTGACTACAGCAGAGATTGATCCGATACAGGCCAAGATTTACACTGAAACGGCTGGGCAGTTTGGAGCCGAGTTAAGATGAGAGCATTGTAAAAATCATTATTCCTCACAGACGACCCATTCAACTTATTCAGGGTCGTCCTGAAGAGTTTGAAGGACGATATGGAGGCCTCTTTATTGTAGTAGCTGTCTTCTCCATAATGCTGTTCGGAACAATGATTTTTACTCTGTTCATAAATTTCAACAAAAATGGCAAACAATAACAACAACAACTACACCGCTAAAGACATCTACGTCCTGGAGGGCCTGGAGCCGGTGCGCAAGCGGCCGGGTATGTATATTGGCTCCACGGGCGTGGATGGTTTGCATCATTTGGTTTGGGAGGTGGTGGACAATTCCATAGACGAAGCCATGGCCGGCTACGCCAAGAATATTGAGGTGGTCATAGAGGCCGATAACCGGGTCAGAGTGGACGACGACGGCCGGGGTATTCCGGTGGAGGTGCACAAGCAAACCAAAAAATCGGCTCTGGAAACGGTGATGACCACCTTGCACGCCGGCGGCAAGTTCGGCGGCGAATCTTACAAAATTTCGGGGGGCCTCCACGGCGTGGGTGTTTCGGTGGTTAACGCTTTATCCGTTTATCTTAAAGCCGAGGTTTGCCGCGAGGGCGAGTTGTGGCTGCAAGAATACAGCCGCGGCGTGCCCCAGGCCAAGGTCAAAAAAGTCGGTAGTTGCCGCCAGAACGGCACGGCCGTCGCTTTTGAGCCGGATCCGGATATTTTTAAGGAAATAAAATTCTCTTACCCCCGCATTTTGGATCATCTGCGCCAGCAGGCCTATTTAACCAAAGGCGTAAAAATTACGGTAACCGACGGGCGGGCCAAACCCGCTCCCAGCCACAGCTTTTATTTTGAAGGCGGCATAATGTCTTACGTTCAGTATCTAAACCGCACTAAGGTTAAAAAACAGGAAGTTATTTTTTCTTGCGATAAAACGGTGGAAAGTATTGCGGTGGAAGTGGCTTTTCAATATACCGAAGATTTTCAGGGCCTGGAATATTCTTTCGCCAATAACATCCACACGCCCGAAGGCGGTATGCATTTAACCGGTTTCAGAACGGCTTTAACGAGGACCTTAAACGATTACGCCCGCAAAAATGGTTTTATAAAAAATGATGATGATAATCTGACCGGCGAAGATGTGCGCGAGGGTTTGACGGCCGTTATTTCGGTTAAACTGCGCGAGCCGCAGTTTGAGGGCCAGACCAAAGCCAAACTGGGCAACCCCGAAGCCAGGACCGCGGTGGAAGCGGCGGTGGCCGAAACTCTAGCCGAGTTTTTGGAAAAAAACCCGGGCGAGTCCCGCTTGATTTTGGAAAAAACAATCTTGGCCAAAAAGGCGAGGGAAGCCGCCAAAGCCGCGCGCGAAACCGTCATCCGCAAGGGCTTATTGGAGGGCTTGGCTTTGCCGGGCAAGCTGGCTGACTGTTCCAACCGCGAAGCGGCCGAGTCGGAGCTGTTTATTGTGGAAGGCGATTCGGCCGGCGGCTCGGCCAAGCAAGCCAGAAGCCGGATCTTTCAGGCCATTTTGCCTTTGCGCGGCAAAATCTTGAATGTGGAAAAATCGCGCTTGGATAAAATGCTGGTCAACAAAGAAATCAAAGCCCTGGTTATCGCTTTGGGCGCGGCTATTGCCGAAGAGTTTGATATTGAGAAAGTCCGCTATCACAGAATTGTTTTAATGACCGACGCCGACGTGGACGGCGCCCATATCCGCACACTGCTGTTAACTTTGTTTTACCGCTACTTCCCCGAGATTATCAGCAAGGGCTATTTGTATATTGCCCAGCCGCCGCTGTACCGCATCCAAAAAGGCAAGGAAGTAAGGTATGTTTATTCCGATGCCGAGAAGGAAGCGGCTATCAAAGAAATCTCAAATCTCAAATCTCAAATCTCAAAACTTAAAGTTAAAGTAATGGGTGAGGAAACTGGCGAGGAAGATTTAGAATCGGAAAATTTGGCGGTGGATGTTGGTGTGGGCGAGAAAGTGGCTGGAGTTAACATCCAGCGCTATAAGGGCTTGGGTGAAATGAATCCGGAACAGTTGTGGGAGACCACGATGGATCCCCAAACCAGGATGTTCAAACAAGTCAACGTAGCTGACGCCGAAAACGCCGACAAGATTTTTGATATTTTGATGGGCAGTGAAGTCGGCCCGCGCAAGCGCTTTATTCAAACACACGCCAAGACAGTAAAGAACTTGGATATATAGCTCCTTTACTTATTTTGGTTTATATTTTAACCTGAAGCTAGTTCTTTTTGTGTACCACTGCCGGACGCAAGCCCAGAGCGGGCGGTTGCGTGGCAGTTTCTGTTTCACCCTCAACGGACCCGGACGCGTGCCTAAACGGCGGACGCGTGGGTCAGGAGGCAGTAGCTGTGAAAGACGTCGTGTATTCGGATCTCTCGTTCAGCGGAGTGTCGTTGGACATTGCAGTGCTCTCGCCAAGCAATTGCGGTGAGTTCACTATAGAGGAAGTAGTAGAAAGAAGGAGAAACTGGTTCCCAGCTCTTGGATTAAATGTGTGTTGCTTCGCAAGGATGCAGCACAGCGGCATGCTGACATGCAGCGGCGCGCACAGTAGTGGCCAAAGCCAAGGCGAGCCGCTTGGATTTGTCCGGTGTGGAGGCGCGGTTCGGTTGGACGACGATACTATCGTATGCGACCGGTGCGCTGCGGCGTTCCGTTTTCTCGGGAATTGGGGCAGGCAGGTGAAGAGCATCATGTTCTACCTAATGCTCAAGCAGATGGTTTCGGATATTCGGTTCTGCAACTTCGTGGACTGTAGCATCACTCTGGATTCCGATAGGTTCGCAGGCAACTATGCCCGGTTAGCGGAGATTCGTTCGCTCGGCGTGGTTGCAGTTCACCGTTGCCTGCTGTACCTGTCTCCCGGAGCTGGAGGTGTAAGGCACTGCGGTTTGGGATTCGTGCTTGCGCCCAATATGCGCACGCGCACCGAAGGCCCAGGGAAGTTCGGTCCGTGGCTGCAGTACCTCATGTACGAGTGGTACCGTAGGGTCAAGGGGTCAGAGGATGATACCAGAGAGTTCCGCTTCGGCCCCAAGCCGGTGCAGGACTGATGTTCTTTTGGTCTGCAGCTAGGTGGTCTGGGAGTACCACTGATGGCCTGGTAGCCGCGTGATGTTATACGGGGAAGACCGCGCGACCTTAGGCAAATTGCGGCCGCTACAGACGAGTACGAGCTGATCTAAGCTATGGTCTAAGCTACCTGGATCAGCTCTTTTTTATTTCCAGCACCTTTTCAAGGTAAAGGTATTTATACATCTAAAAGGTGCTGGATTTGACATTAATTGGTCTGTCGATTACACTTAATTAACGGCCTCCGAGGCCTTTTTTTAGCACACGAATAGCGCTCGCTCAACCGACCAAAGTGTCGGCTTCGCGAAATGCGAATGCGTCCACACGAATAAATTTGATATAATTAGAACAGTGAACAAATTAGCATCCTACTTAAAAGAAGTCCGTTTGGAACTGGGCAAGGTCAACTGGCCCAGCCGCGACCAGACCACGCGTTATACTTTTATCGTGGTGGGCGTTTCGCTCGCGATAGCTTTGTTTCTGGGCGGTTTGGATTATGTTTTTTCGTGGCTGTTGAATAGATTTGTGTTGTAAATTAAAGTATCCCTCTTTGTCCCTTCGGGACTTCATCGGGATGCTCATTTTTGCAGCTATTCGCTGCGCTCATAGGCAAAAATGGCAAAGCAAACATCAAAACACGGTCGGAACTGGTATGTGCTTCACACCCATTCGGGCTACGAAGACACGGTGGCGCGCAATTTGAAACAGCGCATTGAATCTTTGGGCATGCAGGACAGAATTTTTAACGTGATCGTGCCCACCGAGAAAAAAATAAAAATAAAAAACGGCAAGCGGCGGGTGGTGGAAGAAAAAATATATCCGGGCTATGTTCTGGTGGAAATGATCGTGACCGACGATTCGTGGTACGTGGCCCGCAACACGCCCCGCGTGACGGGTTTTGTGGGTTCGGGCACCACGCCTATTCCGGTGGCCCTAGAAGAAATCACCGAAATTCAGCGCCGGATGGGCATAGAGGAGCCCAAATATAAAATTGACGTGGCGGTGGGCGACGCGGTAAAAATAACCGACGGGCCGTTCAAGGATTTTGACGGCAAGGTTTCCGATGTGGATGAGGGTAAGGGTAAAGTGAAAGTGTTGGTGAGTATGTTTGGACGCGAAACTCCGGTGGAACTGGATTTCTTACAGATAAGAAAAATATAGGTCCAATTGGTCCTAATAAGACTTAATATGGCAAAACCAATAAAAACAATAATTAAATTACAGCTCCAAGCCGGCAAGGCCAATCCCGCCCCGCCGGTAGGCACGGCTTTGGGCCCGCACGGCTTAAACCTGCAGGATTTCTGTTCCAAGTTTAACGCCGCCACGGCCGACAAGGGCGACAACGTGATTCCGGTGGAAATTACCATCTACGAAGACCGGACTTTTGATCTAAAATACAAAACGCCGCCGGCTTCGGATTTATTAAAAAAAGCGGCCAAGGTGGAAAAAGGCGCGGCTGATCCGTTAAAAGGCAAAGTCGGTCGCGTCACACGCGATCAAATCCGCGAGATCGCCGAAATCAAGATGCCCGACCTTAACGCCGATACAGTCGAGGCAGCTATGAAAATCATCGAGGGAACGGCCAGGTCAATGGGGATTGAAGTTATTGGAAAATAGTTGGGCAAACAGAGTCTTAATTTGTTATAATAAAAGAGATGGGGAAACTTACTAAGAAAAACATAAAGGAAATTAATAGTTATAGGAGCTTGTTTCCACGAGAAATAGTTGTCAAGATTCTCCGTTCCAAAGACGGTGGTTTTGCCGCTGAAATAACAGAATTTCCACGGTGTTATACAGAGGCGGATACTTTTGCGGAACTTATAGAAATGATTAATGATGCGATAAAGACCTATTTTGAAGTTCCGGACAAATATAATTCTTATATGCCGACTTATCTCCCAACTATTGAAACAGCACAAAAATTTGATGCCTTTCCTGTTTTCAAAACTGAAGAAGAGTTGAAGTTAAAACTTCCAAACCGTGAAACAGTTAAGATTTAGGGTTACTGATTGTTCGTACGATGATTTAATAAGAGCCGCTAGAAAATGCGGCTTTGTTGTTAAACAAGGTGGAAAACACGCAAAAATAGAAACAGCTGATGGAAAGTTTATCACTACAGTCCCAAGGCACAATCCGGTTAAAAGAGAGACCGCCAAGGGAATAGTGGAATCCTACAATCAATTCGGCGCGAAAATAAGTTATTGATAATACTAACAAGGTCTGCTGGAAATAGAGTTGAATAAAATAGTCCCTTGCTCGAAGTTTGAGCTATTTGAAATAATTTATCCTAGTTGCTAACCTGAACACGAGCCAAAGCGGCTCGTGTTTTTAGTTCTTTCATAAAATATCCACATCACACAAGGAGATCCATATGGCTCCGACCGTAAAGTCTGTTCTGGAAGCCGGCTTCAGTCTAGAGGGTAAGTATGTTCCGGACTACGATAGACTCGGACATCTGGTTAAGCTTCTAAGGGAAGGCGGCTATACCATTGTTCTGACCCAAGGGGTTTATGATATGTACCATATTGGGCACAGTCGTTATCTGATCAAGGCCCGGTCATTTGGAGATGTACTTATTGTTGGTGTTGATTCCGATGAATTGACCCGCCAAATGAAAGGCGAGGGCAGGCCGTTTGACAGTTTCGAGGGCAGGATTGAACTTTTAGCCGGATTCTCGTTTATCAACATTCTTACCCGCCGCGATGTCGGCCAGCACAAATATGGCCTGATCAGACTTGTGCGGCCGGATGTTCTGGTTATGTCGCAGACGACGAGTTCTTTCACCCCAAAGGATAAAGCGGCACTTGAGAAGCACTGTGGCCGGATCGAACATCTTGAGGCCCAAGCCCCACCGGCCAGTATCAGTACCACAGCCAAGATAAGGCGGCTCCAGTTGGAAGGCGCTCAAGGGCTTGCTGAGCGAATAACCGAGGCCGTTGAAGCTGCGGTGAAAGGTTATCTGGAAGGCAACAATGCCTGAAGCCAACCTGATTGCCTATATTCCGACGCTGAATCAGCGCCATCTTAGCTGGTTTGAAAGACATCCCGATAGCGATCTTTTTCTTATTCCGCAGACGGAAGCGGAGAGACTTCTCCCGCGGCTCGCCCGGAACATGGCGGCGTTGCCGACGGAACTTGTCGCGCGGATGATTTTTTCGGAGAGATTAGTCAGACAAGTGCGGGTGTTTATTCCTGGTTGGAAAGACCATCATCCTAATCTTTCCTCTCCAATATGGAAGAGCTGGATTCTGCCTGACGAGGATGTATCTCATCTTTTCGCTGAAAAGTACCTCTCGCCGGCAGGATGCAGCTTCACTTTTGAGATGATCTGGGCTCGCTACGATATGGAGGCGGTTACCCGCAACCAACCGGTGATCCCGGATTTTGAAATCTCATCTTCCGAATTCGATCAAGAGCTTATGAAAAGAGCCATCGAAATCTCCGAGCGGAGCCCGGATTGGTGGCGAACCATCGGTGCCTTGGCGGTTTCACCGGATGGACGAGTGCTGGCGGTGGCTTGCAACACCCACCTGCCCAACGAGTACGAAACCTATATCTTTGGCGATCCGGGTCTTAACCGAGACGCCGGGAAGGCAGGTAAGTATACCTCTATCCATGCCGAAGAGGCGGTGATTACTCGCTGTGCGCGGCACGGGTTGGCTCTTGAGGGCTCACATCTTTATGTGACCACCTTTCCCTGCGAAAGGTGCGCTCGCCAGGTAGCCCAGGCAGGAGTGAGCAGGGTATTTTTCCGCGACGGATTTTCTTCACTTAATGCCCAAGATGTTTTGCGGGTAAACAATGTAAAGATTATCCAAGTCAAAACTCCGGAGTAGCTTAATTGCTCTCCGGAGCTTTTTTATTTTTTGTGTCCCAAAGTTACCAGAATATTATCTTTGATCCGGCCATTTTTTTTCTTTGGCCCACCGACAAGGAAGTGAAAATGCAAATGGTCTATAGTGGCTCCTGTATATAGCATATCGCCCGAGCGAACAAACACGGAATAGCCGCTGGTCCCGGTGTATTTTTCGAGCCAGCCGATTGTTTTTAAGAGTTCCGACCAAGCAGTTTTATTAAGAAGAGTGGGTTTAATTACGTGTTTTTTATAAACTATAAGATAGTGGTGAGCGCTGCCTGGATATGGAAAATCATTTTTCTTTATATACCAATAGTGGAATTGATGAACAGCTGGAGAAGCCCTTACGGCCAGATAGTTTTTTCGGCAAAAGAAACACTTACCGTCTTTGGCCAGCTGTTTCATTCTTTGGAGTTGTTCTTTTTGGCGCGCGTTGTCGTTGCGCATTCTGTTTTTAATAGAGTGTTTTAGTTTTCTCATCCTTAAGATATTACCAGTTTCTTAATAAAAAAACAGCCAGCATCTTGCAATGCTGGCCGGGGTGATAGAGATGATATTAGCTGTCACTCCGTAACCGGAATGTTGTTCATGGACGGATGGGGGTGGTAGTCGGTGAGTTCAAAATGATGCGGCCGGAAAGCGAAAAGATCTTTGATGCTGGGGTCGGTTATCCTAAGCGTCGGAAACTGAACTGGTAATCTCGAAATCAGGATCCTTGCATGTTCAACCTGATCCTCATAGATTTGCGCGTGGTGGATTGAATGAATCAGCATATAGGGCTCATATCCGGTAACTTGAGCCAGCATCAGCAGTAAAGCCGCATACTGGATCATGTTTGAGGGAATGCCGACCGGGACATCGCCTGAACGCTGGTCCATTCGAAGGATCATTTTATCCTCGAGTATAATCACCAGCACATCGCCATGGCACGGCGCCACCACAACCTTGTGTTGGAGTTCGCTGTGTTGGAGGCATAGTTCGGGGATCCACGGACTTACTTTGTGGGTGCGCAACGTGGGCCGTTCGCGTATTTGCTTTACCAAGTGCTCCCATTGGTTGAAACCGTTGTGGTGGTATCCGGCTCCGTAAGAGCCGGGTCCCAGATCGCCGGCTTCAAGGCCGAAGTGGGCACATTTTTTCGCACTGGCCCAGCGACTCCACCAACTAGCCCAGGTTTTTACATCTCCGTATCCTCGGAGCTGGGTGAGTGTGCGGGCGCCGTTTATGAAAGCGATTATCTCCGAAATCGGTTTTCGCCAGAAAGCAGAGATGTCTCTTTCGGTAATAAACGGTGCGCCGTTTGCCAGACGGAATTCCATCTGCGGTGCCGTAACCGAGGTGAAAGTTCCCTTGTCTTGATAGGGATTTTTTGTGTAAACCCCACGATCCAAAACATTTTTCAAAACATCACTATATTGAAAATCAGGCCTGCGGTTCTCGTACGGCAAGTAAATATCGTCCATTTCAGGCCTTCCTTTCAAAGACGAAGAAAGAATAGGAAAACAGGTTTCTTTCGTTGGGTTGGTGGTCTTCTTGCACGGTATTTTCCCACTCGGTTAGTGGAAAAACCGGAAAACGGGTGTCGCCCTCAAAATGATGGGAGACAACGGTAAGGAATATCTCCGAAGCCATGGGCAGGGCCTGTTCGTAGACTTTTTCACCGCCGATCACGAACGCCTTGTATTGCCCGGTTCCACGGGCGGTATAGATACCTTGCTCCAATGAATCCACGACGGTGCAGCCGTTAGCTGAAAACCGCGGATTGTTGGAGAGCACAATGTTGGTTCGGCCGGGCAATGGCCGGCCTATGGATTCATGAGTCACACGTCCCATGATCACGGGGTATCCCATGGTCACTTTTTTGAACCGTGCGAGATCGGCCGGCAACATACCTTGCCAAGGGATTTTACCTTTAGATCCAATCACGCCATTAATGCTTTGAGCGGCGATGATGGCGATTTTCATCCGTACTCCTCTCTTGGTTACATGTTAAGGAACTTCGTGTCTGTAAATTTTTCTTGGGCATATGCTATCATTTCTGTATGCCAAAATACAAGCCGGTTATTGGTTTGGAAATTCACGCCGAGTTAAATACTAAAACCAAAATGTTTTGCGATTCGGCCAATGACGCCGGCGAGACCAAGCCGAATACCAATGTTTGCCCGATTTGTTTGGCGCATCCGGGCACGCTGCCGGTTATCAATATTGAAGCGGTGCGCAAGACGGTCAAAACCGGCCTGGCGCTGGGTTCGCGCGTCAATGAATACTCATGGTTTGAACGCAAGAATTATTTTTACCCCGACTTGCCCAAGGGCTATCAAATCTCGCAATATGAAAAACCGTTTTGCGAAGGCGGTGTTTTGAAATTGCCGAGCGGCCGGGACATTAGAATCAGAAGGATCCATTTGGAAGAAGATACTGGCCGTTTGGTTCATAGTAGTCCCTCGTCCTCAAAGGACTCGGGACGACTAGCTTCGCTAGTCGATTTTAATAGGGCGGGTGTGCCGTTGATGGAATTGGTGACCGAACCGGATATTAAAAACGGAGCCGAGGCCAAAGAGTTTGGCGAGGAACTCCAGCTGCTGTTTAGGTATTTGGATGTTTCGGATGCCGATATGGAAAAAGGCCAGTTGAGAATAGAGGCCAACATATCTTTGATGCCGGAGGGTTCGACCAAGTTGGGAATAAAAGTAGAAATTAAAAACTTAAACTCGTTCAGGGCGTGCGAGCGGGCGATTGATTACGAGATCAAACGCCAAACAGAGATTTTAGAAAGCGGCGGGAAAGTCGCGCAAGAAACCCGCGGCTGGGACGAAAACAAAGCCGAGACCTTTTCCCAGCGCGAAAAAGAGGAGTCGCACGACTACCGCTATTTTCCCGAACCCGATTTGCCGCCGGTGCGGTTGGATCAAGCCCAGATTGAATATATCAAATCGGAACTGCCCGAACTGCCGAGCGAGCGGCGCGAAAGATTTATCCGCGAGTACGGCATCACACCCAAAGACGGCGAGGTTTTTACGGTTCAAAAAGAACTGGGCGATTATTTTGAAAAGGTTGTGAGCGAGCTGAAAGAGTGGTTAGAATCCCAAGGCCCGGTTGATAATAATATCTATCAAAAACTTACAAAGCTTTCAGCCAATTATCTTATCACCGAGCTGCAAAAACTGCTGGCCGAATCAAAGTCCGGCCTGGCCGAGCTTAAAATTTCGGCCGAAAATTTTGCCGAACTGGTTGTTTTAATCCATCAGAATAAAGTTTCTTCTTCGGCCGCCCAGACGATTCTCGCCGAAATGTTCCAGACCGGCGAGGATCCCAGCCAGATTTTGGAGGATAAGGGTTTGGCGCAAGTCAGCGATGCCGAAGAACTTAAAAAATCGGCCGAAGAAGTGATCGCGGCCAATCCCCAAGCCGCGGCTGATTACAAAAAAGGCAAAAAGGAATCTCTAAAATTCTTGGTCGGCCAGCTGATGCGCGCCACCAAAGGCAAAGCTAATCCGCAAGTGGGGGAGGAGATTTTAGAGGAGTTATTGAGGTCATTATCAACAACCCCTTGACTTCCATTTGTCTATCTGCTACACTTAACACAGCACCTAAAACCGGTCAGCTTTGGGTTCTGCAGAGTGCAGACGCCTAAAGTCAGCCAAAATCATAAAGAAAGGACGGTCAGCCGTGAAAACGGTCAGCCGCGAGCAGTCGCAT
>JBASTM010000019.1:0-5927 GCA_049274895.1 Minisyncoccia bacterium
GCATAATAGCTTAGGTAATCGCAATCCTGCCCATGGCGGAGGGTTCGCATAGCGGTCTAGTGCGTTCGCTTGGAAAGCGAATATGCCGCAAGGCATCACAGGTTCGAATCCTGTACCCTCCGCCAGAAAGGAAATTGCAAATGCGAGTTGCCCGCCTCGCTTCGCTCGGCGGCTAATTTATATGGGATTTTTGGCGAAAAAGAAATGCTTTTATTAATACTCGGCAAACTTGTCGCGTATTGACTTTTATTGTGTAGGATGCTAACCTTGAATGAAATCTAGGCATGTTGCTTAGATAAGTTGAACCTTGAAAAGGAGGCAAACATGAACCGTGGAAAATGGTACTTCGTGTACACCTACCGAGACACATTCGGAGGAGTCCTCGCCGGTACAACCGAGCATGAGGAAATTCCTCTGAAGGCGACCACCGAAGACGGAGCGATCGCAGAAGCGAAAGTAATCTGGGAAAAGAAAGTCGCCGAAGCTCGCGCCTACTGGGAGAAGCAGAAGAAGGAATGGGCGACCCCGCCGGCGAGTCCGTTCGAGGATGAACCTCACACGCCTCGTGTCATCTACAAAATCTCGCTACAATAGGAGGATGACGATGACGCAAAAACAACGCTTGGCGGCTCTGTGGCAACGCCTCGGCGCGCAAGGAGACGCAAGCGCGGTTTACGACGACCTTGTAGCGCGATACTCCGAACCGCACCGGGCGTACCACACGCTTGAACACATCGGGTATTGTCTCGACGAGTTCGAGCAGGTCCGACACATCGCAACGAACCCCGACGCTGTGGAGTTGGCTCTCTGGTATCACGACGCAATCTACGATACCAAAGCCAAGGACAGCGAGGAACGAAGCGCGGTTCTTGTGGCAGAGATGGTGAGAAATGCTTCATTGTCCGACGACCTCGGACAATCGGTAGCAAATCTCATCATGGCAACGAAGCACACTTTGGCTCCCACCGATCCTAATGTTCAGCTTCTCGTTGACACCGACCTCTCGATTCTCGGTCAGACCGAGGACAAGTTCGATGAATACGAGCGGCAGGTTCGTAAGGAATACGAGTGGGTCGCCGAAGATGCGTTCGTTGCCGGACGGTCGGCAATACTCAAGTTATTTCTCGACCGATCGACCATCTACTCGACGCAGTTCTTCCACAACAAGTACGAAGCGCAAGCCAGGGCGAACATCGCCAGATCGCTTGCTCGCCTCCGGGCATAACATGGGCACTTCTCGCAAGAGGGTGCCCATTACTTTTTTTAAAGAACAAAGAATTTGCCGCCAAGACTGAAATTCGTTAGAATTTCAGTAAATCCGAATTCCGCCAAACCCCAGTAGTAGAAACTTCGTTTCACTACGGGGCAGGGAAAAACTTGAAATTGTTAATGTTCGCGGCGAGGGCAGAACTCCGTTCGAGCTATCTTTAAAATACACCGCAGCGAACGGAGTGAGCGAGGATGGGGGAGCACGCCAAAGTCTTGGCGTGCGAGTGAGATGAGAAGGGAGCGAGTGCGCGCAGCGACCCGACTTGAGTCGGAGCGAAAGGAATCTCACCCCCACCACCAGTGTTTTGACAGGGCTGTTTGAGTTGCTACTATAAACCTAGATATGTATAAGTTTTTAGTCAACCATAATCTTTCTCATTTCCAGGGTTTTATTGAATCGGTCTACGGTTTGCCCGACAACCGCCTTTATTCGGTGCCCGACCTTTTGGCCAATCAGCAACGTTTTACCATGCGGGCGCTTAAAGGCATAAGGAAAGGTAACAAAGAAAGACTTAAATACAATCTGCTTATTGCGTTTTCCTGGTTGATAGCCGTGGCCAACCGGCTGCATGTCGGTCTTGAGGAAAAAGTATGGCAGAGGTTCCCCTTGCTGTGCTCTTATTGCGGCCGGCGACCTTGCCAATGTAAGATCATAAAACCGACAACTAGGCCGAAAATTACCAGGAAGGAATCGTTAAAACCAAAATCCATTAAAGAAACGCAAGAGATGTTTGAAAAGATTTATCCTTCCCAAACAAGGACTCTGGCCGACGCGGGCGTGCATCTGGCCGAAGAGATGGGCGAGGTGAGCGAGGCCATCCACGTGTTTCTGGGCGAGCATAAAGAAAAACAATTTTCCGATATCACCGACGAGCTGGCCGATTATGTTTCCTGCATTATGGGCGTGGCTAATTCAGCTAAAATTAACCTTGCCGAAGAACTCGCCGCTTTATTTTCCAATAATTGCCATGTCTGCCATAAAGCGCCCTGCGAGTGCAAGTTTTCTTATGTGGCTAAGTTTAGGTCTTAATGGAATCTAAAAAAGTCCATTTCATCGGCATTGGGGGGATAGGAGTTTCGTCGCTGGCGCAATATTACCTTGCCAGCGGCTGGCGGGTGAGCGGGTCGGATGCTGTAAAATCGGAAATCACGGATGATCTTGGAAAGTCGGGGATTAAGATATTTATCGGTCAGCGCGCGGCCAACATCAAATCGCCCGATTTGGTTGTCTACTCGGCCGCCGTTAGATCGGATAATCCAGAATATGCCGAAGCCGCCGCAAAGGGTTACCCTTTGTTAAGCTACGCCCAGGCGGTGGGCGAGCTCACTAAAAAATACTATACTATCGCCGTGGCCGGTTCGCATGGTAAAAGCACCACCACCGCTTTGATCGGTTTGATTCTGATCAAAGCCGGTCTGGATCCGACCATTATTATCGGCACAAAACTGAAGGAGTTAGGCCCCACTTCGCTAAAGCTTCGCGGGGCAGGCACCAATTTCCGTTTGGGCAAAAGCCGGTATTTGGTTTTGGAGGCCGATGAATACGCGCGGTCTTTCCATAATTATTTTCCAAAAATATCGGTGCTCACCAACATAGACAGGGAGCATCTTGATGTTTATAAAAATCTGGCGGGTGTTTTGGCGGGATTCAGAAGATACCTTAAAAACGTTTCGGAATACATAGTTGCCAATTCCGAGGATCGCAACGTCAAAAAAGTCCTAAACCTCTTCGAGCCTGAGGATCTCAGAGCCGAACGGCCTAAATCCTATACCCTAAATCATAAGGTGGTTTGGTATGGCGAGGGGAAACATCCATTGGCGATTCCGGGCGCGCATAATCAATTCAACGCCGAGGCGGCGTGGCAGGCGGTTAAATTGCTGGGAGTCAGCAAGTCGGTTGCTGATAAGGTATTCCGAACTTATAACGGCGCTTGGCGCCGGATGGAATTGATTTATCCTAATAAGCTAACGAAGCTAAAAGCCTTCGTCCCGAGCTCAGGCCGAGGGGCTAAAAGCTGTGTCTATAGCGATTACGCCCATCATCCCACGGAAATTAAGGCGACTCTGCAGGCCTTGCGCGAAAAATATCCCAAAAGAAAACTGGTGTGCGTTTTCCAGCCGCACCAACAGGACCGGCTGAATAGGTTGTTCGGCGATTTTATTAAGGCGTTTAGCACGGCCGACAAAACGATTATATATCCACTCTATAAAGTCAAAGGCAGGGACTCAACCGGTAAAACATCAATCGACCTAGTTAGAAAGATCAACAAAGAAACTGTTCTTTACGCCGGCAATTTCAAAAAAGTTCTGGAATTGATCGGTCCAGAAATCAAAACAGGCTCCATCATCGTCTTTATGAGCGCCGGGGATCTGGACGGCAAGGTAAGGAGGTATCTTTATCCTTCCTAGAATTTTTTTTGAAAGTGTGGTAGTCTAAACAGAATACGATATTTTGCCTATTAAAAGGGCGTTTTTTTGCCGTTTGATACTATGATTACTCAAACCCAAAATCAAAATTTGAATGTAGCCCCAACCGAAGTCAGACCTCCGATAGTGGTGGTCATGGGCCACGTGGACCACGGCAAAACCACGATCTTGGATGCTATCAGGGAAACCGAAGTGGCTGAAGGCGAAGCCGGCGGCATCACCCAAAGCATCGGCGCTTACGAGACGGTTCATAACGGCCACAAAATCACTTTCATAGACACACCCGGACACGAGGCCTTTTTTGCCATGCGGGAACACGGCGTAAAAGTGGCCGACGTGGCTTTGCTGGTGGTGGCGGCCGACGACGGCGTCCAGCCGCAAACCGAGGAGGTTATCAAACATATTTTAGAAACGAAAGTGCCTTTTATTGTGGTCATTAACAAAATAGACAAGAGTGGTGTGGTTATAGATAAAGTCAAAAAAGAGCTTTCCGAAAAAGGCGTGCTGATAGAAGAATGGGGCGGCCAGGTGCCGGTGGCCTTGGTTTCGGCCCGCGACAAAAAAGGCATCAGCGAGCTTTTGGATTTGATTTTACTGGTGGCCGAAATGGAAGAATTGAAATACAACCCCGCCAAAACAGGCGAGGGCTATGTCATCGAATCGCATTTTGACGCCAAAAAAGGTGTGGTCGCCACCATCATTGTCACCGATGGCGTTTTAAGATCGGGTGATCTTATTGTCTGCGGCACGGCTTACGGTCCCATAAAGTTTATGGAAGGTGACAATGGTGAGGTTATAACCGAAGCTTGCCCGGCCCGCCCGGTGCGGGTGGTGGGCCTCGCCGAGACAGTGCCTATGATAGGAGAAAAATGTGTTGTTGTGGCTGATGTCTCCACCGCCGGCGAAATAGTGGTGGAGCACCAAAAAAGGCATGAAGAATTTTTAGCCAAAATCAAAATTGAACCCTCAGGCCAGCCCAAGGTTTTAACTATTGTGGTCAAGGCAACGGCTTTGGGTTGTTTGGACGCGTTGGTGAACGCCTTAAAGCAGATAAAATCGGATAGAGTCGGCTTAAAACTCTTAAAATGCGATGTGGGCGACATTGGCCAAGCCGATGTGAAAAAAGCCGAAACTTCGGGGGCTAAAATTATCGGTTTTAGGGTTAAGGCCGGTAAAGAAACCTTAAATTATGCCGATCAGCGCGGCATTGAGATAAAGATTTTTGATATTATTTATGACTTTGTGGCCGGGGTTAAAGTTTTTATGTCGCACTTGCTGGACCCGGAAGTTTTTAAGAATGAAATCGGCAAAATAGAAATCCTGGCCCTATTCAAGGCCGACAAATCCAGAATGATTGTGGGCGGCAAGGTGTTTTCCGGTAAGCTGGTTAAGGGCCTAAAGTTTGAGATCCAAAGAAAAGGTGTGGCTGTCGGCTCCGGCAGAATCACTAATCTTCAAAAAGATAAAGAACCCCAAGATGAGGTGCGCGAAGGCAACGAAGCCGGTTTGCAAATTGAGAGCAGCGCTGCGGTTGAAGTGGGCGATATCTTGATTGGATTTGAAGAGGAGAAAAGGTATCCGGAACTCTAAAATGAAGTCTAGGAGACTAGAAAAAATAAACGAACTCATCCATCGCTTTATCAGTGATCTAATCCGTCGGGAGTTAGATACTGATGCTTTGGTTACCGTGGCCAGAGTGGAAACTTCGGCCAATGGTCAGCACGGTACCATCAGTATCACTGTTTTTCCTTTTGATAAGTCGGCGGAGGTTGAAAAGGAGATAGCCAAGAATATTTACGAAATCCAGCAAAAACTTAACCGCGGCTTAAGAATGCGCCCAGTGCCCAAAATAAGGTTCCAATTGGACGAATCGGAAGAGAAAGGAGGTAGGATTTTGGATGTTATTAAAAAAGCGCCGAAGGGTTAGGCACCCAGGCGGCGCGGAGCGGCGGAGTAGGCGAGCAGAGCTTGAGCGAGCTCTTTTTTGTTAAAATCGGGCCATAAGGTCGGGGTAAAATAAAGATGGCTGTTGGCCACATCCCACATCATAAAGCCGGCGCTCCAATGTGGCTCGCCGCCGGTGCGGATGACCAAATCCACCGCGGGTAAATCTTTGGTGTAGAGATATTTTTTTATGAGTTCGGGCGTGGGTTTTGCGGCGGGGGTTTTTTGGCACATCTGCTCAAGCGCCTCAAGCATTTCGGTGCGGCCGTCGTAGGCCAATAACAAAG
>JBASTM010000020.1:0-1701 GCA_049274895.1 Minisyncoccia bacterium
AAAATACCTATGCCGTTCTAAAAAACGATTTTAAGGCGCATTATCTGGTTTTGGCCAAACCTGAAGACGAGCATTTATATAAATATCTTTTGGGAGATGCGAGATTTCTGCTTAAAAACGAAACCCCACGCTCCGCGGTTTTTGAATTAAAATAAGCGTTGTGCTAGAATTGACGAAGACAAAAGAAGAAGTTTATGAAGACTGTGCTGATGGCCGCAGTATTTCTATTGATGTTTTCGATCACGGTTTTTGCGAAAAGCAGATTTTTATGCGATAGGGAGTGGCGCGAAGTCGGCGCGCTGCCGGAAAGTGTTTACCAAGAGTTTCTGAAAATTCCAAAAACAAATGTCGGGCATATTGACGCATTGCTTGATAAAACCAAGCCGGAAACAGGCAAGGTTATTGTGATGGTGGATATAAGAGACAACGCCGCAATTTTCTTTTTTAGAGGCGTGCCTGGCGGCAACGGTTTTGCGATTCCGGAGGATTGGCCGTACAAATATAGAGAGTATGTTTTAGAGATCAGGTGGCTTGATCATGCCACCGGCCGATGGCATTATTCGTGGAATCGTAAGAAATTAGACGATACGTTTTTAACAAGACCCGAACTTTGTCCTATAGCTTCTAATGCTCCATTTTAGTCGTGCGCGCTCGCACGACTTTTTATGTATGGGCGATATGACTTTAATTCGCCCAGATGACGAAGGTAAATAGCTTTTGGCCTTTGCCCAAGTCGCGTTCGAATAAAGAATATTTTCCGTCGCGTGATTTTCTGATTTCTTTACCCCATTCTTTTGGCGAGCTGCGGTCAACGTCATCTGCATTGCCATTGGGCAGCGCTTGGCTGATGGTTGTTACGCTATCCAGATGCGAATAGATTGTCGCAAGCTGATCGTAGTCATGCTGGTTCGGGTGCTGGTTTGTTGAAGGATCGCTTGTGTAATCCATGCAGGTTCCGAGATTTGGGTTATTGAAAATCTCGTCTTGGTGGTCAAGTCCAAGCGCGTGACCCGCTTCTTGACACATAACGAGGTTCCTCCAGGCCGGAGTATTATAGGTTGCGGTATTAAAATATGTGTCATTTAGCTTTGTTATCCCTTGCACGATGTGGTTACCGCTGACCCAAATTTGCGCTAGGCCCAGCCAGCTGTTGTTGCCGTATTTGCTATTACAGACCTGCACTTTACCCAAAACGGCTTTGCAGCTTTTCGGATTAGTCTGGCCGGCAACAATCGTAGTATCGAACACAGTTGACACGCTCCAGTCACTTGATGTGATTGGCAAATGCGTATCCCACACCCCCGATACATTATCTCCCAGCTTCAAATTGAACGGATTGGCCGTCCGCGCCCAGTGATAACCGCCCCAGGAATGGGTCGCATACGCAACATACGTGAAAGTCCCCAGCGACGCTAAGGCCATCGCCGCTACTGTAAACTTATTAAAACGAGTGAATTTAAACATATTTTAAGAGTATCAAATCTTACGAATAGTGTCCACACCTACGTTCTTTATTATGATGGGTTCCAACGGCCGGTCATTCGGGCCAACCGGAACTTGGCCGATTTTATCAACCACTTCTTGACCGGAGATTACTTTGCCGAAAATTGTATAGTTATGCGGGAGCGAAGCGTTGTTTTCCAGCATTATAAAAAATTGACTGCCGTTGGTGTTAGGGCCGGCGTTGGCCATGGCTACAAC
>JBASTM010000021.1:0-3233 GCA_049274895.1 Minisyncoccia bacterium
TCTCCAAAGTCAACGCTAGAGTTACCGTTGAGTCGCCCACCGCCAAAGTCTCGCCGTCCGCGGCGTCAACCACGGCCGCATCGTAGATTCGGCGCAAAACATCGTCGGCGGCGCCGTCGGCGGCGTAGATGTTTTTTAGGTCGGAGGTGTTCAAACGGACGCGAGCCGCGCTTTTCATGGCCAAACCGGAAAAAACGCCAATAACCACGGTAAAAATCATAAGCATTACCGCGAAAGAAAACAGAGCGGCATAACCGCTATTAGTTTGTAGTGAGTAGCGAGTAGCGAGTAACCGGAATCTTTTTGAAAATTGAAAATTGATCATTGAAAATTTTATTGGATGTAGTTTCCTTTAGGCATGGCGAAAGTGGTCAGTGAAATTTTTTCCTCGGTTTTTATCCTGTCTCTAATGCTTAAGTACAACCGGATGCCTTCTATATCGTTCGGCTTTACCTCCACGACTTTGAACTGGGTGACTTCCGCGTTTGGATCGGTCAAAGCCGTAACCGTTTCATTTTCCCTTTTAAGCCAGACTCGCCCGCCGGCCAAGTAAATATCCACGTAAGTAACCGGTTCGGTTTTATTGGTGGGTGCGAAACCGGTAACCAAACTCAATTCGCCGTTATCGCTGTCCCAAACCGTGGTCGGGGCGTAAACCTGGCTGGCATTGCGGGCTTCCTGCAAAAAAGTTCCGAGAACGGCGTCGGCCGAGGTAGTCAGATTTTCCCTGGCCTTGGCCAATCGGTAATTTTTGATCGTGGATAAAGTTAAGCCGGATAAAGCTAAAACTAAAAACGATAAAGAGCTGATGTATAAAATCATCTCTATCAAAGTGAAACCTTGTTTGGAAATTGTTTGGGATTTCATATTTAATAATCCGCCAAATAGGTGGTTATTTTTATGTTTTTATCCTTGCCTTTCTCGTTCCAGTCTATATTCACCTCCGCCAGTAGAGTTTTAGTGTCCAAACTGCCGCCGGAAGAAACAATTTTTCCGGTAACGGCGTCGCGGTAAACCTGATTGACCTTAAAAGTTCTGGTAAAAATGTCGTCTACTTTGCCCGGGTCGGAACCGACGATATTCCATCTGCTGGGCGAGCCGGAAAAAGAAAGGTAATAAACGGTATTGGGAGTTAAATTGCCCAGTTCGTTCCACTGGTCCTCTTTAATAAAACGCAGGGCCTCGGTAGTTTCGGCGGCGAGGGCGTTAGCCCGCACATTAAGGGAGCTGACCGCCACGCCACGCGCGAACATCAGGTTCAACTGGACCAAGGAAACGGCCACAATGCCTAAAAAGCCGAGGACGATGATTATCTCCAATAATGAGAATCCTTTTTTATTCATTCTGAGAAACATAATGTTTAATGCCAAAGCCCAAATGCCAAATCAAACCCAAATGATCAAATGACAAAAAGAAATCTTTAGTATTTGAAATTTGGTTTTTGAAATTTATTTGTCATTTGGATTTTGAGCTTTGTCATTAACAGCGCTATTGGGCGCTCATGGTTCCCCCAAACGCGCCCGCGGTAGCCACGCCCGCGGCGGTGTAAGCGGCAATGGATTTATTGTCTATCAAAATCTCCACGGCTTTGGTGTTTTCCATCATACTATGCCCGATGGAAAGTAAAGTATTTGATCCCGTTAAAGAATGAGTATGCACTCTGATTTTTTGAGTGGCGCCGCCCACGGTAAACTCGCCGGTGTAATCAAAACTGCTCGCGTCGGCGTTAAAATAGGGCGTCATCACCACAGTTTCGGTGCTGGATGGATTGGAAAAAACAAATTTTAATTCTAAAGCGCCCTGGATGCTCCAGCCCAGATCAAAATGCAAATGACGATGGTCGGTGGCGGGTTTGGCGAGACCGGCAGATGACGCCCCGGCCACACTGCCGGAACGGTTTATATACACCGTGCTGGTGCGGGCAGGATCGGAAATTAAAGATACGACTATGTTGCCGGGGCTGGTGGTTCCGGTAAGCGCGTTAAAAAAAACCGAGCTCGCCGAGTTTTCCAAATTGATGCTGGCTATTTGGACGCCGTCGGGCAAACCAATCGGTTTATTGCTGGCATCTCCGGAATCGTAGGCCGCGCCCTTAAACCAGACCAGGTTAGTGGAGTTTACTTTGACGCTCCAGCCGGAGCCGTCTTCCCGGGCCAAGGTGGACAGGCGCGATTTTTCCAGAGTGGTTTTTACCAAATCGGCCGCGGCCTCCAAATTGGTGGAATTTCTAAGCGCGCCAAAAGAAACCGTGGCTCCGGCGGTAAGCAAGCCGCCGACGGCCATAACCACAATAAGTTCCACTAAAGAAAAACCGTTTTTCATAAGGCCTATAGGACCTATAAGACCAATAAGTCCTATAGGCCGGTGCCGATGGAATAAATCGGCTGGATGATGGACAAAGCGAAAATACCCACAACCACGCCGATAGCGATCATAATTATCGGCTCCACGATGGCCGACAAACTTTTAGTGGAAATAGACACTTCGTTTTCAAAAAATCGGGCGAGTTCCTTTAAGATGACGGTGAGCGATCCGGTTTCCTCCCCCACCGCCGCCATTTCGGTGACCACCGGCGGGAAAAGATTGGGGTATCTGGCCAGCACCGAGGCAAGCGTCCGGCCTTTTTCCACTTCGGGTATGGCCGCACTTACCGCTCGGCGGTAAAAGAAGTTATTAAGCGTGGCGGCGGTAATTTTTAAGGCCTCTATCAGCGGAACTCCGCCGGAAAGAAGGGAGCTTAAAGTCCGAGCCAGGCGGGCCGAATTCAGCTTTTTGGTAAGATCCGCGAAAATCGGAAACTTAAGAAAAGTCATATCCACCGCCTTCCGCCCCAGTTCGGTTTTCTGGGAAAAAAAATAAAAAACATACGCGGCCGCGGCCAATATGACCACAACCAGATACCAGAATCGGACGATAAAATCAGTCAGGCCGAAAATAATTTTAGTGCTTAACGGCAGTTCAATGTTAAGTTCGGAAAAAGTCGCGGCCAGTTGCGGCAAAACGAAAATAATCATGAGCGTCCCCACCGCCGCCATAGCGCCCACCACCACGGCCGGGTAAGCCAACGCCCCCCTTATTTTTCTTTTTAGGGCGTATTCCCGCCTAAGGTGGCGCGTGGCCAATTTAAGCGTTTCCTCCAGTTTGCCCGAGGCCTCGCCCACCTGGATCATGCTTATAAACACCGGCGGAAAAACGTTTTTATGATCCGACGCCGCGTCGTAAAAAGATTTGCC
>JBASTM010000022.1:0-66982 GCA_049274895.1 Minisyncoccia bacterium
TCATGAAAACGATTAAACTAAAAAACGCCGCATAGCGGTATTTTTTAGTAGTGCCTGGTTACAGCTTGGATAGCCGTGACAGGGCCAAGGCCCTCCAAGCACCAAATTCAGCATAGCATATCCCAAATAAAGTTGTCCACAAGTAAAAACATTTATGAAAAAATATCTTTTATTGATTTTGATTTTTTTGGGCGCGGGGGTGTGGTGGGCGCAAGATGTCAAACAACCGATATCATCCGGCACGGCTCCGGCGGCGACGGTTGGAACAGTCAAACCGGATTCTCCATATGTAGAAATTAACAATATTAAAATACCTGTGGAAGTTGTCCAAACTCAAGCCGAGGTTGAGAAAGGGCTCTCGGGGCGGGCTGATTTGGACACTGAAAATGGAATGCTGTTTATTTTTTCCAAACCAGATTATTACCGCTTTTGGATGCCCGATATGAATTTTCCCATAGATATAATTTGGATAAATGAAAATCAGATAGTGGGGATCAGCCCGGATGTTTCCAATGAGTTTGACCCCGCCAATCCCAAGTTCTACACGCCGCCCCGGCCGGCCGACAAGGTTTTGGAAGTTAACACCGGGTTCGCCCGAAACAAAAATATAAGAGAAGATGACATAGTAATTTTTAACAATGTTGATTTCACCGGCTCAAGATAAAGATAGAAAAGTCTGGAATAATTTCGTAACTGAAAACTACCCGCCTATCGGCGCTTTTATGGCCTCGTGGGAATGGGGTAGTTTCCAGCAGGCCTTGGGCCGAAAAATGAAAAGATATTTTATCGCCGCTGATGGCGAGGTTGTGGGTGCTTTCACCGTAGTCCATTGCCATTTGCCGCTGGGGCAAGCTTACGGCTACGCGCCACGCGGGCCGGCCGTAAGCCGAGCTTTTTTCAATACACCCCAAAAAGTCACCGAACTATTCCAGACCATCGAACACTGGGCTAAACAAAACTTTCCCAATTTTATTTTTTTGCGCTTGGAGCCGCCGCTTGATCCGAAGACGCCAATAATCGGCAAAAGACTAGCCCACCCGGATTATTACATCCAACCGCGCCGCAATTTGGCCATCAATTTAACCAAAACGGAAGAAGAAATTTTAATGGAGTTTCATTCTTCTACCAGGTCCAACGTTAAAAAAGCCGAACGTAAAGGAGTAACCGCGGAGATTAAAAAAGAAATGACGGCCGCCGACTGGGATCATTTTTTCGGCATGGCTAGCGAGACAATGGCCCGCAACGAAGGCAAAAACATCTATCCCGATAGGACTTATTTTGAGACTATGGCGAGAACTCTGCCTAATATTGACGAGGCGCAGAATGGGGGATTATCGCTTTGCTTTTTTTACGGCTATCAAGAGGGCGAGCCAGCGGCTATGAATTTGGTTCTGTTTTTTGGCACCACGGCCACCTACCTTTTTGGAGTTTCGGCCACATCAAAACTGCCTTCCAAGGTAACCACATACCTGCATTGGTATGGCATCAAAGAATCAAAAAAGAGGGACTATAAGTATTACGATTTAGGCGGCATAGACGAAAAACTTTGGCCGTCGCTTACTGTTTTTAAGAGGCGTTTTAAGGGTGAGGAGTTTGAATATGTAGGCAATGTGGATGTTATCATTAATCCTTGGGCGTATCGGGTTTATAATATCGTCAGAAAAATAAGAAAAAGAGGTCAAAATTAATCCCTCTTGAGATTGAAATTCTATTACTTATTCTGCTATACTACAACATAATTGCGGGATCGTCTAATGGTAGGACATCGCCCTTTGAAGGCGAGTATCTTGGTTCGAATCCAAGTCCCGCAGCACTTCGTCGCACTACTGTGCTTCTCAGTGCCTTCGGCCCTATATAAATAAGAAAGACGAAGTCCCCGAGAAGTCCGCTAATATTGAAAAAAGATTACAGCAGTATAATGATTCAAAAACGAAGGGCGGTCCTTCGTTTCTTACAATTAAAGATATGAAAATCTGCATTTGCTCATCAATGGCGTTTTATGAAAAATTTATCGCCTTGAAAAAGGAGTTAGAAAATATTGGTCATTTTGTTATTGTCCCCGAATTAGAGTTTGAGACTAAAGGAGATGACACTTCCGTCGGCGCATTTTTTGATAGGAACGGAGGCGTTGACGCTTTTCCACCTAATCACGATGTTTGGAAAAAGAAAGGAAAAGCAATCAATACACATTTTAGAAAAATTGATGATAGCGAATGTGTTTTGATTACGAACTATGAAAAGAAAGGTATACCAAATTATATTGGTGGCAATACTTTTCTTGAAATGGGGTATGCCTACGGAACAGGAAAGAAAATCTTTGTCCTAAATGAAATGCCGGCAGCTTCAATTTATAAAGAGGAAATGCTTGGCATGCAACCTATCATTTTGAATGGTGATATTTCAAAGATTGGAAAGTAAACTATGGCAATAATCAACAAAAAAGTTTGGCGGGAATATTTTGAAAAAATTATCTCGGGCAAGAAAAAACTGGAATTGCGTCTTGCTGATTTTGAAGTAAACGAAGGCGATACTTTGGTTTTAGAAGAATGGGATAAAAACAAAAAGGAATACACCGGAAGAAAAGTTGAAGTTGTCGCCACCTATATTCTTAAAACCAAAGGCCAAACTTTTTGGCCGCCGGAGGATGTTGAGAAATTTGACTTCCAAATAATTCAGTTTGAAATGAAATCGCGCCCCGGCTTCTATTTAGGCACGATTGTTGAGGAATCTTTGGAGGATAGCCGTGTTCTCAACGACTTTCATATTTTGAATGTTCGTATCACAAACAATAATAATCCTGCGGAGCGTTGGCATTTGCACAAAGTGGAGGCGACACTGGAACAGTTGCAAAAGCTATCATCTGTTTTGAAGCCAGAAAGGTGGTACGCTCATTTTTGGAGCGGAGATGAAATGATTGTTGCCTTCCGAGATAAAACTTTTATACAGAAAGTCAGCAACCGGAGTACTTGGGAGCCAGCGATACAATATGGACTTTCTGTAGGTATCCCTGAAGAACAGCTTGATTTTTTAACTGAATAGCCGCCGGATTTTTTCGCCGAAATGCCGGAAGCGAGGGCGCGGCGGAAGTGTTTGTGTGAGAGATTCCATCGCGCCAGAACGTCCCGCCGGAGCGAAGCGGGGGCGGTCAGTTTTCCGGATTGGTTTGGTAAAAAGTTCGGATTTCATTCAGGAGGGACAGCCCTTCGTCGCTACCGCTCCTCAGGGCCTACGGCCTCATTTAATAATGAGCGAAGAAGGCTCCGAGGAATTCAATAATTCCGAGGAGTTCTATCTTTAGTTTTCACTTCGTTTTTCAGAGTCTTCAACCTTTAATATAAAAGGTGACAAAGACACCGAGTCAAGCGAGGTGATACAAAATAGTTAAACAGACTTGGTAAAGAAGACAACTGATATGGCGGCGGTGATGATAAAGAAGGCGAGTAGGGTATAGACAAGCAGGCGGACGGCCTCTTTCTTTTGGCCGTCTAAACACCATAAAATCGGGCGGGCGAAGATGAGCGAGCCCACCACCGAGGCGGAAAAAACCAAAAGAGAAAGCATTAAAATCGGCGCGAAAACCGTGTCGGTTTTATCAAAATTGAAAGTCCTGGGAACATAAAACAAAAACGAAGAAATTAAAACTATGTAGAGCATCGTCAGCAAAGCATGGCCGACGGCGTATTTGGTTATTTTAGTGTTCATATGCCAATTATAACCGTAAAGACGGTAATTTGTTTTGCGTTTCTGCGACTTTGGCGTATGATATATCATAAAAACAACATCCTTACAAACCCGAGAATATAGGTATGTTGTATCTAAAATAATAAAATGGGAAAAGTGAAAACAGCGAAACAAATGGAGAGGCACCTAAAAGGTATATCAAACCACTACCGTATTGAGATACTGCTTCTGATCGCAAGAAGCGAAGGCATAACTCTTGACGGTATCGTCGAGGCGCTTGATGCAAATGAGAAAACTTTGGGTGAGCACACGCGACGCCTTTTTCAAGCGGGGTTGGTTAATAAAAAATACCGCGGTAAGTTTGTGGAGCATACTTTGTCGCCTTACGGCAAAATATTCGTCAATTTTCTTAAATCATTTCAACGCACATAATAAACATACTGACAAACTTAAGAATGTAAGGGTGATGTGGTTTAGAAACGGCTAAATTATAGTCAACTATGCCGAAAGAAGAACCGACGAGCCAATGACGGCTTCGCCGTCGGTAGGTGTTTCCAAATATCTCAAAGTTGAAAGCGGACTGCTGCTTTCCGTTGAATGATACTGGGATCCCGGGGACTGAAAAACCATAATGGCCTAGTAGGAAACGAACGGCCATTTTTTATATAATAAAGAGCCCTTAACGACCGCTGGATGCGGTGGGCTCCGTACGGGGACTCGCGTCCCAACTACTTACTTTTTCTCAATTCCGCACCCCATTTATCGGCCAGATCAGCTAGACTGACCGGACCGGCCAGTTTTAGGGGAACAACTGGCTGTGAAAGAACAACTGGCCGCGACGAGTCCTCGGGCTTTTCCTCATCACCCGAAAGAGAGTTGAAAACCTGGAACATCGGCATCGCGTTTTTATCGCCGGTATCGTTGCTCCAAGAATATCGCTCACTTATCGCGCAGTAGTAAACTGCTCCGGTATTGATCCCATACCACTCGGTTGATCTATACGATACTTCTCCAACCTTCGCGATATAGCTATCAAGGAAGGAAAGAGAACTATCAACCTTAGTAAAGACAAGCCGGATCCAGCCCCGCTCCTTGGCTTCCTCTATTTTTCTTTCTTGGATTCCCCGGGCCTCGGGTAGGGAAACTTCCGTTTCGGCAAAGCCGATTAGATTTCCCTGAAAGAAAACTTCTTTCTTAGCTAAGGCACCCTGATGATCGGGCAGGACGGCCACAATCTCCGTCTCCTTGCCGAACTTGGCGAGATGGGGAACTAATTCGGGAAGCCATCCTAATTCCACCTTGCTGCAGCCCCGGGCGAACACCCGGCTTGTCTGGACTATCTCCGCGGCGACGAAGAATTCCGAACCAAGCCGGCTGAATAGCGCCGAGCCCGGGTGAATGTAGACGTCGGAACACGACGTTCTGACGACTCCGTTATACGAGTTTCGGCTGGAATGGCGGAACAGATTGTATACCAGCCCCGCCGCCACCGATTTCATGATTTCGTCTTCGGAACCGTTCTCCGAAATCTCCATGCCGTTTTTTTCCAGCATTTGTACGATTTGATCCCGGATCTTCCCGACTTCCTGGAGCGACTTCCCGTTAAGGAAGTTTTGGTAGCACCAGGCCGCCGAGAAACCCGAATCTTCGTACGCCTGCCAGACTTTGAGAAAGGTAAGTAAATCGGATCGCTTGTTTTTGAACTGTTCATGAGCAGCGTCCGCTTCCCATTCTTTTTCCCTCGGCCGCGAAAAAATACTCCGGACCGAAAGGAACGCGGCGATGGTGGCCGACGCACTCACGCAGAAGTGCTTTTCGGCCTCCAGCACCATCCGCGCGACGCGGGGCTCCAAAGGCAGGCGGGCCATGGATTTGCCAACGGCCGTGAGACCCTTCTTGCCCCGCTGGATTGCTCCGAGAGCGATCAGGGTTTCGTAGGCCTCATGGAAGGCCTCCTTTTCGGGAGGATCCACAAAGTCAAAACTCTCAATGTCGGCCAGGCCGATGTCTTCCATCGCCAGCACCACGCTTGCGAGGCCTACCCGGCGGATCTCGGGTTCGGTGAATCGCGGCCTAGCGAGATTGAAATCCGCTTGAGTGTACATCCGGTAGCAGATTCCCGGGCGGGTTCGGCCCGCCCGTCCGGCGCGCTGATCGCAACCGGCCTGCGAGTGCTTGACCACGTCCAGACTTTGGATGCCGCTTTCCGGATGGAAACTCATCTGTTTGATGAGCCCGCTATCCACCACGTATACCACGCCGTCCACCGTGATGGAGGTTTCGGCGATATTTGTCGCCACCACGACTTTGCGGCGGTTAGGGTAGTTTTCGAAAATCCTGTGCTGTTCCTCCGAAGAAATGTTGCCGTAGATCGGCAGAACAACCAGATCGGCGAGCCGGTATTCTTCTAAACCTTTTACGATTTTGTTGATATCGGCCTCACCGGTCATAAAGACGAGAACGTCGCCCTCGCCGGCTGTTCGGTGGAGGATTTCCACTTTGCGAATGACATGCTCAACCATATCGTTCTCGTAGATTTCATAATCCGACCATACCACTTCCACCGGAAACGTGCGGCCCGAAACGTTCACGACCGGCGCGTTCCAGAAGTAACCCGAAAACTTGTCGTGGTCAATGGTCGCCGAAGCAACCACCACCTTGAGATCTTGGCGACGCTTGAGAGCATCCTTGAGAAGGCCGAGAACAAAGTCTATGTTTTGACTCCGCTCGTGGGCCTCGTCCACCATGATCACCGAGTATTGGTTGAGATCGGGATCAAGTTGGAGCTCCCGCAGAAGAATGCCGTCGGTCATGAACTTGATGAGGGTGTCATCGGCTGTGGTGTCGTCAAAACGAATCTGATAACCAACCTCCGAGCCCAGCTTTTTTCCAAACTGTTGGGCCACGAATTCGGCTACGGAGACCGCGGCGATGCGCCGTGGTTCGGTGATGCCGATCTTCTTGCCGTTGGCGAAACCGGCGGCAAGCATCAACGGCAACTGGGTGGTTTTACCCGACCCGGTTTCTCCGACCACAATCACCACTTGATTGTTTTGGAGGGCCTCAATGATCTCTTTCCTTTTTGCCCAAATGGGCAGATCCATAAGATCCATCAGATTCTCCCACGAGCGGACATAAGATCACCTTATCCACTCGCGCGCACTGCGTGCGCTTCCTCAACGCCAAGAGGCGAGGAGGCATGTGGGGCAAGGCCGCCCGCGGCTTAGTGGATAAGTGAGGTAAAAAACTTAGTTTGTTGTCAACGAACTGCTAAATGTATACTATCATAGTATAAACTGTTGTGTCAATATGCCAGTTGACACGGCAATATCTTTGATATATAATGGATAAATAGTCTAAATCTCATAGGTTTTTGGCGTTTTGAGGGCATTAACCTCCATTTCGGGGGTTATCACCTAAAAATATAAGCTTTAAGGGCTTTTGTCTGGAAACTCGTGAGCAGGGATAAAACCCTTAAAGTTATATGAGAAGCTTCGATAACCGAGGCCCTAGAAGGCCGTTTTCTACTAGAAAATTTAATAATCGCCCGCCCCGCCGGGGCGGCAACGGGCAATTTAGCCAGTACATAGACCCGGCGCGGTTTATAAACAAAGCGCTTGGCGCTCAAGAATCCGCGGAGTTTATACCCGAAAATAAGTTTCAAAGTTTTAACATTGACTCGCGCTTAAAAAGCAATGTTCTCAACAAGGGCTATCAACTGCCCACGCCCATTCAGGATAAAACCATCCCGCATATTCTAAACGGCCAGGATGTGGTGGGCATCGCCAATACCGGCACCGGAAAGACGGCTGCTTTTCTGATCCCTTTAATAAACAAGGTTCTCTTAGACAAAACCGACAAGGTTTTGATCGTGGTGCCAACCAGGGAGCTCGCCATACAGATAGATTCCGAGTTTAAGCATTTGGCCAGAGGGCTTAATATGTATTCCGTCTACTGCGTGGGCGGTATGAGCATTGGCCGGCAGATTTCCGAGCTGCGGCTGCGCCATAATTTTATTATCGGCACGCCCGGCCGATTAAAAGATTTAATCGCCAGAAAAACCATATTCCTTTCGGAATTCAAAACTATTGTTTTGGACGAAGCCGACCGGATGTTGGACATGGGTTTTATACACGACATGCGTTTCGTGATGGCGGGCCTGCCCAAAGCCAGGCACACGCTCTTTTTTTCGGCCACGCTTTCGCCCGAAATAGAAGGGCTGATTTACGAATTTTTACGTGAGCCGGTAAGAATTTCGGTTAAAACGCGCGACACCGCCAGAAATGTGGAACAGGATATTGTTAAGGTGGGTCTGGGCAGAAATAAATTTGATCTCTTACACGACCTCTTAAAGCAGAAAGAATTCTGCAAGGTTCTTGTTTTCGGCCGAACCAAGCACGGGGTGGAGAAACTTTCCCGCGTACTGGCCGAACGCGGTTTTAGGGCCGACTCCATCCACGGCAATAAAAACCATTCCGGCCGCCAGCGCGCGCTTACGGCTTTCAAAAACAATCGCCTGCAGGTTTTGGTGGCCACCGACGTGGCCGCCCGCGGGTTGGACATTCCCGACGTGAGCCACGTTATCAATTACGACCTGCCCTCCACTTACGACGATTACGTGCACCGCATCGGCCGCACCGGCCGGGCCGACAAGCGCGGCAAAGCGCTGACGTTTATAGATTAAAAAGAGAAATAAAAACATCATTCCGAACTGCCTGCCTGCCGGCAGGCAGGCCCCATGGAGAAGACGGCATCTACAATAGAGAGGCCTCCATGCAGGCAGTGAGGAGTGATGTTTTTAGAATCATGTTAATAGACGACGTAAAAATAAAAATAAAAGCCGGGGACGGCGGCCGGGGCGCCGTCGCTTTTAATAAAAACTTAATGAGCTTGGGGCCGGTGGGCGGCGACGGCGGCGACGGCGGCAGTATTTATTTTGAAGGCGTTTCCAACTTAAACGCCTTGGCCCAATTCAGATACAAAAAAGACATAAAAGTAAAAAACGGCGAAAACGGCAAGCCGCAATTCAACGACGGCGCCGACACCGAGGATTTGGTTTTGAAAGTTCCGGTGGGCACGGTTATAAAAAATCTGGACACCAAAGAAACGCGCGAGATCACCAAGATAGGCGAGCGGATATTGGCCGCGCGGGGCGGACAGGGCGGCAAAGGCAATTTTAAGTTTAGATCTTCGTTAAACACCACGCCGACCCAGTTTCAACACGGCCGCGCGGGCGAATCTTTCAGAATACGGCTGGAACTTAAGCTTATAGCCGACGTGGGTTTTATCGGGCTGCCTAACGCCGGAAAGTCCAGTCTATTAAACGAGCTGACGCGCGCCCAAAGCAAGGTAGCCAATTACCCCTTCACCACGTTGGAACCGAACCTGGGGGCGTATTACGAGCTTATTTTAGCCGATATCCCTGGTATAATTGAGGGCGCTTCGGCCGGCCGGGGATTGGGCCTAAAGTTTTTACGCCACGTGGAGCGCACCAAGATTTTGTTCCACTTGATTTCGGCCGAATCGGAAAATCCGGCCCGGGATTACAAAATCATCAGAAACGAACTTAAAACTTACGGCGCGGGCCTGATTAAAAAACAGGAATACCTCTTTTTAACCAAAAACGATCTCGCTACTTCGGCGGAGTTAAAAAAGAAACTGGCCGTCCTAAAAAAGATAAACAAGAACGCCTCGACTGTTTCCATCCACGACTGGGACAGCTTAGAAAAAGTAAAAAAGATTCTAAATAGGATTCAAGAAAAGAAATAAAAAAGAGACTGCCGAAGCAGTCTCTTTTGAATTGTCTCCTTTATGATTGGAGGAAGTTGAAAGAACTAGTTGCCGAATCCGCCGGCGGCCGCCTGGCTGAAGCTGACCCCTCCTTGGCTGGCCCGCACCGCGGACTGGCTGAAGACGTTGAACGCCCGTCGAAGCTCCGAAGGCGAGTTGCCCGGCGTGAGGATCCAGCGATCCTCAATACCCATCTCCTGGAACACTTTCCGGAAATCGGTGCGCCCGCCGTCGTCGATGCCCATACCGGCAATGATGTGGTTCTCGGTGCGGAGCATGTCGCGAACCAACGCCTGAACACTCGAGGGATTCTGGCGTCTCGAGTGCTCATCGGCGCCATCCGTGATGATGAGGGTCACCGTCCGGCACGGCACGCCGTTGTCCTCGAAGGACTGGGCCTTGGCGAGCACGGTGCCCAACAGCACGACCGACTGGTCGTAGAGCGGTGTTCCTTGGTCGGGATCATAGTTG
This sequence comes from Minisyncoccia bacterium, assembly GCA_049274895.1. Classification (GTDB taxonomy): domain Bacteria; phylum Patescibacteriota; class Minisyncoccia; order JACQLN01; family JACQLN01; genus JACQLN01. The sequence continues at coordinate 9,943 of JBASTM010000022.1, forward strand.
TGAGCATCCATCCGCACCGCCTGATCGAGGGGCACGAAGGGATACAGCACGAACCCGTTCAGATACCGGCAGTGGGCGAGAATGCCCTCCTTCTGCTTGGAACCGCCGAGCGCGTCGAGGACGGTGTTGTGGCCATCCCTGACATTCTGGGCGTTGCCGGCGAACCTGATGGAACCCGAATCGTCGGGCATCATGGTGACCAGTGTGACTTCGCTGGCTTGGACATCGTCGACGTCGATGCCGATTCCCATCTGGATCTGCTCGCCGATGTCGTTGATGTTGATGAGGCCCGCCGTCTGGGACGACAGCGTTCCCTCGTTCTGAGCGTGGCTCAGCAACGCGGCCACGCTCTGGTTGGTACCAGACTTGCTCATGATATGAACTCCTTCTGGGTTGAGAGTTGGAACTTGGAACCGTGAGGTCTAGGCGGCGACAGGTATACCCGGCCAGGACTCAATCGAATCGGTGGACTTAACCACGTTCATACCGGCATCGGCGTAACGCCAGAGAGCTTCCTCGGCCTGCGGCGTGAAATCGGCGAAGAAGCCGCCGCTCGGGTTGGGAACGGCCACAGCCGAGGTGCAGTCCTCCAGCACATACACCTTCTTGGCCAAGGCAGAATCCTGTACAAGGATCTCGGCCAAGAAATGATCGATGGACGACTTGACGCAGTGGCTCGCGGCCTGACCCGCGATGACCACGGCGTCGGCATCCATCAACACCTTGATGAACCGGGTGTTCTTGGACGCCAGAACTTGACCATCGAAACGGAGGAGAACTTCCGGGCTGAAGATGGAGTAGTTCTCCGTGAGCGGATTGCCGCCCTTCACTTCGGCCTCGGATTGCATCTGCCGGACATATGCATGAAACATCCGGGCTTCCTGGACGACGCCGACCAGCGTGTGACCGTCGGAACCGAGCATGCAATGCTCGGGCCAGATGTAGAGCTGGTAGCGCCCGCCTTCCGCGAGCTTCTTGCAGTAGAACTGCGCCTGCTTCCGGAGCCAGCCGTAGTTGCCGTTGCAGAGAAATCCGGCGACCGCCGGGTTCGGCGCTGCTTGGCCGGCCGGCTGGCCCAGGCGGAGAATCGTGAGATCCTCCGCGAGCATATCGTGGGGCTGGAGGGGGTTGTCATCCTCATCAACCCAAAACGAGGGAAAGAAGATCTGGAACGGGAAGTGCGTGTCCATGGTCGGGGTGATGTGCGTCAGAACGCCGAGGTTGCGGTAGATGAACTCCGCGGTTCGGCGGCTGTCGTCGATTGCTCCCGTTCCGCTGCGCCCGCCGACGTAGAGCGTGCCTTCGGGGAAGCAGAAGTCCTTCTGCTCGTCGATGAGCAGGAGGTGAATCTTGAAACGATCGCTCGACGCGGCCTTGATGCTGAACTGCCGCCGGTAATCCTGCGCCGAGGTGAACAAGGCGCGGAGGTTGGGCGAGTAGCTCCACTTCGTGGCATTGCCGGGATCGTAGAAGCTGGGTGACTGCGAATTGCGAGCGCGGGCCATTGCTGGCTCCTTTCGGTGATGAACTGATAAACTGCGGCGTTATTCTAAATCAGCCGGGACGATCCCGGCATGTTCACTTCTTAATTACTTGATGGTCAGGCGCCATATCTCATGCGATCCGACCACCATAAGACCGATCTTGTCTAGAAACAAGTGCCGGCCGGTATGCACAAACCGGGCGGAATCGGGGAACTCTTTCTCAACGACAAGATTGTCACCCGAAGCTTTTACCCGAACTATCCCATCGTCAGTCGCGACAAGAAGAAAGTCGCCCACAGCGCACTTGCCGCGAAGTGTTCCCAGCCAAGATCCGTCACCAGCTTCGGCTTCGGCTCGCGCCTCAACCGTGCCGTCGTAACGGATAAGAAAACAGGAGTTTATGGTCTTGCCACTGACACGGTTTGAAACGATGAACCAGATTCTGTCCTTGCCAAAAAGACAAGTGGAGTCAACAAGTTGGCCATTGAACGGCCTTAAAGTCAGACTGTCGTTGATTCCTTTTTTCTCGGTGTTGAAGATGAAACATTGGCTTAGGCCGCCGGCGCGGTAGAAACCGAAGCCGACGCGCGACCCCGTCCAAAACAAAGTCTGTTGAGGCAACACATCGCCAATCGTTTCCTGGAAATCAGCGCCTAAATCGCTCGTGCGCTTAATCTGCCCGTTCTGCGTCCAGAAGATATGATGTTCATTGGCGTCAACTACCGGCAACAACCCAAGGGTGTCGACAGTAAGCTTATGAGACGTCTGTTCTTGGGCGACGAACACAAGAGCGCGGTTGCCGCTTGCGATCACTGTGCCCAATCCTCGGATGCGAAAACGGGCGTGGGGATCAAGAGCGCCGGTTATAACCACCGAATCATCTTCGCGGCGGTATTCGCCGTTATGATGATAGAGCCAGCGTAAGTTTCCCCCTTGGGAAACAGCGAAAACAATTTTCCCTTCTGTCCGAAAAATTCTTTCACCTGAAACAGTTCCCGTGGACACGGCTGTCACCGCCTGTGGGATTATGGCTTTGCATTTGGGGCAAACACCGCGGGCGTGGAGCGTGCCACAAGTGCCGCAGGTCGTCCAACAAATATCTTCAAGAAGCTGCCGCGGAATTAGCATCCGCTTGTCTCTCTCGAAAATATCGTGGAAGCACTGCAACAGATTGTCCGGCAGAACACTAAAGTGCCGGGATGGCTTCGGATAGCGCACTTCCGGATGAAATACCGTGATGCGGTGGAGCGGCCGAGCGCCATGGCTTATCTTTTGGGATGCTTTCTTTGGCTTGTAGACTCCGCCGTATGGTCCGCCGGAAAGACAGAGCAGGGTTTGCATCAGCATAACCGCGAACGCGTACCAATCCGACATTTCGTTGTGCGGTTTTGAAAGAAGAAGTTTATTTTCGCTCGGATCACAGAGCAGTGGATCCACGAATCTCTCCGTGAAAACTCTGCACAAGAATCTGCCAAACTGGCAGCTGTCCGCGTCAATTACATACGCCTCCGCTTTATCCACCAGAACATTAAGATCGTTGAAATCTCCTAGGACAACTCTGTTGGTATGGACCTGTTGTACTGTCGCATGGAGATCCTGAAAAATCTTCACAACAGTATCGTCCGATATTCCACCTTGCCTGAAGTTGACTTCCCCATACCGCAGAAGAACTTCCGCTCCTCTTTTGAACGGCATGGTGTAACCGACAACGCTTCCATCTTGCGCATAGGCAAGCTCCTGTGGAGCCACTATACGATGCGGCAGTCCGGAAGGGAATGATGGCAACTTTTGTTGGTGCTCAGCTATGCGCTTCCGGGCCCCTTCTTGCTCGTGCGGTAAACCTTGGTAGTCGGGGTGATCCGGCGGTTTGAAAATCTTTAGCGCCAGACCGCCGCCGACATCATAGATGTCGGCTTCTCCTCCTTTGCCGATTGACTTGGCGGGATCCGGCCGAAATTTCTTTTTGGCCTGGCCAATCAGAATTTGGGTAGGCATGGCTACACCCTCTCTTCCTTTTGAGGATCTCGCCTGATTACAATCAAAGTCGTATCATCAGGCAACAAACCTCCAACAACCCGCGCCTTGGTAGCGCCAACAACTTCGGCACCTTCTTTGTTGATAAGCGCCAGTCGGCGACGAACAGCATCGTTGTTGGTAAAGTAATGGTCATCGGACCAGAACTGGCCGATAGCGCCAATGATATTGTCGCGATGCGGCAGTTTTGTGTCCGCCAATCCAATCAAATCAAGAACACCATCGCAGCCCAAAAGCAAATCCTCAAGCTCGCTCGTTGGGATGACCCGGTTCACTTGAATCTTAAGAAGTTCCGGTTGGTTAGCCGTCAAAGATGAACCGGTAAGGTTGTAAGCAAGATATGGCGGTGTGTTGTTGGGAAATGGTCCGAGTTGGAACATTTCTCCGTTTACCACAAAAACTCCATCCCCAAGGGAAAACAAAAAAGTTTCCCAGGGGGTGATAAGCGCGCCGACTATCGTGAACAGAAAGTAGTCGTTGATCGTCTTGGAAAAACTTTCTCCCATGGACGATGCCAAAACGGCGATCTGGCTGAGTACGAGAATTTTTACCCGTTCCCAATCAATCCTGGCTTCTTTATCGGATTGAAGAAAAGCTTGCTCAACATACCGTTCTCCGGCCTCGGCCACGAACTGGACCACCAGCCGCGCCGAAATTTGGGCGCCTACTTCACTATGAGCGCCACTACCGCAACCGTCACAAACAACCGCCACCAGGCAGTTGTCCGTGCGACGCCAATGAAAAGCATCCTGATTGTTGGTCCAACCGGGTTGGCCCGGCTTGGTATGCTCCGTACCCGGTACAGAGCCACCGGCAATCTGAAAATCCATTAGCTGCCTCCTTTTCGTCAAAAGACTCGTTTTTAAGCGTAATTACTATGATTTGTTAAAGATCCTTCATAGTAACGCTTGGTTACTATGATCTAAAAAAAGCAGTTTTTGTTTGTGTTGTCAAGCCCAGATATTGACAAAATAGTATTAATTAAATACTATAATATATAGAGTTTTTGTACCTTAAATACACGAAAAAGGAGAACGGAATGGATCCTAAGGGTTTTGCCGAACGTCTGCGCGCAAGTTTGGCTGAGTTCAGCCCGCCAGTGCGGTCGCTTTTGGACGTGGATTTCTATAAGTTCACCATGGGACAGTTGATCCACTATTATTTTCCGTACACCGAGGTAGCTTTTCGGCTGATAGTCCGGGACGCCAAAATACCCTTGACCGAGTTTGTGGGCGAAGAAGATTTAAGGCGGTGCCTGGACTATGCCATGGACCTTCGCTTTTCCGTGGACGAGCTTGACTTTCTTAGGAAAACCGACGTCAGCGGGAAAAGCATGTTCCGTGACCGTTATCTAGATTTTTTACGCGACTTCCGCCTGCCGCCGTACCAGCTGAAGATGACCGACGGAACGATTGAGCTTGTTTTTCCGGGCTGCTGGCCCAAAGTATCCCCATGGGAAACCATAGCTCTCGCTATTGTGAGCGAGCTTTATTACAGAAGGGTGTTGCGCCACACGCCCATTGAGACACTGAAAAAGATATATGAGCGAGCCGAGGCACGGCTTCGGAACAAACTTGATAAGCTGGCGACTCATCCGTATATTGCATTTGCCGATTTCGGCCAGAGGCGACGGCACAGTTTTTTGTGGCAAGAACATGTGCTGGAATTGTGTCGTGATACGTTGGGACAACAATTCACCGGAACATCCAACACCTACCTGGCCTGGCGTCATAACCTGCCGGCCATAGGCACCAACGCGCACGAGTTGCCGATGGTGATGACGGCTCTCGCCAGCTCCGACGAGAAGATGCGCCAAGCGCAATATCATGTGCTGGAACTCTGGCAGACGATCTACGGCCAGGATTTGCGGATTTTTCTGCCGGACACTTACGGTTCGGAACAGTTTTTCGCCGGAGCGCCGGAATGGCTGAAAGACTGGCGTGGCCAACGCCAAGATTCCGGCGATCCAAAAATAGAAGGTGAAAGGTACGCGAGCTGGCTCCGGGAACGGGGCGTTGATCCAGCCGAACGTCTGACCATCTTTTCGGACGGATTGGATGTTGACCCGATGATTGAAATTGGTTCGCATTTTGAAGGCAAACACCAGCACGCTTACGGTTGGGGCACGCTGCTTACCAACGATTTCACCGGCTGCGATCCCGCCAACCCAAACCTGCGGCCTTTTTCCATGGTCTGCAAAGTCGTGGCGGCCAACGGCCGGCCCTGCGTTAAACTATCCAACAATCCCGCCAAGGCCACCGGGCCGGCGGCAGAGGTCCAGCGCTACCTGCGCGTTTTTGGAAACAAAGGCCGCGCGGACCAGCCGGTTCTGGTCTAAAACAGTTCGACAAGTCGTTCGACCCTGAGGGTCTCAGGCCTTCGGTTCTGAGAAACCTCAGTCTCGATGAACCCGATGGGCTCATCATAAACGGCGAGAGCGGTTGCCAAACAGCCGCTCTCTTTTATTTTTCCAAAACGCAGTTGAGGGCAAGGCGGACGCCGGAAACTTTGTGGACGGCGTCTTCTATGATTTTTTTGTTTTTGGCTTCGCTTAAGCGGTCTTTATGAAAGGAGTACTTAGTACTTAGTGTGAGTATATTAGAAGTAGCTTCTTTGGGTTTCATACTCATCAAGAATCCCGAAAGGGAATGGTTGTGCGGGCGGACTTCGTTGATAATTTCGGGCCACTTGGCTAAAACAAGCCCGAGGATATCTTTATCAGAAGCGGGTAGTGGGTAGCGAGTAGTTTGTAGTTCTTCTTTTTTGATATCAGAACTTTGGATTTCGGTGCGGTTAATTGCCAAACCCGGCTGATTAACCGAATCATTCTTACCACCAATAAGGTTAATCAAAGCCACCTCTATTGCCATCTGCGGCAGGGGATAGCGGTCCAGATTTTTCTTGGCTTCGGAAAAACCGGATATCAAAGAAACCGTGAAACGAGCGGGGAGAGTTTGAGCTTGGCTGGCTATAGTTTCATAATCATCGCCGGCCAGTTCGCTTTTTATTTTTAAGGCGAGGTCGGGCGACAAACTCACCATCATAATTTTTCTTAAATAATGAGAAAGTGATTTCAGGAATTGATTGGCGTCGTAGCCGGCTTCCATGGTTTTATGCAGCCATTGTAAACCGCCGGTCAAATCTTTGGCCGCTAAAAAACCAACAAACTCTTTAATCTTGCGGTGCGAAAACAGACCTAAAATTTCTTCGGCGGCCGAGAGCGTGATTTTATTTTCGCCGGTGGCGATGACCTGCCCCAGCAAACCCTCGGCGTCGCGGGCCGAACCGTCGGCTTCGTGGGCGATTAAGCGCAAGACTTCTGGTTCGGTCGCGATTTTTTCTTTTTGGCACAATATATTCAACCGGCCGGTCAATTCGGCCGCCGAAAGACGTTTGAAATCAAACCTTTGGACACGTGAAATGATGGTGGCCGGCAGGCGATGAGCTTCGGTGGTGGCCAGAATAAAAATGGCGTGGGCCGGCGGTTCTTCCAGAGTTTTCAAAAAGGCATTGAAGGCCTCTTTGGTGAGCATATGGGCCTCGTCTATCAAATAAACTTTGTAGCGGCCGCTCGCAGGCCCAAAGCGCACATTTTCGCGCAGGTTTTTAATTTCGTCTATGCCGCGGTTGGAAGCCGCGTCTATTTCTATCAAATCCAGCGACCGGCCGGAGTTAAAATCCAAACAGTTGGAGCATTTATTGCAGGGTTCGACTTCGCTCACCGCAGGTAACTCGGGCAAACCGCCCCGCGCGACGCAATTAACTGACTTGGCAAGTATCCGGGCGATAGTGGTTTTGCCGCTGCCTCGCGGCCCGGCCAACAAATAAGCGTGGGAGATTTTGTTTTGCGCCAGAGAATTTTGGAGAGTCCTGACCACATGTTCCTGACCAACTATTTCGCCGAAAGTTTGAGGTCTATACTTTCTGTATAAGACTAGGTGATCCATATGAGTAGAGTATAGCAAAAAGCCGCCGAAGCCAATACCAAAACATGGTATAATTTACATAGCTATGGACAATCAAAAAAGATTGGCAGTCGGCACTGGTTTATTTTTGATTTTTCTCACGGCCATTTTTTGGTTTTTGAACTCTCAAAACACTTACAGTTTCGTCTCCAGCACCGCCCACGAGGTTATAGAAAAAATAGCTTCTCCATCTCAAGCCCAAAAACTGGCCAACCCGCCTCATCCTATTAAGGGCATCTATATTTCCGCCTGGACGGCCAACAATCCCCAGAAAGTAAAAGGACTCATCCAGTTGGTAAAGGAAACCGAACTAAACGGCGTGGTAGTGGACGTAAAAGACGCCACCGGCTTTGTGAGCTATAAGGTCAACGTGCCTTTGGCCGATAAAATCGGCGCCAACGATCACATCAAAATCCGCGACATAGACAAATTCATAGACCAATTCCACAAAGAAAACATTTACGTTATCGGCCGGGTGCAGGTTTTCCAGGATCCGGTTCTGGCCCAAGGCCGGCCGGACATCGCCATTAAAGATTCAAAAACTGGCGAACTATGGCAAGACAATAAAGGTTTGGAATGGATAGATCCTGCCAGCCGCATCGCCTGGCAGTATGCCGCGGACATTGCCCAGGATATGGCCCAACACGGTTTTGATGAAGTCAATTTTGATTACGTGCGCTTTCCGGCTGACGGCATCATAGAGCGTTTGGATTTTCCTTTCTGGAACGCCGTCCGCCCTAAATACGAACTTATTGGCACTTTTTTTGCCTACTTAAATCAAGAGCTTAAAAACGCCGGCATCGCCACCTCGGCCGACATTTTTGGCCTGGCCGCCTGGCGGGCTATGGATTTTACCTTTGATCTTAATATCGGCCAGCGTTTGATAGACGCCCTGCCTTATTTTGATTACGTCTCGCCTATGGTCTACCCCTCGCATTACCCCGACAACTTTGACGGCATCAAAAAACCGGCCGCCAAGCCCTACGAAATCGTCTATGGTTCGCTTAGAACCTGGCAAGATCTTAAAGCCACTACTTCGCATAAGGCCGTTTTGCGGCCGTGGCTTCAGGATTTTGATTTAGGCGGCGTAAAATACGACCACACCAAAGTCCGCTCGCAAATAAAAGCCGCTTACGACACCGGCATAACGAGCTGGTTGTTATGGAATTCACCCAACCGCTACACCCGCGAGGCCTTGTTGGCCGAGTAAGTGAACTTATGCTAACATTTTAATTGATGGCCAAGATAATCGAAGTAAAAAATCTAGGTATTGCCTTCAACCAAAAACCGGTTTTGAAAAATATCACCTTTGAAATTAATCAGGGTGATATTTTGGCTATCATCGGCCCCAACGGCTCGGGCAAAACTTTACTTGTGCGCAGTATTTTGGGCTTGAACGCGAACTACACCGGAGAAATTATCTGGCATTCCAGACCCGAAACCAGCTATGTGCCGCAAAAAATGATTTTTGAAAAAGGCTTTCCTTTAACCGTTAAAGAGTTTTTTCTGTTTGAGATAGGCCGAAATATGTCTTTTTGGAAACCCAGTTACAAAATGGAGCTTGAAATCAAAAAACGATTGGATGAAGTCAGAATGGGTCACTTGATCAACCACCGCTTGGGCGATTTGTCGCAGGGCGAGGCCCAAAGAATGTTTATTGCCCGCAGCTTATTGGAGCAGCCCCAACTTATTTTCTTTGACGAGCCGTCCGCGGGCATAGACATCTCCACCGAAGAAACGGTCTACAATCTGCTTTATGATCTTTACCAAAAAATGAATCTAACTATGGTTTTGGTTTCACACGAACTTTCGGTGGTTTATCGCTTCGCCACCAAAGTGGTTTGCCTAAACAAAGATCTTATCTGCCAAGGCACGCCCCAAGAGGTGTTAACGCCCGAGACTCTAAAAGAACTCTATGGCCACCACACCTCGGTTTACAAACATGTTCATAGTTTGGAACATGATCACACCACATAGACTATGATTACAGCCGATTTATTAAACAACTTATACCCAATCTTGATGAGCTTGTCGTTAGGGCTTTCACTGCCTTTGATCGGAGTTTTTGTGATTTTGCGCCGCGAAGCCCTGCTGTCCGATGCTCTGGCTCACGTCATCCTTTTGGGCATTGCTCTCGCCGTAACTTTTAAGATAAATATACTGGTTGGCATATTGGCTTTCGCACTTTTGGCGGGCTTGGCCATAAACGTAGTCAAAAACAGGGCCAATTTGGGTTTAGACGCCATTGTGGGCGTATTTTTCACCACCTCGCTGGCGCTGGGTTCTTTATTAATATCTTCGGAGGAGCTTTTGGAAGCTTTTTTGGGCGACTTGGAAAAAATAACGCGGGGCGATGTTGTTCTTTCCACCATCTTGGCCGCCGTTATAGTTGTAACTCTGATAGTCCGATTCAGGGAATTCGCTTTCATATCTTTCGCGCCTGATTTAGCCAAGGTGGACAAATTGGATGTCAAAAAATACGAGTTACTTTTTATACTGCTCTTGTCGCTGGGCGTGGCCACGGGCATCCAGTTGGTGGGGACATTGCTGATAAGCGCCTTGATAATCATCCCCGCCGCCACAGCCAAGATCTTCAGCTTTCAAATCCGCACTATGGCCGTTTGGAGCATGGTTTTTGGCCTATTTTCCGTTTTACTGGGTTTAATAGCCGTCAATTTCCTGGCTTCCCCCCCCGGCCCGACCATTATCTTGGTCAGCTCCGCCATTTTCTTTGTTGTCTTTCTCACTCATTCTATTTTCAAGACTCATAACTAAAAAACAACATTCCAACATTCTGCAGAATGTTGGAATGTTGTTTTAGGAATGTTGTTTTAGGTTAATGTCTGACCAACTATGCAGTTGTAGCCGTTAAGGAATTCGGCCGAGGTTAGGATTTTGGAACCCTCCGGCTGGAGTTTGGTTATTTTGACCGCGCCGGAGGCGCAGGCGATAAGGAGATTTTTGGACAAGTCGGTAAAAATTTCCCCCGGCTGTTTTTGCCGAATATGTTGAACATCGGATGTTCCACATTTTTCTATTTGGATGAGTTTGAGGCGGATGCTGGCGCCGGATTTGTTTTTGAAGAAAGTATATACGCCTGGCCATTTTAGGTAAGCCCGCCAGAGGTTATAGACTTCTTCGGCCGACATTTTTTGCCAATCCACGCGGCCATTTTCTTTTTTAATCAACTTGGTAAAAGTGGCCTCGGTATGATTTTGCTCGTGGGGTTTTATTTGACCGGAAACATATTCAGGCAAATCATGGATGATCATCTCTGCACCTATTGCAGCCAGTTTCGGTTCCAAGGTCAGGTAGGTCTCATCGGCACCGACCAAAAAGGCCTTCTGCGAAATCACCGGCCCGTGATCCACTTTTTCATCTATCACCATCAGCGAGACTCCGGTTTCGGTTAGACCTTGGACTAAAGTTGCTTGGATGGGCGAGGGACCCCGCAGTTTGGGCAGGAGTGATGGGTGGACGTTGACCGTTCCGAACTTAGGAATATTGATAACCTCTAAGGGTAATATCTGACTGTAAGCCACCACAACCATAACATCGGGATTGAGAGCGGCTAGATCAGACTTTATATCTTTGATAGCTGCGGGCGTGGTTGTTTTTAGATTCAACTCTCGGGCCGCTTGGGCCACGGCAGAGTCGGTCAATTTTTGGCGGCGTCCAGCCGGTTTAGCCGGTTCGGAAACAATTAAAATAATATCCCAATCGGTTTGAGAAGCGATGGTTTTTAATATCGGCACGGCGAACTCCCCGGTTCCAGCAAAAACGATTCTCATTTTAGATGGTCGACAAATAAAACGCCGTTCAAGTGATCTACTTCGTGCAACACGAGGCGGGCGAGCACGCCTTTGACCCTGATCTTAAACTTTTTACCGTTTTCATCTACAGCTTTGACAGTGGTTTTGTCGGCCCGAGCCAGTTCGTGCCAGCGTTCCGGCAAACTCAAGCAGCCTTCTTCTTCCACCACATTTTTTTTAGATACTTGAGTTATCTCGGGGTTAATAAAAACAGTATGGCCATCTTTGGCGACTCCATCCGCCACCACAAACATACGAATGTTTTGGCCCACTTGAGGTGCGGCTAGACCTACGCCGTTAGGGGCCGCGGCCAAGGTTTCTTTCATATCTGTTACCAACGCCAAAATTTCGGGCGTGATTTTTTCAATCAGCTCCGATTTGGCCCGCAATACTTTATTTTTTGATCCGGTTACGATATTTAGCATTTGGTTTTTTTGTTAAGCCCTTCAGCGCCGCAAAAAAATACTTGCCCCGCGACTCTAACGGCAAATCCTTTTTACCCAAAACTCTTTTGGCTAAAGCCCGCAAATCCGATTCGTAATATAATTGGGCGATGCCTAAATAGGCGGCAAAATTTTTCGGCTCAGCCATCAGGCGCGACATATCATCGGCCAAGAGGTGTTCCTTGGAATAAAGCCGTTTATTTATGGGCCTTTTTATTATATCTGGCAATTTCATGGTTCGATTTCACTCACCATAAATGTTATCATCTTAAATATGGTTCGATTTCACTCACCATAAATGTACCCAATTTACGCCATATTTGAAAGGATAGTCTGGCTGTTTATTTTTATAAGCACGCGATTCTTTTGTGTGTTCAATGTCATCGGACGGGAAAACATAAAAAACCTGCCCCGCCCCTTGATGATTATTGCTAACCACCAAACTTTTTTTGATCCCGTGATAATAGGTACAGTTTTCCCATTTTTTTCAAAATACATTCCTATCGCTTTCATGGTGGACGACAGATATTATCACAATCCATTTCTTAAAATATTTTTCAAGCTGACCTACACCTTTCCATCCCACTACGGCCAAGGTTTGGATGTTTCGTTAAAGAAACCGCGGCGGGTTTTAAGAGACAGGGGAGTATTTTTAATTTTCCCTTCCGGCGAAAGGCATCGGGGCGGTCCGGCGCCGCGCCCCAAAAGGGGCGCGGCCGTGCTGGCCCTGGAAACACCCAACCTCACCATCTTACCGGTCTGGCTAAAAATAATTAAGAGAAAAATAACTGTGGTGATCGGACAAAGTTTCAAACTTAGGGAAATAACTTCAAGCCACGCTATCAGCGAGGTGGCTCTGGCTCTGTCGGAAGAGATCTTTAAGTTAGAAAATAGAGCTCAATTTGCTTTTCTTAAAACATCCACCGTGCCGGAAAAAGAATCCTGAGTCAGGATAACATCATCATCTTTGGTATCATTCGGGAAGATATCCTCCAGATATTGCGGCCGCGTCCAGCCGCGTTTAAGAGCCAAGAGAACCGGCACGGTGGCCGCGGTCATTCTGATATTGGCCTCCAAAACAGAAATCTGGCCGGAGGGTTGGATGATAAAGTCCAATCCCCAAAAACCCTCGTACCCGCCCATAAGTGGACCTAAGTTTTTGACAGCACTCTCAAGCTGCCTCCATAGACCAGAATCCAAATCGTCCAATTCCAGAATCTGGGAACCGACAAATCTTTTGCCCTCGGCAATAAGTTGCCGGGTGAAACCAAAAACAATTGTTTGGGCGCGGTCAGGATAACTGACGCATTGGATGCTGTGGGGAACGCCTTTAATATATTCCTCAAAAAACCAGCCGCTGGGAGTTTTTAAAAACAATTCATCAAAATCCTTACCGGATTCATCTATGTTGAAAATTTTGTTGCCGGAGGCGCCGAAGCTGTTTTTAATCAATCCGCGCTCACCATTTCTCCTTATTTCCAAAATATCGCTTGGGGAAGATATCTCCCGCCAGCGGGGTGTAGCTTCGCCCCAAAGTTTTTTCTGGCTCAATTTGTTGTTGAAACTTACAAGACTGCTATAGTTAAAGTTAAGCCGCAAGTTATGGCGCTGGGCCAACAGATCGGCTTGAGGATGAGCTACAGGTACCCAAAGGGATTTGATATTATTCTCGGAGATAAAGTCGGGTGATATCTTCTCGAATATAGAAACCCGGGAATCCTCGCCCCGTTCCAAAACTAGGATGCGATTGGGCGAATCATATTTAAGATCGCCGGCGAGATCGTTGGCCGTAACAAACTTATTCTCCAAAATCCAAGGCAGTAGGTTTTCATAACTCCATAGCCACGGCACGGCCGCGGCCGACGTGTCGCCTAGAGCTCTAAAATCGCAAGCGTAAAGTGCGGTTTCGTCCTGTAAAAAAACAATATCCTTTGGTTGGAGAGTCTCGCGGACTGTCATACTTGAATTGTGACTCATAGGCTTAAAAAACACAATGATAATTTTAGCTATCCTGATTTTAGAAATAATATTGCTGGCCGTGGCGGCGGTTTTATTCGTTTTCTTTATGGTGCCTCTCTTTTTTTATGGCGCGCCTTTTTTACCCTCGTACCGCCGGCGGAAAAAAGAAATCCTGGGACCACTTTTTGAATTGGCTCGTTCTGCTCCGGGTAATAAATTTGTGGACTTGGGCTCGGGCGACGGCCGGGTGGTTATGGAATTTGCCCGGCAAGGTTTTGAGAGTTGGGGCGTGGAATTTAACCCGGCTTTGGTTTTATGGAGCCGGATAAAAATTAAAAGATCAAAAATAAAATCTCAAAACGCCAAAATAGTCTGGGCGAGTTTTTGGAACTTTGATCTTGGCAGTTTTGATATTATCTATATTTATCAACTGACTTCGGTCAACGCCCTCTTGGCCGACAAGTTCAAAAAAGAATTAAAAAACGGCGCCTTAATCATCAGCGCCGGATTCTTCTTGCCCAACTTTGAGCTGGTTAAAAAAGAGGGGATATTTTGGGTTTATAAAAATTAAAAGCAGGCAATGGTTACCATTGCCTGCTATGATCTAGTCACATCCATCACTGCAACTAGCGCAGGAATCACTACAGGAATCACAGCTGCCGACCTCATGGGCCCAAAGTTTTGGGTTGTAGAGAATACCGGCTTTGTCCATAAAACAGACCGTAGCCTCCGAGGAAAGAAGCTTGCGACCGCTCAAAAGATCGTTCGGCTCGTGGTGGATGAACTTTCCCCCGACAGTCCGTTTACAAAAACTATCGTAGTCGCGGGTGTACATCAAGAAAGTGTGCCAGCCAATGTCCACCAGCCGCGATGGGGCGAAGCGGCGATCGGGATAATTGCCGCACAGAAAGAGAAAACCGAGAGTGGCATCCATTATGGAACTGGCTATCTCTTCAGAAACTTGATGGTCTTTCTGGATTCTCCTTACCAATCTGCCCCAAAGCTGATTGGAGATCAGGCTCCTACTCCTATAATAGAATCGCTCCGGTTTAGCCATCTTCTGCGAAGCACTCATAAAAACTCCTTTCTTTTTAAGTTAAAAGAACAGCTCCTAGTCTAAATAGTAAAATCAGATGAGTTTTTTGTCAATTAGCCGGATTTTTTGTATAATTTAATAGTGTTAAGCCAACAGACGATACAAAAAATGGACAACTATTTGCAAGCAGGCGAATACAGAGGAGTAAAAATATTTATTGATAATGACCGCACCAACGGCTATGAATTCAGCAACCCTTTAAGGAGGTTGGTTAATTTTTTTATTACCCACATTCTTAACACACTCCCAGCCAGCTTCCAGACCTATATTAAAAAATCACACAAATCGGCCGAAGAAATAATTGAACACGCCACCACCCATCGAGCTCTAGAAGTCCTATATAATCATGGTAGATCCAACAAATCTAATGGGCTTATCCAAAAAATAGCCCACCTAATTTGGTTTGGTATACTCAATAATTCTATTGCTGTACGAAACCGACTCAAACTAACCAAAAAAGAAATAGAAACCGCCATATACGACATAGACCAAACCGGATTTTATCCGTCAATAAATATACTCAGCATCGCTTCAGGTTCGGCCAGAGCCGTAATAGAAGTTTTGCGGAAATTCAATTCACCCCAAAAACCAATAACGGCTAAGTTCTTAGACAAAAATCCCGCAGCCATTGCATACAGTAAAGAGCTCGCTGGGGATTTGGCGCAAAAATATAATCTCTCTTGGATTACGGACACCGCCGGAAATTTCTACAAACATTATCGTGGGAAAGAGAATCCTGATATTATTGAGATGGTGGGCTTGTTGGATTATTTTGACGAAACCAAATCTATAACATTACTAGCGTTTATAAATGAATACCTGCGAGTTGGCGGTATTTTTATAACAGCCAATATCATTCATAACCGGGAACAGAAATTCATTTCCCATGTGGTAGGCTGGCCAATGATCTACCGGACACCGGAAAACCTTATAGATATGACTTTGGCCGCCGGTTTTACACCACAAAATATAAAAGTGGTCTGCGAACCGTTAAAAATCCACGCTGTCCTTATAGCCAAAAAATAAATGGAACTTTTCGCCATTTCTGGGCTTATAAACGGGATTGCCTCTTTAAGTTTTGCCCTATTAATTATCTATAAAAATTGGCGTGATGCTATAAACCGCGTCTTCTCTCTTTTAATGCTAGCCGTAGGTATATGGTCGGTTGGTTATTGGCAATGGCTTTCCAGTGTTTCGCACGACCCAGCTTTATTCTGGATAAGAATATTATCGGTTGGATCCACACTGGTACCTGTTTTTTATTTGCACTGGATCTTGTTATTACTAGAACGGAAAAATATCCGCAGACTCCTTATTTCCACGTATATATTATTATCTTTAATACTTTCTTTAACTTTCTCTAATCTTTTTATTAAAGATGTAATACCAAAATCTTTTTTCCCGTTCTGGCCAGAACCAGGTTTAATATACCATTTTTATCTTTTTGTGGTTTATTTCGTTTTGGTTACCTATGCATTTTGGTTACTGGTCAAAACATACAGAATTTCCAATCAAGACAAAAAAGGGCAGATATTCTACGTGATTTTGGGATCAATCGCCGGTTTTGGTGGGGCATTAACTAATTTCTTTTTATGGTACGACATTTCCATACCGCCTTTCGGTAATTTTTTTGTATCCGCTTTCCCTGTTTTTTTTGGCTATGCCATGTTGAAACATAAATTATTTAACTCTAAAGTTGTAGCTACGGAACTGCTTACATTTTCCATATGGATATTCCTGTTAATACGGACTTCTACTTCCATAACTGTACAAGACTTTGTTATCAATGGCGGTGTATTTATACTAACTGTCTTTGCCGGAGTATTCTTGATTCGCAGTGTCATCAGAGAGGTGGAGCAGAGGGAGAAATTGGAGAGTTTAACGACACAATTAGAATCAGCCAACACCGAACTTAAGCGCGTAGATGCGGCTAAATCGGAATTCGTGTCCATAGTTTCGCACCAGTTGCGGACGCCGCTGACGGCGGTCAAGGGCTATATTTCCATGATGATCGAAGGCACCTACGGCAAATTGCAAGAGGTTCAAAGCGCCACTTTGCAAAAAGTGTTCCAGTCGGCCGAGCACTTGATCACTTTAGTGAACGACCTTTTGAACATGAATCGCATAGAGGAGGGGAGAATTATTTATGAATTCAAGGCGGTGGACTTGGCCCAGATGGTGGATGACGCCGTTTTTGAATTCAAAAATATGGCCGGGGATAAAAAATTGAATCTGACCTGGATCAAACCCCACGGCCTCCCCCTGGCCTGGGCCGACGCCGACAAAATCCGCCAGGTGGTGGTTAACTTTATAGACAACGCCATCAAATACACGGCGGCCGGCGGCGTCAATGTTTTGTTAAAATTGGAAAACGATTACCTGGTCTACCAGGTGAGCGACACCGGCGTGGGCATGGGGCCCGAAGAAAAAGCGCGGCTGTTCAAAAAATTTGAGCGCGGCGAGGGCGGCCGCTTGATGTATACCGGCGGCACCGGCTTGGGCCTATATGTGGCCAAAATGATGACCGAAGCCCACCACGGCGAAATATCCGGCGTCTCGGAAGGTAAAGACAAAGGCAGCACCTTCGGCATAAAAATACCCACCGAGGAATTCGCCAAGAAAAACAACGTCAACCAGCAACCTCCACAACCAATCACGCCATCCAGTTGAACCTACAAAAACATCATAAAACACATCCGACTCTAAATAACGATCTGTTAATCAACATAAGCCAAATCGACTAACTAATAAGTATTAATCAATATAAAATTATAACATTAAGTTCACGATCGTATGGTAAATGTTATAATTTTATGTACATCTTAATTAATAATTAAGTATATAAAGACGGGCTTATAATTCGTGAAGTGTTCCTTTCTTGCTGACGCTGACGATATGAATTTTATCCTCGAGTTTAAAGTCTTTAATGGATTTTATAAATTCTTCGGGCAGCGGTGCGTAGCCCAACCAAACGCTTTTTTGTAACTGTTCATATTCCAGAGCAACCAATTCATATCTAATCCAGTCCCGTTTTTTTCTATTGGACTCCGGAATATCATACATTACCAATCTAGGAATTCCGTCTCGTTGCGCCGGGCTCATCAAGTTTTGGTGATACTTAGTTTTTTTATGCCCAATTTTGGTTAGGGACCATCTAGATTTATGGCCGCGGCAATCCTTTACCACCAATCCTTCTTTTTTAAGATGATTCAGTAAGGCCGAAAAGGTCGGCCGAGAAAACTCATAACCTGTTGGTAAACCCAAAACTTGCCGCCAAACGCGACTTTCCGCACGGTTCCTCGGAAGCATTGAATCTAGAGTCAATCCTCCCGACTCGGCCAGCTTTTCTAAAATTAAATTGGTTAATGATTTTCTATTCATTATAAAACTAGTCTCTAGTCTACTGTATATTATTTTTACAATTTTATAAATTATAACATTATTCTCACGATCGTATGATATTTGTTATAAATTTGAATAGTTCTTAAATTCTTAAATATAGCTTAAATTGTCAAATGGTTGTATTTATTGCTACGATGCTGTGGAAAATGTTAAAATAAATGTTATATGGAACGGATTTTGATAGCTAAAACCCCTCAAAAAAAGGGAGATAAGGTTAAAGTTTGCGGCTGGGTTTGGACGCGGCGGGATCACGGCAAGCTTATTTTTATTGATGTTAAGGACAGCAGTGGGATTCTGCAGTGCGTTTTTACGCCCGGCGACGCCGGACTGCATAAATTGGGCGACACTTTACGGACGGGCTTTGTGGTGGAACTGACGGGCCAAATCGCGGAGAGGCCCAAAGGCATGGTCAATGCCGAAATTCCCACAGGGGAGATTGAACTCCAAGTCTCAAACCTGATTGTGTTAAACGAATCACCCACACCTCCTTTTGCTTTAGATACCGACGGTCTGGAAATAGGGGAAGATGTGCGAATGAAGTACCGCTACTTAGATCTGCGGCGCGATCGGTTGCAAAAAAATATTCGCCTGAGGCATCAGCTGATCCAATTCATCCGCGAGTGGTTGGCCGCCAAAGATTTTACCGAAATAGAAACGCCGATCTTGACCAAATCCACACCCGAAGGCGCGCGCGACTACGTGGTGCCCTCGCGGCTCCAGCACGGCAAGTTTTACGCTTTGCCCCAAAGCCCCCAGCAATACAAGCAATTATTGATGGTGGCCGGCTTTGAAAAATATTTTCAAATAGCGAGATGTTTTAGAGATGAAGATACCCGCGGCGACCGCCAGCCGGAATTCACCCAGCTGGATTTGGAAATGTCGTTCGTGGATAGGGAAGACATAATGGAACTGAATGAAAAATTGCTGATTGATTTGGTTAAACAAGCGACTCCGTCCAAAAAAATCCAGGATCTGCCCTTCCCGCGGCTGACTTACCAAGAGGCGATGACAAAATACGGCACCGACCGGCCCGATCTCCGGCGCGACAAAAACGATCCCGATCTTTTGGCTTTCGCTTGGATAATTGATTTTCCATTTTTTGAAAAAACCAAAGATGGTTTGTGGACTTTTACGCACAATCCATTTTCCCGGCCCAAAGATGAACATATTGGCTGGTTGATGAACAAAGAAAAAATAGGCGAGATATTAACTACCCAATATGATGTGGTGCTTAACGGTTTTGAAATCGGCGGCGGCAGTATTCGCAATCATCAGCCCGAACCGCTAAAAAAGGTTTTTGAAATTATGGGTTTTAGCGAAGACAGGATCGTCAATAATTTTGGCCATATGTTAACGGCCTTAAGCTACGGCGCTCCGCCTCACGGCGGCATTGCTTGGGGTTTGGACAGATTAACTGCCATTTTGGCGGGCGAACCTAATATCCGTGAAGTCTTGGCTTTTCCCAAAACCGGTGATGGCCGCGATTTGATGATGGCCGCGCCTTCGGAAATCAGCCAAGAACAGTTAAAAGAACTCGGCCTTTCAATTAAAAAATAATGTATAGCGTCAAACTGGAAAAATTTGAAGGCCCGTTGGATTTACTGCACACTCTTATAGAATCCAAAAAACTGGAAATAACGGAAATATCCCTAGCCCAAGTGGCCGACCAGTTTTTAAGCTATCTCAAAAATTCCAAGCGGTCTGCTGCTCCGGGGGATAAGCCCTCGGGCTCAAACTCGAACAACCTGGCTCTGGACGATCTGGCTAATTTTTTAAGCGTGGCCGGGCGTTTGGTTTTGATAAAATCGCGGGCCTTGCTGCCATTCCTGCGGTTTAGCCAAGAAGAAGAACAAGACATTCAAGATCTTAAGGAGCAGTTGTCTGAATATCAAAAATACAAAGAGTTGGCCGGTTTGATAGCTAAACTAGATAAAACATGTCACCGCTTTTACAGCCGGTCTTACTTAGCCGGTTTGGAGCCGATTTTTTATTTTCCTAGAAAGCTAAACACCGAAATTTTAGCTCTAGCACTGACCAATTTGATCCAAACCATCACTCTGCCTCAACGGATACCCCAAGCTCAAGTTATCCCCAAAATATCGTTGGCGCAAAAATTGGAAGAAATACAAAATAAAATAAAAGAAAAGCTGGAGCTTAATTTTTCACAAGTGGCCGATCTTCAAAACCGCGAAGAAAAAGTGGTAGTTTTTATGGCTGTGTTAGAATTATTAAGGCGTTCCCAGATTTCGGCCAAACAAAAAAACAATTTTGAAGATATAAAATTAATATGGCAAAACCAACCAATCTAACCCAAATACTGGAGGGCATGCTTTTTGCTTACGGGGAAACTATCAATATCAAAAAACTGGCTTCGGTGTTAAAAAGGCCGGCGAATGAAATCAGTGTGGCTTTAGCTAATCTTAGAAAGTCTTTAACGGCCCGGGGCATCAAACTTCTAGACAAAAATAATTGTTACCAATTGGTGGCTGACAAATCGGCCTCGGACTACATAGAAAAATTGGTGCACAGCGAAATTAAAGAGGAGCTGACTCCGGCCGGTTTGGAAGTGCTGGCCATAACGGCCTACCGCGGGCCGGTGGCTAAAAGCGAGATCGAAACTTTAAGAGGAGTCAATTCCGTATATATCCTAAGGAATTTGACTATGAGGGGATTAGTGGAAAAGGACGAAACCGTAAAACCACCCCTCTTTAACATATCGCTAGCGGCTTTAAGGAAACTAGGTTTGACCGCCGCCGAGGAACTGCCCCAATATCACGACCTTAGAACAGAGACCAAAAAGATAGAGGCAATGATCAATGTTTCTTAATTTATTCGTATGAATCCAACCCTCACCGCTATTATTATCTCTTTTTCGGTTATGCCTCTCGCTATACTCTCCTATCAATTGGGCACGCCCCAAGCTTTGAGCCAGGCCGATGTGAGCGGATATTTAAGTCAACCGGCGCTTAAAGTGTCTTTAGCCGCCCTTAAAAGAGAAGAACCTAAAGAAACCCTGCCTCAACGCAATATCGCTGTGGCCGATCTAGTCCTTAGCCCGGCTGAAGCTTTGGCTTGGGATTTTAAGCAAGGCGTAACCTTGTTTTCCAAAAATACCGGCGAGACCCGCCCCATCGCCTCGTTGACCAAACTGGTAACTGCGGCCGTGGCGCTAGACTACGCCCAACCACAGGAAACAGTAGCTATTTCGTTGAAAGCCGTCAGAACCGAAGGGGACAGCGGTAATTTAAGAGAGGGCGAGGTGCTGACAGTGTACGATCTCTTGGCCGCCGCAATGCTGGTGTCTTCCAACGATGCGGCTTATGCCTTAGCTGAATATGTAGGCAGTAAAATGACCACAACGGAGCCGGATCAGCAGGCCCCACTCGATCCAGTTAAGGTTTTTGTTAGAGTTATGAACCAAAAATTCAACGATCTGGGTTTGGTTCAAACTAATTTTACCGATCCGAGCGGCCTGGAGGATAAAATCTCTTTCAGCACGGCTGAAGATTTTTCGCGGTTCATAAAATATCTGCGTCTTAATTCTAATTATTCTCCCATTTGGAATATTCTTAAAATGACCAGTTACCAGACCAAGGCCCAAAATGGGGTGGCTTGGCACGAATTCAAAAATACCAACCCTTTCTTGGGTGAATTTGACGGAGTGATTGGGGGCAAGACCGGCTACACGCCCGCAGCTCTTGGTAATATGATGCTGGTGATGACCGGCCCCAACAATACCGAGATAATTTATTTGGTTTTGGGCTCCATAGACCGATTCGGCGATATTAGAAAAATGATAAGCTGGGTCAGCGAGGCCTGGCAATGGCCGCCGCCTAAATAAGTATTTGTCCAAGAGCGAAGCCGAGCTCAGCTCGGCGGAGCGAGTGGTGACAAATAGTCATCCAGCACCTTTTAGATGTATAAATAATCTTTACCTTGAAAAGGTGCTGGATGCTCAATTCTGTAGTGAAATTTATTTCACTACGTTCATAAATTTCAACATAATTGGCATGGACGAAACAACTTTCCAAATAGTACGAATACTGGCTTTGGCTTTCGGAGCTTTCGTTTTGTCTATGGTCTTAACGCCGTGGTGGACCAATATTCTTTATAAATACCGCTTGGGCAAGCAAATTCGCACCGAGGGCGCGCCGGTATTTGCCGCTTTGCACAAAGGCAAAGAGGGTACGCCCACTATGGGCGGCGTCATCATCTGGCTGACTTTGCTAACGTTGATCTTGATTACGGTTTTAGCCGAAAAGTTTTTTCCCAATAGTCTGGCCGCCCAACTTAATTTTTTGTCTCGGCCTCAAACACTATTGCCGCTGGGCGTGCTTGTTTTCTCGGCCATCATTGGGCTGGGAGACGACTTACTGGGAGTTTTCAGGATCGGCTCTAACGGCGGCGGACTAAAAATGAGGCACCGTCTGGCGCTCTATACCGCAGTGGCTATAGTCGGCGCGCTCTGGTTTTATTATAAACTAGATTGGACTGTGGTTAAGGTGCCTTTTTTGGGTGTATTTGATATCAACGGCTGGTATATACCTTTTGCCATATTCATAATCGTGGCTACCTCGTTTTCGGTCAACGAATCCGACGGCTTGGACGGTCTGGCCGGCGGCTTGATGCTAACCGCTTTTGCTGGCTACGGCCTGGTGGCTTTTTTTGAGGCGAGGTACGATCTAGCAGTCTTTTGCGCGGTGATTGTGGGGGCTTTACTCTCCTTTTTGTGGTTTAATATCCACCCAGCCAGATTTTTTATGGGCGACACCGGAGCTATGCCGCTCGGCGTAACTTTGGCTGTTATCGCCCTTCTGACTAACGCGGCCTTGGTTTTGCCGTTTCTGGCTTTCGTGCCGATGGTGGAATCTATATCGGTGATTGTGCAGGTGCTAAGTAAAAAATTAAGAAACGGAAAAAAGGTTTTTCTCTCGGCTCCCATTCATCACCATTTCCAAGCCAAAGGCTGGCCCGAAACTAAAGTTACCGAAAGATTCTGGATCATCTCCTCGGTTATGGCCGCCATCGGCATTATTGTTCAACTCCTCGGTAAATAATGTTGAACATCCGATGTTCAACAATCATATATGTTTAGACACCCCGCTATAACCACTACAGGAGAGTATCTACACATCTATAATCGTGGCAATGATAGACAAACAATATTCCACGATGAGCGTGATTGGATAAGATTTTTGTTCCTAATCTTACATTTGCAATCCAAGGTGGTTTTTGAGAACATTGGTCGTCATGTCAGTTACTTTGTTAAACATCGGATGTTCAACACTGAAGAAAGCATATCAGATATTTTACGAACTCGATTAGTTGAGCTTACTACATTTACTCTTATGCCCAACCACTTTCATTTGGTGATAGTCGGATTGAAAGATAGAGGAGTATCAGAATACATGCGCCGTGTACAAGATGCTTACACTAAATACTACAATACCAAACACAAAAGAACTGGACACCTGTTACAAGGACCCTATCAAGCTGTACACATAAAAAACAACAACCAACTCTTACACCTATCGGCTTATATACACAAAAACTCTAGGGAACTGCCGACTTGGAAAAATAAAGAACATTTATATCCATGGTCCAGTTATCAAGACTATCTAAAAAACCGCTGGGGAGAGCTTCTAAACAGTAGTATAATCTCAGAACAATTTAACAAACCAGAAGATTATAAAATCTTCGTGAAAAATAGTAGTGCCAAAGAATCACTACCAGATAATTGTCTAATTGATTATTTTGATTAAACGTCGAATGTTGAACATCCGATGTTCAACATTCGGGGGATGGTAGTGGTAAAATAAAATCCCGCACCTTTCATTTGAAAAGATACGGGATAAAATGAACTACTCCCGTTTAGGACTAGGACGGTGGTCGGCAATTTGGTAGCGCTGCCGCGACGTATCCGTCCGGACCTCGAGACTGCTGTTAGGAGTCTTACGCCGCACCAAATAGTTGAATTTTTCGACTATAGTCAAGGTGTCACCGGGTCCCATCTCCAAAGAACCCACCGCGAGCTTGAAGGTGTGAGGTCGGTCGGAGTCAAGTTCATCCATAGTGATCTCGACAACACCGCTCATATCTTTTTTGGTGATGACCACGCCCGTTACCCACTCTTCGCCCGGGTATATCTTCCACACTTCATGGATGCGGCCCGCCCCAACGCCCAAGCGCGGGCCGACCGCTATGTCGAGCGCCAGACTGTCTCCAATCTCCACAGTCATCTTATTTAAGAGATCAGCGCAGATGGTGAATACCGAATCGCCGTCAGCTACGGTGACCGAGTCGGAGGTCATGCTTTTGACCGTGACCCACCTGGTTTGAATCTCCAGAATGTCGGTAGCGGCAGTGGCGAAACCGATCAAAATGAGCGTGACCAATACGAACACGTTCTGGCGGCACATACCAACCTCCTTTTTCTGGTGATGTCCACCTGCCACCTCTAAGCCAATTTTAAGGTACAATATAATTATAGCAAATAACAAAATAAATATGGTAAAATTGTATCAATGGCGTTTGATGTAATTATAAAAAATGGCACGGTGGTGGACGGCACCGGCAAACCCGCCTTCAGAGCCGACGTCGGCATAATCGGCGACAAGATTTTTGACGTCGGCAATTTATCCAAAGCCAAGCCGAAAATTGAAATAGACGCTTCGGGCCAAGTGGTGGCGCCCGGTTTTGTGGATGTTCAAAACCACTCCGACAGCTACGGCAATTTGCTGCGCAATAATCATTTGGAAAGTTTGACCAGGCAGGGGATAACCACCATTTTAATGGGCCAATGCGGCTCATCTTTGGCGCCTTTGTTAAAGGGCTCGCTGGCTTCCATGCAAAAATGGGCCAGTGTGGAAGGGATCAACGTTAATTGGACCAGCGCGGCTGAATTTTTTGAAACAATGTCGCGCCGGGGCAGCGGCGTTAATTTAGCTACATTGGTCGGCCACGCTACATTGCGCCGGGATTTTATAGGCGACGCGGCGCGCCCTTTAAGCTCCAAAGAGGAATTGCAGATGGTATCTTTGTTAAAACGTTCGCTCCAGGAAGGCGCTTACGGCGTTTCCGTTGGTTTGGCTTACAGCCACGAACGCCTGGCCACCGAAGAGGAAATCCATCGTTTGTTAAAAGTGGTGCGGGGTTACAACGGTGCGGTCTCTTTCCATTTAAGGAATGAAGGCACCGAGATTTTTGCCTCCGTTAACGAAGTTTTTGGTTTTTTGAGGCACACGCCGGTCAGATCCAAAATCAGCCACTTAAAAATACTGGGCCAGAAAAATCCCGCCGCGGCCGAAAAACTTTTGCGGATGCTGGAGGTGGCCTCGCGCGATGGTTTGGCGGCCTATTTTGACGTTTACCCTTATACCGCCTCGGCCGTGGTACTGTATCTTTTATTGCCGGAATGGGCTACGCTGGGCGGCAAAACCGAACTGGTTAAAAAAATAAAAAATAAAAATATCCGCGCCGACATAGTGCGCGATATGGAAACAAAAAATTATCCCTACGACAAAATTACCATCGCCACCGCGGCGCTGGGGCAAAATTTTACCGGGCGAAGTTTAGCCCAAATCGCCCGCGACCAAAATGTGAGCGGACATGAGGCGGTATTAAACTTGATTCTGGCGGCCCGCGACCAAGTGATAGTCTTTTGGCACGATCTGGACGAAAATATTTTAGATGCGCTTATTAAACATCCCCAGGCCATGATCGCCACCGACGGCTCGGGCTACAACCAGCTGGATCGCTTCTCAAAACAAGTTCCCCATCCGCGCTCTTTTGGCACCACCGCGCGGGTACTAGCCAAATATGTTAGAGAAAAAAAGATTTTGAGTTTGGAAACAGCCGTCCACAAAATGTCGGCCCAGCCGGCCGGCTGGGCCGGGATCGCCGGGCGGGGGATACTGGCCAAAAATAACTTTGCCGATCTGGTGGTTTTTGACCCTCAAAATATTAAGGATTTGGCCACTTACGAAAATCCTTTCAAATATCCAACCGGCCTAAACTACGTCGTTATCAATGGGCAATTGGCCGTCAAAAACGGCCAATACCAAAACATACTGGCCGGAAAGGTGTTGCGGAGAATATAAACCATATAAATGAATAACACCGCCGCCCGCCCTCTGCTTATTTTTTTAGGCAGCACCGCTATATTGGTGCTGATTGGGCTCGCTGTTTTAACTAACGCCTCCATACCTCTCTCGCAATCAAACCACGGCGAGAGCTTTTATTATTTTAAGCACCAAATAATTTACGGCTTAGGTGTGGGCTTAGCGGCTTTTATTTTATTTTCCCGTCTTAACCACAACCACCTCAAAAAATTGGCACTGCCCTTGTTGTTGTTGGCTGTCATACTGCTAGTCTTGGTCTTCGTACCTCAAATCGGCTATCAATCCGGCGGAGCCAAAAGGTGGATCAGGGTGATGGATTTTTCATTTCAGCCCTCGGAATTAGCCAAATTGGCCATTATTATTTACCTGGCCCATTGGCTGGAATCAAAAAAAGATAAAATTAAAAAACCAGCTCTAGTGATTCCATTTCTTTTTTGGCTGGGTTTGGTAGGCGGGCTGGTGTTGATAGAACCGGATCTAGGCACTTTTATTATTATTTGTCTGGTCGCCTTAGGCATGTATTTTGCGGCCGGCGCCCGAATCAAAACACTGGCTGTGCTGGGCCTGGCCGGTATTTTAATCATTACTACACTCATAGCCGCCGAACCGTACCGGCGCCAAAGATTCGTCTCTTTCTTAAACCCGAGTTCGGACACTGCTGGTAAAAGTTATCAACTCAACCAGGCGCTTATCGCTATTGGCTCGGGCGGTGTTTTTGGTTTGGGTTTGGGTAAAGGCATACAAAAATACAGCTACCTGCCCGAAACCATCGGCGACGCGGTGTTTGCCATTATCTCCGAGGAATTAGGTTTTATCGGCGCCTCAGCCGTGCTGCTGTTATATCTTATTTGGGTGCTAAGCGGCTTAAAGTTGGCCGCTCTAACCAGCCACATTTACGGCAGATATTTGGTGCTGGGTATAGTTGTTTGGATTGGACTTCAGGCCTTTATCAATACACTCGGCATCCTAGGTTTTATTCCTTTTACCGGCATACCTCTGCCGTTTATCAGCTACGGCGGCAGCGCTTTAGCCATTGAACTTGCCGCCGTGGGCATAGTGGCCAACGTCGCCCGAGCCAAATAGACTCCCGGCCTTATTTTTGGTTATATAATAAGATGACTAGTCGAAAAATACTGCTGTGCGGCGGGGGAACGGGCGGGCATGTTCTGCCTTTGGTGGCGGTGGCCAGAGCCATTAAAAAAATTGCGCCGGAAACCAAAATATATTTCGCCGGGCCGGAGGAGTTTTCTTTAGACTCTTTAAGGCAAGAAGGCGTAATTGTTAAAAAAATAATTGCCGCGGGCAAGTTGCGGCGGTATTTTTCGTGGCTTTATATTTGGGAACTGATAAAACTGCCTTTGGCCTTGGTGCAGTCTTTTTTTGTGGTGCTGGCCATAAACCCCGACGTCGTCTTAGGCAAGGGGAGTTATGGCAGCATCCTGCCGGTAATAGCAGCCAAGATGTTGTTTAAGAAAACAATCATCCATGAGTCTGATGCCGTGCCGGGTCTCGCCAACAGATTCTTATCTCATTTAACCGATAACGTCGCCGTTGCTTTTGAGGAAACTAGAAAGTTTTTCCCCAATAAAAATGTATACGTGGTTGGCAACCCGGTACGGCTTAGATATCTTGGTTTGACCAAAAAGGAAGCTCAAAAAATTCTTGATCTGCCTATTAACGAAAGTATACCGAGCTTGCTGCAGCAAGCTCGGTATACGATCTTTATCAGCGGAGGATCGCAGGGCGCCCAGAAGATAAACAAGGTTATTTTGGAATCATTAACCAGTCTGCTAGAAAAATATCTGGTGATTTGGAGCACCGGCACCGCCAATTACAAATTTATCAAAAATTCGGTATCCGACAACGTCAACTTAAAGATTGAACCCTTCCTAGGTGAAAGGGAATTGGCCGCCGCTTACGCGTTATGCGACGTAGCTGTGGGCCGGGCCGGGGCTGGCACTATTTTTGAACTGGCCGCCTTCGCCAAGCCAGCTGTCTTAATTCCCCTGGAAAGAAACGGCGGCGACCAGCCGGTCAACGCTCAAGTTTATATTAAGGCCGGTGCGGCCATTTTATTAAAAGAATCAGAATTAAACCCAGAAACTCTACTCGCCAAAATCGACGCAACATTAAACCACAGCGACGAATTAAGCCGCAACGCCAGAAAATTTGCTAAAATAGAGGCAGGCGAACAATTGGCTAAAATCCTATTAGACCTATGAAAATAAGAACTCGCATCGCCCCCAGTCCCACCGGCTTATTCCATATCGGCAATGCCCGCACGGCTTTGTTCAGTTATTTGTTCGCCAAAAAAAATCACGGCGAGTTTTTGTTGCGGATAGAGGACACCGACCTGGAAAGATCCAAGAAAGAATATGAGGCAGATATTATCGCGGGCTTAAAATGGCTGGGTTTAATCTGGGATGGGGAAATAACCCGCCAAAGCGACAGGGCACACATACACCGAAAATATCTGGAAAAACTTTTAGCCGAGAAAAAAGCTTTTTATTGCCGTCACACTCCCGACGAACTGGCAGCGGAACAAAAAAATCAGGAACTGGAAAAAATTCCTTTCCGGCACGACTGCAGCCATAAATACGATCCCGACATTGCTGACGGGGTAATCAGATTAAAAAATCCGGGCAGCCGGATTGTCTTTAACGATTTGATAAGAGGTGAGGTTTCTTTTGACAGCCAACTTCTGGGCGATATGGTTTTAGCCAAAAATTTAAATACGCCACTGTATAATTTTGCTGTAGTGATTGACGACGCCGAAGCAGAAATAACCCATGTTATCAGGGGGGATGATCACCTTTCCAACAGACCAAAACAACTGCTGATTCAAGAAGCTCTGGGCCTTAATCAGCCGGAATACGGCCACCTACCGTTGATTCTAAATCCGGATCGGTCCAAATTATCCAAACGCCACGGCGGCACTTCGGTTACGGAATATAAAAATATGGGCTACCTGCCGCAGGCCATGCTTAATTTTATGGCTCTTATGGGCTGGCACCCGACTACGGAGCAAGAGATCTTCAGTTTGGAGGAATTGATAAAGGAGTTTGATTTAGACCGGGTTCAAAAAGCCGGAGCTATTTTTGACAAAGAAAAACTCAACTCCATAAACCGCCACTATATAAAGCGGCTGGTGCCGGCGGAAGCGGCTAAACACATCGCGCCTTATTTAGTTCAATATAATCCCAACCAGGAACAGTTGGTAAAAATAGCCCATTTATTTCAGGATCGGCTCAACAAGTTTTCCGAAATCAAGGAACTGGCGGCTTTTATATTTGATGTCCCTAAGTATCCTTCCGATATGCTGATATGGAAAAACTCTTCGGCCGAAGAAACTAAAAATAATCTGGAAACCGCGCTGATGGTTTTGGAGAAGATTACCGAAAGTTCGTTCAACATCGACACCACCACCACCGAACTGATGCCGGTGGCCAACAAAGCTGGTCGGGGAGAGTTGTTATGGCCGTTAAGGGTCGCCCTTTCCGGTTTGGAAAAATCCCCCGGACCGTTTGAAATAATGGAGGTTTTGGGTCGGCAAGAATCAATAAACCGGATCAAAAAAGCCAAAGATAAAATCGAATGATCAATTCAAAAAAAACAAAATTAGTTTTGTTTTTTTTGGTGTTGGCGTTAACGCCATTTTTGGCTTACGCCGACGAGTTGGATGACTTAAGGCAAGAAAGGGAGGGCCTCCAAACCGAAATAGGTCAACTGGAGGCAAAAATAAATGAGTATCAAAAAGAATTAGGCAATAAAAGGAGCGAAATCAACACACTTAAAAATGAAATTACCCGCATCAACACCCAAATAAGCAAACTCAATTTAGAAATCAAAAGAACCGAGAACCAAATTTACGTCACCCGCCTCAACATTAAGGAAACCCAGACCGACATCCAGCAAACAGAATTGAGTATTATTGAAAAAAGAGAAGTGTTGGGCGAGTTGTTAAGGGAATTTTACAAATCTAGCGAAGAATCTCCCCTAGAGGTGGCTCTAAAATACGACACTCTGACCGAAGTGGTTAAGCAAACCGAACACTTAAATTCGCTCCAAGCCAAATTAAACGAGGCACTGTCGGCCACCAAAGTGTTAAAAAATAATTTGGAAAATAAAGAGGTTGTTCTAAAAGAAAACAAAAAGGAATTGGAAAATAAAAATACTCAACTCGCCGTCCAGAAAAACGCCCAGCAGTCGGAAAAAACGCGCAAAGACACCGTTCTGAAAGTGACCAAGGGCCAAGAACAAAAATACCAACAACTTTTGACTCAAGTGGAACAGGAACAAGCGGAACTTTTGAAGCGCTTGTCCAAGATTGAGGAGGAAATTTTAATACAGAAGAACTTTGTAAGTTACTTCCAGGCCGGGGAAATCCCCAAAGCGGGCACCAAACTATTCGTCTGGCCGGAAGATGGCGCCCGTTTAACCCAGAGCTTCGGCATGACCAGCTACGCCAAGCGCGGAGCTTACGGCGGGCAAGGCCACAACGGCATAGACATAACTTCCGGCATTGCCAGCCCCATTAAAGCCGCGGCTGGAGGCAAAATTGTGGCTAAGGGTTTGGAATCGTGCCAGAACTACATTCGCCCTTCATGCAACGGCTATTGGGGCAACTGGGTGGCCATACAACACGCCGGCGGCCTAGTAACCCTTTACTCGCATCTTTTTAAACCAGCTCATAAAAGCTTAGGAGAGGAAGTGGGATCTGGAGAAACAATTGGTTATGAAGGCGCTACTGGAAACGTCACCGGCCCGCATTTGCATTTTTCGGTGTTCACCGAGTTCTTCACCTATAAAGACCCTAAGACAGGGGACTTAAGAATCAGTTATAACTATTCCAAAACTTTGAACCCGCTGGATTATCTATAAACGCGACACTTTATTAGCCGCCGTTTTGCGATGTTATAAATTAACGTTGCAAAATGGCGGCAAGCTTATGCGATTTAACCTAGGCATCCTATGGATCTAATTTAGGGTTAAGTCGCATAACCTACAATGTGCGACGTAGCTACTCAAGCCCGGGGCAGTTGCCTGCCGGCCTGAACCCGGCCGTTTGGGCATCAATAATAGAAGCAAAAAACACTTTATTCCCCTCTTTCATTTTTAGCGCGCCCGGACAATCTTCGTAGTGATATATTTTACTATTTTTATTGCCGATTATTTTTTTATCGGTGTAGTCAACCCCAACCACAGTTGAGTCAGCCACTTCCCCACCGCCGTTAGTGGGGGAAACATTCTTATCGACCATAGCTTTTTCCGATGACACAGTGACGATTCTATCTAACTCGGCGGTATTTACCAGTGTGCTCTGGATCTTAAGCTCGGCGGTTTGATACCGGGAACTCAAACGCCCCAAACCAAAACCAATAAGACCCACCAAAACAATCACCACCACTAAAAATAAACTATCTTGATAAGGTTTTATTTTCTCCACTAGGTTTTTCATCTTATTCTTAACAACAAAACCTTTATAAAACTCTCTAAGATTATTTTTAGATTAAATTTGGAACTGCCGAGTTTTCTTTCGGTAAAAACTATAGGCACCTCGCAAATTTTAAGACCAAGTTTATAGGCCCGATAAGTAGTCTCTATTTGAAAATTGTAGCCCACTGAACTTAACGAGTCTAAATCAATCTTCTCCAACACTTCACTGCGCCAACACTTAAAACCGCCAGTGAGGTCGCGTACCGGAAGGCCCAGCACGAATCGGGCGTAGCTGTTACTGACTCGGCTTACCAAACGACGCAGGCAACCCCAGTTTCTGACTCCCCCGCCTTTAACGTAACGCGAACCCAAAACCACGTCACATATTTTTATTTTATTCAAAAAAACAGGAATCTCGGCCGGGTTATGCGACATGTCGGCATCCATTTGGATAACATAGTCGGGTTTGTTTGGTTGATCCAGCAGATACTTGAAAGCAGTTGTGTAAGCCGTGCCTAATCCCCTTTTTTTATCCCTGACCATCGCCTTAACCGGATATTTCTGCGCCAGCTCGCGGGCAACTTGGGCTGTACCGTCGGGCGAGTTATCGTCCACCACCATCATCACCAGGCCAGGAATATTCAAATTAAAAACCTTACCCACCAAAACCGGCAGGTTTTCCTTTTCATTATAGGTTGGCACAACCACCACTACGCTCGTCACTACCCTATCTTAACCCGACTACACCCCAGACCAAAGCCAGGGCCGCCCAGATGTAGTTGACCCAGCTGGGCCACTTAAGCAGGGTGGTGGCAGCTATTAAGACGGCGAGCAAAATGGACCCGCCGCCCATAAATGATTCTGACATTATTTTAATTATAGCACCGCCGAGTTATTATTTATATATGACTCCCCTGCCTCCAGGTCTGATATCCGCTATGCTGGCCAGTTCCAGTCTGATGCTGGGTTTGGTTGGGTTGTTGCTAGTTTACACCGCAACCCAAACAGTTATCGCGGCTGGGAAAAGAATAGGTTTTATTTTTATTTCAGGCGTTTTGCTTATAGGTTGGTTCGCGGCCGCGGTGACTCTGGCTCGCCGCGGCTTCTTTATTGGAACATCGTTTGCCTTCCTGCCCAACGTCTCCCTGCTGTTTGTGCCCATAATGACGGTGCTAACCATACTAGCTAAATCCAGCACACTTAAAATTATCGCAGCCAATATCCCCCAAACCGGCCTCATGGCCATTCAAACCTTTCGCGTTATGGGTGTGGCTTTTTTAATGCTTTACATTCAAGGCTTGATGCCGGCCGAATTCGCCATCCCTTCCGGCATAGGTGATGTGATTATTGGCACCACCGCTCCGCTGATGGCTTACCTGATGACTACCAAAAGATCGGAGAGTAAAATATTGGCTGTGATCTGGAACATCGCCGGTTTCGGCGAACTGTCTTTGGCCATTGTCTTGGGATTTTCCACTTCACCCACTCCCTATCAAACGTTGGCCTTAAACAATCCCAACGACCTTCTTTTTGCCTATCCCCTCGCCCTAATACCCACTTTCGTCGTGCCGTTGTCATTGATACTGCATATTTTTTCACTGCGGATTTTATTAAAAAAATAAAAACAGCGAGATTTTCTTAGAACTCTCGCTGTTGTGGCTATTCAACTTGAAAAGAACGCAGCTATACCTTCCAGACATGGATCGTCAAAATCCCTAACAAAAACGAACCGTGCCATGGTTATACCGTTTACCGAAACATGTCCCAGGAACTCCTTTTTGGGGCGATAGGTCAACTTCCTCTGGCCGTAGCGGGGCCGGTAGATGACGGCAAAAACCTTGTCCGGCGAATCCTCAGAACCGGAAAGAATCGCTTCTCCGTAAACATCGTATTCTCCGCCTTTGTAATGGCGCCAAACGCCCGGCCTTGTTTTTTCCATGACGTAATCCTCTCTTTCCAGGTTACTAGGGAAACTTCCTTTCTATCGCCTGCTTGATTTCATCCCGATACCCCAGGGATTTCAAAATTAAAAAAATATCCATAATGCCACCGTCGGTGTAGCCGCGAATTTTGATTCCGGCCTTGGTGTTTTTATTAAAAACCACCGCGCCCGGAGCCATGGAATGATGGCAGGGATGGTGGGGCCCGAGTATAACCTTTTTTATACCGTCTAAACCCTCCAACCAAACCACTGAACGCTGAAAAACGCCCCGCACTGATGTGTGCTTACCGCGCTTGGTTCTGGCCATATCAACTCTCTTTTTAAGGTACAGTCTTGAATTGCGTTATAATATATCAGATTCCGTAGAAAAAAGAAAGAGGCCCCGCGTTTTCGGGGCCCCCTGATTTACAAATCACTACACCGCGACCACTTCTTTTTCGATCATCGCGTGGCATTCGGCTACGGGAATGAGCGGCTCACCAGGATGTTTCTCGCCCATGTGAGCGGCAATCCCTTTTTCGTCCATCATGGTTTTGAATTGCGCGACAGCGGCGTCCTTGTCGGCGGCTTCAACGGTCATCATATCTCCACATTTGCAGGTCATTTTGAAACTTGCCATATTTTTATTTCGTCTAATTTATTTATTTCGACCACTTTAATAATACATGAATGAAATAAATATTCAATACTGATATTAATCTATTAAGGTCTCAAGGTCAAACCTTGATAATTTATCTTTGTCCACTTGCGAAATCCTTTCTGGCGGAGGCGAGCCTCCTCTGCTAAAGCTACGGAAGGGCAAGCGAACTCATAATGGAATTGCTCCCCCAATAGCAGTGTATTCTTAAAATAGCTCGAACGGAGTTTGCTCGCCGCGCAGAGCGCGGCTCGCATGGTGGGGGTGAATAAATTCGGAGCGGCTCCACCGCACATTAACAATTTCAAGTTTTTCCCTGCCCCGTAGTGAAACGAAGTTTCTACTACTGGGGTTTGGCGGCAAATTCTTGAATCCGCGAAGTGAATGCAAAATTATTTTGTAAATCTAAAAGATGAGAGAATTGATTCAAATAAATTTGTATATTCACTCCATTTAGAATCAAGAGCTGTTGTGGCTAATACATAAGCAACATCATTATTATTAATAGTAATTAGATGCCTATCGCGCATTAGCATATTATTTTGCATAAAAGTAAGGTTAACAATCAATCCTTCTTTCCCGTTAATCGAAACTTTTTCATCAGGATAGAATTTAGCATCTTGTTTATATTTCAACAGTATGCTTTTATCAAGAGCCACATATTCTTCAAGATTATTTACGCCGAGATTTTTTATCGGTCGAGTTAAAAAATTAATGTTTGCAAAAAATGATTGACTTTGGTCATAATCAGCTACAGGATTCAAAAATACTACAACCGTTCCTAGTTTACCACTCTCATCTACTGTCCAACCTTGTGGCTGTTTGATTTCAAATCCAAATTTGTCATTTCGATACA
The DNA here is from genome assembly GCA_049274895.1 of Minisyncoccia bacterium. Taxonomy (GTDB): domain Bacteria; phylum Patescibacteriota; class Minisyncoccia; order JACQLN01; family JACQLN01; genus JACQLN01. Next base: position 45,129 of record JBASTM010000022.1, read on the forward strand.
TTCCACCAGAATCAGATTTTATTACAGGTTTTACACCCCACTTATTATTAGTCATATCAAAATAGAAGTAGCCCACAACTGTGATAATAACTAAAATGATGGCAGATATAATTACAGATTTTTTGCTCATAGAATTTATAAAAATTATTAGTTAATTATTTCGACTTAATAAAATTGATAAAAAATTTCTTTTGCCCTTCATTGATAAATCCTTTTATTTTTTGCCCAAAAAGCCCTTTCAAATCCTAGCCGAGCGGCGCGTTTCGCGCCGCGAGACATCATCTTTCCACTTGCGAAATCCTGAATTGCGGAGGGTACAGGATTCGAACCTGTGAGGGATTACTCCCACACGCTTTCCAAGCGTGCGCCTTAAACCACTCGGCCAACCCTCCGACATAGGCGGGATTGCGCTTTACAGCCAATCGCTCCGCTCTTGGATAAAACGGGAACAATCAACCCTGCCGGCAGGCAGGTAGGCGCACTAGCCTGCCTGCCGAAGCCACGGCGTAGGCGGGACCACTATGAGATGCCTCCGCTACGGAAACAAAAATGTTAACAGCCCGTTAAAAGCAAAACCATTTACTTTTAACCCACTATACGACGCCTCCGTACCGATAAGATTAACACTAAACTTTCAACCCCTGCAAAGCCTTTATGCGTTCTTTGAGGGGAGGATGAGTCGAGAAGATACGGGCGAGCCACGGCATTCCCCGGTCAGCAGACCGCCCTGAGCTTGTCGAAGGGTCGCCATCTTTGTCGGCTCCGAACGGGTTTTCAAAAAACAAATGGGCGGTGGCGTTGGTGGCGGTGCGGATGGGCCGGCCGTGGGCTGATATTTTTTTAAGCGCCGAAACCAAACCCTCGGGGTAACGAGTCAACAACACCGCCGAAGCGTCGGCCAAAAATTCGCGCTTGCGCGAAATGGCCAAGTGAATCAGCGAAGCGAAAATCGGGGCTAAAATCGAAAGCACTATTCCCACCAAAATTAAAACACCCGCCGATCCCCTGTTATCGTTGTCGTGACCGCGACCGAACCACATACTTCGCATAAACATATCCGCCAAAATAGACACAAAGCCCACCAGCACTACCGCCACGGTGGAAACCAGCATGTCGCGGTTGCCGATATGCGAAAGTTCGTGGGCCAGAACTCCTTCCAGTTCGGAACGATCCAGCTTTTCCAGCAAACCCGACGTGACCGCCACCACCGCGTGTTGGGGATTGCGGCCGGTGGCGAAAGCGTTGGGCGCGGGGTCGTTAATTACAAAAAACCGCGGCATGGGCAAACCGGCGGCAATAGTCAGGTTTTCCAGCACCCGATACAACTCTGGATTTGATTTTAATTCTACCGGCTGGGCTTTATGAAGCGCGAGAACAATCTTGTCGGAATACCAGTAGCTTATAAAATTCATTACTATACTAAAAACCACGGCGAAATAAAGAATAGAAGGATCGCCGTAGATCCGACTCACCACCCAACCGATACCAATAACCAAGCCAAAAAACACTACCATCAACAGCCATGTTTTTCGGATATTCGCATCCTTATGGCCATATATGTTCATACAAAGAAAGTATATACTAAAACATAAAAAAATGAAGACTGGCTCCCCAGTCTTCATATGTGTTACTTGTCGTGCAGCCAGGCCTCGGCAATGTCCATAGCTTCTCCAGCCGAGTGGGCTTTTCCGATATAGGTCAACCCACCCTTATCAACATAGACCTCCAGATCGCTCTTGTCCCAGTGAACATTGTAGGACTTGCGACCGACACCAGATTCTACACTGCCAATCTTAGTTGCAGCCATCTTTCCTACCTCCTTTGAAGGTCGAAGACCGAATTAACACCTCCACAACTGTTGCAGATTACCCATCCACTACTGCAGTTGGTGCATTTTTCTATCTCTGTTACTTCACGTTTGAAAAAACTTGCTTTTACTTTCACTGTCTTTTTTTCACCACTACCATGACACTGTGGACATCTCACTGTCCCCGTGCCTTGGCAACGATTACAACTAGGCATTTAATCATCTCCTTTCTATCAAAAATTAGTTATTTGGATGCGGTATGCAATCAGTTGGGATATTGCAACCAGCTTGGACAGCAATTTCATAAGCCCTATTCCACGCGGCTAATATTTCTCTTTCTTTGCGACCGGCCGCTATGAATTTTTGATATTCTCTAGAGAGCAATGCTGGTCCTTTAATCCTGCAAAACTGATTTTGTATCTCGGCCTCGTGATGAGCGCTACGATACCGCTCCGACAAACTCTTTAGTTTTGAAACTCTCGTGTCCATATATACTCCTTTTTGTGAGTTGACTACATGGATATTAAAAAGAACTTTTCATAAGTTAGCATATGGCCATATACCTTGTCAAACAAACAGAAACAACCCCTTTCTAGGGAGATCTTTATGTAATGATCATTTATATGCTCAGTATTTAGAATTTTACCGTAACTGGCTCTTGAGCGGGAGAGTTATCATCAAGATCAAAAAATTCACGTTTTTTAAAACCAAACATCCCGGCGATAATAAGCGATGGGAAAGAATCCACCATCACATTAAGATCACGCACATTGCCGTTATAGAACCGCCGGGCCGATTGGATTTTGTTTTCGGTGTCGGCCAGTTCCCTCTGCAAATCCAAAAAATTGGCGTTGGCTTTAAGCTCGGGATAATTTTCGGAAACCGCGAACAAGGTCTTGAGCGTATTAGAAAGCATATTTTCCTTGGCCGCTTTTTCGTTGGGATCATGCGCGCCCATCGCGGCCGAACGGGCCTGGGTTACGTTTTCAAACACCGATCGCTCGTGACCCATATATCCCTTTACTGTTTCTATTACATTGGGAATTAAATCATACCGGCGTTTTAACTGCACCTCAATATCGGAAAAGGCCTCGTCTATGCGGGTACGCAAAGTTACCAAACGGTTAAAGGCGTAGATAATCCAAAGGACTATTACACCACCCACGCCTATTAGAATCCAAGTGGTTAAAGTCATGGTTTGATTATACCATTAAGTTACTAATTTACAATTATCAATGAAGTATCAAAGTTTTAATTATCAAGTTGTTAAATTATAACAAACAACATACGATCGTGAAAATAATGTTATAATTTAATTGAAGATTAAAAAAATTAAAGACTTGATGATTGATTGAAAATTGAAAATTGAAACTTGAAAATTATATTAGTAATCCTCCATCCCGCCGGCTGGCATATGGGGAGTTTCTTTTTTATCGGGAATTTCCGTGACCGCGGCGCCGACCGTTAGGTAATTGGCCGCCACCGAGACGGCGTTGATAAAAGCTGTTTTGGTAACTTTAAGCGGATCCACAATGCCATAATCCTTGAGATTACCAATGGAATTGGTCAGAGCGTTAAAACCGATCCAGTTGGAATTGGGCTTGGCTTTGGCCTGCATCAGCTCGGCCATAACCTCTTCGGGCGATTCGCCGCTGTTTTCAATAATGGCTTCCACCGGCGCGCTAAGAGCTTTCGCCATAATTTTGGCCGCGGCCGCGGCCACCGGCGAATCTTTTTTGGGTTTCACCTCATGTTTTAAGACGATATTAAATAAAGCCATGCCGCCGCCGGGCACAATGCCCTCTTCCATAGCCGCCTTGGTGGCCGCTACGGCATCTTCGACTCTCTGTTTGAGTTCCTTTTGGGCCGCTTCAGTGGGCGCGCCTACTTTTATTATAGCCACCCCCCCGGAAAGCTTGCCCAAGCGCTCTTCCAGTTTTTCTTTATCAAAATCCGAAGTGCTTTCGGCTATTTGGGCTTTGATCTGTTTGATTCTTTTTTCAATGGCCGATTTATTACCAGCGCCGCCAATGATAGTGGTATTCTCTTTGGTGGATACGACCCGCTTGGCTTCACCCAGCACATCAATATCCACCGTATCCAATTTTAACCCTTTTTCCTCGCTGACCACTTCCCCGCCAGTCAAAACAGCAATATCTTCCAGCATTTCCTTGCGCCGGTCGCCAAAACCGGGCGCTTTGACCGCCAGAGCATTGAACGTGCCCCGGATTTTGTTGACTATCAAAGTGGCCAAAGATTCACCCTCAACTTCATCAGCAATGATAACCAAATTTTTCTTGCCGGATTTAGCCAGTTTTTCCAAAAACGGCAGAATCTCATTTAAGGCCGATATTTTTTTGTCGGTTATCAAAATCAATGGATTTTCGTAGACGGCCTCCATTCTTTCGGCGTTGGTTATCATATATTGCGAAATATAGCCGCGGTCAAACTGCATGCCTTCCACAATCTCGTGCGAACTGCCGATGGTATTGGCATCTTCCACCGAAATCACGCCGTCTTTGCCGACTTCATCCACCACCTCGGCGATAAGCCGGCCGATGGTTTCATCCTTGGACGAAAGCGTGGCCACTTCCTGAATCTTTTTGGTGTCGCTCAAAAGTTCGCGCTGGGTCTCCAAGCTTCTGATCACGGCCTCGCTGGCCGCCTTAAACTCACTGGCGAGTTGGATAACATTAAAACCGCCCTTGCGAATGGATTCTTCGCCAGCTTTGATCATAGCTTGAGCCAGCACCACCGCGGTGGTAGTGCCGTCGCCCACATTGGTATTGGTTCTGTCGGCGGCTTGCTTGATAAACTCCGCTCCCATGTTCTCGTATTTGTCGGCGAGTTCAATCTCTTTGGCCACGGTTACACCGTCAAAAGTGACCTGCGGCGCGCCGTAGCTTTTTTCTATAATTACCGCCCGGCCGCGCGGGCCCAAAGTCATCTTGACGGCTTCGGCCAGTTTATCGATGCCCCGCCGCATCGCCGTTCTGGCGTTTTCGTTAAAAAGTATTTGCTTTGCCATATTACAACCGACACTAATTACGAATAGACACGAATTTACAAATTTACAAATTATCTATTAGTGTCATTCCTGCCTGCCGGCAAGCAGGCGTGTGTATTAGTGTATTGGTGTCGCGCTATTCTAAAATCGCAAGTATATCGTCCTCTCTCGCAATCAAGTATTCCTTACCTTCAATTTTAATTTCACTGGGACCGTATTTGGTAAATAAAACCACATCGCCTTTTTTGACGGCGGGTTTGATGAGCTTGCCGTCATCATACTTGCCCGGCCCAACCGCCAAAACTTTACCTTGTTCCGGCCGCTCTTTATCCACCGTATCCGGCAGATATATGCCCGACTTGGTTTTTTCTTCTTTAGACATGGGTTCTATCAGCACCCGGTCGGATAATGGTTTGATCTTGATCATATTTATAAAATTATCACTCTAACTATGTGATTGATAATGTTAGCAACTACCTAAAAGGGAGTCAAGGGCCTTACGGGCCAAATAAAAACCTCCGGACTTTGATTCGCCGGAGGGAGAAAGCTGGGACCGGGGAAGCACGAGGATGAGGACCCTCACACCTTGTCGAAGGGTGCAAGAGTTGCGTGTTCTCGTAACCTCCCCGGCCCAGTGGGCTGGAGTAAAGGAGAAAGGAAAACTCCAACCCCTCAACCGGCTTGTTTGCCGCCATCAAACCCCTAGCGCTTACCTGGGGAGGGCAAGGATCCGGTGGGGAATCCGGAGGCAAAAACTTCCGGCTGAGTTTGAAGAACTATTTCAATTATACATACCCTATCAACTCTGTCAACTGGGGCTGGACCGGAACGTCTGCTCCACAAACCGGATGATCTTACGCTCGGTGTGCCAGTCGTCGGGCAGAGGAAAGGATTGCTCTTGAAAATGGTGCAGATCTTGCTGTGTCAAAGGATCGTTTATAAGCATATTCAGGCGCACCTTCAAGCTCAACAGACCCGAAACCTTAAAGGCCCCGCCCAACTCGGCCACAAACCATTTTTCTTGGCCGCTTTGCGCCCTCATCCGCGCCCGCACACCTTCATCGTCCAAATAAATGCCCGGCACGCGGGCATAGGCGCCGGCGATGGAAATGTTGGTGGCGCTGGCATAGACCATCACGTCGGCCGCGCCAGCAATCCGGGAACCCTTCCAGACACTGGTGTCATTGGTAACTCCGGTCCAGACACTCTCCAACATCTTGGAACGCTCGGCGAAAGCGCGCTCAAAACGTTCCTGGTCGCCGGGCTTATCGGGATTCGGTTTTTCACCGGGATGCTGGCCGAAAGCCAGGATGACATTATCCATACCCCGCATAGCCGACACGACTACACTTATGACACGGTTATTCTCCTCGGGGTCTTTGCTTCCTATGAGACCAACCACTTTGTCGTTTTGATCCAGACCAAACATTGCCAGTCCGCCGCCAACCACTTTCCGCATCCTGGCCCGCCAGTTTTCGGCCTTGGCCGCCATCAGAGTTTCATACTCCACTCGCCACTGCGGCGGCGGGCCGAGGTAGACCGAACCGGGGTAGCCGAACTTTCGGGCATCGTCGGCACCTGATGGTAAAGCCAAAAAAACCAACTTGGCTTTCGGAGCCCAATCCTTGGCCTTGGGATTAAGACAAGCCCCGGGCACATCTTCAAACACGTACCATGGAATGTTGTGTTCGCGGCAGATCTCGGCAAAAGCCAGTTCCTGTTCCGGCTCAAAACTGGAAAGACCGGTGATCATAGCGTCCAAACCGACCATATTGCTGTCCTGAGCTAGACCGCGCTCCTGTTTGATGAACAAGGCAGTATCATGCCTGGCCGCTTTGGCAGCCCCCACCAAAAGACTCATAGCATCGCCGCCGGCGTTGTCAAAACAGTAAAACCCGATCTTCATCTACGCCTCCTTTTACTAGGGTTTTGAAAGAACTTCAGAGGTTACATTGTATATAATTTACGTATTATTTGTCAACCCCGCTGAGCGGGGTCAATGATTTCCGGAGAAAGCGGCCGGTGTGGCTGGTTTTGAACCGGCTGATTTCTCGCAACGTGCCTTCGGTTACTACTTTGCCTCCCCCATCCCCACCTTCCGGGCCAAGGTCAATAATCCAATCAGCCGTGCGGATAACGTCCAAATTATGTTCTATCACCAAGACCGTATTGCCTTTTTTTACCAACAAGTGTAAGACGTTCAAAAGTTTGCGAATATCGTCAAAATGAAGGCCGGTAGTGGGTTCGTCCAGAATATATAAAGTCTTGCCGGTGTCACGGCGCGAAAGTTCGGTGGCCAGTTTGATGCGCTGGGCCTCGCCGCCGGAAAGCGTGGTAGCCGCCTGCCCCAGTTCCATATAGCCCAAACCGACTTCCAACAATGTGCCCAGTTTTTGTTTTAAGACGGGAATATTTTTGAAAAACTCGGCGGCTTCTTCCACCAGCATCTTCAAAACCTGAGCGATGTTTTTGCTTTTGTATTCAATTTCCAACGACTCCCTATTATAGCGCGTGCCGTGGCATTCTTCGCATTCCACATAAACGTCGGGCAAAAAATGCATCTCTATTTTTCTCACGCCTTGGCCCTCGCACGCCTCGCAGCGCCCGCCTTTGACGTTAAAACTGAACCGGCCGGGCTCAAAGCCGCGCACCTTGGCTTCTCGCGTGCTGGCAAATAAATCGCGTATCGGACTAAACGCTCCGGTGTAGGTGGCCGGATTGGAACGGGGTGTCCGGCCAATAGGGTTTTGATCCACCACCACCACTTTATCCAAATTTTCCCAGCCGGTAATTTCAGCAAACTTTCCCGGAGTGTCTTTGGCGCCATAAAATTTCTGCAGCAAAAATTTGGCCAAAACGTCGTTGACCAAGCTGGATTTGCCCGAACCGGAAACTCCGCTCACCGCCACAAACTTGCCCAGCGGGATTTTTACCGTGATGTTTTTTAAGTTATTTTCCGCCGCACCTTTGATTGTCAGAAATCTTGTATCTTGTAACTTGAAACTTGTAACTTGAGATTTATTTGAAAATTGAGAATTGTAATTTGGAATTTTCAACCTTCCCGACAGATATTTACCCGTGATAGACTCAGACCGTTTGAGTTGTGCCGGCGTGCCCTCAAAAACTATTTTCCCACCGTGCCTGCCCGCCCCCGGGCCAACATCTACCACCCAATCGGCACTGACAATAGTCTGCTCGTCGTGCTCCACCACAATCACCGAATTGCCCAAGTCGCGCAGCTGCTTTAAGGTCTTTATCAAGCGGGCTTGGTCGCGCTGATGCAAACCGATAGAGGGTTCGTCCAAAATATATAAAACACCCGTCAGGCCGGAGCCGATTTGCGTGGCGAGGCGTATCCGTTGGGCCTCGCCGCCGGAAAGCGTGGCCGACGATCTTGATAAGGTCAGATAATCTAAACCCACATCCAGCAAAAATTCCAAACGGCTTAAAATCTCTTTTATTATTGGTTGAGTTATTTTTTGTTCAGAAGGGCTTAGCTTGGCGCTCTTGACCCCGGAAAAGAACTCTTTGGAGGCCTGTATGGATAAAGCTGCTACAGTGCTGATATTTTTACCCAAAAACTTAACGGCCAGCGCCTCGGGTTTTAGACGCGCGCCTTGGCAGACCGGACAGATTTTTTCCAGCATATAACGCTCAATCTCGGCCCGGGTAAAGTCGGATTCGGTGCCTTTGTAACGGCGAAGCAGATTTGTAATCACGCCTTCAAAATCGCCGTCCCGGTCTTTATCGCCGTAAAGAATTATATCCAGATATTTTTTTTCCATGTCTTTCACCGGCTTATCCACCTTAAACCCGTATCGGCCGGCCAGTTCCTCCACCATGCTCCAATACCAGCCCTGGTAACCGACGCGGTGGGAAGCCGTGGCCCAGGGGCGGATGGCGCCTTCGGCTAAAGTCAGATTTTTATTGGGGAAAACAAGTTCGGGATCAATTTCCAAAGTATGGCCCAGGCCGGTGCAGTGCGGGCAGGCGCCGTGGGGGCTGTTAAACGAAAATGACCGCGGCTCAATTTCGGGAAAGTTTAGACCGCAATAGGCGCACGACAACGATTCGGAAAACAACTCATCTTTTTCTATCCCCTTTCCCCCGTTAATCCCATTTGGTCTTGAAACAATCATCAAGCCGTCGCCCAGCTTAAGCGCCTGTTCCACCGATTCGGCTACGCGCGACCTAAGATCAGGATCGGATTCAATAGTTACACGATCTATCACCGCTTCTATGGCATGGCGCTTGTATTTTTCCAGATTGAGTTTTAAGGCCTCTTCCGTTTTATACATCTCCCCGTCCACTCTGACGCGGGCGTAGCCGGTATCGGAAAGTTTTTGAATAACATTTTTATGCTCGCCTTTTTGATCGCGAATCAACGGCGCTAAAATAACCAACTGGGTTCCTTTGTTTTTTTTCAAAATCTGGTCGGTGATCTGGCTGGCGCTTTGGCGCGAAACTAAGCGGTCACACTTAGGGCAATGCGGCCGGCCGGCCCGGGCGAAAAGCAAACGCAAATAATCATAAATTTCGGTAATAGTGCCCACCGTAGAACGCGGATTTTTGGAAACGCTTTTTTGATCTATGGAGATGGCCGGTGACAAGCCGTCAATGGCATCCACATCCGGCTTATCCATCACGCCTAAAAACTGCCTAGCGTAGGCCGACAAGCTTTCTACGTAACGGCGCTGGCCTTCGGCGTATAAAGTATCAAAAGCCAGCGACGACTTGCCCGAACCCGAAAGACCGGTAATCACCACCAGTTTGTTTTTGGGAATATCCAAACTGACGTTTTTGAGATTATGGACTCGAGCACCCCTGATTTTTATGTGGTTTTGAGCTGGCATAAGTGTGCTATTATACACCATAAAAACGGATATATCCAGACTTTATGAGGACTATAGTTAAAAAACTGGCCAAAATGCCATCCCAGCCCGGAATTTACTTGTTTAAGAACAGTTCCGGAGAAATCATATACATAGGCAAATCGGGCCATCTAAAAAACCGCGTGCGAAGCTACTTCTCCCACTTCGCTAAAGTCTTCGATCCTGAGGTCTCAGACCGAAGGGCTTCGCGGGACAAGCAAAAAGTAGCTAGATTTTTTAGTCCAACAAAAAATAAAATGCTCCAAGAAATTGCCGATGTGGAAATTATTAAAACCGAATCCGAAATAGCCGCGCTGATTAAAGAATCCGAACTGATTAAAAAACATAAGCCCAAATTTAACGTTCTGATGCGCGATAGCAAAAACTATCTCTATGTGGGATTTTCCAAAGAAGAATTCCCCAAAATAATCTTAACCCATCAACCCCAATTCTTAACTACCCACTACAAACTACTCACTACTCACTACATCGGCCCCTTCACCGACGGCACCGCCGTTAGAAAATCCCTGCATATTTTGCGCGAGATATTTCCCTACTGCACCTGCAAGCAGAAACATAATGTTAAATGCCTCAACGGCCACCTGGGCCGGTGTTTGACTTTCTGCTGCCTCAAAAAGACCAGCGCTATACCTCGAGCATACGATCGTAAGCTCGCGGTATTAGAACGGTACAAAGGAAACATCAGGGCTATAAAATCAATTCTCTCCGGGCGAAGCCAGGTTTTGCTTAAAGAATTAAAAAAAGAAATCAAACAAGCCATAAAACTCCAAAATTTTGAAAATGCCCAAGAATTAAAAAATAAAATCATGAGTTTGGACGAAGTGCTTAAACACGCCCGCGTGCTGACCGAAAAACCAGAGGTCCAATCGCCCGCTATCTTCAAAGACGACCGGCCGGACTTCAAATTGCTGGGGTTAAAATCCAATCCACAAAGAATAGAAACATACGACATCTCTAATCTCCATGGCCAGGCAGCGGTCGGCTCTATGGTGGTTTTTGAACTCAAAAATGATGGATCGTATCGGCCCAACAAAAACGAATACCGTAAGTTCAAAATCAAAACCGTCTCCGGCAGCAATGACCCGGCTATGCTGGCCGAGGTAATCAAGCGCCGCCTAAACAACAATTGGCCATGGCCACAATTGATTATTGTTGACGGCGGCCGGACACAGCTCAACGCCGCCTTAAAATCGCTGGGTTCCAAAAAAATCAGAATTATTGGCTTGGCTAAAAGACTGGAGGAGATTTATCTGCCGGAAAGGCCGGAACCGGTGCTGGCCCAAAAATTCGGCCAGAGTTTGAAACATCTTTTCCAGGCCATCCGCGACGAGGCCCATCGTTTCGCTTTAAGCTACCACCATAAACTGCGCCATAAAACCATATCCGGAACAGATTTGACAAAAAAGAGTTGAGGGTATTTAATTAAGATAAAGCTTGGTTCTTTTTTGGGGGCTGACTCTGTAGCTATCGGCGCAGTGAAACGGTCCGGGTAATCCCCTTGCCCGGACCGCCTCAGCCCCCTTATAATAAATCTAGCAGTTCTTCAAAAAATAAAGCTCACCCGGGACAGAAAGGAGATAGCAAACAAAGGAGAGAGATCCCGCCAGAGCTAATCATCCCACGTAGTTGGGGCAATAAAACAACTTCCTATTTTCTAAGGGGAAAAATAGGAATGGCTGACCAAAGTGCGGCGCCAAGCTTGGGAAAAATAAGGGTGGTGGCTTACGTCAAAAACGGAGCCGTCTGGAGTATTCTGGCCACCCCGAGGGGGTTGAGGTCGTGTCTGAATAAGCACAAGGATGATCCGAGGCATCACAACCGGATGCCTAACCTGCAGGAATTCGCCCAGATGATCCGGGCGGTGGAGGTTCTCCTGCCGGAAGATCCGAACACGGATCACCCCACGCTGGAGCGCTGCATTGGGATTGAGGAGTTCGTAGTGTCCGGTGAAAACTACCGGGACACGGGAGCTGGCACCGTTGACCATCAACGGGCTGGCCAGGCCAGATCGGTCGCTGTAATCTAGCGACCACACCACACCGCCCCGAGCTTGTTGAGGGGCGGTCTTTTTATTGACTATTGTTGCCCTTATTGCTACCATCTAAATCAAACCTAGCGGCATACCTCGTGAATATAATAAATACTCTTAAAAAACCTTAAAAAGGCAAGGTTTTTGCTGATAAAATGATTATAAACATCATCCAAATCGTCTTGGGAATTGGCCTCGCCGCCGCCGTTTTGTTACAGCGCCAAGGAGCCGGGCTTTCAGGCGCTTTCGGCGGCGAAGGCGAGTTTCATCATACCAAAAGAGGCGCCGAAAAATTTTTATTTATTGCCACCATAATACTCGCCATTTTATTTTTTGGCACCGCCCTTGCCAACATCATCTTTTAACAATTATTGGCCAACAGATTGATTACCTTTCTAGTTAAAAAAATTACCGCGCGCCTAAAGTTTTTACGTTCTCTTTCCGCCAATCACTGGCGCTACCTTTTAAGAAATCTTTCGGCCAGGGAGATAAATTTGATTTTGGTTTGGCTGGGTCTCGCCGCCGCCGCGGCTTTGTTTTTAAGCGGCTACGATTATTGGGCTTTAAGAGTGACGGCTCCAGACCAAGGCGGTATGTATACCGAGGGCTTAATCGGCGAACCGCGCTATCTTAACCCCGTGGTCTCTTCGGCCAACGAAGTTGACCGCGACATCACCACCTTGGTCTTGGCCGGTTTGGTAAAACACGATGGGTCCGGCCGGATAATCCCCGATCTTGCCGCCAAGTACGAGATCAAAGACGGGGGTAAAACTTACGAATTTACGCTGCGCGAAAACTTAAGTTGGCCCGACAAAAAACCTTTTACCGCCGATGATGTGGTTTTTACCATCAACTTAATAAAGGATCTTAAATACCAAAGCCCTTTGAGGAACAACTGGCAGGGAGTCAGAATAGAGAAAATAGACGATCTTAAGCTAGCCATACGCTTGCCGGTGGCCTACGAGCCCTTTTTAGAGAACGCCACCGTAGGCATAATGCCTCAACATTTGTGGAGCGGCATCCAGCCCCAAAATTTTCTGTTGACCCAGCTTAACTTAAAGCCGGTCGGCCTGGGGCCATACATGCTTAGCAAAATAACCAAGAACGCGGCTGGTTTGATCAGGTCTATGGAATTTTCTCCCAATCCGCGTTATTATGAAAAAGCCAACATCTCGCGTCTAGTGCTGCGCTTCTACGAAAATCAGAGCAATGTTATCAATGCTTACAAGCGCAGAGAAATAGACGGCTTCTCGTTAAGTTCCGTTCTGGAAAAAGATCAGCTCTCCACCGCCAGAAGTGTTGAGTTTTACGAGATAAAACTGCCCCGTTATTTTGGTGTGTTCTTTAATCAATCCAAGTCGGCGGTCTTATCCGAATTGGCGGTCCGCCAGGCCTTAACCCAAGCCACCGACAGAAATTTTATCGTGAGGGAGATATTGAAAGATGAGGCGAGACCCCAAAGCGGCCCTTTCCCTTTTGGCTTGTTGGAGATTGGCGAATCAAAAAACAAGTTGGAGTATAATCCAGAAAAATCCCAGAGTATTCTGGAAAAAGCGGGTTGGAAAGTCGGCTCGGATGGTTTTAGAGAAAAAAAATTGAAAAATTCCAAAGCCTCCACGCGGCTGGAATTCGTGCTCACCACCACCGACTGGCCCGAACTGACCCAGGTGTCCAGCGCCTTAAAAAGCGACTGGGAGAAAGTTGGGGCCAAGGTTAATTTAGATATTGTTCCGGTCAACGCCATCCAAAACCAGACCATCCGCCCCCGCCAATACGAAGCTTTGCTTTTTGGAGAAGTGTTGGGTTTGAATCCCGATCCTTTTTCTTTCTGGCATTCCACCCAAAGAAAAGACCCGGGCTTGAACTTGGCGCTCTACAGCAATAAAAAAGCGGATACTCTTTTGGAAACGGCGCGCCAAACCAGCCAGAGCGCCGATCGGGTGAAAAAATATCAAGACTTTCAGAATATCTTAAGTTCCGACGCGCCAGCCATATTTTTATACAGCCCCAACTACATTTATGCGGTTTCTAAAAAAATAAAAAACTTGGATCTTAAAGCCGTCAACACACCCTCTCAAAGATTTGAGAACATAAACAAGTGGTATATAGCCACCCAAAGGGTGAAGGGGAAGTAGTAGATTCACCCCGCACCTTTTTGAATAAATACGCAGTCAGGGGACGTGGCGGAACTGGCAGACGCACTAGCTTCAGGAGCTAGCGAGAGCAATCTCATGGGAGTTCAAATCTCCCCGTCCCCACAAGATTAGAAGTAAGCCAACTAAAAAATGAATCAACCTTACCAGCCTTCTTTATCCGGCCGAGCATTTTTCAAACCGTCCGCCCATCAACCCCGGCGGCCTCAGCCAACCAGGCGCGGCCCCAGCCGTCCCCCGGGTCGTGCGGGTGGTTTTGTTCGCCCGCTGGAAAATAGAACGAGCGAACCTACAGACTCGCCCCAACAAAATTGCCTGCGCATTATTCCTTTGGGCGGCTTAGGCGAAGTGGGCCGCAATATGACCGTCATTGAGTGGCGCGATTACGAACGGGATGACCGCGATATTTTACTGGTTGACTGCGGCGTTAGATTCCCCGAAGAAGACATGCCCGGCATAGACCTTATAATACCCAATATAAAATATCTGGAAGACAAGGCCGATAAAATCAGCGGCCTAATTTTCACGCACGGCCATTTTGACCATATCGGCGCCCTGCCTTACCTTCTGGAAAAAATAAGAAACCCTTTGATTTACGCCGCGCCGTTGACCCGAGGCCTTATCGTTAAAAGGCACGACGAATTCAAGCACCTGCCCAAACTTCAGATAGATGAAATAAAAAGCGGAGACAAAAGAAAAATCGGCGTTTTTGAGGTGGAATTCATCCATATTAACCACAGCATCCCCGATGATATGGCTTTGTTGATAAAAACTCCGGTGGGCCCGATTATGTGCACTTCGGATTTTAAGTTTGACCATAATCCGGTTATAGACAAGCCCGCCGAGCTGGACCGCCTAAAAAAAATCGGCGACGATGGTTTGTTGTTGTTGATGTCCGACAGCACCGGCGCCGAAGAACCGGGCCACTCCATTTCCGAATCCGACATCCAGGTCAATTTGGAAAAATTGATAGTTGAAGCGCCGGGCCGGGTTATTGTGGGTATGTTCGCCTCGGCCATCAACCGCGTCCAACAGATTATAACCATCTCCGAAAAATACGGCCGCAAGGTGGTGGTGGAGGGCTTTAGCATGAAAGCCGCGGTGGAGGTCTCCAAAGTTTTGGGCTACATCAAAACCAAAAAAGGCACTTTAATTTCGGCTGCGGAAAGCAACAAATACGCCGACAATAAAATAACCATTTTGGGCACGGGCGGACAAGGCGAAGAAAACGCGGTTTTGATGCGGCTGGCCACTCATCGCCACAAGCAATTGGAACTTAAAAAAGGCGATACCATTATATTTTCTTCCTCCATTATTCCCGGCAATGAACGCACCATTCAACATCTAAAAGACAATCTGTTGCGCCATGGCGTTAAAGTTTACAACTATAAGATGCTGGATATTCATGCCGGCGGCCACGGCCACCAGGACGATTTGATGTATATGTTGGAACTGGTGCGGCCCAAGTTTTTGATGCCGGTCCACGGCCAACTATCTATGTTGTTCGCTATGAAGGATCTGGGTTTAAGAGCGGGTATGCCCGAAGGAAATATCACTGTGGTGGAAAACGGCAACGTGGTTAGAATCACCTCGGACTCAATCTCGGTGGACAAGAAATCGGTGCCGGCCGAACTCGTTATGGTGGACGGCTTGGGCGTGGGCGATGTCGGTTCGGTGGTGTTGCGCGACCGGCAGATGTTGGCCGAAGACGGTATGTTTGTGGTGGTGGCGGTGGTGGACTCGCGGAGCGGCCGGGTGCGCAGCAGCCCCGACATCATCTCGCGCGGTTTCATTTACTTGCGCGACAACAAACAGATGCTCCAGGAAGCCCGCATAATCATTAGAAAAGTTATAGAAAGATCCACCGCCGGCGAACATCCTTTCAACGACGCTTTAATTAAAGAAGAAATCAAAGAGCGGTTGGGCCAATTTTTGTTCCAAAAAACTCACCGCCGCCCCATGGTTCTGCCGGTGCTGATTCAGGTCTGACATAAATTCAAAACTTAAAAATTGAATCTCAAAATTCTTGATTTTATCCAAGAAAATGTTCTAAAACTCCTAAGCCTGGCTTAGGCAATCGGTAAAGAAAGATAAAAAAGACCCGCGTGTCAGTGTAGACCACGCGGGACAAGGGACACAGGAACCAAGGGGAGCCAGAAGTTTCAAGCGCCCGAGGTTCCAAGGGCACTACTTGCTGGCGGGCTTGTCCGCCGGAGAGGCGGGAACGAGCCAGCGCCAGAACTCGCCAATCACGTCCCCGGCCCAGTAGAAGTCGGAGACGCCGCAGGAAAAGACATCCGGGAAGCGGACGTAGCCGCGCGGAAAGACCCACGAAGGATCCGCGAACCCGACGGGGTCGTTGCCGTCGTAGCGCGGGAAAGCGGCTTTGAACGCTTCCCGCCACTGGCCCTCCGGAACCGGGCCGTACTGCGCCAGCTTCTCCCGCACCTCGTCCAGGTTGCGGTAGTAGCCGACGCGCACCAACTTGAATCGCCGCGTCTGGACGCCGGACAGCTTCTGGCCGGTGAACTGCAACATCTCCGGCTCGCTGTAGCTGTAGCCGTCGTTGCGCACCATCTCGATCGGGTCGGCCTCGGGCGCGCTGAAGTTGAACGTCAGTTCAAACTCATCGCCGTCGGCCGGGTACTGCGGGCGGGCACGGTCGAATACGTCATCCTGATGCCGAGCGAAATGCCCTAACTGCTCGTCCGTCGGGACAGCTTTCGCCGTCATGACAAAGCCTCCTATGGTTTTGGCAACCAAGCATCCGCCGCTTTGGCGGATCCCAGATAAGCCGGTTTTAAGGTACAATACAAGTATAGCAAATCATTGACTTTCTATCAAATGACTTGTTCTAGGAAATAACACTTAATGGGAAAATCTAGTATTGGATGATGTTCTCTATTTCTTCTTTAAGTTTACTCAACTTCTTTTCATCATCCCCTTCCAAATTCAGCCGCCACAAGTTTTCGGTGTGGGAGCGGCGCAGGTTGAACCTCCAATCTGGATAATCCACAGTTAAACCGTCCAGCTCGTTTATCTTGCCGTCTTGGTATTTTGATTTAAGGTCGCCGATGATTCTGTCTACCCTACCCTCAAAGGGCAAATTTATTTCCGGAAAAATCACATAGCGGCGGTAAGGTTCCAAAAGGCGGGACAGCGGTTTTTTGGTTCGGGTTAAAATTTTAAGCAGACTCAACAGAGCCCAAAGACCGCTGTCACCGTAGTAAAAATCCTTAAAAAAATAATGGCCTGATTTTTCCA
This sequence comes from Minisyncoccia bacterium, assembly GCA_049274895.1. GTDB lineage: Bacteria > Patescibacteriota > Minisyncoccia > JACQLN01 > JACQLN01 > JACQLN01. The sequence continues at coordinate 62,281 of JBASTM010000022.1, forward strand.
CGCCCAAAACGGCCTTTTCTTTTTTCATGGCTCGTTGGATATTGGTCCGCCCCACTTTAGAAACCACCAGCTTGATTTTGTTGCGCCCGGCCACGGCATCCACAACCTTGGCCACCGCAATGGCTTTAACAGCCGTTTTAATTTTGGCCGGATCGGCATCCAGCATCAAGGCAAAGATATAGGCCGGATCAACCGCTGCTCCAGTCTCATCTAAAAACAAAATCCTATCGCCGTCGCCGTCCACCACAGCGCCCAGATCGAATTTTTTTGTTTTCATTAATATCTTAATCCCTTTTTGGCTGGCTTCTTCCAAAGGGTTGGGACCGTGGGCCGGAAAATTGCCGTTGGGGGCTTCGTTGATGGTGACAAAATCAATCTTTAACTGTTCTAATACTTTCCCAAACTCCAGCCCGGCCACACCGTGGGAAAAATCCAAAGCAATTTTAATTTTGGCTGGGGCAAACTTGAACCCAGCCCCAACAAAATCAAGATACTCTCGCACTGGAGAGTGTTTGAGGTAAATGGTCTGAACTGGTCTAGGCAAATCCACCTTGAGACTCAATTTTTCGAATCTATTTTTTAATCTCGAGCAACCAGAATTTTTGTCTATTACACCCAGCTTGGCCGAAAAAATTTTAAGCCCGTTTTGATCTTTGGGATTATGCGAAGCGGTGATGATCAAAGTGTCTCTCTTAAAATACCGCGAATACCATAAACCGAAGGGCGTGCTGACGCGTCCCAGATCCACCACTTTTACCTTTTGACTGTTAAGCCCTGCAGCCAGATACAAAAATAAAGTATCCGAAGACAGCCGGGCATCCCGGCCTAGGGCAATTTTTTTGGTCTGGAGGGTTAAGGCCATGGCTCGGCCCAAGTTGTAAAAAACAGTTTCGTTGATTTCTCCGGGATAGCGGCCGCGAATGTCGTAGTCGTGAAATATATTTTGATACATGCTATATCTATAATATCACAATAAAATATGATCAAGATTGGCATAGTCGGTCTGCCTAACGTAGGCAAATCCACTTTATTTAAAATCTTAACCCAAAAAGAAGTAGTTATCGCCAATTACCCTTTCGCCACCATCGATCCCAATATCGGCGTGGTGGCAGTGCCCGATGAGCGTTTGGATCAGCTGGCCGATTTCTCGCGTTCAAAAAAGATTGTGCCGGCCGTAATAGAGTTCGCCGACATCGCCGGCTTGGTTAAAGGCGCCGCGCAAGGTTTGGGTTTGGGCAATGAGTTTTTATCCAACATCCGCGACGTGGATGCCATCTTGCACTTAGTCAGAGTCTTTAAGGATAGTAATATTATCCACGTGGAAAACGAACCGGAGGCGGCTCGGGATTTCGAGATCATAAATCTGGAGCTGGTTTTGAAAGATTTGGATGTGGCCTCGCGAGCTTTGTCCAAAGCCGAATCGGACGCTAAAAGCGGCGATAAAACCAAAATCAAACGGCGCGAGGTTTTGCAAAAAATAAAATCAATTTTGGAAAATAACCAACTGCTCCACAACCATCTTGATCCGGACGCGGCTGAAATCGCCTACGAAATCGGCCTCTTGACCTATAAACCGATGTTGGTGGTTTTTAATATCTCGGAAACGGAACTTGCTGAAAATTGGAAACCAAATGAAGTTTTAAAAAAATCACTGGGCACTATGCCTTACCTTGCCATTCCGATTGGGTTGGAAGCAATGGCCTCCGACGCGGCCGAATCGGAAAAAAAAGAACTCTTGGAACTGGCCGGAGTCAAAGAAACCGGCTTAAACCAACTTATTAAAAAAAGTTATGAAACTTTGGGGTTGATGACTTTTTTTACCACCGGCGAAGACGAAACCCGGGCCTGGACCATTCCGGTAGGGTCAAAAGCCCCACGCGCGGGACGCGCCATACATTCCGATTTTGAGGATAAATTTATTAGAGCCGAAGTGATTTATTGGGACAAACTTTTGGCGGCCAGCTCCTGGGCCCGCGCCCGTGAATTAGGGATCTTACGCACCGAAGGCAAAGAATACGTGGTTAAAGATGGTGACGTAGTGGAGTTTAAGATATGAGCTGATCATACTAATCGTATACCGAACATACGATCGTAGATTCGGTATACTTTTGACATACAGATTTGGACTTGGTAGGATAGTGGGGCGATTTAAAAACGCTAAGTGGTATTTGGTTATATGGCCCCAGTAGCAGAACCTCGAAGACTCGGTTCACTACGGGGCTCATATTTTTAGATAAAATTTAGAAAATTTTATAAAAATATGGCACATACTAAAGCGGGCGGGTCCACCAAATTAGGCCGCGATTCCATATCCAAGAGATTAGGCGTCAAACTGCACGACGGCCAGCGAGCCCGGGCAGGCAATATTTTAGTTAGGCAAAGAGGCAGTAAAGTCTGGCCCGGCCAGAACGTCGAGCAAGGCAGCGACGATACTCTCTACGCCTTAAAGGCTGGCCAAGTCAAATTTACCACCAAGGTCAAAATGGATTTTACCGGACACAAAAAACTGGTAAAAACAGTAAATATAATTACTTAGTTGCTTTTTACTCCTCTGCCACCACTATCATTTTAACTTCGGCCTCCAAACCGTGCGGCAGAGAAACGGCAACTGGATACTCGCCCAACTTCTTGATGGGCGAATTTATTTTTATCTGATTTTTAGAAATCTTAAATCCCAACCCACTCAAAGTTTCGGCAATTTTTTGGGCCGAAACACCGGCGTAGCCCACCCCGTCTTTGGAAACTTTCATAGCCACTTCTATTTCCAAACCATCAAGCTTGTGGGCCGCGGCCTCGGCTTCAACCAGGTCCTTTTCGGCCTGCCTTTTCTTGGCCAGATCCTGCCCAACCAACTCCAACACCGCCGTGGAGGTTAAAACCATAGCCAAGCCCCGCGGGAAAAGAAAATTCTTGGCGTAGCCCGGGGAGACATTTTTGACCTCGGATTTTCGCCCCAAATTAGGCACGTCAGATAACAAAACTACCTTCATTTTAGTTTTTAGTTTATGGTTCTAAAGACTTAAAACTATGCTCATCGCCTTCTCTAGTTGGGGATCTTTAAGGTTTTCGATATCCTCCTTGCTGATTTCTATTTTAATATCCGGCTCTAATCCTTCGTTAGTTATTGACTTACCGGAAGGAGTCAGCCACTTGGCGATGGTAACCTTCAAACTGGTGCCTTCCCGCAAATTGGTCAGTTCTTGAACCGAACCCTTGCCGAAACTTTTAACGCCGACCAGTTTCACGTTTCTATTGTCTTTTAAGGCGCCGGCCAGAATCTCCGAAGCCGAGGCCGAACCTTCGTTTATCAGCACAACTACAGGCATATTTTTTAATACCCCATTGCCCGAAGCCCGATACTTTTTATCTTCGGCGCCGTTGCCAAAATCCTCAATAGCCACCACACTGCCCGGTTCCAAAAACCAACCGGCGATGTCTTGCGAAACTTCCAAAAAACCGCCGGGGTTGTTTCTTAAATCTAAAATAATCCTATCGGCCGGACCGCGCAAGACCTCCAAAATTTTATTCCTGAACTCGCCCGGCGCCGTCTGGCCAAAATTAAAAAGCTGAATATAGGCGATCTTATCGTCTTTAAGCTCCCATTTTATGGTCGGGATTTTGATGTCGCCGCGGGTGATGCTGATTTCTTTGACCTCGTCGTCGCTGGGCCGGCTGATTACCAGTTTAACCACTGTGCCTTTGGGGCCGCGGATCAAACTAACCGCCTGATTTATAGTAAGATCAGCCGTGACCGCATCGTCAACCTTCAAGATCCTGTCGCCGGCTTTAAGCCCGGCCTGTTGGGCCGGCGAGTTTTCCAAAGGGGCAATCACCGTCAGCATTTCTTTACGGATGCCGATTTCGGCGCCGATGCCGCTAAAAGAACCGGAGACATCGTCCAGAAACTGTTTGGATTCCACCGGCTTAAAAAAGACCGTGTAGGGATCTTTCAACGATTTGACCATGCCCTCTACGGCGCCATAGACCATATCTTTTTTATTAAGCTTAGAACGATCCACATATTTTTCCTGAACCACCTGCCAGGCGTCCCAAAATAAACTGAAATCAACATTTTCCGGCTGGCCCAAGGTTTTGTTGTCCAAGCCCTCAATGCTATAAATGGCCGGCACCTGGCTCTGGCCATAATAAAAACCGCCGTAAAATGCCGTCCCGGCGATCAATACTATGAATATAAACAGACTGGTGGTTTTTCTGGTCATCGGTTTAAGGACGCTTGATCCGTTTTTTCAAATTAAAAAAGTAGGCCCAAACCAGCCCCAGGATTACAGCGACAAGAAAATAGAATAGATACATATCAACTAAACGATTCTAGCATATAAAATTAAATAGTAAAACTTTGATTTTGTTTCACATTTCTGATATTATTTTCAATTATAAAACCGCCCGTAGCTCAGCTGGTAGAGCAGCTCCCTTTTAAGGAGATGGTCGTAGGTTCGATTCCTACCGGGCGGACTGAACGAAGTGAAGGACGACTTGAGCGCGTAAATTTATTTACGCGCGTTAGGAATTGAAAGCCGGAACATGTTCCGAGCTTAAGCGAGGAACGGTGAGGCGGGGTCGCGAGTCCCGAGTCTTGCGAGGGAACTTGTGACCGATTCCTACCGGGCGGACACTTTAGTAAAACGCAAGCCAGAGGAAGCCGCCTCGCTTCGCTCGGCGGTCATTTCGTATTGAATTTTGG
>JBASTM010000023.1:0-34845 GCA_049274895.1 Minisyncoccia bacterium
ATCTTGATCTCGGGGATGTCGACTTCGTTTAGAGAAATTTCGGCAAATTTGTCTGGAGTTATAACAGTGGCTACGACACTGCCGTTGGTGATGTTATCTGATTTTTTTAAGTCAAACCCGGTCAGAACGCCGCCAAAAGGCGCGCGGATGTAATAATCGGCCAGTTTTTCTTGGGCGTCCAAAAGCGCGTTTTCTTTTTGTCTGACAACAAGTTCCTGCGAAGCCAGATCCAAATCATCTGTTCCTCTTTTAACATCGGCCCAAGATTCTTTTTTTTCCGCTATGGCGCGCCGATCGGTTTCAATGGAATTTTTTGAATCAAGCAGGGTATTCAGGCGTGAATTTATTTTTGTAGCGTAATCAGCCAAAGAACTTTGGTGCGCGGCTAGAGTGGCCGGAGTGTTTAGATTACGTTCCGACAATTCTTTTTTTACCAGATCCAAAAGATTACTCGCGCTTTTTACGGCATCAGCCGCGTTTTTTACCGTCTCATAACTTTCGCTCGCTAAGTTTTCTATGGCGGCATCGCCCGAGGATCTCGTAACGGTTTTATAGCTGACAAAAGTTTTATCGTAACTGTTTCTGGCCGCGATATATTTATTGGCGGAGTCGGTTTTTATGGTTACAACAGCACTGTTATAACTTTTGACCATATCGGTATAAGCCGCGATATTGTCTTGCCCTGTAGTTATATTTTTGCCGTAAAAAACATCTTGCAGACCGGAGATAATGGAGGGTAGATCCAGAAAAGCATCAGCTATATTGTTAAAAGTTTCATCATAATCTTTTTTAAGATTTTCCTCGGCTTGGGCTAAAGAGTTTTGGGTTTGAATCAATGAAAGATCGTCGGCAGGTTTTTTAAGTTTGGCTAAAGCGATTTTAGCGCCCTCTAAGTTGGCCTCGGCATCGCGGACGGCTTTTTGAGCCTCGCGTGTATCCAATTGGGCAATCAACGTGCCAGCTCTGACTTCATTGCCATTTTTGGCGCCGATATAGACCACATCGCCGGAAGCTTTAGCTTTTACATCCACTTGGTTGGCGGCCGAAACCTGTCCGCTCGCGGTTACGGCAACGGTTAAAGTTCCTCTTTCCACCGCGGCTAAAACGTAGCGAGTTTCAGTATTATTGCCGCTCCAAATGCCAATGCCCCAATAAACCGCAAAAACAATAACAGCCGCTATAACCAAGCTTGTTATTTTACGGTCGGCCGCGAATCGGATTAGCGCGCCTAAATACTTATAGGAGGCAATTTTTTGATAGATTTGTTTCATTGATCGTTCTTGAATATATAATATCTATAATTTAATGTAAAGCCCAACGCTTTTGACATCAAATATATACTTTGTTATAATGCGCCAAAATTAAAAAATATGGCTTACACCAAACGCAACAATAATAATCAGCCTTCTAACGAGCTTTTTGCCGGATTAGGCCTAATAGCCCTGATAATTGGGTCTTTATACTTGGTTTTTGACCCCACCAAAAATGCCACCCGGACCGAAGATGCTGCGGCGGCGGAGTACGTTTACGACCTTTCCGGCTGGTACCTTTATCAAACCAAGGTGAATAATTTTTTCCAGATAAAATATCCTAACGACTGGCTACGCGCCTACGCCAACGGCTTTGAGGGCGAAGAATATTTTGAAGCCCGAACGCCCAGCGCCGGAATAATCCTTAGAGTCTGGGCGAGAACGAACGAAAGATATCCTAATCTTAACTCGTTTATGGACGAAATTAATTCCATCAATAAAGCCAGTTCCGGTTTTCGTATTTTGAAAGAACGGAAAATTACGATTGCCGGCCGGCCGGCAATCCAAAGAGAGGGCTATAACACCTTGGACGGATATTTTTCTGTAGCTACGTATATATTCGACCAAGATGCTGTCGTGGAGTTCTATACCGATCTCCCCGAAGCCCAAAAGATTTCGTCTTACTACGTCACCCTCCACAACACTCTGCTTGATACTTTTAACTTCATTAATTAAAAAAGAACACGGACGAGTGTCCGTGTTCTCACTCTTTAAGAAAGAACTGTATAGTTTTACTCCAACTTGAGGGGCTCTTCTCTTTTTGTTCCAAAGACGCTTTGGGTTCTGTCCGAAGTGACAATGGCATACTCTGCCATATCAATCTTTGGATAGCTACCCAACATATTGTAGAACCGGCCCGAGGTAGTAGCTCGGGTGTATTTCTCGTAGGCCTGCTTTCTAGACACCAGTTCCGTCTGGGCCTGTTGGAATCTTTTCCGGAAGGTTTCTATCGACTGCTGGATTTGGACGAAAATACCCGAGTCCAGCGTGGGGTTCTGCTCCTGGATGAACTGGAACAGGGCTTGGGAACCGGCGGCGCCGTATCTGTCCGTCATGGCTTCCCGGTAGAGTTCCTTCAATTGGTTAGTGTACATCCTCGGCACCTGCGACTTTTCCAGAACTTCTTTGAAGCCGTTGTCGTAAACATTCTGGTTGTCGGTATACTGGGCCTGGATTTGGATCTCGAAGTCGTTGCAGGTGTTCTGAAAGCCGATGTATCCCATAGCCAGAGACACGCCCATGAACACCAGAACTCCCAGAATCGCGAGCGGGATGAGGATCCACTTCTTCATTGCTTACTCCTTTTCGTTGCGAGGTTTAGTATCTGTCTCCAAAAGGATCTTCCTTCCAAAAAAATACCGTCATACCAACCGACAGCATGGTGCCGATGGTAAAAAGAATCAAAGTACCAGCGGTACCAGGTTGGGCTCCGGCCATCAAGTACTTGAAGTCATCCATACTGCGGTAGATGAACTTCTGATCGGTTAGCTGGTGAATTTGCAGGCCGATGTCGTCTCTCCTCTCCAAAGTGCCGATGCCCAGTATGGCGTCGCGGAGTTCCACTTTTAGATCTTCCGCGATACTCCATGAAAACACACTGACCCACTTAATCTGGGGGTAATTGGGCACCCCGGCTACTATAACCAGATCGTTTTTCTTGCCACCGATCCAGACTTCTTCCAGGGCATAGGTGTATTCGGATTCGTCTAAACCAACAGCCACGAAAACAATATTCACCCACTTTTTGGCGCCTAGATCGGCGTTGATTTCACTAAGCATTGTATTCCACTGTTTAATATCCGGAACCTCAACCCCTACCACTAAAAAGCGATCACAGTGGTAATAGTCATAAACCTTATTGGGATATGGTGGAAGATAGGCCTTGAACTTATCAGCCGCGCCGGTGCGCCTCAAAATGCTGCCCGGGTTGGCCTTGATGTAATTTACAAAACCGTGGGCTTGGGCCGTGGGGTCGCCGATATGTGTTTGGGTCCACCGAGGCGGCTCGTGCACACCTTGGTCGTCAATGCGGTCTATGGTTATCCGCCAATCTTCACGGTTTGAGGTGTAAGCGTTCCAGTCAAAATCGTGACTATGGCGATAGCACGTATCCCAGCAAGTATCACAACCATCCTTGCCGCAGTTGCAGGGGTGCGGGTTACAAGGATAAGAATGTCCACACGATACTTTATCCTTTTCTTTGTTAACTACCCTACCGCTCCAAACCTCAACATCTTGAGTGGATTGCCAGCGGGCCATAAAAAAACCTACCACAACAACTACTAAAAGCACCGCCTGCTGCAGAAAAAACTCCTTAAATGTGATTCTCCCTTTTGAGATTATCAGGCCAACTAAGCCGATAATCACTGGAACTAGCATAATCATGCACACATAAACCGGCATAAAGACTCTCCTTTCTGCTTGTGTGATTTTAATGAACCATCCGTTTGATCGTGTGTGATACTAACAAATAGATTGTTTTATGTCAATGGTAAATTATGGTTGACAGATTTATTTAGTTACTGGTACACTTTAACAAGTTCCTTAACCCCATAATAAAGGAGAGTCCAGATGGGAAAGACCCGTGTCCAGTTCGACTTCTCAGAGCGGGCGCTTAAGCGCCTAGACGATCTGATTGAGACAACAGGGGCCTCTAGCAGGGCCGAAGTGGTCCGCCACGCTCTGCAGTGGTACGATTGGCTCGTCAAGCTGTACGAGGAGGGCGCGACCTTCTACGCAAAGCCAAAGAAAGAAGGCGACGCTTTACAGGAAATCCCATTTCTAGGTGATAGGTGAAATGAAGTGAGGTAAGTTCTAGGGGTGTTCGGTATCCCCTGATAAACTGTATTTAGTTCATTCAAATAGTGGAGAGGCCAAGAACCGAGCCGCAGGGCTTCGTTTCCGACGGGTCTCGCGAGCCCTGTTAAGCGGCAGATTTTTGATGTGATGTCTGCCGTCAGACCAATAGAAGAAGCTGGCGCACAAGCAGTGGTGTGCGGCCAAGTCCGGGAATGGCTCTACCAATGGTCTGAACATCCCGACGGCTACGGACAGGTAAAGCGTATTGACGCAGTCCCTTAAGTGGGCGCCTGAGCCGAGGAAAGGAGTGCTGATCTCTGCAACGGGAACAGCGTAACGGTTCTGACCCGTCGCCGGGACAGGACCAGGCAGGGCTGCCATCGGCCGCCACTCCTCTCTCCACTTCCGGCAGCACTTCCCAGTGCTGCCTTTTTTATTTACCAAAATTCGTATACCGAATATACGATCGTATATTCGGTATATGTTCGTGGTATACATATAAAGGTGTGGGGAGTAAGATAATAGCATTATGCCCGAACCGCTGGCTGCTAAAATAAGGCCAAAAAATCTTAATGAGTTTATAGGCCAAGAACACTTGGTCGGCCCGGCCAAACCTTTAAGGGTTGCTGTTGAAAAGAAGCATCTGTTTTCATTCGTGTTGTGGGGGCCGCCGGGCGTAGGCAAAACCACGCTGGCTAAAATCTACGCTCAAAGTTTGGATGCCCGGCTATACGAACTTTCGGCCGTTTCGGCCGGTAAAGATGATATCAAGAAAATTATAAAAGACCCATCGGCGCATCCTAAAGTTCTTTTTCTGGATGAGATTCACCGCTTTAACAAAGCCCAGCAGGATTTTTTACTACCTTATGTTGAAAGCGGCCAGCTGACGCTGATCGGTGCCACTACCGAAAACCCCAGTTTTGAAGTTATCTCTCCCCTGCTGTCCCGATGCCGAGTTTTTGTTTTGAACGAGCTTTCCAGCGACGAGATGGTAAAAATTATAGCCCGCACCGGCTTGAAAATAGATTCCGATTCCCAAGACTGGCTGGTGGCTATGGCCAACGGCGACGCCCGCCAAGCCATTGGGCTTTTGGAAGCCACGCAGAATCTTTACGGAAAAATCACAGTTGATAATCTAAAAAACGCTCTACAGTCTAAGTTTCTAAGATATGATAAGAAGGGTGAGGAACATTACAACACCATCAGCGCGTTTATAAAAAGTATGCGGGCGAGCCAGCCCGACGCCGCGGTTTATTACCTAGCCCGGATGATAGATTCCGGCGAAGACCCTAAGTTTATAGCGCGGCGTATGGTCATTTTTGCCAGCGAGGATGTTGGTCTGGCCCAGCCGACGGCTTTAGTGGTGGCGAACGACGTTTTTAGGGCTTGCGAGACCATAGGGCTACCTGAATGCGGCATCAATCTGGCGCATGGAGTGGTTTATCTGGCACAATGTAAGAAGGACCGCCGGGCTTACGATGCTTATATGGCTGCCATGGCCGATGTTAAAAAACACGGCAACCTGCCCATCCCCCTAAAAATCCGCAACGCGCCCACTAAACTGATGAAAGAAATGGGTTACGGCAAGGGATACGAGAAATATACTAGAGAAGATTTATTGCCAGAGAAATTAAAAGATAAAAAATATCTTACATAATTTATGCAAAAAATTAAACAGATTTTTCTAAATACTATTCCTGTATTAATAATGATCGGATTGATTCCGCTTATAATTAATGATTATTTGCTAACAGGGCTATATATAGCAATAATACTTACTTCTTTTTTAATTAAAAAAGAACCTAAAGATATTTTTGTCTTTGGTTTTGGTTTTGTTGTTATGATTATTTTTGAGTATCTTTTTATAAAAACAGGAGTTGAGATTTTTAACCGGAATACTTTGCTTGGAGTTATGCCATTATGGTTGCCTTTTCTTTGGGGTTATGGATTTGTTGTTATTAAAAGATCAGTTTTAATCCTTAATACCTAAAATGAATCCAGAACAACAACTAGACCGGCAGAAGGAAATGTTTTTAGAGCACTTAAAAGACGAGATTGGACGGGCGGCTTTGGAGATGGGTGTTGAACTTACGGCCGAGGAGTTGCGGGTGGCCTGGCGTGGCGCCGAGACTGACGAGGAAAAATTGGTGCCTTTCAAACTAGGTGAACGCGAGGCCAAACTTTCGGTGCACGCTATGGATTCTCCCGAGGACAGTGAAGATCGGCGCCGGTATGGGGCGCAAAGCTTGGTTCTTAGAGCCACCGCTTGTTTAAGGGGCGCTCCGGAAACAGCCGCCGAATGCCTTAAGTACGCCCACGATGTTTGGGATGGAAAATACGTCTGGAACGAGAAAGATATTCCCCAACCAACATCCGAAACAATCTTGGATGTTGAATCAGAAGAAAAAAAGAAAGCCGCTTAATATATCATTTTAATTAAAAATTTATAAGTTAACAACATCATCCCAACATACTCCAGTTTGTTGGGGTGATGTAAAAATATATGACAGAGTTTGTAATAAATTATTGGGCGGTGCTGGTGTCGGCTGTGGCCGGCATGGTCGTGGGAGCTTTGTGGTACTCTCCCATACTATTTGGCAAGATGTGGATGAAGCTTTCCGGTATGAGTCAGGAAAAAATGGCCGAGGCCAAAAAGAAAAGTATGGTCAAGCCGTACGCCGTATCTTTTATCGGTTTATTGGTTATGGCTTATGTATTGGCTCATTTTTTGGCGATTGGTGTAGCGGTAACCGCCAGCGATGCTTTATTGGTGGCTTTTTGGTTGTGGTTAGGTTTTGTGGTTACCATCAAAATCGGCGATGTGTTGTGGGCAGGTGATCCGGTTAAACTTTATATAATCAATATCGCCCACTATCTGGTGGCTATAGGTGTGATGGCTGTAATTTTGACTCTTTGGAAATAGTAGATTTATGATAAAAAAAGTCTTTATTGTGCATGGCTACGACGCCGCGCCGGGCGACAATTGGTTTCCTTGGCTTAAAAAAGAACTAGAAGCTAAAGGGTTTGAGGTTCAGGTGCCAGCAATGCCGGATGCTGATAGTCCGACTTTGACTAAGTGGCTCGCCCATCTTCAAAATACCGTCGGTACGTGTGATAAAAATACTTATCTTATCGGCCACAGTTTAGGCACCATAACTATCTTAAGATTTTTAGAAGCTCTGCCGGAGGGTCAAAAAACCGGCGGAGTTGTTTTGGTGGGTGGATTCTCGGAATCGCTGGGTTTTGAGCCGCTGGAATCATTCACCCAAGAACTTTTGGATTATGAAAAAGTAAAAAGATCTGTCGGTAAAATCGTGGCTATCCATTCTACCGACGACGCCAGTGTGCCTTATAAATCCTCCGAGATTATTAGAGATAAATTAAATGCTGAATTGATCACGCTCCACGGCGCCGGCCATATCAACTGGAAAAGCGGTTGGTTTGAACTCCCTCAGGCCTTGGATGCTATACTCAAGATGATATGACTAAACATTCTTGGCTGTTTGTTTTAATAACCCTCGCTGTTTTAAGCGGGGCGTTTCAATTTTATTCGCCCAAAGTTTTTGACCCCGACGCTTTTTACCACATCACCCACGCTAAAATCTATCGCGCTGAAGGAATAACCTTCAGTGAATTCCCGTGGACGCAGTATTCCGCCATCAAAACCAACTCTTCCGATATCTGGTACGGTTTTCACCTACTGCTTATTCCGCTGACTTTTTTTAGCAACCTTGTTTTTGGCATAAAATTCGGATCTTTTTTGCTCACCACCGCTGTGCTATTTTTGTTTTATGTTTTATTAAAAAAAATGGCCATCCGCTGGCCGTTTTTTTGGGTGCTATCGTTTTTCTTTTTTATACCCGATACCCACTTTAGATTTCTGGTGCTGCGGCCGCATCTAGTCACTTTTATTTTAAGCCTAGCCGTTTTTTATCTGGCCGTAAGAAAAAAATACGGGGCGGTTTTTTTGGCTGCGGCAGCTCTTTCATTTGTGCATCTAGCTTTGAGTTGGGTACCGCTGCTTATAGTTCTAACAGTTTTAATAGTTGATTCTTATTTTTCTAAAAAACTTGAAATAAAACCGGCGCTAGCCGCTTTAGCGGGTTTAATTGTCGGTCTTGTTGCCCGGCCAAATTTTTTAGGCGCCTTAAAAATAGCCTACGTGCAGGTGGTAGATTTAATGTTGGCTAAATTCAATAATGTGCCCTTGCGTTTTGGCTCCGAACTAAAACCAGCCAACAGTTTATCGCTTATCACTCATGAAATTATACCTTTGCTGATAGTTTTGGGTCTCGCTATTACTGTTTTGGCTTTAGCCCTAAAAAGAAAAACATTTAACAACCTGTCCGAGGTTAACAAAACAGCCATAATTGGCAGTCTAGCCATATCCGTAATTTTTGGTTTGTTGACGTTCTTGGTGGCTAGGCGCGCTATAGATTTATGGGTTGGTTTTACATTTATTTTTGCCGGTCTTGTTTTTAGTTTTTTAGCTGATAAATATATAAGTTATATCCAAAAGCATAGACGAGCCGCCGTGGTTGGCGGAGTAGTTTTGATTTTAGTCATGCTAAGTAACACGCTTTACTACTCTCTCTTTAAGTATCCCCGCCAATCGCCCGATCACCGCAACTTTAAACCGGCGGCCGAGTGGTTAAAAAATAATTCCAAAGAAGGTGAGATAGTTTTTCACGCCTATTGGGATAACTTCCCTATTTTGTTTTTTTACAACCAAAAAAATAATTATATAAACGGCATGGATCCGATTTTTCTTAACGCCTTTAATCCCAGCTTAAACATTAAGTCATATTTCTTTATAATAGATAAATTATTGTCTATTGAGAACGAAGTTTATACTTGCGGCGCTAACCCCTGCGTGCCGGGCACAGTGGTTTCGGCCTATGACGCCATCAAAAAAGATTTCAAAGCCAGATATGTTTTTGTGGAACCGCCGCGCAATCCTAGATTTTATAACTATCTAAAAAATGACAACCGATTCAAAGAAACTTTTACGAGTCCCTACGCTTCTGTTTTTGAGGTTTTATAACCTCAAAACTATCTTAACCTTGGTCTTCTTTTTTATTCTGGCTTTGGTTTTCCATTTTTCCTCGCCCAACATCCCCGACCCAGACAGTTTTTATCATATTAAGCATGCTCAAATATATCGTGCTGAGGGAATAACCTTCAGCGATTTTCCGTGGACGCAGTACTCGGCCATCAAAACCAACGCCTCCGATATTTGGTACGGCTTTCATATCTTACTGATTCCCTTCTCCATATTTGAGGGGACATTGGGCATCAAACTGGCTGGGGTGGTTTTAACCTTCTTTGTACTTGTGAGTCTCTGGTCTGTTTTTAGACGACATGATATAAAGTGGCCGGTTTTTTGGCCTATTTTTATTTTTATCTCCGTGCCCAACATTATGAACCGTTTTTTGATGATGCGGCCCCATCTTTTGTCTTTGGTTCTAACTATAATGTTTTTTTCTTGTCTTATACATGAAGCATATCAAGAACGCCTAACAGTAAATACCGTAAGCATACGATCGTATGCTCACGGTATGATGATCTTTGTTATTTCAATATTGATCTCATGGGTGCATATCAGTTTAGTTTGGATTCCTTTATCGGTTTTCGGGGTCGTATTTTTGTTAAAAAGGATTATTGAAAAAATCTGGATATGGCGCGAGGGATTGATTCTGTTGGCTGGCACTTCAATCGGCTGGCTGTTGCGCCCCAATCCCATTGGATCTCTCAAGCTGGCCTATATCCAGGTGGTGCAACTGATACTGGAAAAACAAAACGATTATTCCCTGCTTTTCGGCCGGGAACTTTTTCCCTTGGCTCCGCAAACTCTCTTTCAAAATTTTTTGGCTTTTATGCTCCTTTGGCTCTCGGCCATAGTGGTGATGTTTGCGTTAGCCAAAAAACATCCCGACATACTTAAGAATGTAAGGATGTTATCCGCGGGAATTTTATCGTTGGTATTTTTTGCTTTAACGATATTCGTCGCCCGCCGCGCCCACGATTTCTGGGTTCCGTTCGGAGCTATTTTTATCGCGCTTGTTTACACATATCTGGCGCGACATGCCAACATACTTAAGAATGTAAGGATGACAAGCGCGATAATGTTGGCGTGCGTTTTTGCATTCTTAATAATCTATACCCCTTGGCGCAACAGTATCAGCTTGGAAGAGCGCGCCATAGCTCCGGATAAATTCAAAGAAGCGGCGCTATGGCTTAAAGAAAATTCTCAACCCGGCGACATTGTGTTTAACGTGCGCTGGAGCGATTTTCCTATGTTATTTTTTTGGAACGATAAAAATTATTACATCGGCGGTATGGATCCGATTTTCCAGTACGTCTACGATCAAAAACTTTATTGGAAGTTCCACTACCTTTCAGCTGATGAAGTCACCAAGTATACCTGCCCGGCTCCGGCTTGTACCAAAGAGATGTTGGAAGATACTTATACTGTCTTAAAAAATGATTTTAAGGCCAAGTATGTATTTTTGGAAAAACAACGCAATCCGCTTATCTATTATTATCTAGAATCGACTCCGGAGTATTATCAAAAGAAAATAGATACCAAAGCCGAGGCGGTCTACCAAATAAAATGAGGCGAGTCACATAACTCGCCTCTTAGTTGTGTTCAGCCACGAATTTTTTGTACACCATCTTAGCGGCATTGATATCTTGAACAGCTAGACCGGTGAAATAGCCGATCACAATATCACCCGACAATTTTAACTGGCCATTAGCGGCATCGCCGATATTGGCTGCGCGATCACCGTGCTTGGCAAAATTGATTTTGTCGTAATAGCCTTCGGCCAGTGCGGTTTTGAACTCGCCGCTTTTTTGGGCCTGTTCTTGATTATCGGTAACTACAACAGCCCGAGTAAGGATTTCCGGATCCAATTGAGCTGTGCGTGAATCGCCACCCATAACGGAAATATAGATCGGCCGCGGTAAATCCTGATAATAGAGTATCGGCTGGGGTGTGGGCACCGCCGTAAGTATTGCCTCACTGCCGGCTACACAACCCGCCAAAGAATCAAAAAGAACTATTTCAGCATCCGCTCCAGACAATTCCTGCTTAAACTTTTCCCGGTTCTCCGGATTGCGGCTGTAGACGTTCAAGGTCCTAACACCAATCTCTATAGCACACAGGGCCAAAGCTTTTGATATTTTTCCTGTGCCTAAGATGGAAACAATCTTGGCTTGGGGAGCAAAATACTTTAAACCCAACGCTCCAGCCGCGCCAGTCCGCATATTGGTTATATGCTCGGCGTCCATCTCGGCTTCTCTTGCCCCGAGCGAAGTCGAGGGGTCGCTACTCTCCGGCTTCAGCCGAATCACCGCGGTCCTCTGGCCCAACTTGCCCAGCTCGGTTGCCGGCAATTCTTCTATAAACTTATAACCGGTGTAGCCCGGGATAGCTGCGGGCATCCGCAAAGTAAATCGCCCGGATGCGTCGACGTTTTGTTCTCGCGGCGGCATGGTGGCCACTCCCTGGCCATACCACCTAAAAGCTTCGTCGCAATTGGCCAAAAAATCAGCCGGAGAAAAATTCTGCTCTATAAAATCCTTGGGAATTTTTATCATCCTTTTCCTCCTATTTTTTAAGGTACCGGTGTTGATCTCTTCTTAAACACAATATACTTCATTCCCAGAAAATTCCAAGTCAAAACCAAGACCACCGAACTTAAGGCGGCGATGTTGTCCCAGAGTTTAGGCGAGATGCCGTCGGGCGCGCCGATAACGTTGACCATATAAGACGCTATGCCCACGTTGATAAGAGCGCTGCCGCTCACCACTAAGAAAAAAACAATGAAATTGCCCGATTTTTGAAAGGTCCAAAATTTATTCCAAAGAAAACTGTTGATAACGGCGGCTACAAAAGAAACTGCCTTAAACGCGGTAAACCAAATTCCATGAGTTACATCGGTAACCAAAATAAAGAAGTTTAAAACTCCCAAATCAACAAAAGTATTCAGGCCGCCCACAATAAAAAACTTGCCAAATTGGTAAACAAAGGGCTTCCAAATTAAAGAAATCTTATAAGCCGCGTAGAGCCCGGCGGGAGCCAACACCGGAAATATTATTAATAACCAATAGCTGTCTATGGGGAAAATCAGCTCCAGATTTTTAATAACAATCTGTATTAAAACCGCGACCAAAAAACCAACCAGCGCCGCCAAAATGGCGTCTTTTTTTGTAAAATTCATGCCAATTTTATTTACGAACGAAGTGAGTAATTATAAAAATGAGCATCCAGCACCTTTTCAAGGTAAAAATTATTTATACATCTAAAAGGTGCTGGATAAGGTTTGGCCGCCAAGAAACGTTCACTTCGTTCCGTTTCTTGGGCCAAGCCCTTATAGATTAAATTTAGCTGCCTCGCTGGTTTGAACCGGGTTGATATCCAATAGCTTCGCTCGGGCTAGTATCTCCTGCTCCACCAGTTCTCTTTCTTGGCCGTAAGTTAACCGGGAAAGATTTTTGACCACCTTGACCGTTTCGGCGTTGCTAGGCACCGGCGGATAAGTTTTCATGTTAAAAGGCCGCGAAGTTTGGCCTTTAACCATAAGTTTAACATAGCAATTGTGATTGTCTAAATTGATAAGGTCTCTCGCGCCGAAAACGGGCGCCAATTGAGGTTTCAAAAACTCCGCGTCCTCCACGCCGATCCTAAACATAATCATAGTGCCGACGTTGCCAAAAACCGCGGCTTTGATTTTATCGGTCAGTTGGGCGATAAATTGGTGCGCCATAATCATGTCCAGCCGGTATTTTCTGGCTTCGGAAAGTATAGTGGCGATGGAATCGGTGGTAAAGTTTTGAAATTCATCCAAATACAAATAAAAATCCACCCGTTCCTGTTCGCTCAGGTAAGCCCGCCTCATAGCCGTAAGCTGGAGTTTACCCACAATCATCAAACCCAATAAGTTGGCGTTAACTTCGCCCACCTTGCCTTTGGAAAGATTAGCCAGAAGAATTTTGCGGCTGTTCATAATTTCGCCGAAGTTTATGCCGCTTCGGGCCTGTCCGATAATGTTTCGCATCATAGTGTTTTCTATAAACCGGCCCACTTTGGAAACCAAATAGCCCAGCATTTCCGATTTATGAAAATCGCTGGTCTGGGCCATTTCTTTTTCCCAAAAAGAGCGCACCACCGGATCGGTAACCTTGGCTACTTTCTTTTTTTGGAATTCCTTATCGGTAAAAATTCTGGGAATCTCCACCAGCGTGCCTGGATCACCGGGGTCGGCCATCAGCGTCAGCATGGCGTTGCGCATATTGTGTTCAAACATCGGGCCCATAGTTTCGGGCGGGAACAAACGGTAAAAAATAGACATCATCTCCTGCACCACAAAATCTTTTTCTTCTATGCTGGAGGCCTCCAGCATATTGATGCCGATGGGCCGCTCCAGATCGGCCGGATCAAAAACAATTACGTCTTTCCAGCGGTGTTGGGGTATATGCGCCAGGGTATATTCCACCAAGTCGCCATGCGGATCTACCACGGCCAACCCATTGCCCATTTCCACATCCTGGCGGATCATTTCCTGAAGCATGGTGGATTTGCCGGTGCCGGTTTGGCCGACAATATAAATGTGCCGCCGCCTGTCTTCGGGCGCGATACGGACCACGGTTTGCTGGGAACGGTAATCGTTCCAACCCAAATAAGGGCCGTCATTCATACCCCAGGGCGCCGGCGCCGAACGGGCTTTCAGCCATTTTATTTTGGGCACTTTAAGCCCGGCGTGGGGCAAGTGGTAGATGCTGGCCAGTTCTTCGGAACTTAAAACTATTTTTTTCTTTTCATCAAACAGCCGAAAACTGAATTCATATATTATTTCCTTAATCTTTTCGCGGCTTTCCGAAAAAGAATTCAAATGGGGCAGATTAAACTGGGTGAAGGCGCTTTCAAAATCCCCCAAAATGGCCTCGGCTTTGGCTTGATCGGGCGCGCTGGCTACCAAACGGATATTGACTTGAAAATTGGGTTTGGCGGCATGGCTTTCTATGGCTTTAATAATTTCCTGATCCTGCGGCGTCAAGGTGGGATTGATTTTTTCGTGCTTCACTCTTAAAGGCATCAACCAGGCTTTAACGGCTTGATGATAGGCCTTTTCAAAAGAAAGGCCGGTTTGCATTTTTTTGGTAACCTTGAGCGCCAGCTTGTTAAATTTTTTAGGCGCAGGCCGCATCAACACCTGCAGCACCGCGCTCTCGCCCGGACCGAGTTTGGAAAAATGGGTGGTAAGTTCGTTTAACGGATCCACGTCCAAACTCTGATAGCTTCTAATAGGTAAGATGGAATTGCGGCTGGTCATAACATAAGCCGCCGCCACGCCGCCGGCTTCGTCTTGGGGTGTAAATATATTGTAGTCTTGAACCGGCTCTATCACTGCTTCCGAAGAAACCGAGTGAACCGCTCTAATGAGCGTTTCACGGTAACGCGAGGGCACGGCCGCGTAAAATCTTATTTCGTTATCCACATAGGCAATCTCCCAAACTAAATAGGGCTGGCCGAACTCAAATATGCGCCAGCGGCCCTTTTCCGCCATGCTGGAAAATATAGTGTAGAGCTGTTCCATGGGCTGGACTCGATCGCGATCTTTTTTTAAATTCTGCTGGCCGGGTTCGGTATATTCGTCTTGAGGAATCAAAATTAAAAAAAGCTCCAGGTTAAGCCCGCGGGCCAAGCGCCCGGGTTTTTTAATGGAGCCGGCTATAAACTTAAAAATCAAAAAACCGGCCACCACGAGGCCAAACAGCAAACCAACGCTGGTTAAAAATGTTTGCAAGAACTCAAACATCTGTGGATTCTATAGCTTCTCTATTTTCCCCATCGCCTCCAGTTGGGTCTTAAGTTCTGGATCATCTTGAATGGCATCATGAAGCTCGTCCAACAGTTGCGGATCATTCATTTTTTTGGCGATCCTCACGGCTTTAACCACCCCGTCTTTTAGGGCCACGGATTTTAAGTGGGTTAATTTATCTGATTCTGGCAATTGAGCTGCCTCACCGGCCTGTTCGCTGATTTCGGCTTCGGAGTATTCTTGAGGCGCCGGCGGCAATTCCGGTTGAGACTCGGCTGGCGGTTGGTTGGTTATGTCCGATTCAACAAATAAGCCTTCCTGCGGTTCGGCCTCCATGGCTGGCAAGACAGGAACCTCTGGTTGGGGCTGTGGTTCGCTTAATGGTAAATTTTCCTTAGAATTTTGATCCATAAGATGATATTATTATAGCATATAAAATATGAGTAAAAAAAATTCGTATCCGAAAGCGGACCTCGCCGCTGGGATTATTATTATAGCCGCTTTAACACTGGCTATTTTTTCCGTACGAACTGATGCCATAACCACTGATGAATCACCTCATATCACGGCTGGCTATTCTTATTTGACCCAACGCGATATGCGATTGAATCCGGAACATCCGCCTTTGATTAAGGATCTCGCCGCTTTACCGCTTTTATTCCAAAAAATCAACTTTGATGCCGAGCACCCCGCTTGGAAAAAAGACGTTAACGGCCAGTGGGCTTTTGGCCCCCACTTTCTTTTTGGTAGCGGCAATAATCCGGACGCGATCGCTTGGGGCGCCCGTCTGGCTGTTATGGTAATTTTTATTTTGCTGGGCCTCTTGGTTTATAAGTGGGGTAAGGAAAGATATGGGGCCACAGCCGGTTTGCTAGCTTTGACACTCACAGTTCTCTCACCCAATATCATCGCTCACGCTCGTTACGTTACCACCGACGTCGGCGCGGCCTTGGCTTTTGTGCTGGCCATATATTTCTTTGTTAAATACATAAGCCAGCCCTCAAAAAAACATTTAATTTACGCCGGCCTCGCTTTCGGCGCGGCGCAATTGATTAAATTTTCGGCGATTCTTTTGATTCCACTTTTTATTTTTGTCGGTTTTGTTTATTGGATTTTATCAAGAAAAATTTCGCTGGCCCGGCTGGTTTTATCCCTTAGCACGATTTTTATAATTGGCTATCTTTTGGTCTGGCCGGTCTATCAGTTCCATGTTTGGAATTATCCGCCCCAACGCCAAAAAAACGACACAGTGTTTCATCTAGCCAATTATCCGTTTAAGCCGGCCGGGCAAATTGTAATCCAAATGACCGACCAGCCGCTGCTGCGGCCTTACGCCCAATATGCTCTGGGTTTATTAATGGTATTTCAGCGCGCCGGCGGCGGCAACACTACCTATTTTTTGGGTGAGGTTTCCAATCAAGCCTGGAAAAGTTATTTCCCCATCGTTTATTTGCTTAAAGAAGCAATTCCGATCTTAGTGCTAATAGCCATCGCCGTGACCTTGGCGTTATTACGTAGCCGTTGGTCGTGGCCAGGCCTAAAGTTTTGGATCGGGAGTAATTTTACCGAATTCGTTTGGCTTAGCTTTATGGCTCTCTATTGGGCTACCAGCATCACGGGCAACTTAAATATCGGCTTAAGGCATGTTTTGCCGACCTTTCCTTTTATTTATCTTCTGACTGCCGGCCAAATAACAAAATGGATGCAAAACCTAAAAACATTGAAACTGCCTGTAGTGGCTTTGCTGATCGCGTGGTTGATTGTAGAAACAATATCCATCTATCCTCATTATCTGGCCTATTTTAATCAATGGGCCGGCGGGCCGGACAAGGGTTATATTTATGTAGCTGATTCTAATTTGGATTGGGGGCAAGATCTAAAACGGTTGGCCCGATATGTTGAGGCAAACAGTATTGATAAAATCAAACTGGATTATTTTGGCGGCAGCCGGCCGGAATATTATTTAGGCAATAAATACGAAAAACTGGACGCGGGCAATTTGAGCCAGCGCCACGGCTGGCTGGCCGTCTCGGCTACTCTGTTGCAAGGCGGCCGAGCTTTTTCTCCCGCTAAAGGTTCTAAACAAAACACTATTTACTACGAATGGCTGGATCAGTACGAACCAACAGCTAAAATCGGATACTCTATATTTGTGTATAAACTTGACTAACCTAAGTAACCTTATCTGCCTTACCCAAGCCAGGCTTAGGCTACCTAAGCCTGGCTTGGGAATTTTAGAACATTATTTAAGTTTATAGTAAACTTTGTTGGGTATCCGCAGATCTATGTAATCCAACAAAGCTGTGGAGTTGGTTTTATTAATCTCAGCCAGAGTTTGTTTTAAGGTTTCTAAAGTCTTATAAGCATTCTGGCCGATGGAAACTTTAAGCGTCCAACCTGCGCTGGTTGTAAAATCAAAATCTTTCAAATTGGCATCACTGGTCTCGCCCGATTTTAGGTTCAAACCGAGGTCTTCAGAGACTCTCTGTTTCAAAAAGGAAAGCTCCGCTAAAATATCAGCTTCCAGCAATTCGCTGCCGACTTTGAGTTCGCGCCCGGTTTTATCTTCCAAGCTCGGCACAAGGTTGCCCGCGCTTCTGGCGCTTTTACTAAACGAAATACCCTCTTTATTCAACCAAAAACACTCCCCGGCGCGGCAGATGATGGCGGCGAGAGTGCGGTCAATTTTTTTAGTTTGATCCTGATTGTCTTGATTCGAAACATCAGAACGCAAATAAAACCAACCGGTTATTCCGGCGGCGATAATCAAAACTAAACCTATCAACCCCCATCTTTTCTTTGGGGGGAAATTGGCCAACCGCGGTTCTCTCTTTACTCGGCGGAACTTCTCAGGCACGATCCATTTTCGCTGATTATTTAGAAATTATTTTGAACGGCAGATATTTTTGTAACACTCTCGGCATAACTACCGATCCGTCCTCTTTTTGATAATTTTCCAGAATGGCAATTATGGCCCGTGAGGTAGCTATGGCCGTGCCATTCAAAGTATGGACAAAATCGGTTTTACCATTGCTCAAACGGTATTTGATGTCCAAGTTTCTGGCTTGGTAATCGGTGGTATTGGAAGTGGAGGTAACCTCGCCCCATTCGCCCCGGCCGGGCAGCCAGGCCTCCAGATCGTATTTAGCCGCGGCCTGCGCTCCCAAAGCCCCATCGCAAAACTCCAATACCCGATAAGGAATACCCAGCCCTTGAAAAATCATTTCTTCCAAACGTAAAAGCTCTCGATGCATATCTTTGGATTCTTCCGGTAAAGCGTAAGCAAACATTTCTACCTTGGTAAACTGATGTACCCGATACAACCCTTTGGAATACTGGCCGTAAGCCCCGGCCTCGCGGCGGAAACAATGCGATAAACCGGCATATTTTTTAGGCAGGGTTTTAGCTTCCAGGATTTCATCGGCATGATAGCCGGCCAGAGCCACTTCGGATGTGGCCAGAAGCCCCAAATCGGAGTCGTTGATTTCGTAGGTTTGAGCTTCATCGCCTTTAGGCAGATAACCCGTGCCCAAATAAAAACGCGATTTGGCTAAATCCGGCGTAAATAAAATCTCAAAACCTTCTACTCTAAGCACGTCCAAAGCATAATGAATCAAAGCCAATTCCAACCAAGCACCCTCGTTTTTTAAGTAGTAAAACTGGCTGCCGGCAACTTTGGCTCCGGCCCTAAAATCCACCAGATTCAAATTCTCAGCCAGTTTAAGGTGATCTTTGGGCTCAAAATCAAACCTGGTTTTATCGCCGACCACCTTCAATTCCTTATTGTCTTTCTCATTTTTGCCTTCGGGAACGTCGGTTGAAGCGGGATTGGGAATTTGGGAAAACTTTTCAAAAAAACCAGCTTCAACCACCGCGAGTTCCTTTTCTTTTATTTTTGTTTTTTCTTTTAGATCCCTGCCTTTATCGCGGTCTTCCACCGACGTCTCTTTGCCCGCGGAAGAAATTTCTTTGGCGGCGCGGCGCAGTTCTTCGGTTGCCTGTATCAATTCCCGGCGGCGCTTATCCAATTCCACAATCTCGTCAATGTCAATTTTATAGCCCTTCCTGCGAACGGCTTCTTTAATAAAATCGGGACTATCGCGTAATAATTTTATATCTATCATAGACAGAAGAAAAATTGCTATGAGCGACTTCGGGGAGGTTTAGTTAATTAAGATAGGGTGGGGCGAAGAGCTCCTCCCTGCAGGAGCGAATAGTAATTTTTCTTGAAATCAACGCGGCTTCATAAATGGAAAAAGTATCACGTCTCTTATATTGCTGTGCCCGCCCACCAAAGCGGCTAGGCGATCGATACCGATGCCCAATCCGGCGGCTGGAGGCAAACCGTATTCCAAGGCCTCCAAAAAGTCTTCATCTAAACGGGAGGCCTCCTGGTTGCCTGCCCGAAAAGCCTGTTCCTGCCGCTCCATTTGTTCGCGCTGAATCAAAGGATCATTCATTTCGGAAAAGCCCTTAACCACTTCGGCGCCGCCCACAATCAACTGGAAACTTTCCGTCAATTTAGGATCGTCTTCTTTGAGTTTGGCCAGAGGCATAATTCTTTCCGGATAATGAACTAAAAACATCGGACCTTCAACTTTAGCCCTCACTTCTTTTTTATAAATATTATCTAATTCATCCGGATCCACCTCGCTATATTTTTGGCCAGTTTTTTCCTTAAATACCCTAGAAAATTCAGCCACTTGCCACTTGCCTTTGATCCATTTTTTAAGCAGCTTACGCGTGAATTTCATCAAGCCCCGGTAATCCTGATAGGCCCAATAGAGTTCCAGCATAGTGAATTCCGGGTTATGCACCGGGCTCACGCCTTCATTCCTAAAACAGCGGCCGATCTCAAAAATCTTTTCAAACCCGCCTACCATAAGGCGTTTTAAGTAAAGTTCGGGCGCAACTCTCAAGTATAGATCCAAATCAAGCGTATTAAGATGAGTTTTGAAGGGCTGGGCCAAAGCTCCGCCGGCCAGCGGCTGTAAAATCGGAGTTTCCACTTCCATAAAACCCTCTTTGGCCAGAAATTTTCTGATGTCGGCCACCAAACGCGAACGATTGCGAAAAGTTTCTTTAACACCTTTGTTCAAAATTAAATCTAAATAACGGCGGCGCAAACGTTCCTCAAGATCTTTTAAGCCAAACCATTCTTCGGGTAACGGCCGCAGAGCTTTCGCGACAATTCTAAAAGAATCCACCTCCAAAGTTTTAGCGTCTTGTTTGGTCTTGAACAGATGTCCGCTCACCTCTGCGAAATCACCCACATCGGCACTATCTTGAAAGACTTTATATTTTTCCTCACCCAGGCGGTCTTCTTGTAAAAAGACCTGGATCTCGCCAGTATCATCTTCAATATCCAAAAAAGCCGAGCCGCCGTGGTGGCGCATGGCTTTTACCCGTCCCGCTAAAAAAATCGGCTGGGCGGACGCAACCAAAGAATCAAAATACTCATGGACATGCGAATTAGGGTAATCCTTTCTAACCCGAGCCGGATAAGGATACTGCCCTTGATTTTTAAGAGATTCTAATTTAGATATCCGTATATTTCTAAGTTCTTCGATAGACGCCATGGATATATTCTATCTTTATAATGATTCTGGGTCAAAAAATGGGCCGGGGGAGATTGGTCTCCGCCGGCCCGTAAGCTACACCCTTCTCAACTCGCTCAAGGGAATTGGCACTCTCACCAAGCAGACAGGCTCATCTCCCGGCTTGGCTGGCTGGACCATCTGATCCACCTGGCCTTCCACGGTGACTCCGCCGGCCATGAAAAGCTGGACGGTCTGGCCGGGCCTGAAAGTCTGCGTGGCAATCCCTTCTGCTTCCATAACCACTTCCCCTTGTTAAGAAGGTTATGGGAAAGAACACCAACCAGCCCCTGCTGGTTATACGAGAATGATAACATCAGACTATTTTATTGCCAAGATCTTGTATTTTATCTTACCTAAAGGCGTAATTACCTCCACCTCCTCACCGGGGATTCTAGATAAAAAAGCCCGCCCTAAAGGCGATTCGTTGGAAATTTTATTTTGCGCCGGGTCGGTGCCGTTGGAGCCGACAATAGTAAAAGCAGATTTCTCGCCTTTTTCATTTTTTACTTCCACTGTGTCGCCCACTTCCACCACGGTTTTGGCGCCGGTTTTTTGTTTGTTTTCGTCTATGATAACCGCGCTTCTTACAAGTTCTTCCAACTCTCTGATCCGCCCTTCGTTAAAGGCCTGGGCTTCGCGGGCTTCAATATACTCGGCGTTCTCGGAAAGGTCGCCTAAAGATTTGGCTTCCTCAATCCGCTCGGCAATCTCTCGGCGCTTAACGGTTTTGAGTTCCAGAAGCTCCGTTTTGAATCTTTCCAGATCTTCTTGAGAAATGTATTTAGTAGGCATATTATTAAAAAGCACCTCTCGGACGGTGCTGTTTTTTATTAGCAAGTTTATATAATTTTACCACGTTGGCAAATAATTCGGCCACGGTCACCGGCCCGACTCCGCCCGGCACCGGGGTTATGAAAGAAGCTTTGTCCTTGACAGAATCCCAGTCTACATCACCGGTTATTTTCCCGTCAAGCAAGGAGAAACCGGCATCTACCACCGCCGCGCCGTTTTTAACCATGGCGGCGGTAATAAAATTGGCCTCTCCGGCAGCACTGATCATAATATCAGCTTTCGAAGAAATATCCAAAATATCGTTTTTACCTATACCTTTCTCCAGCACCGTGACTAGGGCTCCTGCCTTGACCAGCATCGGCATTAAGAATCGCCCCACCAAGCGGCCGTAGCCGAACAAAGCCACCTGTTTATTTTTAACCGATATGTCCGATTCAGCCAGGATTCTTAAAATAGCCGCGGCTGTAGGCGGATCCACTAACGAGCGTCCGTTAAAAAATAGGCCGACGGCTTTATCGGAAAGCAAATCCGGATCCTTTTGGAGCGGCAGCACATTCAAAATAGAATAATTTACACCGGCCGGCAAAGGTAGTTGAACCACCACTGCCGAATTTTTTTCCATCTTAACTATTTTATTCAAATACTCCCGGGCCTTGAAGAAATCTTCTTTGGCATAATGGTAGTGATTAAAACCAAAACCCAGGAACTCGGCCGTCTTTCTTTTTTGGGTTACATAGGAAGAATTTTCTTCTTTGGATCCGAAACTGACCACAGCCACAGACGGTTTGTTTTTCCAGGCCGAGGTTTCTGTTTTTAGATCGTCTAAGATTTTTTGGGCTAACTTTTTGCCGTCAAAGATTATCATAGCTTTCTAGCTTTCTAGGATGCTAGCTTTCTAGATCTAAAACCTAAAAAGCTAAGAAGCTAGAAAGCTAATTCCTAGTCAGGTACCATTCCAATATCTCTCTCGCGATCGGCACGGCCACGCTGGAACCTTCGCCGCCGTTTTCCACTAAAACCGTCAAAACTATTTTGGGGTCTTGGTAAGGAGCAAAAACCGTAAACCAAGCGTGGGTGTTGTTGCCGATACCGGTTTGGGCGGTTCCGGTTTTGCCGCCGGCCCCGCCGGGCAAATTGGCCAGTGACCTGGCCGAACCGGAAATCACAGTCTCGGCCATGGCCCGCCTGATTATGGCCAATGAATCCGCAGCCACAAAATTTTGATTCAATATCTCCGGCTCAATACTGCTTACAATTTTACCATCTTTATCCGTAATAGCTTTAACCACTCGGGGTTTAATCAAAAAACCGTTGTTGGCCACGGCCGCCGTGGCCGCGGCTAACTGCAGGGGTGTAACTTGGGTAAAACCCTGGCCGATGGACATATTGTAAGTGTCACCGGTAAACCAACTTTCTTTTTTAGCCAGGCGCTTCCAATCCGGCGTGGGAATAAAACCCATTGATTCCCCGGGAAGATCAATTGCGGTCAAGTCGGAAAATCCAAATTTTTTTAAGTACTCACCCATCTTAATGGGCCCCAAGCCGCTGATCTCGCCGTAACCCCCGCCCACGGCATAGAAAAAAATATTGGACGACATAGCTATGGCGCGGTAAATATCCACTAGACCTAAAACCGACCAACCTCTAAACTCCTGCGAGCCTACCATGATACTGCCGGTGTCGTTAACAACGGTCTTATCGTCAATTATCTTTTCCTCTAAAGCGGCCAAACCCAAAAATGGTTTGAGGGTGGAGCCCGGCGGATAAAGGCCGCTGACCGCTCGGTTAAATAAGGGCTGGCTGGGGTTTTCAAAAACTCTTTTATAGCTCTCCGGACTAAGACGCCGACCGAAAATATTGCCGTCAAACAAAGGAAAACTCTGCAGGGCCATTATGCCGCCGCTTTTGGGCTCCACAGCCACTACCGCCGCCTTGCTTAAGCCCAAAGAAGCCAAAAACCGCCCGGCAACCTCCGTCACTTTTTTTTGAAGTTCAGCATCAACAAAAAGAGTCAGGTTATCTCCCGCTTCAGCGCCGGTTGAACTCATCACCCGCCCGGTGCCGCCATGAGCGTAACTTTCCACCAAAGTCACGCCGTGCCGGCCGCGCAGAATATTTTCATATTCGGCCTCCAAGCCGCTCTGGCCGGCGAGATCAGTTAAAAGATAATCGGGGCTGTTGTTTATTTTATTTGCCGTCACCCGGCCGGTATAGCCCAAAATATGGCTAAAGATGCCTCTGTCTGGGTAGACACGCTTAAAATTTTCTTCCAGACGAAAGCCGGGCAGCTCTTCCGATTTGGCCTTAAAAGCCAAGAGCTCGCTGTGGGTCAAATCTTCCAAAACCAGAACCGGTCTAAAAGAAAAGCGATCTATCTCCTTAAATTGATTTTTTATCTCCTCGGGATCGCGCTCCCAAAGGCCGGCCAGAATCTCAACCATTTTGGCTTGAAGTTCGCGGTCACGGGGCAACTCCGCCGGAATCATCACTAAGTTAAAAGAGAGAGCATTTTCCACCAACGGCTGCGCTTGGGAATCGTAAATTACCCCCCGTGGAGCGCGCTCCCAAATTTCTTTTACATAATTGGCTGTGGCCTTGGCCGAGTATTCTTGACCCTTAAACCCAACCAAATAAATTTCTCTGGCTAACACCAAAATCAAAACCAAAAACAAAAAAAAACCGAAGCGCTGGATATGGCTTAAGGGTATGGGTTTTTCCAAACGGTTAGACCATTTTAAGTCGCGCTGGCCCAGTTGGTGAGCGTCAAAAAAAACTTCATCCACCTCCAGTTCGTATGACTTGCGCCGCCGCTTTTTTTTAAAAAACATAACCTAAAACAAAAATTTTCTTAACAATAAATTAATTCCGGATCCGCCTATCGCGGATAAAATAATTGAGATTACGAGAGCCGTGTCCAGATAAAAAACTCCCGGCGCCGTAAAAAAAGAAAGTATTCCGAGAACAGCGTAAAAAACGATTACACCCAACCCGGACAAGGCCAGCGTCTGCCAAGCGTCCTTGTGGAAAAAATTAACCAAAAACCACTTTTCAGAAAATAGAAGGGAGAGCAACGCCAAAAACAAGATTCCTAAATTAAAATCACTGACGGTGCGCAGATAAACCAGTACCAGTGTAAAGATAACATACAAATCCCGCCGCTCCAGCCGAAGAAAAATAAAAGGCAGAACCATCAACACCACTTGAGGCAGCCAGCTCACCCCCACCAGCCACGGCAAAATGGCCAGATCCAGTAAAACCGCAGCCGCCAGAAGAAAATAATACCGTCTCATTGCTAATCATTATTGAACATCCGCCTTAAAAACACAAAAATAAGACTAGCTAAGGGCTATATTACCACTAAAAAATTTGACAATATATATGATCAAACGGTATACTTATTAAGTTATCAAGTTCTCTAAAAATTTAACCCGTAAAGAGGGGGATTCCGTGGAAACTAAAGAAGTAACGGCCAAACTGCTAGAAAAGAGAATTATCGGCTTGCCCTACAACATAGACAAAGACATTGCCGACAGAGTTGTTGCTGGAATAATAGGATTGAATTTGGAATCAGACGAAGAAATAAAACTTGTGATTGACAGCGGCGGCGGCAAGGTCAAGCCGGCTTTTAGGTTAATAGATTTAATAAGACTGTCCAGAGCTCCCGTTTCGGGTATTGTGGTTGGAATGTGCGGTTCGGCAGCCATCTTTATTCTTCAGGTTTGCCGTAAAAGATTATCTACGCCCCATAGCAGATTTTTTCTTCATTTTGTGCGATCCGAATTTAGCTACAAGGCTAATCAAACCAGACAAGATGTTATGCGATCTCTGGCGGCTCACCTAAAAGACACCATAACTTTTCAGAAAGATGGAGAGGATCTCATCCTATCTCGGGTTAAAATATCAAGAAACGAACTGCGTAGACTAATGAATAATGGAGAAAGGGATGGTTCAGAATTGACTTCGGATGAGGCCTTAAAATTAGGTTTAATTGACGAAATAGTTGATCAATATGATCTGCTTTAAGCGGGGGAAAAACCAACTCCCTCTCTGGCTTAGCTAGAGAGGGAATTTTTATTTAGAATCACTTTATAATCAAGCTCTGGGTAAAGTTTGAGTTTTCCTAAATACACATCATCAAGCGGGACCCACCTTACATCAAATTCTTTGCCTCCGTCTTCTACTCTGATTAGATCTTTTTGATACAATGTTTTATCCGCAAGACTTCCTCTATATACAAACACAATTTCGTGGCCGGGCTGACCATTATAGGTAAAAATATTTTCAACCATCTTTATAAAAAAGAGATCCTCAAGTTCGGTATTTAACTCTTCTTGAAATTCTCTTCGCAAAGCAAATTCTGCGGTTTCCCCAAATTCAATTTTCCCGCCGATAATGCGGCCAAAATCTTCTCCTTTAACATCATCGCGGCCGATCCCGGCTAGCACTTCCTGGCCGTTTCGCCCCACCACACACATTGCTTTTACAACTATTTTGTTAAGCTCCATATTGAATTGGTATTTCCTTTATAAATACAAGTATAAGTAAATTATAACATTTAGTTCACGATCGTGGAATATTTGTTATAAATGGAGAAATAAAAACACCCCCGGCCTTTTTGTGGCCGGGGGTTACCCATGAAGCGGCAAACATCGGGTGTTTGCCGTTAGCATCGTTTACTGCTACTGCGCGTCTGGCACGGAGATTTTTTGCTCCGAAACGCGCCGGCCGAAGGAGTCGGCGAAGAGGAAGAAATAGCCGAAGCCGATTTGGCCGTCCATGGCCAAATCAATCAATGTTTTGAATAAAGTAAGCGCGCCCATTGCAGGAAATCTCATCCTGCTTTCTCTTGCCCACACAGGCGCGGCCAAGGGGGGCAGCCACAGCTATTGTCGTTATTGTGATACCATCAACAATAACAGTTTCACCACCGCCCTTTACCACCATAAAATACAGATTGGTTTGTCCGATCTTCTTATCAAATAGTTCTATAAGCGACCCCACACGCGCAGCTTGATCGTAATGAACCGGCGTGCCGCTTATGGCTGATAAAACCTCTTTTGCTTTTTGAACCTGCAAATCAATCGACAGAGCTAAATTGCCAAGCTGGAATTTAGATGTGTCGGAGTGGGTAGTGTTGCTCCCCGGAGCGCCTTGTGCCCGCTTTTTTGTATCCTCAAGAGAACTGGCCAGATCTCTAACTTTTGCCGACATAGCTTCCTTAAAAGCCGAAATCACCTTCATTTTATCCATAGAGGAAATCCTCCTAGTTTAAGTTTTTTCGCAATTCCTGGATAGTCTTTCGAGCGAATTCGGAATTCGCGATCAGCAGTTTAAGGATATCGGTATTGTAGCCACCGCTGCCGACAGCGCCTTTGGGACGAACGGCCATATTGGCTTCGGCTATTTTGAGGTGAGGATAACGAAACTTTTGAAGCGCCACAATCAATTCTTCCACTGCGTCCAGTGAAGCCATAACGAATGGTTTATTCGTTTGTCTGGAGGATTCTGGGCTATCAGACCACCTTTTTAATTTCTGTAACAGTGATCCTGACCGCACAATTTTTTGGGCGCGAATCCTTAATTTAGCAGGTAAGTAACCAATGTTTTCATTCCAGTATCTGACGTACTGAGAATTGTTGTCTTCTCCACTCCACAACGCAAGATCAATCAAAATAATCGGCATTTGAGCCCCACCCGGAGCAAGATATTTTTTGCCGCCAATTACTTTCGGCTCAAAATAAGGCCGAAGTTTAGAGGTAAAATACTCTGGAGTGATACGCCGATTAACCTCTGCTATAGAACTAATCATTGCCGCAAAATTATCAGCCGCTACCCTAACCAAACGAGAAAATTCCGGCCCATCCGGAGGGTATTCTTGTGCGACATCAAGAGCTGCCACCGCCGCTGGTAACGACCGCATACCCTCAACCACGCACAAAATAAACGAACGCTCTTCTGGTTCTCCAGTGAAGGTTCTCATCCGATGGTCACATGGGTTCCTTGGTCCATAACTTGTTACCGTGTCAGCAGGGATTTCATCGCTTACTTCCGACAGTTTTATTAGAGTAGTTTCAAGTTCTGGGAATTGTTGGATCTCTGCGCCGTGTCTCACTAAAGATGATGCCACAATAGCAACATCTCGTGTCGCAGCCGCGGCTTCTAATTTAGATAATCCACGAACATCGCTAAGGTGAAGATATATCGCAAAAGTTTCGTAAATCTGTTGGATATCGCCGATCATATTCAGTTTTGGGAGTTCCTTCATAAAAAACTCGTCGGCTCCAAGCGGGTCAAGTGTAGTGATGATATGGTCATCCAACACGCATTCAGCATAGACTCTCGGCAGTTTGATATCGGTTCCCATAACAACACTCTCCTTTTTATTTTAAAAGAACAATTTTAACAGCTGATTTACATTTTTACATTTAAGTGTTAAAAAGTCAATTTGGTTGAGTAATTGATAGTATCCTAAAAATTGTAATAAAAAACTAAAAGTGTTATAATAATTTAATGAAAATTTATTTAGTCACCAAAAACACGGGTAAATTGCTTGTAGCTAAAAGCATATTTAACAAAAGAAATATTACCCTGCTGCAAATCAAAAAGGATTATCCTGAAATTCAAGCCGACGATGGTCTAAAAATAGCCAGACACACCGCGCTGCAAGCAGCTAAAGAACTGGGCACGCCGGCCATACGGGAAGATCATAGTTTATACATCAATGCTCTGGGAATACCTGGCCCGTACATGAATTATTTTGAAAAAAAAATCACTGCCGCAGATATCTTAAAAATACTAAAAAATTTTAAAGACAGAAGCGGTTATTTTGAAGTAGCCACGGTTTATGGTAAACCAAACGGAGAAACAAAAGAATATTCTTTTAGGGTTCCGTTCTCCATTGCCAAAAAAGAACGGGGAGATTTACAAGCTGGTTGGACCCGTATAATAATTCTAAAAGGCGAAAGAAGAACTCTGGCAGAATACCCGGAATCCGAACGTGTTAACATCTGGAATAAAAATTACCTAAAAATAGCCGATTACCTCACCAAATCAGCTAGGGTTAGCTCTTCCTAAAAACACCCCGCAATACAGACCGCACGCCAGTGCTAACTTCTCTTTTGTAAACTGCGATTTTTCCTTGTGGCATAATGTTAAAATCAGTCAATATTCTCAAGACCTCTCTCTTTCCTATAAGTGTTAAATGCAGCCCCCCAGGGGTGATAAATGTATGCTTACTTGATTTTATTTCTTTCAATTCCGGCGCTATAATCCCTCTATAAAAAACATTCAAACATAAAAATCCGCCCTTTTTTAGAATTCTACTCGTCTCTTTTACTGCGCGGGTAAATTCATCTATAGAATTCGTGTTGTGGTAAATCCCATTGGCTATCACGATATCAAAACACCCATTTTCGAATGGCAAATTCAACATAGAAGCTTTAATTATTCTTTTGCGTGCTTCACTCGCTCCCATTAAAATACCGATTCTTCTTCTTGTGGCCTTTAACATCAGCTCGTAAAAATCACAAGCCCAAGTGTCAAAACCTTTTTTTACTAAAAGTTCCGTGTTTCTGCCACCGCCGCAACCTAAATCAAGAGCCCGATAAGAAAATGGCTCTTTTAAACCACACAAAAAATCACGCCAGTAAGGAGACGCTTCGGCGTTGTAAAATTCTTTGACCACTTTAGGATTATTCCAAAACCCGTGCTCCGGATTTTTAGACATTT
Organism: Minisyncoccia bacterium; assembly: GCA_049274895.1. Taxonomy (GTDB): domain Bacteria; phylum Patescibacteriota; class Minisyncoccia; order JACQLN01; family JACQLN01; genus JACQLN01. Next base: position 29,056 of record JBASTM010000023.1, read on the forward strand.
TTTATCTTCTTTTTTATAACCTTGTATCCACCATTATTTATGGAAAAAGAATATACTCTTAACCCCTTAGAGCTAAATATTTTTTCACAAACTCCTGGTCTTTTAGAGATGGCGAATATAGCCGGCCCCACCGAAGAGATAGAAAGAACTTCCGCTATATTATCTTTTTTAATAAACGACAACTCATCGCATAATTTAGGAAGTTTTTTGTACACAAAAGAACAATTTTTAATACTACCCATATTAAAACGGTAATCATAAATAACGTCCCCAATTGTTTTCAGGTCTCTTTCAGCCATTGCCGGCAACATCTTATGTAAGATGTTATATGCAATTGTCTTTCCATATTTCTTGCCCGTCGCAATAAATTTTGGGAGATTTTTAATTTCTTTTTCCATAAGTACCTTAGAGTCCAAATCCTTAAAATCTTTCGGAACGCCTATCACAGCTTTATATTCATTTGGTATGTTCATCTTTGCTATAGGCACACTTTCCCCAGCCAACAAAATTAGGCCGCCCTTACATATTCCCGCCGCCGCCGAACCGCCGATGCATTGCACTGGATTTAAAAAAGACGATTCTCCATCTATTTCTTCTCCGTGGTTTTGGGCCAAATATTTTATTAAATCGTCATCTCTAACCGGCTTTCCATAGGCCTCATTAATGGCGCAAGCGACGGAAGCTATCAAACCGCTGCTTGACCCAAAACCGCAATGTCTTATCTCTTGGGCATTTTTTACATCTATATCAAATCCATCTTTAAAATTTAGAGCATTTTTCATTAAAAGGGCGGCGTGTCTAATAAGAACCGGTCTCTTTGAATCTTTAGATACAATAATTTCAGAGTCCCCTCTCTGGCTGATAGTGACTTTCTTGAAAAATGATATAGAAAAAACAACTTCTCCGGGCGTGTAACAAAAGTTCTCATTTACATCAATCTTACTTGGATCCATAGCCATCGCGTTAAGCCTTGAAGGATACTCCAGGGATATGAATTTATACTTCAATGAAACCTGGCCGAGTTTGCTCTTTAGAGGATTAAAAACACTCCCCACTTTGAATGGGGAGGAATTTGTTTTTTTAACCGGTTTTTTATTGGGCATATCCGAGCTTTTGGAATAAAATTTCTCTTATGGCCGTTTCAAGACTTTTAATATCTCCATTATTAAAGAGTGTAAAATCTGCTATTTCTCTTATTGACTCAATACCGATTTCCAAATCCGCGCCTAAAAGACCGCGAAAGCTTGCCGGATCTAAATTTAATCTTTCTCTTTCGTTGTACCTCTTGTGTAAAACATCAAACGGCGCCTCAATAAATATCACCTGGCCGTCGCGACCTCTCACTCTTGGGACGGCACCTTTAATTTTTTCAATTCCCCTTCTGGAGCGGCTGCCAACCACGACAATATCAACATGGGAATCCCCATTTTCCACAACCTCTTTTATTTTTCTAATCTCCGCTATCAAGAGATTGTCCGTAAAAGATTGCCCAAAGTCAGCTTCTCCCTTCCTAATCCAATCCTTAAAACCATCTACTATGCCCAGTTCAAGGTGAATTTTTCTGAGCGTCGGCCCAAGATCTATAGGTAGAAAAGAAAAACAGCTCATAATGCGGGCTGATTCGGTTTTGCCTGCGCCATGAGGCCCCGCCAAGAATATCATAGCCACCTCCTGTATTTTAAAGTACTTTCTACATTATACAATCTTAAATTATTTTTGTCTAATTCGCTCAAAAACCAACCGGTCTTGTGTAATAAAATCCCTCCGACGGTTTCCGTCGGAGGGATGGTTTATCTCGCTATTATTATATAGAGGCCTCGCCTCTATAGGGGATCAATCAATTTACTGCGCGTCTGGCACGGAGATTTTTTGCTCCGAAACGCGCCGGCCGAACGAATCGGCGAAGAGGAAGAAGTCGGTGAAGTCTATCAGACCGCCGCTCCAGTCCAGATCGAACTTTTCTGTCCGGCTGGTGACCGGCCGGCCAAAGACATCGGCGAACATAAAAAAGTCGTCAAAGTCCACTGCGCCATCGCCCGAAAAGTCGGGCTTGGGGTAGTAGACGATCGGCCGCCACTCCAGCGACCGCACCAGAAGGCCGACAGAATCCATTCTCACCCACTCGGTGGTGTCCTCCACCGTTACCGTGACAGTATGCCGGCCATAGCCGAGCCAGGCGTCGGTCACTTCCAGCCGACTGGAGTTCTGGCGGGGCACCGCCACACCGTCCACCAGCCATTGGAGTTTCAAGTTGTGATCCGCCGGCTGGGGCGGATTGATGGAGAAAACGGTAACCGTCTCGCCTACCGCCAAATCTAGCTCGGCGGTCGGGTCAACCTGCCGGTAAATCTCCAGCACCAGCGCTTCGCGGCAGACCTCGCAGAAGGGCGGTGTTTCTCCAGAGGAATCACTAACTTCTCTCATAATGCAGGTGAGTTTAGGCCGGTACCAGCCCGTGGAAAAAAGGTAAGCCCCTTCAAACAGGCCGACCTTGTCGGCGTAGTCGCTGGTTTCGTAATAAACTCCATTACGTTCTCTTAGAACCGTATACACAGGTGTAGGAATGGGCACAGCCGATTCCAGCCAATGCCTCCACTTGACGCGGTCGCGATTGGTCTCGGTGGTGACATTGATGAAATGCCCCGGCGGGCCATAGTTCCGTTCCGTCTCGCGGGACATAAGAACCAGATTGCCGTTATACTCATCGCTCAAACCGCCTAGGGCGTGGCCGAATTCGTGGATGACACTTCGGGTATAATCCCGATTAGTCCAATCGGGATCATGATGCAGGAGGCCGGTGCCTACGGTCATTCCTCCTTTAGAACCTGCCCCGGTTACTCTGTCGTCGTTTACCAACAGTACCACTACAGTAGGATTTGATGATGGTAAAAAACTTCTTAACACGCGTTCACCTTTTTCCCCATCAGCGCCCAAACCTCCCCACTGGCCAAAATATGTTCTGGGCTCTTCACCCCGTGCAACAACAGCCAAGAACGAATCTTGACTCGCCACCCAGATGGCGTAGACATTGAAGTGGTTCCGGTATTCTTTGAAAGGCATGAAATTGAACAGCCCTTCGGTGGCAATCTGGACATCCGAGAAATACGTTTCTCTCTGGCTGGCCACATAGGCCTCCGAGAGAAACACCACGTTGATGCGGTTGGCGCTGGGGCCATTTTCCATAACGGCCGTGATGGTGGGGATTTCCTCCGCGCTTAGCGCGGCAGAAAGCGCCACTAGCAACAAACTTAATCTTTTCACCTGTATTTCCTCCTATTCTAGTTGTCAAAGAGCCGGTTTTTATGCTGTTTTTAATGATACCATAAAGATTAACCAATTGCAAGTTGCAATTATCCACTATTATTGCGAAAGTTAATAGATTATGCTATTCTATTAGATGGAAGAAACCATAAAGGGTTTCTTAAAGCCACGCACCTTTACAATAGAAAAGAGGCGAAAATGAAATCTATAACCTTAATAGCATCAAGAACGATAGACCACATCCACAATCTTGATAAATCAACCGAACTAGTGCGGCGCGGTGGACCTGCGCTCTACTGCAAACAGGCAATTGAAGCATTGGGCTGGAAAGTTCATTTACTGACTTCTCGACGACCCGTAACTGTGCACATTACTATTCAAGATCGGCGCGAGAAGATACGAATCGAGCGGATAGGAAAGATAATGCTACATAGGCGTCTTCCTACACATAATGTATTGCTGTCCCCGATACTGAGCGAGTTCAACCTCGAGCAGATAGCACAAAAGAACTGCCATGTCTTTCTTGACGCACAAGGATATATCCGCGCGAAAGGCGAAGATCTTACCCAGCGCTGGATATGCACCCCCGAGACCGTAAAAAATGTTGTAGCTCTCAAGGTCAACCAGCGTGAATCAGGTTACGTGCCGGAAGAAATCTTAAATCTCTTCCGATCTCGTGTCTTACTCATAACGTGCGGTCAAGAAGGGGTGGAAGTCTGGGACAGTGGTAAGCGGCACCAAATTCATGGCCACCCTGTTGAGGTAGTGGATACACTGGGTGCCGGTGATATCTTCTTCGGCTCCTTCGTCGCCGCGTATTTGCAATCAAGTAATGCGCTATCAGCAACACGACTTGCGATGCAAAAAGCGGAACAACTACTGCAAAGAAAGTGAGGTGTCGTCATGAAAGATTGTGTCATCTGTTTACCATTGACAATTCCGTCTGAAGTAAAAACTGGACTAGTCCTAACACCATTTGTGGTTTCGATGTTGTCGAGACTTACGGAAGCTATCTCCATCTGCTGTGTCAATCTAACAGGACTGCGGTACGAGGAGCTAGAAACCAACGAAGTTACCCAGCGTTTTGAGAGCTTCCGAAAACTTTTAGACCGGCTAGGCATACCCATCGACTACTTCTGGGTTGATAGCGATACAAACCATATTGACCGTTTGCAAAGGTACTGCGAAAGGCTGGCGGTGGCTGGAGAGTTACAATCTCGCCAGACGTTAACACTCATCTGCCAATGTGGTGCCGTTGAAGTGGTGCCGGAAGCGCTTCATGCAGATTGGTTAATGGACCATAAGGTTCTGCGGTTGGAGAAAGGTCTTGCGTTCTGCACGCTATGCAACACGCCACTTGAGACTAAAAAAGAACATTGCCTTATGTTAAAAAGCAGTTTTGCGGGGGGAACACTCACCACGTTTCCGTTGTTCTATACGAAGGAAGTTGAGGAATTACGTAGGAGGTTTAATCAACCATTACTAATCTCCAGACAGAAGAAAGGTGACTACCGTGTATCGCTGTTCGGCCAAACATGGCAACTTGATACGGATTTTTGCTGGTCACTTCTATTCTGCTCCTTGATCGAAGATGGATTTCGTCCTTCAGCGGTAGTTGTAAGTAACCGCTCATTAAAACCGCTCGTCTGGTCCTTGGGAATATCGCACAAACTGTCCGGCAGTCTTCAGGACATAACAGCCGTCGTGACACCATTTGTTCAATTTGAAAGCGACAAACCCCATTCACCTAGTGTTGATACGCTCCAGAAGCTTATCGACAGGTACGGGCGTTTGCCGATTCGGCTAATAATGGCAAATGGACTGAAGTGGAACCAAAAAGAGGTTGTGGTAAATTCGAGTGTGCTTTTCTGGACGCTCAAGGCATTGAGCCGTGAGTCTATCGCCATTCCCAATACCAGCAAAGTGTTATCATCTCTTTCAGAGGTATTGCAGATGATGGATGGGATCCTTGCTGAACAACTTATCGCCGACCTTCGTAAAGAGAATCGCGTTCTACTATCCCAGTACCAAAACTTACTACTTGAAAGGAGGGGTTGATGAACAGAGAATCTATGCAAAAGCTCGGCGGGAAAATTGTATCCGCCTTCGGAGCTGAAAATGTGGTGTGCGTTCTCCTTCACGGCTCATTAGTGTTCAATACGCACCCACCCCCGCAGGACGCGGACATTGTCATTGTACTAAGACGAAAAGATCAGGGAGATTGTGCCCTGCTTCGAGGACTTGTCGTGCAGTCACATCTGTCTCGATTGCCGATACATCTTCACCTGATCTACCTTGAGGAAATACCGACTAACGCTGATTTCTTTTCACTTCACACATGTGGTCCATTTTTCGTTTGTCACCTTCGACAAGCCGAGGTGCTGTTTGGAGAAAACATCTTCGACGTGGTGACGGGTCCTTCTAACTATCAACTGCAGCTAAGTCTACTCCAAAAAGTTCAACAGTACACCTTTCAGCTCCGTAACTCTGTCTTTAAGACGGGAGGGATTTCGGAAGAAGAACTAAGGC
>JBASTM010000024.1:0-23992 GCA_049274895.1 Minisyncoccia bacterium
GCATCTCACAGTACAAATTCAAACCGATTTGATTGATGCGGCCGGATTGGTGGCGGCCCAGAATGTTGCCGGCGCCGCGCAGTTCCAAGTCGCGCAGGGCGATTCTGAAGCCGTCGCCCAGTTCGGAAAATTTCTCCAACGACCTAAGCCTGGCTTGGGTAATTTCAGTCAGAGATTTTTTAGGGTATAAGAAGTAGGCGAACGCTTTTCTATCACGCCGGCCCACCCGGCCGCGCAGCTGGTGCGCCTGCGAAAGCCCTAATCGTGTCGCATCAGAAACGATTAAGGTATTGGCATTAGGTAAATCAATTCCGTTTTCAATAATAGTGGTGGAGACCAAAATATCGGTTTCGCCCTTTTTGAAACTTTCCACCGCGTTTATGATCTGTTTCTCGCCCATGCGGCCGTGGAGGGCGGTTAGGCGCGCCGCGGGCAGAATCTTTTTTAAGTTATCCATCACGCCCGCGATTTTATGGATCCGGTTTTCCAAAAAGAAAACCTGGCCGGCGCGGTTAAGTTCAAACTCAATCGCCGATTTTATCAAGTCCCAGGAAAATTTTTCCACTTTAGTGGCTATAGCTTCGCGGCCCAAAGGCGGGGTTTGGATTTTGGAGATGGGTTTTAGGTTGGAGAGCGCCAAATAAAGCGTGCGGGGAATAGGTGTGGCCGAAAGCATCAAGACGTCTATATTATTTTTTAATTTCTTGATCCTTTCTTTCTGTAATACGCCAAACCTTTGTTCTTCATCAATAATCAATAGCCCCAAATCCTTAAACTCCACATCGCGCGAAAGCAAACGGTGCGTGCCGATGACTACATCCACGAGGCCGGATTTTATAGCGCGGGCCGTTTTTTTGTTTTCCTCCTCCAGGTTTAGGCGGCTCAACATAGCCATGTTGACGCCGTATTTTTCCAGGCGATCGTTAAAAACGTCAAAATGCTGGCGGGCAAGTATGGTCGTCGGGGCTATTAAAGCCACTTGTTTGCCCGAGAGGGCGGCTTTGAAAGCGGCACGGATGGCGAGTTCCGTTTTGCCAAAACCCACGTCGCCCACCAAAACCCGATCCATCGGTTTATCGCTTTCCATGTCGGCCGATATTTCCTGCCACGCTTGGGTCTGGTCGGGTGTTTCGGGATACTCAAAGTCAGTTATTAAGTTTGCTAGTTCGCTAGTTTCTTTGGTAAAAGAAAATCCCCGCACAGTTTCTCGATGAGCGTAAAGCTCTAAAAGGTCTTGGGCTAGTTTGACCACGTCTTCTTTGGCTCTGGTTTTGACTTTGTGCCACAAGCTGCCGCCCAGGCGGTACACTTTGGGCCGGGTGAAACCAACGTAGAGGGATATTTTTTTGGTTTGTTCAAACGGTAGAAAAAGTTTGTCGCCGCCGGCGTATTCAATTTCAAAATAGTTTTCCAAGTCGGGCGTAACACCCTTCAGCTTGCCGATGCCGTGGTCTATATGCACCACATAGTCGCCGGGCTTAAAGCGGGTGTGGACAGTTTCTTCAAAATTCAAACCGGTCTCGCCTTTTAATGCCGGGGGTTTAACCAGAGGACTGATGGATTCAATCGTGTTGCCATTAAAATCAATCGCCGCGGGCGCGCCAAGGTTGATTGGCCAAACGGATAAGACCGAACCCATGAAAGCGAGTTCGCCCGGGTTTAACACCCGGCCGGTTTTGATGTAGCCGAGGTCGGCGAGTTCGCGGGTCAGAGCGAGTGGATTGATTCTTAAGCCGCTTTCCAGCAGGCGGATGTGATTGCGCCACCAGAGGTTTTTTCCGCATAAAACTTTGATCTTGCTCTGGTTTTCTTGGAACCACAAAACGCCCTGATTTCTAAATTCAGGGATGTTGGCGGCGATAAGAATCGATTTTGCCGTCACCGTCACTTTAATATCCTAAAGGCCAGACTCAAAGAAGTCAAAGACTGTTTATCTCCGACATGGCTCGCGCGGGATGGGCGAGCCAGGTTTCCAGACCTTGAGATATTTTTTTGAAGTTTTTATTAAGGGTTCTTTCTTCGACCGGAGAGAATTTTTTTAGAATAAAATCAATCAGCTTTTTTCCATCGGGCTTCTTTTTTAATCCTATACCGATGCGCAGCCGCCAGAACTGGTCGGTCCGGAGCGTTTTAATAACCGACTCCACGCCCCTGTGTCCGGCGCTGGAACGGCCGAAGCTCATTTTCATACGCCCCAGTTCAATATCCAGATCGTCGTGTATTACCAAAATATCGGCCGGCTTGGGTTTTAATTTTAATTGGGTCAGCGTCTTTTTTAAGCTGGTGCCGGAATTGTTCATCATTCCTGTGGGAAAAATCAGATAGACTTTTTCTTTCCCGACTTTAGTTTCCAGCCACAGCGCGGTTTTGGCTTCGGTAAAATCTTTTTCACTCCAAATGTTTCTTAATTTAGCCAGATAAAACTCTCCCGCGTTGTGGCGGGTTTTTTGGTATTTGTCGCCGGGATTGCCTAAACCAACGATTATTTTCATGTGATATTTCAAAAAAAATAATCTCCGGCTACCGTTCGCTCGCCCGGCGAGCTCGCTCACTGGTCAGCTCACTCGCTCTTTCTCCGACGAAATGTCGGAGAAAACCGTGCCCGCTCGTTCGCAGAACCGCGCCGGAGTTTATTTTTTCTTAGTCATCAGACGTTAAAAATATACTTACAGCTTCTTTTATTTCACTATAATCGTATTGTTTGGGTGTGGCAAATAAAACATAGGCCGAACCAATTTTCCCCGGAACCACCAAACCGCTTTCCGGACTTAAACTCAAGGTCTCTATTTTTTCCAAGTCCATATTTTTAACCAAGCCCCACATAGCTTTTATATCGCCCAAGGTCAGATCGGTGCGGATGTTTTTCTGCACCGTTCTAAAAATACCCCAGAGCTTGGGGAAATCCCAGACGGGGTTTAGAGAAAGTATTTTGCCTTTGATGGCTTTTAACACTTCTTGCTGATGTTCCATACGGTCAAAGTCGCCGCGGGCGCTATTCCTGGTGCGCACGAATTTTAAGGCGGTCTCGCCATTTAAGTATCTTAGTCCTCTATCCAATTTTAAAGTTTCGTAACCGCCATTATCGGTGGGGAAGCGGGTGTCGTGAATATCATCTTTGACATAAACATTTAATCCGCCGATGTCGTCTATGACTTTTTGGACGGTGGCGAGGTCAAACAGTAAGAAAGAATCTATGGCGAGGCCAGATACTTCCTCCACTTTATTTTTAATCAGTTCCAGCCCCTTTTTTTCTGATTGTCCGGATCCGGTTAAATACAAACTGTTTATCTTAACCACACCGTTGGGGGTTTTTACAGCCAAATCTCTGGGTATGGAAATCACTCTGGTCTTTTTGAGCGGGCCGTTTAAGTGAACCACGGCGATGGTGTCGGTAAGATCGGGCGCGATGTGCCGCCCGCCGGAGCGGCCCAGAATCAAAATGTTTCTAACCTCGTTAAAAGATTTTTCTTCAACTCTTTTCAGAAAGGCGGGGTTTTGGATAACAAATGATCCTGCTGAAAGGACGTTAAGATTTATTTGGGGCAGTTGGCCTTCGGCTTCAGCTAAAAAACTCTCTTGAAACAGCCAAACATTGGCTCCCGCCAGAAGAACCACCAGTGCCAGCCACCGCCAGTATTTTCCAGGTCCATTTTCCATAGGCCAATTTTAGCACAACGTGGATGCTCCATGAATTGCTGTTTCGCTCCTCAGGGAGGAGCATTTTGCCCCACCCTATCTTAATTAAATAAACCTCCCCGAAGTCGCTCAACAGCAATTCATTTCGCGATAAAAAATCCAGTTTGCTTAGCGCCGCCAAAAATGCTATTATATCAAAATAAATGTCCAACTTTTTGCGAGAATCAGGTGATTTTGTGTGGGAAACAATCAAGATTGTGGTTCTTTCCTTACTTATTATCCTACCCATCCGCTATTTTATCGTCCAGCCGTTTTTTGTGCGGGGCGATTCTATGTTGCCGTCTTTTAACGACAAAGATTACCTGATTGTGGATGAACTTTCTTACCGTTTTGATAACCCCAGCCGGGGCGAGGTGGTGGTATTCAGGTTTCCCCAGGAACCCAGCCAGTACTACATCAAGCGTATTGTAGGCCTGCCCGAAGAGACTGTAGAAATTGCCGGGGGACAGGTTTTAATTTCCAACCGCGACCAGCCCGCCGGTTTTGAACTTAAAGAATCTTACCTTAACGAAGCCACCCCGGGCGAGATAAAGATAAAACTGGACGACAACGAGTATTTTGTTTTGGGCGATAACCGCGACGCTTCTTCGGACTCGCGCCGCTGGGGGGCGCTGGCCAAACATTTGATCGTAGGCCGGGCTTGGTTGAGGATCTGGCCAATTAACGAGACGCACGCCGTTGAAACGCCGAACTATTAAGGGCTTTCTATCCCGACGTCACGTCGGGATCTGGAAAACCTTACCCAGCACCTTTTCAAGGTAAAGATTATTTATACATCTAAAAGGTGCTGGGTGCTCAAATTTAATAACTATTCGCTTCGCTCATAGATAAAATTGGCATGGCTAAACAATTATATTCCACCCCCACCGGCATGCATGATGTCTTGCCCAGCGACCAGCCCTATTGGGAAAAAATAAGGCAGGAGGTTTTTGATATGGCCGAATTTTACGATTTTGGTTTTGTGGCCACGCCGATTTTGGAATATCAGGGTGTTTTTGAAAAAAGTTTGGGCCTAACCAGTGATGTGGTGGAGAAAGAAATGTTTACCTTAAAAACCAAAGGCGGCGATGATTTGGCTTTGCGGCCGGAAAACACCGCGCCCATAATGCGCGCCTATTTGGAACACGGCTGGGAGAGCTTGCCCCAGCCGGTCAAGGTTTTTTATTTGGGGCCGATGTTTCGGCACGAGAATCCTCAAGCCGGCCGTTTTAGGCAGTTTAACCAGTTTGGTTTTGAAATGTTGGGTTCGGAAGATCCAGTGATTGATGCCGAGCTGATTTTGATCGCCGTCAATTTGTTAAAAGGCGTGGGCGTTAAAAATTTAATCTGCGAGGTCAACAGTTTAGGCGATAAGCTCTGCCGGGTCAAATACCGCGTGGTGCTTAAGGATTATTTTAGAAACAACATCAAGAAAATGTGTGCCAATTGCCAGCGGCGGTTCAAAACCAATCCGTTGCGCATCTTGGATTGCAAGGAGGAGCGCTGCCGCGAGTTTATAACCAAAGCGCCGCAGATTTTGGATTTTATCTGCGAGGACTGCCGGAATCACTTTAAGAAACTATTGGAGTTTTTGGAAGAGTTGGAAATACCTTATACGCTTAATCCGCATTTGGTGCGGGGCTTGGATTATTACGCCCGGACGGTTTTTGAAATATATCCCTCGACTTTGCTCGCAACAGGCGCGGAAGAAAAACGTGCGGCCCAGTCGGCTTTGATTTCGGGCGGGCGCTACGACGGCTTAGCCGAACTTTTGGGCGGCAAAAATGTGCCGGCGGCCGGCTGGGCCGGCGGCATTGAGCGCGTTGTTGGCGAAATGAAGGAATCCAAAGCCAAGGTGGCGGGCTGGGCGGCTCCTAAAATCTTTTTGGTTCAGCTGGGTGACCTCGCCAAGAAAAAAAGTTTAAGAATTATGGAAGAGTTTAGAAAAAATAACGTTCTTTTGGCCGAATCGCTGGGCAAGCATTCCATAAAAACCCAGATGAAGCTGGCCGATAAACTGGGAGTCAAGCTGACTTTGATTTTTGGGCAAAAAGAAGCTTTGGACGGCGAAATAATTATCCGCGACATGACCTCGGGCATGCAGGAGACAATTCCTTTAACTAAGTTGATAGGGGAGGTTAAAAAGAGGTTGAAGGCCTAATAGGTCCGCTAAGACCTATAGGTCCTATAGGACTTATGGCTGAATGCATCTTTTGCAAAATATCGCGACATGAGGTACCATCAGACGTCGTGGCCGAGGATGAAGCCGCTATAGTTTTTAAGGATATCCATCCCAAAGCCGAGACGCATTTTTTGATTGTGCCTAAAAAGCACATTCATTCGGTCTTGGCGGTGGAGCCGGAGGATTGGGGTTTGGTGGCGGGTTTAATAAAAAAAGCGGCCGAGGTGGCCCGTGAGCGGGGTTTGACCGGTTACAAACTGGTTTTTAACGTGGGCCGTGAGGGCGGGCAGGTGGTGGATCATTTGCATTTGCACCTGTTAGCTGGCAAAAATATAGAATTACCATGATCGAACTAAAGAAAAAAGAAAAAGAATCGACCCTCAACTTGTTGAGGCGATTTACTAAAAGAGTGAGGCAGAGCGGAGTTTTGCTTAAAGCCCGCCAGAACAAGTTTCGCATTCGCGCCAAAAACAAACTCAAAGTCAAAAACAGCGCCTTGCGGCGGGAACGGCTGCGCGAACTTCGGGCGGAACTGGCCAAACTGGGCGAAATAAAGCCGGGGGAGAAAATGGATTTATCTAAAATAAAGAGGAAGAGATAGCGCGACACCAATACACGAATTCGCACGAATGACGCCAATAAATTCCATCAAGGAAAAAATAAACTCTGATGTTAAAATAGCGTTGAAATCAGGCGATGTTTTGGCGCGCTCGGTTTTAGGTATGCTGAAGGCGGCTATTGCCAACAAGGAAATAGAAAAAAGAAAAAAAGAAGAAGGGTTAAACGATGTCGAAACACAGGAGGTGATTCGTTCTGAAGTCAAAAAGAGAATGGACGCGGTGGCGGCCTATCGCGCGGCCGGCGACGAAGCCCGGGCTCAAGGCGAAGAAAGTGAAGCCGAAATTTTAAAAAAATATCTGCCGCCACAGGCCAGTGGTGAGGATATTAAAGCGGCAGTGGAGCAAGCCATAGCCGAGGCCGGTTCCAAGTCTAAGAAAGATTTCGGCAAAATTATGGGCCTGGCCGTTAGGGCACTGGCTGGCCGGGCCGATGGTCATAGGATCAAAGCGGTGCTGGATGCTATGCTGGAATAAAAATGAGGGATGTTTGCCGATATCACCACGGTATAGATAAAAATAAAATTCTTAGGGCGGTTAATTTGGTTGTGCCCAAAAGTAAGACCATCCGCGAGTTTGGTCTTGTTTTTGTTTCTCCCCAAAAAATGGCGGAACTTAACTTAAAATACCGCCGCCAGAACAAACCGACCAATATTTTGAGCTTTGCCGGGCTCTCCCGGGAACTTGGGTCCGGCGACCCATTCAAATCTGTTCAGGGTCGCCCTGAGTGGAGTCGAACGGGCGACCCATTCAAATCTGTTCAGGGTCGCCCTGAGCGGAGTCGAACGGGCGATGTGGTGGTTTGCCCCAAAGTGGCTGTGGCCGAGGCGAAAAAGTATGGTTTTACACAAAAAAACTGGATGACGCGTTTAATCGTTCATGCTATATTGCATCTAGCCGGTTACGATCACAAGACTCAGCGGGCTGAATTGGAAATGGAACGATTGGAAAATAAAACTTGTGAAAAGTTGGGTGTTTTGATTTAGTTTTTTCTTTATTTTTGAGATTTAATTTTTGATTTTATAACGTGGCCCCACTTCATCCCTCGTCCGCGATTGCTTCGCAATCGGGACTCGGGACTACGCGGGGCACATATTTTCAACTATTCACTTCGTCCCGCTGAGCGGGACTTCGTTCACAGGAAAATATGGCTCGCGAACGCATCATCACCGCTTTGGACTTGGGTTCCCACAAAATCAGGGTGGCTACGCTTTTAATCGGCCGCGACGACGATCTTAAAGTAATCGGCTACGGGGAAAGTTGGACGCGGGGCGTTAGGCGGGGCCAATTAATAGATGCCCGCGAGGCCGTGGTCTCCATCAAAGAAGCGATAGCGGCCGCTTCTAGGGCCGGCAACGTCAAAATTTCCAAAGTGGTGGTGGGTTTGGGCGGCCCCCATTTTAAGTTGATGAGTTCCAAGGGTTCCATCGCCGTTTCCCGCGCCGACGGCGAGATTTCGCCCGATGACGTCAATCGAGTTTTAGATTCAGCCCGGGCCGTGTCTATTCCACCCAATCGCGAGATAGTCCATACCATTCCCCTCGTCTATACCGTGGATGGGGAAGAAAAAGTAAAGGATCCGGTGGGTATGCGCGGGGTTCGGCTGGAAGCCGAAGCAATTTTAGTTTTGGGGCTTTCGCCGGTGTTAAGATCTGTAAAAAAAGCGGTCCAGGAGGCCGGTTTGGAATTGGAAAGAATAATTTACTCGCCGCTGGCGGTCAGCCGCGCAATTTTAACCAAAAAGCAAAAGGAATTAGGTTCAGCCGTGGTAGATATTGGCGCCACGACCACCAGTATTTCCATTTGGGAGGAATCGGATCTAAAATACGCCTCGGTGGTGCCGGTGGGCTCGGGTAAAATTACCGATGATGTGGCTATTGGCTTGAGAGTTTCACCGGAAATTTCGGAAAGGATGAAAACGGAACATGGCTGCTGCTTGTCGGCTAGCGTTTCCCGCCGGGAGCAGGTGGTGCTGGCTGACTGGTCCAGCAGCGATATGGTGGTGCCCAAGTGGGAACTGGCCCGTATTATTGAAGCTCGGGCCAGCGAGCTCTTGGAAATGGTGCAGGAAGAGTTTAAGAAATCGGGCAAAGCCAATCTTTTGCCGGCCGGAGTGGTTTTGGCCGGCGGTGGCGCGCGCTTGGAAGGTTTGGCGGAATTAGCCCGTAAAAAATTGAAATTGCCGGTGGAGCTAGGCCAGGTCAGGGAAGTCAAAACCGATTTTAACGAGATTTTTACGGCTGATGCGGCTACCTTGACCGGTTTACTGCTTTACGAATACGATAGCGAGCAGAGCCGGGGAGAACGCGCCCAATCTGTTTCTTCGGACACCCTAGGCGGGTTTTGGCATAAAATCAAGGATTGGCTGGCCGACTTGGTGCCTTAGGAAAAATAAACAAACCTCCTTGCTACACTCTAAATCGTTCCGGCATATACGGAGTTTGCCGAGCACTTTTTTTGCGAGGCAAATTTGGGTGAGGGGAAAAGCAACACCTTAATCAATTTCAAGTTCTTGCTTTTCTTTTTACCGTATACACCGTGTTAAACGATAGTTACATCTTTTATTTACAAATTTGTTAGAATATGCTAGGTTAGAGCGAAGTCATTTTTGCGCTGTTTCCTGAACAAGCCCCTTCAACAGGAGGAGAGTCGTGGCTAGGACAGTAGGTGACGTGATTAAGGCGCTCGAGATTGCTGGTAGCAATCTAGAAGTGGCAAAGCGAGTCGAAAGAGAGGGTCCCGAGCAGATGGCTAGACCCGGGGGGATACTCATGGTGATAGTGCTCTTACGCGACGAGCTTCGTGGATGTCAAACAGAGATCATGTTATCACCCAAAGCCGAGGAGGAGGTAACACTGCTCTTGAATAGCCAGTGACCTAGATGTTCGCTCATCGCCGAGAATCCGGAGCTCCTTGCAAAATGCAGGGGGCTCTTTAAATTTGTAAATAAATCGGAACGATATTTCTCTTTTTTTGACCACCATTGCATATTTCTTGGGGGGCGCTATAATCCTTAAATCAGTTTTTAGTTGCTAGTTTTTGGTTTTTAGTTGATACAATGCCTCAAATTAAACCTGATGTAGAGACTTTTGCCCGCATTAAAGTGGTGGGCGTGGGCGGCTCGGGCGGATCGGCCATCCACCGGATGATGGCCAGCCGAATCCAAGGCGTTGATTTTGTGGCCGTTAACACCGACGCCCAGGCCCTGCATCACTGCCAGGCCCCGCGCAAAATACATATCGGCAAAAACACCACCCGGGGCCTAGGCGCGGGTATGAATCCCGACATCGGCCGCCAGGCGGCCGAAGAAAGCCGCGAAGAAATTGAAGAGGCCCTGCGCGGCTCCGATATGGTTTTTATAACCTGCGGCATGGGCGGCGGCACCGGCACGGGCGCCTCGCCCATTGTGGCCGAAGCGGCCAAGGAATCGGGTGCTTTGACCGTGGCCGTCATCACCCGGCCGTTTTCTTTTGAAGGCCTGCAAAGAAACCGCATCGCCGAATCGGGCATAGAAGAATTAAAAGAGCGGGTGGATACCATCATCACCATTCCCAACGACCGGCTGCTGACCATAATCGACCGCAAAACATCGTTAATAAACGCTTTTGAAATTGTGGACGATGTGTTGCGCCAGGCCGTGCAGGGCATATCGGATTTGGTGACCATGCCCGGCATAGTCAATGTGGACTTTGCCGACGTTAAAGCCATTATGAAAGACGCCGGCTCGGCTTTGATGGGTATTGGCCGCGCTACCGGCGACGATCGGGCGCAGGAAGCGGCCCGGGCGGCCATCAATTCGCCCTTGCTGGAGGTTTCCATCAACGGCGCCAAGGGGGTGCTCTTTAACGTTTCGGGCGGGTCTGATCTTTCTATGAGCGAGGTCAACGAAGCCGCCCAAATAATCACCGAGTCCATTGACCGCGATGCCAAAGTCATCTTCGGCGCCGTCATAGACGATAAATTAAAGAAAGGCGAGATCAAAATTACGGTGGTGGCCACCGGATTCAGCGCCGAGGCCTTGGCCGGCGGCAAGTCTTTTATGCAGGATGCCGGTGAGTTTATGAAGCCCAGGGAATCCATGTTCAAAAAAGAAGATATGGTGGAATCGGTTATGGTAAAAACCGCCAAAACTAGCGGCAAGCCCTTTGAACCGCAAGTGCATTCGCTTAACGACGAAGAAGGCGACGACGAATTTGAGGTCCCGGCCTTTATCAGGCGGAAGATGAAATAACGTGTCGGATTGAAGTCGAACTTCAATCCATAGTGGTTTAGCACGAGAGTGCGATTGCTGACTCGTGCTTTTTAATTTTGCCAAAAACACGTTTTTCTTGTCGCATCTGTGGATAACAGGACATTTTTCTCTTTTGAAAGCTATGGGTGTAAAATGAAGTCAGGTGACTTAAAAATTTTATTAAATGCGGTTCGGATTTTTTGTGATTGGCTTTGAATTGTAAAGCTTCCGTATTTTGGTCGTAGGGAAGCTTTTGAATTCAAGGTGCTGCGTCCGCCGTCCGGCGGACGGACTGGTTGCAAAAGAGGCGAATCTCATAAAAAACAATGAGAAGGTCCGCCGTGGCTGAAAAAAAGGTCGTTCACGTCAATTTTAAGAAAAACGATCGCGTCAATTACGTCAAACGTGATAAACATCTTAAGCCAGAAGCTAAGGTTTCTTTAGTACGCCGCTATTTTAGCCGGCCCGATAAACATCCTTTTGACGAAGTCAAATGGGAGAAGCGCGACATAAAAATTTCGGGCTCGCGGGGCACGTTGGTGGACGCCAAGGGCTTGGAGTTTCCCAAATTCTGGTCGCATAACGCCGCCAGCATCGCCGGCGCCAAGTATTTTAGGGGTTCGGGCGAGAAGCGCGAAACCTCCGTCCGCCAGATGATCACGCGCGTGGTCAAAACCATCGCCGGCTGGGGCGAAATTTCCGGATATTTTAATACCAAAAACGAAGCCAAGATTTTTGAAGATGAACTGACCCATCTTTTGGTTTATCAAAAAGCCGCTTTCAACTCGCCGGTCTGGTTTAACGTCGGCATTAAAGAAAAACCTCAATGTAGCGCCTGTTTTATCCTGGCGGTGGATGACAATATGGAATCCATAATGGAATGGATTTCCACCGAAGCCGCCATTTTTAAGGGCGGCTCGGGCGCGGGCATCAATCTTTCGTCTTTAAGATCATCGCGGGAGCCGTTGTCCAATGGCGGTTATTCTTCGGGCCCGGTGTCTTTTATGCGCGGCGCCGACGCGGTGGCCGGTATGATCAAATCGGGCGGGGCCACCCGGCGCGCCGCTAAAATGGTGCTTTTGAACATAGACCACCCCGACGTGATGGAGTTTATCCGCTGCAAAGCCGAGGAAGAAAAGAAAGTTCGGGCTTTTTTGGCGGCCGGCTACAATATGCAGAACCTCAACGAGCCGGCTTGGGCTTCTATTCAATTTCAAAACGCCAACAATTCCGTGCGGCTTTCGGATGAGTTTTTGAAAGCGGTGGAGGAGGGTAAGGACTGGCAGACGCGGTTGATAAAAACCGGCGCGGCGGCCGATACTTATCAAGCCCGCGATCTAATGCGCGAAATCTCCCAAGCCGCCTGGGAATGCGCCGACCCGGGCGTGCATTACAAAACCACCATAGACCAGTGGCACACTTGTTCCAGCACCGGCCCAATCAACGGCTGCAACCCTTGCAGTGAATACATGCATTTGGACAATTCGGCCTGCAATTTGGCGTCCATCAACCTGATCCATTTTTTGAATGACGACGGCATGTTTAAGACGCGCGATTTTGTTCAGGCGGTGGATGTTATGATTTTGGCCCAGGAAATTATTGTCGGCCATTCCTCGTATCCCACGCCTAAAATAGAGCGCACCGCTCATGATTTTAGAGAGCTCGGCTTGGGCTTTACCAATTTGGGCGGATTGTTGATGGCTAAGGCCTTGGCTTATGATTCCGAACCGGCTCGGGCTTGGGCCGGCGCCATTACGGCTTTGATGTGCGGCGAGGCCTATCGCTTGTCGGCGGAAGTGGCCAGCAAGTTGGGCGCTTACAACGGCTACGCCGTCAACAAAGAGCCGCAGTTAAAAGTTATCGGTATGCATCGCGATAAAATCAAAGAAATAAACGCCAAAAACTTGGACGACAAGAAACTTTACCAGTCGGCCGCGAAGGTTTGGGACGAGGCCTTGTCTTTAGCCAAGAAGCACGGCGTCAGAAACTCGCAAGTCACTGTGATCGCGCCTACCGGCACCATCGCTTTGATGATGGATTGCGCCTGCACCGGCGTGGAGCCGCTGTTTGCGCCATTGGTCTACAAACAGTTGGTCGGCGGCGGCTATATGAAGTTAGCGGCCGATACCATTCCTTTGGCGCTTAAAAAACTGGACTATTCGGCCAAGCAGATAGTTGAAATAATGGAATGGATTGAGGACAAAGGCGTGGTGGAAGGCGCGCCCGGTTTAAAAGGAGAACACTTGCCTATTTTTGATTGCGCCGTAAAACCGGCCAACGGCACCCGAGCCATTCACTGGCAAGGCCACGTTAAGATGGTGGCGGCGGTCCAGCCGTTCATTTCGGGCGCCATTTCCAAAACCTTTAATATGCCCGAAGAAACCACCGCGGATGAAATCCAAGAGGCCTATATACTCGGCTGGAAACTGGGGCTGAAAGCTTTTGCGGTTTATCGCGACGGTTGCAAAGCGGCCCAACCCCTTAGCACCAAAAAATCCAAAAAAGAAGAAGTTAAAGCCCAACTGACCCTAAATATCGGTCCCCAGCAAAGAAAACTGCCGGCCATCCGCAGTTCCGAAACTCACAAGTTTACCATTGCCGGCCATCAGGGCTTTTTGACCTACAGCATTTACGAAGATTCCACTTTGGCCGAGATATTCATCCGCATCGCCAAACAGGGCTCCACTTTGGCCGGGCTTTTGGATACCTTCGCCATTTCGGTTTCTATGGCCTTGCAGCACGGCGTGCCGCTTAAAAAGTTGTGCCACCAGTTTATTCACGGCCGCTACGAGCCGATGGGTTTTACCGAAAATCAAAACATCCCGGTGGCCAGCTCCATTACTGATTATATTTTCAAATACCTCGCCTTGCGGTTTTTGCCGAGCGCGGAACTGGTTGAATTCGGTCTGGACAGCGCCAATAGAATCGAAAGCCATATGCCTAAATTAGCCACGGCGGCCGAAGGCGGCAGTTTGATAGTGGAAAACCTGGCCAACCAAGAGCCAGTGGCAGTGGAGACGAAAATCGGCGGTGAAATTACCGGCGCTAAAAAATCCACGGGCGTCATTTACGCCGGCACCGTCTGCAAATTCTGCGGCGGGATGATGATCCGCACCGGCAGCTGTTTGACCTGCCGGCAGTGCGGGGAAGCGAACGGGGGGTGTTAAGTATTTGTCCAAGAGCGAAGCGGTTGGCGACAAATAGTTAACCCAGCACCTTTTAGATGTATAAATACCTTTACCTTGAAAAGGTGCTGGGTGCTCAATTTTGTACCTGCTCGCCCGGCTCGCAGACAAAATTGGCATGTTAATCATTATCACCGGCAATGGCAAAGGCAAAACCACCTCAGCTTTGGGGCAGGCCTTGAGGGTGGTGGGCGAAGGGGGACGCGCGGTGATGTATCAGTTTATAAAAGGGCCGTGGAAATCGGGTGAGGATAAATCGTCCAAGTTATTGCACCCACACTTCCAGATCATCAAAGGTGGTAAAGGGTTTGTGGGAATTTTAGGCGACCCGTACCCGCGCTCGGTTCATATCCAAGCCGCCCAAGAAACTTGGGCTAAAGCCGCCGCGGCTATAGAGTCAAAAAAATATACTCTAGTGGTATTGGACGAAATTAACGTAGCCATAAAATTGGGTTTGCTTAAAATAAGCCCGGTGTTTTTGTTTTTGAAAAAATACCGTGGAATTGTTAATATTATGGTTACCGGACGCGATGCCCATCCTCGGCTGATTCAATTGGCTGATTTGGTCTCGGAGGTTAAAGAAATAAAACACCCTTTCAATAAAGGCATCGGTGCCCGTAAGGGAGTTGAATACTAAGGATTAAAGTATGGCTTTTGGCCTTGTTATCGGTTTTATTTTAGGTTTTTTCTTGGGCGGCTTAATCGCTTTGGTTTCGGCCGCCAATTGGGAAGTAATTACCAGTTTTTTTAAGGGCAAATGAAATGCTGATCGGATTACTTATTGGTTTTATAGTTGGTTTTATCTTGGTTATTTTGATTGCGCTCGTTATGGCTTCCGCAAATAAATAATGTGACTCATCAGGCGCGGCGAACATATTCGCCGGTGCGGGTATCCACCTCTATTTTTTGGCCGGCTTCAATAAACAACGGAACTTTCACGGTGATTCCAGTTTCCATAACGGCGTCTTTTAGGGCGCCTTGAACCGTGTCGCCCCTGGCGGCCGGCGGCGCATCTTTAACCTCCAGCACCACTTTGATGGGCAGTTTCACCGAGATGGGTTTTTGCTTGAACAAATAAATTTCCACCGGCATATCTTTTTTAAGATAGCCGATTTTGTCGCCCAGCATTTCCTCTGTGAAGCCCAGCTTGCCGCTTTCTGTTTGAAAGAAAAATTCGCTTTTGGTGCGGTAGATGAATTTAGAATTTAGCCGCTCTATGTTGGCTGCCTGTATACTGTCGGATTGCTGAAAAGTTTGAGTGCGAACCTTGAGTGTAATCACGTTGCGGATTTTAGTTTGCATCACCGGCCGGCGCTGGGCCACTTTATTGTGGTTGGATTCCAAAACCTCGTAGGGCTCGCCGTCCAATTCAATCACCACGCCGGGTTTTAGGTCGTTCATTGATAACATATCAGTTGGTAGTTTGTAGTTAGTAGTGAGTAGTCATTATAATTGAACATAATGAGACTATCAAGAGCTCTGGTAACTATCGCGGTGGGATTTTTGGCGGGTGTTTTTGTTCAGTCTGTTTTTGGTTTTTTGTGGTGGTGGGTACTTGGCTCGGTGGTTCTGGCTATAGCCGCTGGAGCGGTTGATATTGCTTACGGATCGCGCTGGGGTCTTTTTGTTTTCTTTTTTCTGTTGGCGTTCTCGCTGGGGTTGGTGCGGGGTGGCACGTATCACCAAAATTTTGCCCGAGGCGAGAAGACTTTTTGGAACAGCAGCCGCGCTTTTTTGGTTGACCGCGTAAAATCAATTTTACCTCAAGACGAAGGCGCTCTTTTTAACGCCATGGTTTTGGGTTACGAAAAAGACGTTTCGGCTAAAATAAAAACGGATTTTAACCGCACCGGCACCCGGCATGTGGTGGCCATTTCGGGTATGAACATTTCCATTGTGGCCATGCTGATTATGAGCTTGGGTTTAAGCCTTGGTTTGTGGCGCCAGCAGGCTTTTTGGTTGGCCGTGGCCGGAGTGGCGGCTTTTGTGTTGCTGGTGGGTTCGCCGCCTTCAGCTCTGCGGGCCGGCATTATGGGCATAATTCTGTTATGGGCCCAAAACCGCGGGCGCTTGGTGCAGGCGTGGCGGCCGCTGGTGATCGCCGCTTTTTTAATGGTGGTTTTGAATCCAACACTGCTTAATTTGGATATCGGCTTTCAACTTTCGTTTTTGGCGGTCTTGGGGATTATCTATTTTAAGAATTTTTGGGCCAGAGTTTTGTTTTGGTTACCCATTAAACCGGCGCGTGAGTTGGTGGTGTTGTCTATGGCTGCCCAAACCACCACTTGGCCGATAATTTTATACAACTTCGGATCGCTATCCGTAATCAGCCCTATAGCCAATGTCTTCGTGGTGCCGATATTAACGCCTATAATGTTTTTAGGTTTGGGTTTTGTGATTTTTTCGTTCTGGCCGTGGCCGGCGCAGTTTTTTTTATGGCCGGCCTGGCTTATTCTTAAAATAACCATAAAACTGGTGGAATTTTTTGGTTCCTTCGGCTGGGCCAGCGCGGATTTGGGCAAATCCGGTCTGATGGTGTTCCTTTTTTACCCGGCGCTTTATTTATTCTGGAGATATTCGGAAAACCGCGGCTATAATGATCCAACTAACTAAGAGTTTTATTCTGGGAGTTTTGTTGTTTCTGGTCGTTTTGTTTTTTTGGTTTGTTTTGGAAAAAGAAAAACAAGAGGCCCAAGTGATTTTTTTGGACGTGGGCCAAGGCGATAGCCAACTGGTGTTATTACCGGGCGATGTCCAAATTCTTATAGACGCCGGGCCGTCGGCTAAGACCGCGGCCAAACTGGGGCAGTATTTGCCGTTTTACGACAAAGATATTGAACTGGCTATTTTGACCCATCCGCACGCCGACCACCTGCGCGGATTTATTTCGGTTTTTCGAAACTACCGCGTTAAAAACTTTATACTCTCGGGCGCCAACTACGACAGCCGCGTCTACGCCGATTTTATGGCGGCCTTAAAATTGGAAGGCAGTAATGTTTATTTAGCCAGCGCCGGCGACTTAGTAAGCTTTGTCAAACATCCAATGTCTGACAAAAATGTGCAACATCCGATGTTACACATTTTGGCGCCCGCCAGAGAAACGTTCGGCCGGAATTTCAAAAGTATTCACGATAGCAATGTTGTTAGTCAGCTTAACTTGGCCGACAAGAAATTTTTATTGATGGGCGATGCCGAGGAAGATTTGGAAAATCAACTGGTCGCGCAAAACGCGATTAGGGACGTAGATGTTCTCAAGGTTGGCCATCACGGCTCTAAAACTTCCACCTCGGCCAAACTGCTCCAGGCCGCCCGGCCGGAAGAGGCCATTATCCAGGTAGGCAATAATTCCTACGGCCACCCTTACCCGGCGGTGTTAGATCGCCTAGGCAAGTTCGGGGTTAAAGTCTTTAGAAATGATCAGTTGGGTGATGTGATATACAAATAAAATCTCAAAAATCAAATCTCAAAAGTTGGCGTAAATAGTGGGTTTTTATGGTATTGACATAGATATATGTGATATGCTATACTTATATAAGTACCTGAAATCAAACAAGGAGGGTCAAAAATGCAGAGAATGACCATGCCGAGGTGGGAGTGGTGGATCAGACAACACTGGGTCAGCGTCCTCGTAGTTGTGGTAGCGGTTGAGCTCATCGGACAGATCGTCTGGCGGGTGTGGTAAACGGGTTCTCAAATCTAGAAGGAAGGAGTCGGTCATGAAATTCTTTGCCGGTGTGTCGGTGGTGTATCTCGTTAGCTCAGTGGTTCTTTTTTCTGACTTTGATACGTCCAAGACCATCACCTTTTTCACCCTGCCGCCGGTAACGTTTGCGCTCATTGCCATCGCTTGCGCCATCAAGGAGCATGGCGAGAGGATTCAGCGCGGTGCGAATCCGCCACAGGTCAAGTCAGACACGCGAGGTTGAACCTCGGCAGCGCCCCGGTGAGAGATCATCGGGGCTTTTTAATTTTTACCAGAATTTGGTAGACTGATGAATCCAATAAGGCCGATAGGACCGATAAGTCCAATGGGTCTAAAATAAATTATGAATCATCCTAAAGAAGAAGTTACGTTTTTAATGATCAAGCCCGATGGGGTCAAACGGGGTTTGGTGGGCGAGATTATTAAACGTATAGAACAAAGAAACTTAAAGATTATTGCCCTGGGTATGGAAAAACCCAGCCGGGCCAAAATAGACGGGCATTACCCCAAAGACGCCAACTGGATCCACCGCTTGGGCGAAAAAACTTTAGCCACTTATCAAAAATACGGCTACGATGCCAGAAAAGAATTAGGCACCGAGAACCCGGACAAGATCGGCAAAATGGTGCGGGGCTGGTTGTTGGATTTTATGTGCTCCGGGCCGGTGGTCAAGATGATTGTAAAAGGTGTGCACGCGGTGGATATGGTTAGAAAACTCGGCGGTAGCACCATGCCGTCGGCCGCCGAGATGGGCACCATCCGTGGTGATTTTTCGGTGGACTCGGCCGCGGCGGCCAACCGCGACAAACGATCGGTTCACAATATCGTCCACGCCTCGGAAACACCCGAAGAAGCCAAGCACGAAATTAGTTACTGGTTCAGTCCGAAAGAAATCCACGACTACAAACGCACCGACGAGGAGCTGACTTTTTAGGATTGGTTGACCCCGTTAGAAGTCCGCCCCGCCAAAAGGCGCGGCGCCAGCCGCCTAGGGGCGGCTTACTTCTAACGGGGTGGATATCTTGGGGTTGCGGGTGCTCCGGATAGGGATATAATTAAAGTGGACTTGGTGGTTGGAACGTCTAACGTTCTTAAAGGATTTTTAAAGTTTTAGCACAAAGTTATTGTTCCAGGGATCCTTACATCTCAATGGCGCGCTGATTCGTTCGGACGCTATTGTTGCGGGAACCCACCTAGCTAATAGGCTGAACATACTTTTGAAATCCTTTATCCAAGTCCTCTTAAAAACTCAAGATTTGAAGTCTTGAGTTTTTTAGTACTTACGAAATACGAATCGGTACGAATAGATTATGATAAGATTAAAAACATGGAAACATTAGCACAGAAAAAAGCTCGGGCGCTTAAAGTTATCAGATTTCTAAAAAAGAAATTCCCCGACGCCAAAATTGCTCTTAAATACAATAATCCCATCCAACTCTTAGCGGCGGTTATTTTATCGGCCCAATGCACCGACAAAAAGGTCAATGAAGTTACGGTGAATATTTTCAAGGAATACAAGACCGCCGGCGATTTCGCCCAGTTAAGTCAAAAGCAGTTGGAGCAACTGATCCACTCCTGCGGGTTTTACCGCAACAAGGCCAAGAACATTATTACCGCCTGTAAAATCGTCCAGACAAAATTCAAAGGACGGTTGCCCAAAACTATGTCCGAGATGTTGACCTTGCCCGGCGTGGCTCGGAAAACCGCCAACGTGGTTTTGGGCAACGCTTGGGGAGTGGTGGAGGGCATCGCGGTGGATACGCATATGATCCGCTTAAACCAAAAACTTGGATTCACAAAGGAATCAAATCCGGTAAAAATTGAGCGCGATTTGATGCGCCTCGTTCCTAAAAAAGACTGGTTTGGTTATACTTATGGAATAATAGACTATGGCCGGAAGGTTTGCCCGGCTCGGCATAAAAAATGCGATTGTGAGATTTATAAGATTAAATAAGACCAACCCCACTCCGCCAAGGCTACGTGGGGCAAGTAGGACATATATATGGCCGGTTTTTCTTTTGACTGGCGTTTTGGTGTTGGGTCTGGGTGGGCCGGCCGAGGCGGGCAAGGTGGGCGACATTATCAAAAGATCAAAATTAAAAAGTTCGGTTTTTATTTCCCCGAGCCGCCAGAGAGAAATTCAAATGGTCAGAAACAGCGTTTTTTTTAGCCCGTTGGAAACAGCTATTACCGGCGGGCCGGAACACAATGGTTCCGTCGAGGATATCAAAGTGGAGTTTACTTTGGATGGCTGGCAAATTTTGCCTTTTGAAAAAGTAAGGCGGTTTGACGTCTGGCTGATCGGTTACGACGGCGGCTGGAAGGAGGTGGGCAGCAAGGTGGCCTATAATCTGCCGGCCGGCAAAAAAACTTATACGCTATTGGCTCGAGCCAAAAACAACCGAGGCGAGTTTGATAACACCGCGGCCGTGAGGACTTTTATGGTAAGCACCTCGGAGTATTTTGGGAAGATTAAAATAGCCAATGTGGTCCGCCGGGGCAGTGCCGTTAAACCCCACTACGAAAAGTTGACGCTGCGGAATCAGTCGTCGGATTTGGGCGTAAACATCACCGGCTGGCTGGTGAAAGCGGAACGGTCCAAGTTTTCTTTTGAAGTTCCCACGGCCACGCGGGTTTATAATCCCCGCGAATTATCGGCTCATGATCCGATAGTTTTAACCAAAAGTGCTTCGGTGGATGTTTATATCGGCAAAAAAAGTCCTTTGGGCGTTAATTTTCAGGAAAACTCCTGTGATGGTTATTTGAACGATAGTTTTGAAAGTTACGATGGGCTTTCGGCCTCGGGCCGGTGCATTTTGCCGGAGCCAGCCGATTATAATCACTTCAGCGTGTCTTGCCGGACTTTTGTGAGAGGCGTTAGCGGCTGCCGCACGCCGCGCCTGACCGCTTTTCAATTTGGCGGCGAGCCCGCCTGCCGCGATTTTATTGTTAAAAATTACACTTACCAATCCTGCGTGGACCGTTCCCGGAACCGGGCCGATTTCTACCAAGGCCAGTGGAAGGTTTATTTGGGCCGCGCCGAGGAAGTTTTCGACGATCTTAACGATAAGGTTTATCTTTACGACAACAAGGGGTTATTGGTGGATGTGTATAAATATTAAAAATAAAAGATAAAAAATAAAAAATTGCTCCGGCCGTGATGGCCGGAGCGGTTGTTTTATGGATGCAGTTCGTGTTTGGCCCAGTCTTTGACTCGCGGGGAGATTGTCGGATCATTCAGAATCCGCTGGCGGCAGGCGGCGATCATACCCACCGGATGGATGTTGGAACCGGCCAGACTTTCTATGGCTAGTTCCGCCATACTATCAAGGTCAATACCCTCGAGAGCATTCTCAAACGAAGCTATCCAATAAGCTTCTTCCAGAATGTCCACAAGCTATCTCCTTTCTTTTAGAAAGAACTTATTAAATTGGCTGCCTCTATCAAATTCATTCTTGAATTTTTCGAAACTAGCCGCGCCGGGCGAAAAAAGCAGTATTTTTTTGCCTTTAACGATTTTGGCGCGTTTTAAGCCAGAAGTCAAAAGAACGTTGAAATTAAGATAAAGCCGCGGCGTTGTTTTTTTGAAATAACCGATCCGGTTCAGCGAATCCAGCATCCAGGCCGTAGCCGAGCCCTCCAATAAAAAAAGATTTTCCGGTTTCACGGTTTTTTTTACTGTTTTAGCCCAATCGTCAAACTCTAGTTTTTTGTCGGTACCGCCGGCTATCAGTATCGAGGTCGAACCTCGATAGGTGAATCTTTTTAAGGCGGCGATGGTGGCGTCGGGCGAAGTGGCGGTGGTGTCGTTGACCACGGTCAAGCCATTTTTTTGATAGATCACTTCCTCTCTAAACTTTATTTGTGGCAGGGTTTTTACGGCCTTTTTAATCAAACTCCAACTCACGCCAGCCAAGTTGGCGGCCAAGGCGGCTGTCATCAGATTCTGCAGATTATGGTCGCCGAAAGGGGTGAAAGGGGATGAAAATGGAAAAATGGGGTAGGGAATAAAAAGGGTTTGGCCTTTCGTCCGCCAGTTGGCGGATTGTTTTAAGAAAAATTGAGTCCAGTTGTTTTTTTTGTTTAATATCAAAAAATCATCACCGGTCTGATGCTTAAAGATGTTGGCTTTGGCCAGAGCGTATTCGGTTATATTTTCATAGCGATTCAAATGGTCGGGATAGATGTTGGTTATCACGGCGATATGCGGAGCTCTTTCGGATTTTGTCAGCAGTTCCAAGTGCCAGCTGGAAAGTTCCACCACCACCGGGCTTGGGCCATCCAGCCCGTCCAACGCTTTTAGCATGGGGTTGTCGGACGAGTTGCCCGCCAAAGCCGATCGGGGATATTTTTGTTTGAGAAAATGGTATATCCAGTTAGCCGTGGTGGTTTTACCCTTGGTTCCAGTCACGCCGATGGCTGGGTTTTGGCAAAACCTAAAAAATAAACTGGCTTCGTTTTCCAAAACAGCGCCCGAGGCGCGGGCGATTTTTAGAAACGGGCTTAGGCGGGGTACAGCCGGGTTGACCACGACAATGTCGTGGTTTTTAAAGTCCGGCTCGTTATGTTTACCTAACACCAGCCGTATTTTTTTGGCCGCGACCCCGAGAGATTTTATCGAAGAAGCTAAGGATTTTTTATCTTTTAGATCGGTTACCGTAACTTTAGCACCGTGCTTGACCAACCATCTGGTGGTGGCGACTCCGCCGCCCAATAACCCCAAGCCCATCACCAAAACTTTTTTTCCTTTTAAGTATTCTCGCGGCGTCATGGTTTTGGCGGGCGGGAAAGTTCCAGCCGCATCGTAAGGTCGTAGGGTTTGAAGCCGATTTTTTTGTAAAACTTTATGGCCGGATCGTTTTGGGAGGCCACGAGAAGAGAAATATAATTTATCTTGTTCTGGCGGCACCAAGTAATAAAATCAGACAGAAGTTTGGAACCAAGGTTGGTGCCGCGGTAATCCGGTTCCACAATAATGCTTTCCAGTTCGGCGTAATTGGCTTTGATTCTGTAGAGGGGTCTTTTGACTATGGCGCCGGCGAGATAGGCCACCAAATCTTTTTTTGAGTTTTCCACCACCTCCACGAAACCATCCGGACGGGAGATTCTGCGTTTTAAGTATTTTTGGCCGTCGCGGCTCGCGGTCCATTCCAAATTCATGGCCGAATCAAACCGATGTTGATCCTTGAAAAGTTTCAGATTAAGTTCCGAGACGCCGGAGAGATCTTTTTTGGTGGCCATTCTCGCGACCAGTTTTTCTTTGAGGCCGGTTTTTTTGTTTTCAAATTCCGCCGCCGAGGGTTTTATCTGCGGTTTCTTGAACGTCGGGAAAAATTTTGAGGCCGGCGGGATTTGGTAGAAATACATATAAATTGGCTTTGATTTATCTTGATATGGGTGGGTGAAGGGAATCGAACCCTCATCACCGCTGCCACAGAGCGGCGCTTTACCACTAAGCTACACCCACCATGCAAAAACAGCTTCTAGCTTAAAGCTTTTAGCCGGAAAATTCAAATTATCAAATTAAAAAATAGGACCTATAAGACTAATAGGACTAATAATTCTGACTAGAAGAATTACTCCTCTAGCTTCAAAACCAGCGCGCCTTCCCGGATTTTTTCTTTAACCTTTATACCGACGGCGTCGCCGGCCTTGGCGGTCTCAACCGGTTTATGGTCCACCTGCATTTCTTCCACGGTTTGGTCAAACTCGTTCTTGCCGCCTTCTATTTTGATTTTATCGCCCACTTTTAAGACGCCGGACAGTTCTATTATGGCCACGCCGATTTTGTCGTAGTAATGGGTTATTTTGCCGATAGGTTTCATACAATTTACGAAGTACGAATTTAGTACGAATGTACGAATAAAGTTGATGCTCGACCTTTGGTTGTTTCCGCTCTTTTAATGATAGATAAACTTTTACTTGAATTATAGAACAAAAAATTATAACATGGAAAGGGTTAGAATCTTAGCTGTATAACCTAATGAAGAATGCCTTACAAGGACAGAGAACAACTATACAAAGCACAGAAAAGATATAGAATAAAAATAAGAGAGAATCTTATAAATCTTTTATCTAAGGGTAAATGTGTTGATTGTGGAGAAAGAGATCCAAGGGTTCTTGAGTTCGACCATACCAAACCTTCAAGTAAATTCAAAAACATATCAAAAATGAGGTCCGGGCATTATTCGTGGAAATCGATTTTATCCGAGATTAACAAGTGCGAGATAAGATGCGCGAACTGCCATAGGCGCAAAAACTATTCCCAATTTGGGTTTCTTAAAAATTAGCCCTCGTAGTTTAATGGATAAAACGATTCCCTTCTAAGGAGTAGTTCGAGGTTCGATTCCTCGCGGGGGCACCACGTTGGAAAAGTCAATGCCTCGCCCCGCCTTTGGC